>NZ_JAGSOH010000013.1 GCF_018139625.1 Actinospica acidithermotolerans | reverse complement strand
GGCGGCGGGTGGTGGAGGGGGCGACCACCGCGTCGCCGGAGTGGACGGCGCGGATGGCGGTGAGCAGTTCGGCGGGCGGGACGTCCTTGAGCAGGAAGCCGCTGGCGCCCGCCTTGATCGCGGCGAAGGCGTACTCGTCCAGATCGAACGTGGTCAGTATCAGCACCCTGGGCACGCCGTTGCCCTCGCCGCCGGACAGCAGCCGCCTGGTCGCCTCGACGCCGTCGAGCTTGGGCATGCGCACGTCCATCAGCACCACGTCGGCGGCGCAGCGGTCGAGCAGGCTGAGGGCGGCCAGGCCGTCGGCCGCCTCGCCGACGACGGTCATGTCCTGCTGCGCGTCGAGGATCATCCGGAATCCGGTGCGCAGCAGCTCCTGATCGTCCACCAGCATGATGCGAATCACTGCAGCACCCTAGCCGACTCGTACGGCAGTACGGCCTCGACCTGGAATCCGCCTTCCGCCAACGGGCCGGCCGTCAGCTCGCCGCCGAACATGGCGACGCGCTCGCGCATGCCGGCGAGGCCGTTGCCCTGGCCGTCGGTCGGGGCACCGGCGCCGCGGCCGTTGTCTCGCACCCTGAGGCGCAGCTCCTGCTCGTTGTAGTGCATCCCGACGCACGCGCTGACCTCGGGGCCGCCGTGCTTGCGGGCATTGGTGAGCGACTCCTGCACGATCCGGTAGGCGGCGAGCGCGACGCCCTGGGACAGCTCGACCGGCACGCCCTCGACCCGGAACTCCACCGACACGCCAGTCGTGCGGACCTGTTCGAGAAGGTCCTCGAGCTGGTCGATGCCGGGCTGCGGGGCGCGGTCCGCCTCGCCGTCCTGGGCACGGAGCACGCCGAGGAGCCTGCGCATCTCGACGAGTGCGGAGCGGCCGGTCTCGGCGATCGCGCCGAGGGCCTTGCGGGTGTTCTCGGGCGCCGAGTCCATGGCGTACGCGGCACCCTCCGCCTGAACCACCATCACCGAGACGTTGTGCGCGACGACGTCGTGCAACTCGCGGGCGATGCGCGCGCGCTCGGTGGCGGCGGCGATCTGGGCCTGCTGGTCGCGCTCGCGTTCGAGACGCTGGGCCTTCTCCTCCAGCTCCACGTAGTACGACCTCCGGTACTGCATCGAGTCCCCGGCGACCCACGCGATGATCATCGGCGAGGCGAACACGCAGTAGGCGAAGGTCCACAGCAGGACGCTGGCACTCTCGTGCGCGCCGGTCGGGTGGACCCGGTAGATCGCGACGGCCGCGCCGACCAGGCAGACGCCGAGGCCGGCCAGCGAGTGCCGGCGCGGCCGGTAGGCGGCCAGGCTGTAGAGCGCGATCGGGACCGCGAGGTCGGAGGCGCTTATGTACGTCGGGGTGAGCACCTGGAAGGCGCCGATCGCGATGATCGTCCAGAAGACCGCCCCCGGATATTTTCGGCGGACCACGATCGGCGCGCCGATGACCAGCGGCGCGATCTTCCACCAGCCCGGTTCGTGCCCCATGGTGAGCAGGCCGAACAGCACGAGCACCACCGCGACCACGCCGTCGACGTGGGTCGGGTGCCGTTGCAGCCAGATGTAGAGCCGGGTCACGCTTTCGAGAGTACGTAACGGCGGCCCGGCCTGGCCATACGCCGCGAGGCGGTACCGTCTCATCCCGTGGAACGACCTGTGGACGCCCCCAGCTACCTGCCGTGGTCCGTCGCCATGGACCGCGCGCTCTACGGCCCGGAGGGCTTCTTCCGCAGGCCGGCCGGCCCCGCCGCGCATTTCCGCACGTCGGTTCACGCCTCGCCGCTGTTCGCCGCCGCGCTGCTGCGACTGGTCCGCGAGGTGGACGAGCTGCTGGGGCAGCCGGCGCGGTTCACGCTCGTGGACCTGGGTGCCGGGCACGCGGAGCTGCTGCTCGGCGTGCTCGGGCGGCTCGGCGACGATCCGCTCGCGCGGCGGCTGCGGCCGGTCGCGGTCGAGCTCGCGGACCGGCCGTCCGGGCTTCCGGACGCGATCGAGTGGCTGCCGCGGGCTCCGGAGGGGATCAGCGGCCTGCTCGTCGCGAACGAGTGGCTGGACAACGTGCCGTGCGACGTCGTCGAGATCGGCCCGCACGGCCCGCGGCTGGTCGAGGTCGCGCCGGACGGCTCCGAGCGGCTCGGCGAGGAGCCGAACGACTCGCAGCAGGCCTGGCTGGAGCACTGGTGGCCGGCCTGGCGGACCGGGCGGGTCGGGGACCGCTCGGAGATCGGCCTGATGCGCGACGCGGCGTGGGCCGGAGCCGTCGAGACGGTGGACGAGGGGGTGGCCGTCGCCGTCGACTATGCACATGCTGTGGACAGCCGGCCGCCCTACGGCTCGCTCACCGGCTACGCCGAGGGCCGCCAGGTGCCGCCGGTCCCGGACGGGCGGTGCGACCTGACCGCGCACGTCGCGCTCGACGCGTGCGCCGCCGCCGCGGAGCACGTCGCCGACTGGTCCCGCAGGCTCGACCAGCGCACGGCGCTGCGCAGGCTGGGCGTCACCGGCGCCCGCCCCGACCTGGCGAAGGCCGCCGCCGACCCGCTCGGCTACGTCCGCGCGCTCTCCCGCGCCTCGGCCGCGGCCGAGCTCACCGACCCCTCCGGCCTCGGGGCCTTCGGATGGCTGGTCCAGGGCGTGGCTGTGACCACGGTCTCCAGTCTGGAAGACTGACCTGTCATGGGAGAGCAACTCGTCGAGCGGACTGCGGGGGTCGGCACCGGCCTCGCCACCGAGGACATGGTCCTCAACGTCGGCCCGCAGCATCCGGCCACGCACGGCGTGCTGCGGCTGCGGCTGACGCTGGACGGCGAGAAGATCGTGGACGCCGAGCCGATCATCGGCTACATGCACCGCGGCGCCGAGAAGCTCTTCGAGGTGCGCGACTACCGGCAGATCATCATGCTGGCGAACCGGCATGACTGGCTCTCCGCCTTCGCCAACGAGCTCGGCGTGGTGCTGGCCGCCGAGCGGATGCTGGGCATGGAGGTACCGGTCCGCGCGGTCTGGGCGCGCACGATGCTGGCCGAGCTCAACCGCGTGCTGAACCACCTGATGTTCCTCGGCTCCTATCCGCTGGAGCTCGGCGCGATCACCCCGATCTTCTACGCGTTCCGCGAGCGCGAGGAGATCCAGAAGGTGATGGAGGAGATCTCCGGCGGCCGGATGCACTTCATGTTCAACCGCGTCGGCGGCCTCAAGGAGGACCTGCCGGCCGGCTGGCTCGACCGGGCGCGGGCCGCGATCGACGCCGTGCGCGGGCGGATGAGCGACATCGACGCGATCATCCACGGCAACGAGATCTTCCACGCGCGCACGAAGGGCGTGGGCGTGCTGACGGCCGAGCAGATCGGCGCGTACGGCGTGTCCGGGCCGATCGCCCGCGCCTCGGGGGTCGACTTCGACCTGCGGCGCGACGATCCCTACCTGGCCTACGGCGAGCTCGGCGACGTGCTCGAGGTCGTCACCGGCACCGGCGGCGACTGCTTCGAACGCTTCGAGTGCCTGCTCGCGCAGACCTACAACTCGCTCGATCTCGCCGCCGCCTGCGCGGACCGGCTGGCCGCGCTGCCGGCCGGCCCGATCAACCTGCGGCTGCCGAAGGTGCTGAAGGTGCCCGAGGGCGAGACCTACGCGTGGACCGAGAACCCGCTCGGCATCAACGGCTACTACCTCGTCTCGCGCGGCGACAAGACGCCCTGGCGACTCAAGCTGCGCTCGGCGTCGTTCAACAACATCCAGGTGCTCAAGGAGCTGCTGCCGGGCTGCCTGGTCGCCGACATGGTCGCGATCCTCGGGTCGATGTTCTTCGTCGTCGGCGACATCGACAAGTAAGACGGCTGCGAGCGCAGGCGCCCGGCGAGACCTGACGCTGACGCCGCGGCGACGTGCGCCACCTTGCTTACCGCGGGTGTCAGGCGCGGGGCGTGGCCAGCTTGTTGTCGCCGGAGGGCGGTGTGCTCGGCTGTTCCGGGGGGACGCGCAGGACGCGCTCGAGGTAGAGCGCGGCGGCCATGAGAGCGATGCCCGCGAGGAGCGCGAACAGGCACCGGAGTGCTTCGCTGCGGTAGCTCTCGACGCTCAGGTGGCCGAGCAGCGTGAGCCCGTAACCGCCGTATATGCCGCCGAAGACGGCGCCGACGAGCCCGGCGGCCTTGCCGAGGACGAGGGCGCGGGCCGCCTGCAGCGGATCGATCGGCTTCGGTTCGCGGCCGCGCTTGTCCACGCGCGGCTCGCCGCGCATGGCGCGCAGCCGGGCCTCGCGGTACGCGTTCAGCCGCGCGCGCAGCCCGAGGGCGATGCCGAGGACGGCGGCGGCGAGGACGGCGAGGGTGATGGGGGCGGAGAGCGGTACAGGCGGCGGGGAGCCCAGGTGCTGCCAGAACCGCAACGCTGTGAACGCCAGGACTGCGCACAATGCGGTCAGTCCGGCGAGCACTCCGGGCCTGGTCGGTTTCACAGGCTCAGTCTGACAGGAAAGGCGGTTCCGAGTCACACGCCCTGGGGCGAACAGTGTCGGATCACCACTGCAACAACAGGTCGGGCCTGGGTTCCACGCCGTCCTTGGGCAGTTCGTCGAGCAGTTCGGCGATGGGCCCGCGGCCGGGGATGACGGCGTTCGGCTCGACGTCGTGCCACGGCCGGAGCACGAAGGCGCGTTCGTGGGCCCGGTTGTGCGGGACCGTCAGGTCCTCGTCGTTCAGCTCCAGGTCGTCGTACACGATGATGTCGACGTCTATCGTGCGCGCGGACCAGCGTTCGCCGCGCACCCGGTGCAGCGCCTCCTCGATGGCCTGCGTGCGGATGAGCAGCTGATGCGGGGTCAGATCGGTGCCCACGACGGCCACGGCGTTGAGGTACGCCGGCTGGTCGCTCAGGTCCTTCGCCTGCGGGTCGCCGGCGGGGCCGCCGAAGGGCGCGGTCTCGTAGACCGGCGAGATGGAGATCGGCTGGATCCCGGGCGCGTCGCCCAGCGCGTCGAGCGCCGACTGCAGCGATTCGAGCCGGTCCCCCAGGTTCCCGCCGAGGGCGAGCACCGCGTGGTGCGCGGAATGGGTGGTGGTCATCGCAGGGCCTCCGTCCGCTCACGTCGGATGGTCACGCTGACGTCGTCGAAGGGCACCGTGATCGGCGCGTCGGGCTTGTGCACGGTGATCTGCACGGCGGCCACCGCGGGATCGGCCAGGCAGATCCCGGCGAGCCGGGCCGCGAGGGTCTCGACGAGGTTCACCGGCTCGCCCTCGACCACCGCGACCAGCTTCTCGGCGATGCTGCCGTAGTCCGCGGTGCAGGCCAGGTCGTCCCCGGCCGCGGCGGCCCTGGTGTCCAGCTCGAGCACGGCGTCCACCACGAAGGTCTGCCCCTCGGCCCGCTCGCGCGGGTAGACGCCGTGCCGACCGCGCGCGCGAAGGCCGGTGAGCGTTATTCGATCGGATCCGACGTGCATGCTGTGGTGACTCCCGGCTGGTCCTCGGCGCGTTCTCGCGCTCTGGGAACCTACCCAATAACCATGCGCCCGATCACACCGGGCGGCCATCCGAGTTCGGCCGCTCCGACGGGAAGACCGGGGCGGAACAGTGCGTGACCAGCCGCCAGCCGTCGCCGTCGCGCTTGAAGACATTGACGGCCTCGTAGTGGCTGCCGCCGAAGCCGAGGGAGTCCTCGTCCTGCCCGGGCAGCTCGGAGAGCACGTTCTCCACGCAGGTCACGATCGCCGCGGAGCCGATCTGCCGGACCCGGACGTCGGTGATGAAGAACTGCAGGTAGTTGATCCGGGAGCAGACCACGGCCCAGGACCGCAGCACCCGCTCGAGCCCGTGCACGGCGGGCTGGCCGGGGTGCACGCAGGTCGCCGAGTCCGGGACCTCCGCGCCGACCCACACGGCCCGCATGAGATCCATGTCGGCGTTCTCGATGGCCTGGTAGAACTGCTCGTTCGCCTTGATGATGGCCGCCGCGTCCCTCGTGGGCGGCTGCAGGTCCGGGTCGGCCGTCATCGCGCCTCGCCCTCGCCCATCGCGGCCACCGCGCGCACGGCGTCGGCCGCCGCGGCCCCGGCGTGCACCCGGACCGCCCAGGCGCCGCGCTCCGCGGCGACCGCGGCCACGGCGAGGGTCGCCGCGTCCCGCTCGGCAGCCGGGCGCGGCACGCCCGCGTCGTCGGCCAGCAGCGCGCCGAGGAACCGCTTGCGCGAGTGCCCGATCAGCAGCGGCCGGCCCAGTTCCCGCTGCAGCCGCCGCTGTCCGCGCAGCAGCGCCCAGTCGTGTTCGGCGTTCTTCGCGAAGCCGAGACCGGGGTCGAGCACGATCCGATCGGGTTCGATGCCCGCGTCCACCGCCGCGGCCAGCCGTGCAGTCAATTCCGCTCCTACCTCCCGGACGACGTCTCCGTAACTCGCCATGGAACCCATGTCCACACTGTGCCCACGCCAGTGCATGAGAATGTATGGCAGCTGGAGATCGGCGACGGTTCGGAGCATTTCCGGATCGGCCAGCCCCCCGCTCACATCGTTGACGATCCGCGCCCCGGCCCGCGCGCACTGCCGGACCACCTCCGCGCGCATCGTGTCCACCGAGACCAGGCCGCCCGCGTCGACCAGTCCCTCGACGACCGGGAGCACCCGGCGCAGCTCCTCTTGGACGCTCACCCGCGCGGCGCCGGGCCGGGTCGACTCGCCGCCGACGTCCAGCACGTCCACCCCGGCGCGCAGCGCGGCGACGCCGTTGCCGATCGCCGCGGCGGCGGCCAGGTTGAGCCCGCCGTCGGAGAAGGAGTCCGGGGTCGCGTTCAGGATCGCGAACACCGCGCAGCGGCCGAACTCGGGAAGGCCCGCGACCTGGTGGCTCGTCATCTCGGTCAGCTAGCCCTCGGTGCGCGCGGCGCTCAGCTCGGAACCTTCGGCCGCGCGGCCGCCGCCGCGCCGCAGCAGCGAGGGCAGCACCAGGAAGGCCTCGGCCTCCAGCGCGGCCAGCGCGATCCGCGGCAGGTCCCTGGTCTGCCGGAAGACGACGAAGCGCGGCTCCCAGATCGGCCGGAACTTCACGTTGAACCGGTAGAGCGACTCGATCTGGAACCAGCGGGAGAGGAAGACCAGCAGCCCCCGCCAGCGGCGCAGCACCGGTCCTGCGCCGATCCGCTCGCCGCGCTCCAGGGCGGAGCGGAAGACCGCGAAGTTCAGCGAGATCCGGTCCACCCCGAGCCGGCCGGCCTCGCGCAGCGCGGCCACGATCATCAGCTCGTTCAGGCCGGGGTCCGCGGTCCGGTCCCGGCGCATCAGGTCGAGCGAGAGCCCGTCCGTGCCCCACGGGACGAAGTTGAGCACCGCGCGGATCTCGCCCTCGTGCCGCGCCGTGACGACCACGCAGTCGCCGTCGGACGGGTCGCCGAAGCGGCCGAGCGCCATCGAGAAGCCGCGCTCGGTCTCGGTCGACCGGCCGTCGTTCGCCAGCCGACGGATCGCCACGATCTCTGCCTCCGGGATCTCGCGCAGCCGCCGGGTCTCGCAGACGTAGCCCTTGCGCTCGATCTTGTTGACCATCTGCCGGACGTTGCGCATCGCGCGCCCCTCGAGGGTGAAGTCCGCCACCTCGACCACGGCCTCGTCGCCGAGCTCCAGCGCGTCCATCCCGGCCTCGCGGCACCAGATCTCGCCGCCGAGCTCGCTGCAGCCCATCACGGCCGGGATCCAGGCGTACTTGTCGGCGCGGTCGCAGAAGGCCTTGATCGCGCCGGGCCACGCCTCGGGGTCGCCCACCGGGTCGCCGCTCGCCAGCATCACGCCGGCGACCACGCGATAGGCGATGCAGGCCTTGTTGCTCGGCGAGAAGAGCACCGCCTTGTCCCGCCGCAGCGCGAAGTAGCCGAGCGAGTCGCGCTTGCCGTGCTTGGCCAGCAGCCCGCGGACCTCGGTCTCCTGCGCCGGGGTGAGCAGCGCGTCGGGCACCGCCGGGCGCATGAACAGGTAGAGCGTGATCAGCAGCGTCAGCAGGCTCAGGCCGATCAGCGAGAAGTAGACGTAGTCGCCGTACCGGTCGGCCTCGAACTGCATCGGCCCGCTGACCCCGACCAGGCCGAGCAGCACCTGCTCGACGCGGTCGTACACGCTGGCGCCGATGACGATCTCCTCCGGCCGCACCGAGACGATCAGCAGGCCGAGCGCGAGATCGACGACCAGCAGGCAGAAGAAGGTCCAGATGGCGCGCCAGCGCGAGCGCGGGTCGCTCAGCGCGTAGAACTCGTTGCGGTAGACGATCAGCAGCACGAGCAGCACCGTCGGCAGGATCACGCCGTTGCCGGTGGCCCGCGGGATGAAGTGCCCGGCGAACGCGATCACGTGGCCGAGGACGGTCAGCCCTAGCAGCCCGACCACGCCGAGCCAGGCGCGGTGCTTGCGCCGCCGCAGTCCGTGCGCGAGCAGCACCAGCAGCACGCCGATGATCAGGCTCGCGGCCACGCCGTACGGGTTGATCTCGAGGCCCGGCACGAAATGGCTGACCTCGTGCGCGGACGCGGACTTGATCGGCCCGGTCTTGCGGAAGGCCGGGAAGAGCGCGTAGACGATGTCCAGCAGTCCGAGCAGGTAGCAGACCAGCCCGGCCACCCGGGGGATCCAGGGACGCCGCTTCGGCCGCACCAGGGGCTGCACGAGCGGCTGCACCAGAGGCTGCACGGCGTTCAGCACGGCGCCGGTGAGATCGGTCTCCGGCTCCTCCGGCTGCGGCTGCGCCCGCTCGGCGGCCTCGTCCGCCCGCTGCGCCTCGACGGTCGGCACAGGCGCCTGCCCGGGCAGCTGGGAACCGCCCTTGGCGCGCTCGCCCTTCGGCGAGGTGCCCGCCGCGGATCTTCGCCGCGGCTCGGCCTTCACCGCCCGAGTATGAGGCTCATCGCCTCGGCCCGCGTCGCGGGGGCGCGTAGCATTCCCCGAACCGCGGACGTCACCGTCCTCGCCCCCGGCTTCCTGATCCCTCGCATCGACATGCACAGGTGTTCGCACTCCACTACGACGATGACCCCACGTGGCTGCAGGATGCGGACGAGCGCGTCCGCTACCTGTGTAGTCAGACGCTCCTGGACCTGGGGGCGTTTCGCGTAAACATCGACCAGGCGCGCCAGCTTCGACAGGCCGGTGATGCGTCCGTCCACCGAAGGAATGTAGCCGACGTGGGCCACTCCGTGGAACGGAACGAGGTGGTGTTCGCAGCACGAGTAGAGCTCGATGTCGCGCACCAGCACCATTTCGTCGTGTCCGAGCTCGAAGGTGGTGGTGAGCACCTCCTCGGGCGCCTGCCGCAGGCCCGCGAACATCTCCTGGTACGCGCGGGCCACCCGGCCCGGCGTGTCCCGCAGGCCGTCGCGGTCCGGGTCCTCGCCGACCGCGATGAGCAGCTCGCGTATCGCGTTCTCCGCCCGCTTCTCGTCGAAGGGGCCGACCGCGCGCCCGCTGTCCACCGACACTTCTTCACGGAGTGAGATGGGGTCGATCACTTCGGGCCTCGCTACCGTCGTCCGATCGGCGCCGCCGGGCCGGTGGAGAAGGGCCTCGAAACGCCGGTGAGGCGGCCCAGTCTAGTACCCGGGGCCGCCTCCCGATCATCCGGTTTACCTCCGGATCACGCTCACTCGCTGCCGTTGGCCGCCGTCAGCTCCTTGGGCGAGCGCACCGGCGGCACGTCCGAGGGCACCCGGCGGGACGAGCCGGTCCAGGCGGGCCGCGGCGAGCGCAGCCGCACGTCGGCGAAGATGTTGGCGATCTGCGCCTTGTCCAGCGTCTCCTTCTCGAGCAGCTCCAGGACCAGCCGGTCGAGGATCGCGCGGTTGTCGGCCAGGATCTCCCAGGCCTCGTCGTGCGCGTTCTCGATCAGCTTCTTGACCTCTTCGTCCACCAGGGCGGCGACGTCCTCGGAGTAGTCGCGCTGGTGGCCCATGTCGCGGCCGAGGAAGACCTCGCCGCTGTCCTGGCCCAGCTTGATCGCACCGAGCCGCTCGGTCATGCCGTACTGGGTGACCATCGCGCGGGCCACCTTGGTGGCCTTCTCGATGTCGTTGCTCGCGCCGGTGGTCGGGTCGTGGAAGACCATCTCCTCCGCGGCCCGGCCGCCCATCGCGTAGGCCAGCTGGTCGAGCAGCTCGTTGCGGGTGGTCGAGTACTTGTCCTCGTCCGGCAGCACCATCGTGTAGCCGAGGGCGCGGCCGCGCGGCAGGATCGTGACCTTGTGCACCGGGTCGGTGTTCGGCAGCGCGTGCGCGACCAGGGCGTGGCCGCCCTCGTGGTACGCGGTGATCTTCTTCTCGTGCTCGCTCATCAGGCGGGTCTTCTTCTGCGGACCGGCCACGACGCGGTCGATCGCCTCGTCCAGCGCCCGGTTGTCGATGAGCTTCTTCTCCGAGCGGGCCGTGAGCAGCGCCGCCTCGTTGAGCACGTTGGCCAGGTCGGCGCCGGTGAAGCCGGGGGTGCGCCGGGCGACCGCCATCAGGTCCACGTCCGGGGTGATCGGCTTGCCCTTGGCGTGCACCTCGAGGATCTGCCGGCGGCCGTTGAGGTCCGGGGCGTCGACCGCGATCTGCCGGTCGAAGCGGCCGGGCCGCAGCAGCGCCGGGTCCAGGATGTCCGGCCGGTTGGTGGCGGCGATCAGGATGACCCCGCCCTTGACGTCGAAGCCGTCCATCTCGACGAGCAGCTGGTTCAGCGTCTGCTCGCGCTCGTCGTGGCCGCCGCCGAGGCCGGCGCCGCGGTGCCGGCCGACCGCGTCGATCTCGTCCACGAACACGATCGCCGGGGCGTTGGCCTTGGCCTGCTCGAACAGGTCGCGCACCCGGGAGGCGCCGACGCCCACGAACATCTCGACGAAGTCGGAGCCGGAGATGGAGAAGAACGGCACGCCGGCCTCGCCGGCCACGGCGCGCGCGAGCAGCGTCTTGCCGGTACCGGGCTGGCCGTAGAGCAGCACGCCCTTGGGGATCTTCGCGCCGATGGCCTGGAACTTGGCCGGGGCCTGCAGGAAGTCCTTGATCTCCTGCAGCTCCTCGATCGCCTCGTCCACGCCGGCCACGTCGGCGAAGGTGGTCTTCGGGGTGTCCTTGGTGAGCATCTTGGCCCGGGACTTGCCGAAGTTCATCACCCGCGAGCCGCCGCCCTGCATCTGGTTCAGCAGGAAGATGAACACGACCACGAGCAGCAGGAAGGGCAGCAGCGTGACCAGCGCGGAGACGATCCACGAGGTCTTGGTCACGTTGACGTTGTAGCCGCCGGTGAGGTTGCCCGCCTTGCCGGCGTTGTCCAGGTCGGTGGCGAGCTGGTTGCCCTGCTGGTCGTTGAGGTAGGTGGCCTGCTCCTTGGTGCCGTCCTTCAGCGTGACCTGGATGGTCTGGCTGGAGCCGGTGTTGAGCTGGGCCGACTGCACCTGGCCCGCGCCGATCTGGGTGATGATCTTCGAGGTGTCCACGGAGGTGTAGCCGTTGCCGGAGGACATGATGTTCATCACAGCGAGCACGGCGAGTACGACGAGCACGACCCAGATCACGGGGCCACGGAAAATTCGCTTCACGTCCATCGTTGCGAGGCGCTCAAGGCCCCGTCCCTCCTGCCGGCTCTCCGTCCCCGGACCGATGCCCGAGGACCTTCATACTGCCCGGTAAACCACCGGCTCACGCTGCGCGTAGACCAGGACCATGCCCTCGCGGCGTCGGCGCTACCCGTCCGCCGCCCGGAGCAACCGGGTGACCCGGCCCTAACGGAGTACCGGGTCATTACACGATGGCAACGATCCTACGGTGTCCGTGCGTTCCCGGACCACGCAGCGATTTTCGGTCAGGAGTAGACGTGCGGGGCGAGAAGCCCGATGAACGGCAGGTTCCGGAACCTCTGGTCGTAGTCCAGGCCGTAGCCGACGACGAAGTCGTTGGGGATGTCGAAGCCGACGTACTTGACGTCGATCTGCACCTTCGCGGCATCCGGCTTGCGCAGCAGCGTGCACACCTCGAGCGAGGCGGGCTGGCGCTGCCTGAGGTTAGACAGCAGCCAGGACAGGGTCAGCCCCGAGTCGATGATGTCCTCGACGACCAGCACGTGCTTGCCCTTGATGTCGGTGTCCAGGTCCTTGAGGATCCGCACCACGCCGGAGGACTTGGTGCCGGCCCCGTAGGAGGAGATCGCCATCCAGTCCAGCGTGATCGGGTTGTGCAGGGCCCTGGACAGGTCCGCCATCACCATCAGCGCGCCGTTGAGCACGCCCACCAGCAGCAGCTCCTCGCCGTCGTAGTCGGCGTCGACGGCGGCGGCGAGCCGGGCGATGCCCGCCCTTATGTCCTCCTCGCTCAGGAGAACCTTCTCGAGCTTGTCGCCCATGTCCTTGTCGTCCACGTCGCTTTTCTCTCCCTCGTTACTTGGACGCCGCTCCGGTGAGCTGCTGGCCGCGCGCTCCGTCGCTGTGCGCGGTGGGCGCGGTCTCGCCGAAAGCAAGTCTGCCATTCGTCCTGCGCACCTCGACCGCCCCGGGTAGCTGCAGCGGCCCCTGGCCGCGCCAGCCGGTGACCAAGGCGTCGACGGCCTCGATGTGCGAGGCGGCGAGGGTGCCGGCCGGGGCGCCGCTGCGCAGTGCGGCCAGCCTTATGACGCGGCGGCGCACCGCGGTGGGCAGCTCGGCGAGCCGGCGGGCGTCGAGGCCGCCCTCGGCGTGCTGGCAGGCGGCGTACTCGCGGCCGGCCCACTCGTCGAGCGCCTCGGTGTCCTCGCGCAGCATCCGCGCGGTGCGGGCCAGCGCCTCGGGCATGCCGGGGCCGAGCACGGCGGCGAGCTCGGGGATCAGCTGGTGGCGCACCCGGGAGCGGGTGTAGGCCGGGTCGGCGTTGTGCGGGTCCTGCCAGGGCTCGACGCCCTCGGCCTCGCAGGCGGCCGCGGTGGCCGAGCGCGGCAGCCCGAGCAGCGGGCGGCGGTAGCGGTCCTCGGGCCCGAAGACGGCGGGCATCCCGGCGAGCGAGCGGGCGCCCGAGCCGCGGGCCAGGCCGAGCAGGACGGTCTCGGCCTGGTCGTCCCTCGTGTGGCCGAGCAGCACGCTGCGCGCCCCGTAGCGTTCGGCGAAATGGTCGAGCGCCTCGTAGCGCGCGGCCCGGGCGGCAGCTTCCGGCCCCCCGGCCCGGCCGACGGTGACCGCGACCGACTCGACCGGGTCGAGTCCCCGGCGGCGCAGCAGCTCGACGACCTCGTGCGCGCGTTCCGGAGAGCCGTCCTGCAGGCCGTGGTCGACGCTGACCCCGCCGCAGCGCAGCCCGAGGCGCGGCGCGACGAAGGCGGCCGCGCAGGCCAGGGCGAGCGAGTCCGCGCCGCCGGAGCAGGCGACGAGGACGAGGTCGCCCGGCTCGTGGTCGGCGAGCGCGGTGCGGACGGCGAGTCGTATCGCGGCTACGGCCGGTACAGGTCCCATGGTGTGGCTCCTCGCTTCGGTGGCTCGGTTCCGACGGGCCGTACCTCAGCCGCGGCGCAGCGGAACCCGCCGCACCCACGCGGCGGGCTGCGCGATCTCCGCCATGGTCGGGAGGGTGTTCGGGGAGGTCCAGATCCGGTTGAAGCCGTCCATGCCGACCTCGCCCACGACGGAGCGCACGAAGCGCTCCCCGTCCCGGTACTGCCGCATCTTGGCGTCCAACCCGAGCACCTTGCGCAGCAGGGCGTCCGGCCTTATCCGGTGCGTGTTCCGGCGGCGGGCGAACTCCCGGCTGATCTCCGCGACCGACGGCACGACCAGCGGGCCGACTCCGTCCATCACGTACGTGGCGTGGCCTTCGAGCAGCGTCATCACGGCGGTCAGCCGGTCCATCG
Organism: Actinospica acidithermotolerans; assembly: GCF_018139625.1. GTDB lineage: Bacteria > Actinomycetota > Actinomycetes > Streptomycetales > Catenulisporaceae > Actinospica > Actinospica acidithermotolerans. The sequence goes on along the minus strand of NZ_JAGSOH010000013.1, from coordinate 78,128 downwards.
CGGCGCGCTGCTCGGGAGTCCGCACCAGATCGAGCAACGAGCGACGACCCGTCCGGGTGACGGCCGAAGGCTCACTGTCCACCCGTTCGGCGGGGGCGCCGGCGGGTGCGCGTTCATCCGGACGGGCGTATCGCCGTATTGCCTCGCGCATCCGCACCGCGAGTTGGGCCGGTTCCAGGTCGAGTTCGGCGACGAGCGCGGCGAGCCCGTCGAGCAGGTGGTCGCGCAGCCAGGGCACGGCGCCGAACTGGGCCCGGTGCGCCTCCTCGTGCAGGCAGACCCAGAGCCGGAAGTCGGGCGGGTGCACGCCGAGCTCACGCTCGACCCGCACGATGTTGGGCGCGACCAGCAGCAGCCGGCCGCCGTCGGCGCCGAAGGGGTCGTACTGGCCGAGCACGCGGGTGGAGAAGAAGGCCAGCACCGAGCCGACCTCCGCGCCGGTGAGCTTCGCGCCGACCGTGTTCGCGGTGGAGCGCAGCGCGCCGGAGGGCACGCCCTCGCGGTACTGCCTGACCTTCTCGACGAGCGGGCTGGAGAGGGTGCGCATCACGTCCAGGTTCGCGTTCACCCAGCTGTGCGAATCGACCACCAGCACCGGCCGGTCCGCCGCGGGCACCTCGAGGCCGGTGAACGCGCGCACGTGCTCCTCCGCCGCGACCGCGCAGGCCCGCAGCTCGGCCACCGCCCGGTCGGCCCCGGCGCGGGAGACCGCCGGTCCCGGCCTGGCCAGGCCGCGCGCCGTGGCCCCGGCCACCTGCCAGTCGATGAGCTCGTCGTTCTCCACACTGTTCAAGGTATCCCGTTCCGAGGGGAAGAATGTCTGTGAGCACGTCCGGAATGTTGCGTTGATCACGTCCGGCGGCCGGTTGCGACGACTGGCCGCCCGCGTAGGGGACACTTGTGCCTGACATACGCGGGCACGCGTCCGGTGCGGCTGGATGCGGTTCGACGGAAGCCGCATTGGAGGAAACAGACCGATGGAGTTCGACGTCCTTATCGAGATTCCCAAAGGGCAGCGGAACAAGTACGAGGTGGATCACAAGACCGGCCGGATAAGGCTGGACCGGATGCTGTTCACCTCCACCCGCTACCCGTCGGACTACGGCTACATCGAGGACACCCTCGGCGAGGACGGCGACCCGCTCGACGCCCTCGTGCTGCTCGACGAGCCGACCTTCCCGGGCTGCCTGGTGCTGTGCCGCGCCATCGGCATGTTCCGGATGACGGACGAGAAGGGCGGGGACGACAAGGTGCTCTGCGTCCCGGCGAACGACCCCCGGATGGAGCACATCCGGGACATCCACCACGTCTCCGAGTTCGACCGGCTCGAGATCCAGCACTTCTTCGAGGTCTACAAGGACCTCGAGCCCGGCAAGTCCGTCGAGGGCGCCAACTGGGTCGGGCGCACCGAGGCCGAGGAGGAGATCCGGCATTCCCGGCTCCGCTTCGCCGAGTCCCCCGAGGGCCACGGCCACTGACCTCGCAGGGCCGCGCGCGCAGGCGCCGGCCAGGACGCTCCCCGGAATACCATCCTCCGTTCCGGGGGGCGTCGGCGTCAGTAGGGCCGCGCGTAGAACTGGATCGGTCCCCACATCCACATGTCGGAGATCATCACGTTCCAGCCCGTCTTCGGCGCCTGCACCATCCGGCCGCTGCCGAGGTAGATCGCCTCGTGGTAGATGGTGTTCGAGTCGTTCGCGTTCGTGGCCCAGAACAGCAGGTCCCCGGGCCGCAGCTGGCCGTAGCTCAGCGGATGGCTCGCCTGGTACTGGAAGGCCGCGAAGTGCGGCAGATCGATGCCCGCGGACTCGTAGGCCCTCATCGCGAGTCCCGAGCAGTCGAAGGAGTCGGGGCCGGTCCCGCCCCACTTGTACGGCTTGCCCAGCTGGGCGAGCGCGTACCGCAGGGCCTGGGCGGCGACATCGGCGGCGTAGGACGGCGCCTGGCCGCCGCCGCTCTGCGAACCGCCCGAGCCTGATCCCGAGCCCGGCCCGCCGCCGTCGGAACCCTGCTGCGCCTGGGCCGCCTGCCGCGCGGCGGCCTCCTCCTGCGCCTGCTGCTCGGCGAGTCCCTTCTGCCGCTGCTCGGCCAGTTGCGTCGCCGTGTTCTGCGCCGCAGCCTGTGCCGCGAGCAAGGCGTCGAGTTGCGTGCCCAACGCCCCGACCTGCGCCTGAGCCGCATCCGCCGCCTGTTGGGCCTTCTGCGCCAACTGCGCGACCTGGTCCTGCGCGGTCTTCAGAGCCACCGCGCTCGCGGCAGCCTGAACCTTCGCGGCCGCGGCGGTCTTACTTGCGTCCTGTGCCTGGTTCACGATCGAGGACTGACTCTGCAGCATGCGTCGTACGACGTGCACGCCGTCCATGTACTGCTGCGGGTCCTTCACATCGAGCACGATCGTCAGCGAACTGAGATCCGCCGCCTGACCCTCGCGGTACGCGGCCGCGACCAGCCGGCCGAGCTCGACCTTCGCCGCGCCGGCGAACCGCGCGGCGTCCTGCGCGCGCTGCGTCGCCTGCACGAGGGCCTGCTGAGCTGTCTGCTCACGCGCGGTCGCCCCGGCATAGTCCGCCTGCGCCTGCCGCGACACGGCCTCCAGCTCGGCCAGGTGCTGCTGCGCGGCGACGAGCGCGGCCTGCGCCGGATCGACGGCCGCCTTCGCGCTGCTCGCCGCCTGATTCGCCTGGTTCACCTGGTTCTGGCTCGGATACACCGGATCGGCCTGCGCCCCGCCCACCAGCCCGGTCAGAATCGCCGCCGTCAGCGCCGCGCAGCCGACCGGGAGCGCGACCCGCGACCGCAGCACCCGCCGACGCATGATCCGCCGCATACCCCTGTCACCGCCCGTCGTCCGTGCACCTGTCAGATGCGCTAGTCAGATAAGCATCGTGACTCGCTCATTCCGCGCACATCCGGACGACACGCTCACGATCACTCGTATGCGCGCAAACAGCCCATTAATCACACCCGTTCGGAGGCAGCAGGCGTAGACGGCCCCCGGACATGCGAAAGCCCGGACCAGTGGAACTGGCCCGGGCCGCACTGAGCCTCCTATCGGAATCGAACCGATGACCTACGCATTACGAGTGCGTCGCTCTGGCCGACTGAGCTAAGGAGGCCTGGTCGGAGATCGCTCCCGACCGAGCCCCTAGTGTAGCCGACTCAACTGGTCTGCTGGCAAACGGTTCCGGCGGCGGGCAGGGCGCCGCTCAGGAAGTAGGCGTCCACGGCGGTATCGATGCAGGTCGGGGAGCCGCGGCGGTAGGCCGTGTGGCCATCGCCGTTCATGGTCAGCAGGCGTCCCGCGGACAGTTCCCCGGCCAGGTTCCGCGCCCAGGCGTAGGGCGTGGCCGGATCGTTGGTCGTGCCGACGACGAGGATCGGGGCAGAGCCGCGGGCGGCGATGGTGTGCGGGGAGTCGGTGGTGCCGGTCTTCCAGTAGGCGCAGGGCAGGCTGGACCAGTCGACCATGGGGCCGAAGAACGGCGCGACCTTTTGGAAGGCCGGCAGTTCGGCCTCGATCTGCGCCGCGGAGGTCGCCTCGTCCGGGTGGTCGACGCAGTTCACCGCGTAGTTCGCGGCGATCTCGTTGTCCGTGTAGTGCCCGTTCTGCCGATCGTTGTAGGCGTCCGCCATCGCCAGCAGGGTCGAGCCGTCGCCCTTGAAGGCACTGGTCAGCGCCTGCCGCAGCGTCGGCCACCAGCCCTGGTCGTACATGGCGACGGAGATGCCGGTGAGCGCGTACGCCTCGTCGACCTTGCGGGTGCCGTCGCCGGTGATCGGGTGCGTCTCCAGGCCGTCGACCCAGGTCTTGAGCTTGGTGTACGCCGCGTTCGCGTCGGTGGTGCCGAGCGGACAGCCGGCCTGCTTCACGCAGTCGGCGAGGAACAGGTGCAGCTCCTTGTCGAACGACGCGGCCTGCGTGAGGTTCTCCTGCTCGGCCGTCAGGTTCGGGTCGATGGCGCCGTCGAGCACGAGGTGGCCGACGCGCTGCGGGAACTCCTCCGCGTAGGTCGCGCCGAGCAGAGTGCCGTAGGACTTGCCGAGGTAGTTCAGCTTCGTGTCGCCCAGGGCCGCGCGCAGTATGTCCATGTCCCTGGCCGCGTCCACGGTCCCGACGTGCGGCAGCAGCGCGCCGGACTTCGCCTCGCACTGCTGCGCGAACAGCTGCGACTCCCTCTCGACCTCGGCGAGCTGCGCCGGGGTGTCCGGGTTCGAGGGCGTGTCGACGAACGTGTCCATCTGGCTGTCCGTCAGGCACTCGACCGGGTCCGACCGGCCGACGCCGCGCGGGTCGAAGCCGACCAGGTCGTAGCGGGCCAGCAGGGCCTTGTCCAGCACGTCGCCCGAGGTCGCGTAGGAGATCCCGGAGCCGCCGGGACCGCCCGGGTTGACCACCAGGGAGCCGAGCCGGTGGGCCGGGTCCGCGGCCTGCTTGCGGACCACGGACAGCTGGATCCTCGCGCCGTTCGGATCCGAGTAGCTCACCGGCACGCTCAGCGCGCTGCACTGGTAGCCGCCGTCGCAGGACTTCCACACCAGCCGCTGGCCGTAGTACCCGGCCAGGTCGGCGGCCGTGCCCGCGGTCAGCCCCGGCTTGCCCGTCGTCGCGGCCGACGCGCTGCCGAAAGCGGTGCACGCGGCCAGCGGCAGGGCGAGCAGGAGCGCGCCCACGGCCAGCGACCGCGGCGCGGGACGACAGGTCATCGGCAACGTCCTCTCATCGGGAAAAGTCCCCTCAACCGTACCGCCACTCAGCGTGACCGGCTCCGGGTGTTGATCATGGACTCGCCGCGCATCGTGCGGGAAATACGCTAACCGAGCGAAACGGCCATCGCCTCGACCGCGAGCAGCGGGGAGACGTTGGACGAAATGGCCTGCCGGGCGCGCAGCACGGCGTCGATCCGGCGCAGGGTGTCCTGGGGGCGGGAGTGCCGGGCTATCTCCGCGACCTGCGGCCGCAGGTCGGGGTGCACCGGTTCGGGGCCGGCGCCCCCGGCCGTGAGCTGGGCGGCGAGCACGTCCCGGTAGAAGGCGACCAGGTCGTTCAGGGCCCGGTCCAGCGCGTCCCGCTGCATGCGCGTCAGCCGCCGCTTCTGCCTGGTCTCCAGCTCCTTGAGCAGGCCGGCCGAGCCCGCCACGCCGCGCGCGGTGCCCGCGCCCTTGCCCTGGCCGAAGCCGAGCGCCAGCTTGAGCTCCTCGGTCTCGCTCGCGTCCAGCGCCTCGGTCGCCGCCCTGGCCTCGGCGTCCGCGGCGTCGACCAGCGCCTGCGCGGCGTTCAGCGCACGCCCGATGTCGCGCGCCTCCATCGGCAGCCGCAGCACGGCGGTGCGGCGGGCGGCCGCCTCCGGGTCGAGCACCAGCGTCCTGGCCCGCTCGTAGTCGCCCTGCGCGGCCTGCGCCGCGATCGCCGCGCGCTCGTAGTCGGCGCCGTCGCGCCGCACGAGGGCCTCGGCGACGGCGGAAACCGACGGCGTACGCAGGTTCAGCTGGCGGCAGCGGGAGAGGATCGTGGGCAGCAGGTCCTGGCTGGACGGCGCGCACAGCAGCCACACGGTCCGCGCCGCGGGCTCCTCGATGCCCTTGAGCAGCACGTTCGCCGCCGCCTCGGTGAGCCGGTCCGCGTCTTCGAACACGATGATCTGCCAGCGGCCGCCGGCCGGGGCCATCGCGCAGTCGCGCACCAGCTTGCGCGCCACGTCCACGCCGATGCTGAGCTGATCGCTGCGCACGATCGTCACGTCCGGATGCGTGCCGCCCATCGTCGTGCGGCACTCCTGGCAGTGCCCGCAGCCGGGCATCTCGCCGGTGCACTGCAGTGCGGCGGCGAACGAGCGGGCCGCCAGGGAAGTGCCGGAGCCGGGCGGACCGGTCACCAGCCAGGCATGCGTCATCGCGTTCACGCTCGCCCCACCCGCGCCGCCCAGGATCCGGCGGGCGGCCTCGGCGGCGCGCACGAGCCGGCCCGCGGCCTCGCCCTGGCCGATCAGGTCGCTCCACACGCCGTAGCCCACGCCCGCGCTCTCGCCGCCGGTCACGATTTCTCCTCGGACTCCTCGGGCTCCGGCGCCGAGCCCTTGAGCCGCTCCGCCTGCTCGGCCGCCGCCTTGGCCGCCGCGGCCGCGAGCCTCGCCCGCTCCTTCGCGCGCGCCTCGGCCTGACGCATCGCCAGTTCGTGCTCACGCCGGCGCAGCGCGGCCCGCTCGAGCTGCCTGCGCTTCTCGCCTTCCTCCCGCTCGGCCGCGCGCCACTCATCATCGGCCAGCCGGGCGGACTCGGCCGCCTCGCGCTCCCGGCGCGCCTTCGCCTCGGCCTCCGCCGCGACGGCCCACTCCGCCGCCTTCCGGCGCCGCTCGTGCTCGGCCGCCTGACGCTCCGCCAGATCCCGCTCCTGCTGCTCGCGGCTGGCCCGCTCCTCGGCCTCCCGCTTGATCCGCTCGGCCTCGGCCTGCGCGGCCCGGTACTCCTGCTCCTTGGCGATCGCGCTCGCTATATCCGCAGCGCGCCGCTCGGCCTTCGCGACCTCCTCGGGGGTCGGCGGCAGCAGCTGGTCGAGCCGGTCCTGGATCGCGCCGGTCAGTATCCGCGGCGCCTGGTCGGCGTTCAGCACCAGATAGCGCGCCGGATCGGCCTTCGCCCTGGCCAGGAACGCCGCCCTGACCCGCTCGTGGAACGGGCCCGCCTCGGCCTCCAGCTTGTCCGCCTGGCCGGTCCGCTCCTCGCGCCGGGCCCGCGCCACCGCCGGATCCAGGTCGAGCAGCACGACCAGGTCGGGCAGCACGCCCTCGGTCGCGAACGCGGAGAGCGCGGCCACCTCGTCGGCCGGCAGCCCCCGGCCGCCGCTCTGATAGGCGACGGAGGAGTCCACGTGCCGGTCCGTCAGGACGACCGCGCCGCGCTCGAGCGCCGGACGCACCACCGTCTCCATGTGATCGGCCCGGTCCGCGGCGAACAGCAGCGCCTCGGCCCGCGCCCCGAGCTTGTGCTCCTCGGCATGCAGCACGAGGTTGCGCAGCACCGAGCCGAGCGGCGTCGCCCCCGGCTCGCGCGTGGTCACCACCTCGTAGCCGCGGCCGCGCAGCCAGTCGGCCACGGCGGCGAGCTGCGTGCTCTTGCCCGCGCCGTCGCCGCCCTCCATCGCGATGAACCAGCCGGGATACGGCCGTCCCGACTCACCCTCGGCCTGCGCCGAGCCGCCCGCGGCCCGCCAGGACCGCAACGCGCGCAACTTCCCGACCATGCCGTCAAGGCTACTGGGCCCAGGTGACAGGTAGGGAACGCGTCACTCGGCGGGGTTGTCGGCCGCCGTCTTCTTCGCGGTAGCCGTCTTCTTCTCGGTCGTCTTCTTGGCGGCGGTGGTCTTCTTGGCCGTAGCGGTCTTCTTGGCGGCGGTCTTCTTGGCCGCCGTCTTCTTGGCGGTCTTCTTCACCGCCGGGCCCTTGGCGCGCTTCTCCGCGAGCAGGTTGAGCGCCTGCTCCACGGTCAGCTCCTCGACCGTCGTGCCGCGCGGCACCGTCACGTTCGTCTCGCCGTCGGTGATGTACGGGCCGAAGCGGCCCTCCTTCGCCACCACCGGCTTCTCGTTCGTCGGGTCGAGCCCGAACTCGCGCAGCGGCGGCTTGGCCGAGCCGCGCCGGCCGAACTGCTTCGGCTGCGCGTAGATCGCCAGCGCCTCGTCCAGGGTGATGTCGAAGATCTGCTCCTGGCTGGAGAGCGAGCGCGAGTCCGTGCCCTTCTTCAGGTAGGGGCCGTAGCGCCCGTCCTGCGCGGTGATCTCCTCGCCCGACTCCGGGTCCTTGCCCACCACGCGCGGCAGCGTGAGCAGCCGCAGCGCCGTGGCCAGGTCGATCGTCTCCAGGTCCATCGTCTTGAACAGCGAGGAGATGCGCGGCTTGACGGCGTTCTTGCCGGTCTTCGGCACGTCGTCCGGCAGCACCTCGGTCACGTACGGGCCGAAGCGGCCGTTCCTGCCGATGATCCGGTAGCCGGTCTCCGGGTCCACGCCCAGCTCGAAGTCGCCGCTGGGCCGGGCGAGCAGCTCCTCGGCCGCCTCCACGGTCAGCTCGTCCGGCAGCGTGCCCTCCGGCACGTTCGCGCGGGCCAGCGAGTTGCCCTCGTCGTCGTACTTCTCGATGTAGGGGCCGTACTTGCCGTTGCGCAGCGCGATGTTCTCGCCGATCGCGAAGGTGTTGGTCTCCCGCGCGTCGATCTCGTTGAGCTTGCCGGCGATCTGCTCCTTGAGGCCGCCGTCGCCGAGATAGAAGTTCGCCAGGTACGGAACCCGCTCGGCCTCGCCGCGGGCGATCCGGTCGAGGTCCTCCTCCATGTGCGCGGTGAACTCGTAGTCGACCAGGTCGCCGAAGTGCTTCTCCAGCAGCCCGACCACCGAGAACGCCAGGAAGGTCGGCACCAGCGCCGTGCCCTTCTTGAACACGTAGCCGCGGTCCTGGATGGTCGAGATGAACGTCGCGTACGTGGACGGACGGCCGATCTCGCGCTTCTCCAGCTCCTCGATCAGGCTGGCCTCGGTGTAGCGGGCCGGCGGCTTGGTCGAGTGGTCCTCGGCGCTCAGCTCGGCCGCGCGCAGCGACTGGCCCTCGGCCACGTCCGGCAGCCGCCGGTCCTGGTCGTCGAGCTGCGCGTCCGGGTCGTCCGAGCCCTCGACGTAGGCCTTCATGAAGCCGTGGAACGTGATGACCTTGCCGGACGCGGAGAACTCGGCGCGCCGGCCGTCGGTCGAGGTGCCGGCGACCTTGATCGAGACCGAGCTGCCGGTCGCGTCCTTCATCTGCGAGGCGACGGTGCGCTTCCAGATCAGTTCGTAGAGCCGGAACTCGTCGCCGGTCAGGCCCGCCTTCGCCGGGGTCCGGAAGGTGTTGCCCGAGGGCCGGATCGCCTCGTGCGCCTCCTGGGCGTTCTTCACCTTGGACGCGTACGTGCGCGCCTTCTCCGGCAGGAAGTCGGCGCCGTACAGCTCGCGGACCTGCGACCGGGCCGCGTTGATCGCGGTCTCGGAGAGCGTCACCGAGTCGGTGCGCATATAGGTGATGAAACCGTTCTCGTACAGCTTCTGGGCCACCGACATCGTGCGCTGCGTGCTGAAGCCGAGCTTGCGGCCCGCCTCCTGCTGCAGCGTCGTCGTGCGGAACGGCGCCGAGGGGGAACGGCGGTAGGGCTTGCGGTCGATCGAGGCGACCGTGAACGGCTGCCCGTTCAGGCCGGCGGCCAGCGCGGCGGCGGCCTCGGCGTCGAGGTGCAGCACGCCGTCCCGGTTGAGCTGGCCGTCCGAGCCGAAGTCGCGGCCCTGGGCGACTCGGGCGCCGTCCACCGAGAGCAGCCGCGCGCCCATCGTGCGCGGGTCGTCGGTCGGCTTGTCCGTGTCGAAGACCGCGGTCAGGTCCCAGTAGGCGGCGGGCTTGAAGGCGATCCGCTCGCGCTCCCGCTCGACCACGAGGCGCGTCGTCACGGACTGCACGCGGCCCGCCGAGGTGCCGCCGGCGATCTTGCGCCACAGCACCGGCGAGACCTCGAAGCCGTAGAGCCGGTCGAGCACGCGGCGCGCCTCCTGCGCCTCGACGAGCTCGCCGTTGATGTCGCGCAGGTCGTGCAGCGCGCCCTGGATCGCGTCCTTGGTGATCTCGTGGAAGACCATCCGGCGGTACGGGATCTTCGGCTTGAGCGCCGCGACCAGGTGCTGCGCGATGGCCTCGCCCTCGCGGTCCTCATCGGTGGCGAGCAGGAGCTCGTCGGACTCGCGCACCAGCTTGCGCAGCTTGGCGATGTGCGCGTCCTTGCCCTCGGAGATCACGTAGAACGGCTGGAAGTCGTGGTCGACGTCCACGCCGAGGTTGGCCCACGGCGACGAGCGCTGCTCGTCGGTGAGCTTGTCCCTGGTCTCCTTGCTGGGCAGGTCGCGGATGTGGCCGATACTCGCCTCGACGGTGTAGCCGGGGCCGAGATAGCCCGCGATGGTCTTCGCCTTGGCCGGCGACTCGACGATCACGAGGCGGCGCAGATCACTCCCGCTCTTACTGCTCGGCGGCACGGTCGTTGCGTCCTTCCGGTTCCTTCTGCCTGGTCGGCGTTTCCTACGGGCCCTCGATACCCCGGTGCATCCCGGCGGAATCACCCACGTCGGTCGCCGTCCCACCCATGCCATCGGGCTGCCCGATGGCGCGACACGCCCACCAGGCTACGCCCTGTCGAGCATAAGTATCGCCAAGCGACCGTACGACGGGCCGTCCGCGATCACCCGCAGAGGCGCCGAGCGGGGCCTGGCTGGCGGTTTCCGGCCCGCTCAGCGGGCGGTCAGGAATCCCTCCTCGACCAGCGCGCGAACGGCGTCCAGCGCGCCGGAACGCAGCGCGGACGGGTCGATGCCGAACTCTCCGGCGATCCGGTCGAGCAGATCGCCGAGCGGCCGCTCGCCGTCCGCCGCGCCGACCACGGCGATGCCGACGGGGTCGATCTCGCCGGACGCGTGCAGCCCCCGGGTCTGCCGAAGCCGGGTGTCCGTCGGGGACCAGCCGCCGTCGCCGGCCTCGGCCGTCTGCTCGAGCACCACCCCGGGCCCGACCTGCAGGACCGTGCCGAGCAGCTGCTCGTCGTCGGTCTCCGCGAGGAAGGTGTGCCGGGCGAACCAGTCGGGCACGTACGCCCCGAGGGGCTGCTCGATCTGCCTGGTCAGCTCCTCCAGCCGGATGGTGGGCTGATCCGTCCCGGTGTTCTTGAGGATGATCCACCCGAAGGCCACCCCCTCGATCCGGTTGGCCGCGAAGTAGTCCAGGTAGGCCTGGTACCGCTCCACGTAGCGCGGCGAGTTGTGGTCCCCGGAGTCCCGCAACCACAGCTCCGCGTACTCGGCCGGGTCCTGCAGTTCGCGCTGCACGACCCACGCGTCGCACCCCGTGCCGCGCACCCAAGGCGCCAGCCGCTCACGCCAGTCCTGCCCGTCCACGTGCAGCCAGTTCGCCAGCACGTGGCAGTAGCCGTCCTCGGCCAGATGCGCCGGCGCCTGCTCCAGGAACCGGCGGCACAGCTCGTCGCCCGGCAGCCCGGCGTCGCGGTACGTGAACCGCCCCTCGCCGGCCGCCGACTCGGGCGAGATGACGAACGGCGGGTTCGAGACGATCAGGTCGTACTGCTCGCCCGCGACCGGCTCGAACAGGCTGCCGCCGCGCAGCTCGATCCGCTCCGCTTCGGCCCCGAGCGAGAGCGCGGACGTCAGCCGGGCGAAGTCGAGCGCACGAAGGTTGAGGTCGGTCGCGGTCACCTGCCGTGCGTGCCTGGCCAGGTGCAGCGCCTGCACGCCGCAGCCCGTGCCCACATCGAGCGCCCGCTCGACGTTCTGGCGCACCGTCAGCTGAGCGAGCGTCGTGGAGGCGCCCCCGACTCCGAGCACGTAGTCCGGCCGCATCGGCGCGCTGCGACCCGTCACGAGCCCCGCACCGAGGTCCGACACGAGCCACCAGTCGACGTCGGATTCACCGTACGGACGGATGTCCACCAGTGCGCGCACCGTGCCGTCGGTCCCGTCCTCGGCGACCAGCCCGCCGCTGACCGCCTCGGCAAGCGGCAGCGCCGCCTCCGCGGCGGTCCGGTCCACGTTCTCCTGCAGCACGAAGAGCTTCGTCAGCGTCGCGACCGGCGAGTCGTCCCGCGCCACCGCCCGCGAGGCCGCCACCGACTCGTTGCGCCCCAACGCGGCGTACGCCGTCGCCCCCATCGCCTCCAGGCAGCCGTCCACCGTGTACTGCGCCTTCTGCAGCGCCGTACGCAGCCGCTCGATAGCCGCGGGATCGGTCATAAGCTCGCTCATGCGCCCAGGCTACCGGCGGAGCGTCGGGCGGACCGCCTTCACCGGCGTCCGCACAGGGTGCGTCGAGACCGGGTACTCGAGGGCCGCGCTCAGCACAAAGCCAGGGGCCCGGCGCTCCGCGCGCCAGGCCCCTGCTCTCACGTACCTGTATTACTGTCCGACTCCGATGCTCACGCGGGCGTCGCCGCGTTGCCGGCGCCGTCGTGGTCGAGGGCCGCGTTGCCCTGGCTGGGCACCTCGGTCTCGGCCTCGACGGCGATGGACTTGCGCTTGGAGTTCCACACCGCGAGGACGATGATCACGAACGCCGCGGCGGCGATCAGGCCGCGGACGGCCGGGTTGCTGCCGGTGCCCAGGGACAGCGCCACGATCGCCGGGGCGACCAGCAGCGAGACCAGGTTCATCACCTTGATCAGCGGGTTGATGGCCGGGCCCGCGGTGTCCTTGAACGGGTCGCCGACGGTGTCGCCGATGATGGTCGCCTCGTGCGCGGGCGAGCCCTTGCCGCCGTGCACGCCGTCCTCGACCAGCTTCTTCGCGTTGTCCCAGGCGCCGCCCGAGTTGGCCAGGTAGACGGCCATCAGGGTGCCGCAGCCGATCGCGCCCGCGAGGTAGGAGCCGAGGGCTCCGACGCCGAGCGAGAAGCCGACCGCGATCGGGGCCATCACCGCGAGCAGGCCCGGGGTGATCAGCTCGCGCAGCGAGTCGGTGGTGACGATGTCCACGACCCTGCCGTACTCGGGCCGGCCGGTCCCCTCCATGATCCCGGGGATCTCGGCGAACTGCCGGCGCACCTCGAAGACCACCGCGCCCGCCGCGCGGGAGACCGCGTTGATCGCCAGGCCGGAGAACAGGAAGACGACCGCCGCGCCGATGATCAGGCCGACCAGGTTGCGCGGGTCCGCGACGTTGAGGATGCCCGCGTACTGGTAGTTCGAGGCGGTGGGCGCCAGGTTGAGGTTCTGCTTCTTGGCGACGGCCTCGGTGATCGCGTTCTGGAAGGAGCCGAACAGCGCGGTGGCGGCGAGCACGGCCGTCGCGATCGCGATGCCCTTGGTGATCGCCTTGGTGGTGTTGCCGACCGCGTCCAGCGAGGTGAGCACCTGGGCCGCCTCGCCGTCCACGTCGCCGGACATCTCGGCGATGCCCTGCGCGTTGTCCGAGACCGGGCCGAAGGTGTCCATGGCCACGATCACGCCGACCGTGGTCAGCAGGCCGGTGCCCGCCATGGCCACGCAGAACAGCGAGAGCATGATCGAGCCGCCGCCGAGCAGGTAGGCGCCGAAGACGCCCGCCGCGATCAGCAGGGCCGAGTAGACCGCGGACTCCAGGCCCAGCGAGATGCCGGAGAGGATGACCGTGGCCGGGCCGGTCAGCGAGGTCTTGCCGACGTCCTTGACCGGGCGGAACGCGGTGTCCGTGAAGTAGCCGGTGAGCTGCTGGATCGCGACCGCGACCACGATGCCGATGATCACCGAGACCAGCGCGATCACCTGCGGGTTGCCGGTGCCGCCGGCCGTGGCGTTGGTCAGCTTGGCCATGCTGGAGGGCAGGTAGGTGAAGGCGGCGATGGCCACGAGCACGACCGAGGCGATCGCGGAGAGGAAGAAGCCGCGGTTGATCGCCTGCATGCCGGAGCGGTCGCCGGGCCGCGGCGAGACCGCGAAGATGCCGATGACCGCCGTGACCACGCCGATCATCGGGACCAGCAGCGGGAAGACCAGGCCCTGGTTGCCGAACGCGGCGGAGCCCAGGATCAGGGCGGCGACCAGCATGACCGCATAGGACTCGAACAGGTCGGCGGCCATGCCCGCGCAGTCGCCGACGTTGTCGCCGACGTTGTCCGCGATGGTGGCGGCGTTGCGCGGGTCGTCCTCGGGGATGCCCTGCTCGACCTTGCCGACCAGGTCGGCGCCGACGTCCGCGGCCTTCGTGAAGATACCGCCGCCGACTCGCATGAACATGGCCAGCAGCGCCGCGCCGAAGCCGAAGCCCTCGAGCACCTTCGGGGCCTCGCCCTGGTAGGCGAGCACCACGATCGCGGCGCCGAACAGGCCGAGGCCGACCGTGAACATGCCGACGACGCCGCCGGTGCGGAAGGCGATCCGGGTGGCCCGGTTGGCCCCCGACTCGCGCGCCGCCGCGGCCACCCGCACGTTCGCGCGCACCGCCAGCTGCATGCCGACGGTGCCGGTGACCGCGGAGAACCCGGCGCCGAGCAGGAAGAAGACCGACCGGCCGATCCGCTCGTTCCAGTTGTCCGCCGGCAGCGCGAGCAGCAGCAGGAAGGCCACGCCGGCGAACACCGACAGGGTGCGGAACTGCCGGGCGAGGTACGCGGTGGCACCCTCCTGCACGGCCGCGGCGATCTCCTTCATCTTCTCGGTGCCCTCGCTGGCCGATCTGACCTCGCGCATGAGGTAGGCCGCCACTCCGAGGGCGGCCAGCGCGACGATCGCGACCACGATGACCAAAGTGATGTTGCCGCCCGTGAGAGTCGGGGCGGAGTCCGCCAGATACGGCTCGGGGAGCCGGGGCATCTCGTCCTCCTTGACGTAGTCGCCCCGGCCAGCCGTCAAGAGAACGTGGGTGAGACTCCTGACAGTGCGGAGCGTTCAGTGGACCGGAGTTTACGCACGAGCATTGGATTGGACCAGCGTCGCGTGAGGAGATGATCACGTAAAGATATGTGATCCACGTCTCAACGAGCGGGAATCCCCGGGCTCGCGACGTGCCCCGCGAGCGAAGTTCACCCGTGGGAGTGCCACGATCCCTCGCCGGTCGCCGGTCCGCCCGGAAATGCCGATATCCCCGTGGCCCGCCGGGCGGCGGGTCACGGGGATATCGGGATGGCTCATCCCCGAGGTGGTTCCCGGCGGGCGCCGGTTCACGCCTGTTCGGGATCCGCGATCGGGATCTTCTCGTCGTCGGTCGTCGGTCGTCGGCTGCGGTCGTCGGTCACCGGTCGCCGCCCACAACTGTCGGTCGTAAGCCGCCGGGCTGTGGTTGTCGGCGGCGGCCGTCAGCGCCAACTGTCGGTCGTCGTCGGCGGCGGCCGACGGTCGTCAACTGTCAGTCGTCAGGCGTCGGCCATCTGTCGTCAGCTGTCGGCCGTCGGTCGCCATCTGTCGGTCGTCCTTCGCAGCCGACGACGGCCATCTGTCGTCGGCTGCAGGTCGTCGATCGCCAGCCGTCGGCCGTCGGTGGCCATGTCGCCAGTCGTTGTCGGCTGCAATCTGTCGTCAGCTGTCGGTCGTCGGTCGCTAGCTGTTCTGTCCCGTGAGGTTGGGGACGCGGCTGGCCGGTGGTTGGCCTCCGAGTGCGGTGTGTGCGCGGTGGTGATTGTACGTGTGGAGCCATCCGGCCAGTGCGTCCCGGCGTTGCTGCTCTGAGGCGTAGGCGCGGGCGTAGGCCCATTCGTCCATCAGTGTCCGGTTGTAGCGTTCGACCTTGCCGTTGGTCTGGGGCCGGTAGGGGCGGGTGCGTTTGTGGACGACCCCGGTCTCGGCGAGGGTGTCGCGGAACAGGTGTGAGCGGTAGCAGGAGCCGTTGTCGGTCAGCACCCGGGAGACGGTGACGCCGGCTGCGGCGAAGAACGCGCGGGCCCGGATCCAGAACGCTGTGGCCGACTCTTTCGTCTCGTCGAGCAGGATCTCGGTGTACGCCAGGCGTGAGTGGTCGTCGACGGCGTTGTGCAGGTAGGCGTAGCCGAGCTTGGCGCGCTTGGTGGTGGCGTTGTTCGCCACCGGGGCGCTGCGGGTGCTGTTGCGGCTCCCGGCGGCGCGGCCGTGGGTCTTGTGTCCGCCGCCGTCGGGGATGTTGCCGAGCTTTTTGATGTCCACGTGGATCAGGTCCCCGGGGCGTTCGTGCTCGTAGCGGCGGATCACCCGCCCGGTGGCGCGGTCCAGGTGCGCGAGGCGGGCCAGGCCGAAGCGGGTCAGGACGCGGTGGACGGTTGCCGGGTTCAGGCTCAGGAAGTAGCCGATGCGTGCCGGGCCCCAGCGGCGGGCGAGGCGGACTTTGATGATCCGCCGCTCGGTGCGAGTCGGGGTCTGGCGCGGGCTGGAATGCGGGCGGCTGGAGCGATCGACCATCCCGGCCGCACCCAGTTCACGATACCGATCCGACCACCGCTTGGCCGTGGTGGGAGAGACCTGGAAGCGCTCAGCCGCACGACGCAGCGGCCAGCCGTCGTCGACCACACAGATCGCCAGGCGCAGCCGACCGGTCTCGGACAGCGGTGCATTACGGTGGAGCATGAGGGCCTTTCTGGTCGCTGGTGCAGATGTCGCAATCCACACCAAGCCAGAAGGCCCTCACCCATTTCAAGATCGATCAGCCGTGAACTCCGTCACCAACCTCTGTGGTCAGTACAGCTAGCCGTCCTCGGCGGCCGTCGACGGCTCAGCTGTAGTCGGGGTGCTGGACCGGCCAGCCCATCCGGATGACCCCGCCGTTCGGCACGGTCTCCACCTCGAGGTCGTCGACGAGGCCGCGGAGCACCGCGAGGCCCATGTCGGCCTCCACGCCGCCGGCCTCGAAGAGCCCCTGGTCGCCCTCGCCATCGTCCGGCTTCGGCACCGGCCCGCCGGTGACCAGGTCGGTCACCTCGACCCGGAAGCGCTCGCCGGGCGGGGCGAAGCGGACCAGCACCGGCTCGCCGGGCGCCGCGGACCGGTGCAGGCCCACGGCGCGCGAGCACGCCTCGCCGACCGCCAGCCGCACCTCGTCGAGCAGCCCGTCCTCCACGCCGGCCCGGCGGGCCAGCGCCACCGCCACGAGCCGTGCGGTCCGCACGTGCTCGGGCAACGGGGCGAAGCGCAGCGAGACGCCCTCCTGCTCGTCGCTGCCCTCGGCCGCGGCGGGCTCGGCGGCCTGAACACCCGTCATCTGTTCCTCCGCACAGTCGCGATCCGGTCTTCCACGTGGGGCGTCAGTCGGTGGCCGAGATGGCTTCCTCGACACTCTGGTGGATCGGGAAGACCTTGGTCAGCCCGGTGATCCGGAAGATCTTCAGGATGCGCTCCTGGGTGCACACCAGGCGGAGCGAGCCGTCGTGAGCGCGGACGCGCTTGAGGCCGCCGACGAGCACACCGAGCCCGGTGGAGTCGAGGAAGTCCACCGCCTCCATGTCCACTACGAGGTGGTAACGTCCCTGGTTCACCAGGTCCACCAGCTGCTCGCGCAGCTTGGGGGCGGTGTAGACGTCGATTTCGCCGCCGACTTCGATGACCGTGCGGTCACCCTCGTGCCGGGTCGACAGGTACAGATCCACGGGTCCTCCAGCACATGCTTCTATGCGTTGTCCGCAACCGTCTCGCCTAGCGCGCGAGCCGGGCCCGGTTCCATCGGTACCCTGCATTCAATCACTCTCCGGGGAGGCCCGGTGACGGAATGGCCCAGCTTCGGGTCAATCCGCCGTAGGGCTTCACCACGAAGAGTGGCTTGGTGCGGACCACGACGGCCAGGAGCGCCTAACCTCTTACTACCATGCCACGATCGCGCACCGCTGAGGAGATCCTTCGCCGACTTGTGTTTCTCGGCGGGCCGACGCGCGCCGAGGCGGCCGTGCACGTCGAGCAGATCGACGCGCGGGAGGCGAGCCACGCGCAGTGGCCTGACTGGGCGGACCCGCTGCTGGTCGACCGGCTGCGCCGCAGCGGGGTCGATCTCCCCTGGTCGCACCAGGCGGAGGCGGCCGAGTTGCTGCACGCGGGGCAGCACACCGTGCTGGCGACCGGCACCGCCTCGGGCAAGTCGGCGGGCTATCTGCTGCCGGCGCTCAGCGGCCTGCTGGCGGACGCGGCGGCGGGCAGGCGGACCGGCACCGTTCTTTACCTCGCCCCGACCAAGGCTTTGGCCGCCGATCAAGCGCGCCGCCTGCGCGAGCTGGAGCTGCCGATCCCGCCCGCCGTCTGCTTGGACGGCGACACGAGCGGCGAGGAGCGGCGCTGGATCCGGGAGAACGGCGGCTTCGTGCTGAGCAATCCCGACATGCTGCATTACTCGATACTTCCGGATCACCGGCGCTGGTCGTCCTTTCTGCGAAGGCTGACGTACGTGGTCATCGACGAGTGCCACGGATACCGTGGCGTCTTCGGCGCCCACGTGGCCTTGGTCATCAGAAGGCTGCGGCGGCTCTGCGCGTACTACGGCTCGGAGCCGGTATTTGCTCTAGCCTCGGCGACCACAGCAGACCCGGGGGCCACAGCGCGCCGCCTGACCGGTCTTCAGGTCGCGGAGGTCACAGAGGATGGCTCGCCGCACGGGAGGCTGCTGTTCGCCCTCTGGGAGCCGCCGTTGACGGATGCCAGGGGCGAGCGCGGCGCGCCGACCCGGCGGACGGCCGTGGCCGAGACCGCGACGCTGCTCGCGGACCTGGCCGGCGAGCGGGTGCGCACGGTCGCCTTCGTCCGGTCCCGGCGCGGCGCGGAACTGGTGTCGGTGATGGCGCGGGAGGACCTGGCCCGCAGCGGCGGCGACGGCACCCAGATCGCGGCGTACCGCGCGGGCTACCTGCGCGAGGACCGGCGGGCCCTCGAGGCCGCGCTGCAAAGCGGCAGGCTGACGGCCGTCGCCGCGACGAACGCGCTGGAACTCGGCGTGGACATCGCGGGCCTGGACGCCGTGCTGCTGGCCGGCTACCCGGGCACGCGCGCCTCGCTCTGGCAGCAGGCCGGGCGCGCGGGGCGAGGCGGCCAGGAGGCCCTGGCCGTACTGATCGCCCGAGACGACCCGCTGGACACCTATCTCGTCCACCACCCCGAGGCCCTGTTCGGCAAGCCCGTCGAGGCCACGGTCTTCGACCCGGAGAACCCGTACGTCCTCTGGGGCCACCTGTGCGCCGCCGCGTCCGAGCTGCCCCTGCGCGAGAAGGACCTGGAGCTGTTCGGCGCGGGCGCCCCGGCGCTCGCCGCGGAGCTCGCCGCCTCGGGCTGGCTGCGCAAGCGCGCAGACGGCTGGTTCTGGACCCGCCCCGAGCGCGCCGCCGACCTGAGCGACCTGCGCGGCATGGGCGGCGAGCCGATCCGCATCATCGAGGCGGGCACCGGCCGGCTGCTCGGCATGGCCGACGGCGGCTCGGCGGCCGGAGCCGTCCACCCCGGGGCGGTCTATCTGCACCAGGGCGAGACCTACCTCGTGCGCGACCTGGACCTGGACGACGCGATAGCCCTGGTCGAGCAGAAGGACCCGGGCTACGCCACGTACGCCAGGGAGATCGCGCAGGTCCGCATCGTCCGCGAGGAACGCTCCGAGGAGTGGAACCCGCACTGCCGCATCGCCTACGGATCCGTCGCGGTGACCAGCCAGGTCGTCGGCTACCTCAAGCGCGACTCCCGGACCGGCCAGGTGCTCGGCGAGGAGCCCCTAGACCTGCCGGAACACACGCTCACGACCAAGGCCGTCTGGTGGACGGTCACGCCCGCCGGCCTGGAGGACGCTCTGCTCGCGGCCCCGGACATCCCCGGCGCCGCCCACGCCGCGGAGCACGCCTCCATCGGCCTGCTCCCGCTGTTCGCCGACTGCGACCGCTGGGACCTGGGCGGCCTGTCCGCCGCCGAGCACCCGGACACCGGCCTGGCCACAGTCTTCGTGCACGACGGCCTGCCCGGCGGCGCCGGCTTCGCCGAACGCGGCTACGCCAAGGCCAGGGACTGGCTGACCGCCACGCTGGAGGCCATCCGCGCCTGCGACTGCCGGACCGGCTGCCCGTCCTGCGTGCAGTCCCCGAAGTGCGGCAACGGGAACGAACCCTTAGACAAGACGGGTGCCATCCGCCTGCTGGAGGTTTTGCTGCAGGCTGATTAGCGGGTAAACAACGGTCGTTGTCAGACCGAGAGAAAGCACGTGTTGACGATGGCGAGCAGCACGACCGCGGGCATACCCGCCGCCGGAGGCCCTGGTACCGCCGGCCAGGCCGCGCGATGATCGCCGTGGCCCTGGCCGTGATCGTCGGCATCGTCGCCGTGACCTGCGGCATCATCGCCGACTCGAACCACGCCGACAGCCTCACCTTCCTCGGCGTGATGGTGAAGACCACCGCCGCACAGATCTTCCTCTCGGGCGCCATCTGCACGTGGGCCCTTTTCGCCTCCCTGTGGTTGCTGTCGGTCGGCCTCAGAAGGTCGAGGGAACGCGGCATCGAACTCCGCGCCCTCAAGGCGCTCCGCACGCGCGGCCTGCCCGAGGCGGGCATCGCCGCCTCCGGCATCGCCACCGGCCACGACGCCGGTCACGAGGCCGACGCCGAGCCGACCCTGACCCTCGACCTCCTGCACCCGGACGTCGCCCCCGAAGCAGGACGACATACCGAGCGCGCCCGCTATTACCGAGCCGACCCCGATCCCTTCGAGTGAGCAAGGCCGGTTGACCAGTGATCAAGTTCGAGTAATCAGGGGCTCCCCTTCCCGCTCAGGCTCCGACATCAGACTCCTCTCCGACTCCGAGTCCCGATTCCGAGTCCCAACTCCGACTCCCGACTCAGGCTTCACCTCCGACTCCGGCTCCGATTCCGACGCGGCCTCAGCCTTCGCCTTTGACGCCGATACCGACTCCGACTCCGACTCCGCCGACGCCTACGCCTACGCCTCTGGCCTCCGATCTCCGGCTCCGGCTCCGGCTTCTCCTTCGGGCGTCGCCGCGGCTTGGTCGACGGGACCGGGCTTCTCTGCGGCGCCGGCATCGGGGGCTGCCGGGGCTTGGGCGGCGGGGCCGGCCCGGCTGGTGGCCAGGACCGGGCCGAGGCCGGGTAATCGAGCGGCGAGTGGGCCGAGGAGCGGCAGGTCGCGGCGTACCGAGACCGTGCAGTCGAGCGGAGCGCAGTCGCATGCGGTCAGTTCGGCGCCGGAGCGGCCGGCCGCGGCTCTCGCTGCGGCGCAGGGGTCTGAGTCGTCGCGCATCGCGAGACGGTGGAGCGCTGCCGTTGCGGCGGCCAGGGCCGCGGAGTCGGCGGCGCGTTCGGCTGCGTGCCGGGCGCTTTCCGCCGCGACCCACAGAAGTGCCCAACCGGCGGCTGCCGCGACGAGGAGCAGGACGCTCACCGACCAGATCGTCGCCGAGCCCCTTCGGTCGCACGGCGACCTCGGACGTGAGCGTTGAGACTCAATCATTCGGGCTCCTGGCTCGGCAGGACGTGACGTGCGGTTCGCAGGGCACCGTCGCCGTCGCGTCGATTCGGATGGATGGCAGGAAACGGCTGACAACGCTCTGCTCGCGGACGACCTCGACGGTCAGCGCACCGTCGCCGATCGAGGACGACGCCTGCGCTCCGGCCGGGGCGTAGCGCGCGGTGATGTCCTGCAGTTGCGCGGCGGGCGCGCCGCGGGCCATGGCTCGGGCCGCTTCCCACGCTGCGTCGGCGCAGCGGATCTGCTGGGCGGCCAGGAGCACGAGCAGGGCCAGCGCGTATCCGATGCCGAAGATGATCGGCAGTAGCAGGGCGGTCTCGGCGGTCACGTAGCCCTGTTCGTCGTGGCGCATACTTCTCCCGCCTCATCCGGCCAGGGTCAGGGCGCGGTGGAGCAGGCCCGACAGAGCGGCGGAGACCATGCCGCCGGTGACGAGCTTGTAGAGCACGACGGCGAAGGCACAGGCCGCGAGCGTGCCGATGGCGTATTCGGCCGTGGTGGTGCCTCGTTCGTCGAGCGTCCTTCGGGTTCTGGGCCTTATTCGGGCCGCGTTGAGTCGGGGGTTCATGGGAGCTTGCTCCTTTCGCTGGGGCGGACGTCAGCCGCGGAGGCGGGGCAGCAGGCCGAGGGCCGTCGGGACCACGCCCAGGCAGATGAACGCGGGCAGGAAACACAGGGTGAGCGGGGCCGTGGCGCGGACGCCGACGGTTCGGACCTCGGCGGAGAGCGCGTCGGCGGCGGCATCGCGAAGCTGTCGGGCGGCGCGGCCGACGATTGTCGCGGCAGGGGCGCCGGTGCGTTCGGCGCGGATGACAGCCGTGGCGAGCGGGGCCGTCGCCTCGTCCATCGCGAGGGCGCTCCACGCCGCCTGCGGATCGGCTCCGGCGAGGACGGCCGTGGCCGCGTCGTGGAATCGGTAGGCCAGTAGGTTGATTCCGGTCAGCTTGCTGCGGTCGAGCCGGTCACTCGTGCTGCTATGCGACCGTCTCGGGATGCCGCCGAATGCCTGGGCGACGGTCACGGCGGCCTGCGCCGGTTGCAGGCCTGCGGACAGACCGGCGGCGAAGAGGTCGGCGAGCGGCGGGACCTGGGCGGTCAGCCTGGTCCTCTCGCGCAGCTCGGCTTTTGATCGTTGGCGAGATAGCCAGAAGTACGTGCCCACGGCGCCGATCACGCCTGCGGGGAACGCGGCCGCGCCGCCGATGAACACCGCGGTTGCGATGCCGGCGAGCAGCACCCACACGGCCTCCGGGACATTCGGCCGACGCAGGCGGACCGCTGTCCACGCCGGGGAAGCCGGGTCGGCTCGGGTCGGACGCGGCAGGCTCGGGAACGCGGGCCATCGGCTGCCGTGCAGGACGAGCGCACAGAAGGCCAGAAGTATCGCCAGCGCGATTTCGAGGCTCCGCAGGCTGGGATCCGGCGCCCAGCGGAGGACATCGGCCTGCGTATGGGTGCTCATACGATCGCCTGGCCTTCGGGACGCAGGCTGGCGACGAGGTGGTCGGTCCACAGGAGGCCGATCAGGTCGAGGCCTACGCCGATGACGAGGCTGAGCTCGCCGATCGTGTTGTGCAGCAGAGTGTCCAGGGGATTCGCGCCCAGCGCCAGGCCTAGTGCGAAGCCGAAGATCGGCAGGGCGGAGAGGAGCAGGATCGTGGCGCGGATGCCTGCGAGTTCGACTTCTGTTGCGCGGAGTCGGGCGCTCTCAGCGCGCAAGCCCTCCTCGATACCGCTGACGGCGTCGGCTAAGGCGATGCCGTGACGGTCGGACGCGTACCAGCAGGCGGCCAGGGCGCGGAGCGCACGGCGGCCGGGGTGCGCGGCGTGTGAAGCCAAGAGCTTCGGCAGGTCGACTTCGCCCCCGGGACTGCATGCCGCTTCGGCCAGGTCGGCTAGTTCGGGGCGTGACCAGACGGCCGATGTGAACGCCGTACGGGGCAGGAGGCCTGCCTCGAGCTCTGCGCGTAGGGCGGTGCAGAGCGCGGTGATCGCTTCGCGTTGCGCGTCGAACTCCGCCCAACGGCGCTGTCGGGAGCGCCGAAAGGCGAGGACTGCGACGACCGGAGGGAAGACGAGGAGGGGCATCGGCGAATGAAGGCCTACGGTGAAGAACACCGTGGTCAGGGTCACGGTGGTGACGAGGAAGTTCCGGCTTGGTCTGCGAAATTCACCTGCATGGAGCGGCATGCGCCGGCGGGCGGGCGAGAGCGCGGCGGCCGGCATCGGCAGTGTCATGTGCGCGGACCTCCATCGCCGCCATCACGCGGCCTGGGGATCCACGGCACGCGGCCGCGGTACTCGTCCGCGACCATGCGCGCGTAGTCGGGGCGCTCTGCACGAGCGGTGGAGGCGCGGTCCGCTTCGAGGTTCGAATAACGTCCGCGGCCGAATTCCGCCTCCAGCAGGTCGAGGCCCGGCCACTCGCGGGTGCGGCCGGTCTGGTCGAAGCTGAGTGCCAGCGCCGCCTGGATGGGGCCGTTGGCATTGCGGCGTCGCAGTACGGCGACGGAGTCGAGCCTGCGGCGGCCGTCCTGGTCGCGCACGAGGTGCAGCACCACCCGGACCGCGGAGGCGGCTTGGCTGTGCACGGCCTCCCGGGAGACGCCGGCGAGCAGGCCGAGCGCCTCGATCCGCGCGGGTACGTCCTGCGGGCGGTTGGCGTGCATCGTCCCGCAGCCGCCTTCATGGCCCGAGTTCAGCGCCGTGAAGAGGTCGATGATCTCGCCACCGCGCGCCTCGCCGAGGATGATCCGGCTCGGGCGCATGCGCAGCGCCTGCCGGACGAGTTCGCGGATCGTGACGCGGCCGCGGCCCTCCTGATTCGGCGGCCGGGACTCGAGGCGGACGACGTGCGGGTGGTCCGGGACGAGTTCGGCGCAGTCCTCGACCAGTACCAGGCGCTCGCCGGGATCGGCGAGGGAGAGCATCGCGGACAGCAGCGTCGTCTTTCCGGTGCCGGCTCCGCCCGTGACGAGGAACGCCACCCGGCGCTGGACGATCTCGTTCAGCAGGCCCACCGCGTCCTTCGCCAGGGTGCCGAGGGCATTGAGCTCTACGAGGGTGTACGCCTGGCGGCGCGGGACACGGAGGCTGATCAGCGTGCCCTCGACGGCCAGCGGGGGCAGGATCGCGTGCAGGCGCGTGCCGTCCGGAAGGCGGGCGTCGACGTAGGGGCTGGCGTCGTCGATGCGGCGGCCGGCGCGGATCGCCAGCCGCTGCGCGTAGGCGCGCGCCGACTCCTCGTCCGGGAAGGTGTTCTCGACCTGCTCCAGCCTCCCGGCGCGTTCCACCCACATCGCCGACGAACCATTGATCAGTACGTCGGTCACAGCCGGGTCGTGCAGGTATGCGGCGACCGGGTCGTTGCCGAGGAACTCCTCGCAGATCACCTGGGAAAGCGCCTCGATGCCCTTCGGGCCGAGCAGGCAGCGCTCCTCGGTCAGCGCCGCGGCGACGAGCACGGGGTCCGGGCTGAGGCTGCCGGCGGCGAGGCGGTCCTTCATCTCCCGGATCAGGCCGCCGTGCGGATCGGACTGGTTCGCACTCATGCGGCGGCCACCACCCCGAAGAGTGAGTCCACGAAACGGCCGCAGAAGCGGTCGAGCGACGCGCGCTGGAGCCGAGACCGATCGCGGCCCGCCTTGAGCACCCCACTGAGCGGCAGCCGGAGGTATTCGGCGAGGCGGGACGGGTTGAGCAGGTCGCGGCAGGGCAGCCGGGCGACGAGGCCAGGCCGCGGCCCGTCCGACCCGAGCTGCTCCAGCAAGCGGCGCGCCGAGACGAGGGCGCGCTCGGCGACCGGCGTGATGAGCAGCGAGTGCGTGGCGTACGCGGCGGCGAGCCTGGTCGATTCGGCGAGATACCGCGGCAGGTCGACCACCAGCAGTTCGGCCTCCGCGGCCATCGTGCCCAGCGCGCGCGCCATCGACTCGGCCGGGATGGGTCTGCCGTCCGGCCGCGCGCAGCTGAGCAGGGAGAGGCCGGTGCCCTCCGCGGCCGCCTCGGAGCGATGTCGGCCGCCGGTCAGGTCGTCGGCCAGGATGGTCTCGAGACCGCCGCCGAGCGGATCGCCGTCGACGAGGACGACCTCGCGGCCGCTGTGCAGGGCGCTGCGGGCGAGCCCGGCGGCGAGGGTGGACGCGCCGGCACCGCCGCAGCCGCCGAACACGGCGACGCAGGGTGCTGAGGTCGGGCGGAGCGGGCTGGGCGGCATGGTGTCTATTCCCTTGTTCGACGGCGGGACGGACGCGTCGTGCATCCGTGGGATCACCATCGGTCACCGGGATCAAGGAGGGCCAGCCCACCTGCGGAATCTGTGGACAAGGCCGTCCTCAGCCTGTGGATAGCCGCAAGAACACGCGGGATGAAGGCGCCCCTGAGCCCGCCGATGGGCCAAATCTTCCCGTCATCGAACGCCGAAGCTGAGGGTGAAACCAGCCGAAGCTGAGGGGTGAAAACAGCCGAAGCTGAGGGGTGAAAACAGCCGAAGCCGAAGGGTGAAAAACAGAACGGCCGCCTGCACCGGAGGAGTACTCGGGGTGCTGGGTCGGCCGGGGAAAAGGACGACCCCCGCCGGGGGGGAGAGCGGGGGTCGTCACCCTGGCGCGGCTCGGGGGGGAGGAGCCGGGCCAAGGCTGCACGGTCGCGAACGATCCGTGACTTCCATGGTGTACCCGAAGCGCGCTAAAGGCAAACTGGCGCGCCCCCGGCTACTCTGAACGGCTGAGTATGCGTCAATGACCTGCGCAAACGCCCAGCGTAGCGGCGTGGCGACCGAACCACTCCCGGGGCGCGGCGACGGCGTCGCGGGGGGTGTGCGCCGATCCGGCCGAGCGGCCGAGCACGTATGCTTCCCTCATGCGCACGGCGGCGTTCTTCGACCTCGACAAGACCATCATCGCGAAGTCCTCGACCCTGGCCTTCGGCCGCTCCTTCTACCAGGGCGGCCTGATCAACCGGCGGGCGGTGCTCAAGACCGCCTACGCCCAGTTCGTCTACCTGGCCGGCGGCGCGGACCACGACCAGATGGAGCGCATGCGGCAGTATCTGTCCGACATGTGCACCGGCTGGGACGTCGGGCAGGTGCGCGAGATCGTCGCCGAGACCCTGCACGACCTGATCGACCCGCTGATCTACCAGGAGGCGGCCGATCTGATCGCCCAGCACAAGCAGGCGGGCCGGGACGTGATCATCGTGTCCTCCTCCGGCGCCGAGGTGGTCGAGCCGATCGGCGAGATGGTCGGCGCCGATCGGGTGATCGCCACTCGGATGGTCGAGGAGGAAGGCCGCTACACGGGTGAGATCGCCTTCTACGCGTACGCCGAGAACAAGGCCGCGGCGATCAAGGAGCTCGCCGAGGCCGAAGGCTACGACCTGGGCGAGAGCTACGCGTACAGCGACTCGGCGACGGACCTGCCGATGCTCGAGGCCGTCGGCCACGCCTACGCGGTGAACCCGGACCGGGCGCTGCGCAAGGAGGCCGGCACCCGCGAGTGGCCGGTGCTGGTGTTCACCAACCCGGTGTCGCTGCGAGCGAAGATGGCCAACATCCAACTGCCGCCGAAGCCGGTCCTCGCGGCCACCGCGGTCGGCGTCGGAACGGCCGCCGCAGCGGGCATCGTCTGGTACGCGCGCCGGAAGAAGTCGGGCGACGCCTAGGCCGTGTCTTCAAACTATCGCCGGGTCCGCGACGCCTGCCACGCACGCTCGCGGCGTTGCAGGGGCGGTTGCAGACGACCGAGTATGCGCCCGCCCCTGCGCCTTGCGAGCGCACGCGTCAGACGCCGCGGCCTGATCCGACGCAAGTTTGAAGACACGGCCTAGCAGCTGACGGCAGCTCGGAGCTCGGAACGGTTCCGCAGCGCAAAGGTGACGGCACCTCGGGCTGCGCCCGAAGTGCCGTCGGGAGCGGGAATCCGGGTTAGCAGCGTGCACCGTTTCTTTCGCCTGTTCCAGGCCACCACCCGGTCTCGCTCCGCCCGGGTCTCGGTGGTCCGGCGGCGGGCCCTGACGAGGGTCGGTCGCGCGTGGGTTCCCGAATTTCCGTCTTTCGGTCCGTGGGGCCGGTCGACTCCTACTCCTTAGTCTCTGGATATCCCTGGTATCCACTGGAATCGGTCTCGCGGGCCGTACTTCCTTTCTAGGCCCGAACCGCCATCTTGGAAAGCCGGGCGCCGCCCTTGCACCGAGATCTTCACCCGAATGGCGGACAAACCCTATCAAACCCGCAGGTCAGCCGCGTACCAGCGCTTCGCACACCGCGAGCGAGTCCTGCGCGCCGAGGACGAGGGCCTCGCTGCAGTGCGCGATCCAGGCCGCGATTCCGGCCGCCGTGCCCTGCGCGTACGAGGCCAGAGCGGTGCGGTACGCGTCGTTGCCGAGCTCGACTAATCCGACCTCTGGGGCGGCCAGCGAGTTCGGGTCGAGACCGCGGTCGACCAGCAGCAGGCGGAAGACGGCGCGCGCGACGAGCCCGTCGCCCCAGCCGAAGGGCGTGGTGGCCAGCAGCTCGGCGTGTGCGATCGCCGCGACGACCAACGCGGGCGCCTTGCTCGGTGCGGCCAGCACGCCGGTGAGCGCGCTCAGCCGGGCGGCCGCCTGCTCGGCGTCCACCTTCTCGGCAAGCCTTCCGGGCTCGACCTCGACCGACTCGCCGGGCAGCCGGGGACGGCCGATCCGGTCGGCGTCGGCGGCGCCCGCGGCGGCCAGCAGGTGCATCCGGGTCAGCGCCTGGGCCGGCGCCTGACGGAGGATCGGCAGCAGCTCGGACAGCTCGCCGGAGATGCGCAGCGCGCCGCGGACGACGGCCGAGCCCTCCTCGTCGCCCAGGTCGGTGCGCCGGCGCAGCTCCTCCAGCGGCCAGTCCGCGCCGGCCAGCGCTGCCGACGCCCGGGCGCCGCGCAGCGCCGACTCGGCCGTCACCTGCGCGCTGCGGCTTCGCAGCACCTTGTGACCGCGCAGCCGGTCCACGGCGGTCCTGGCGCTGTCCACAGCCTGGGCGACGCCGGGAAGCTCGGCGACGGCGGCGAGGGGGTCGGCTTGCAGCTGTTGGCTCATGGGGCGATCGTAACGGCGGCTGGGCGCCGGCCTGGCGGACGGGTCGGCGATTCGAGGGACCCCGTCTTCCGCCGGAGAACGGACTGCCGTACCGTCACAGATGTGGACTCAGTGACCACGTCCATCGCCGTAGCCGGAGTCCTGGCCATTCCGGTGGGCGCCGCCATGCGCGCGGCGCGGCGCCACCACGTCTACGGCACGGCGACCGAGCGCGCGGCCTACGAGGCGATGCACACCGTCTCGCTCGCCGCCCCGGCCCTGCGCGAGGGCCTGTCCGCCGATTCGGCCCGCAAGGCGGCCCGCCATCTGCGCCGCCTCCTCGACACCACCGCCGTCGCGATCACCGATACGAACGAGTTGCTCGCCTGGGAGGGCAGCGGGCACCGGCACGAGATCGACGCCTTCACGCATGCGAAGGAGGTCATCGCGACCGGCAGGGTCAAACTCCTCGACTGGATCGAGTGCGGCAGCGAGGACTGCACCGTGCGCGACGCGGTGATCGCGCCGCTCGTCGTCGAGGGCGAGACCGTCGGCACACTCGCCGCGTACAACACCGCCGCCTCCGTCGCGCTGACCAGGGCCGTCTGCGAGGTCGCGCGCTGGGTCTCCTCGCAGCTCGAACTCGCGCAGCTCGATCTGTCGAGGGCCCGGGCGATGGAGGCCGAGATCAAGGCCCTGCGGGCGCAGATCTCCCCGCACTTCATCTACAACTCGCTCACGGCCATCGCCTCGTTCGTGCGCACCGATCCCGGCCGCGCGCGCGATCTGCTGCTGGAGTTCGCGGACTTCACCCGCTACTCGTTCCGCCGCGGCGGCTCGATGACGACCGTCGCCGAGGAGCTGCGCTGCATCGACTGCTACTTCGAGCTCGAGCAGGCCCGGTTCGGCGACCAGCTCGAACTCGCCGTCCGGGTCGCTCCGGAGATCCTCGCCGTGGAAATCCCCTTCCTGTGCCTGCAGCCGCTCGTGGAGAATGCGGTCAGGCACGGGCTGCGCGGGCGTGGCGGGCAGGGTACCGTGACGATCACCGCGGAGTGCCGCGGCGCCGGCGGGATCGACGAGCACTACGCCATCGTCATCCGCGACGACGGCGTGGGCATGGACGAGGAGACGATCCACAGCTCCCTGGACGGGACCGGATCCAACGAGGCGCACGCGCTGTCCAACATCAACGAGCGGCTGCGCGCGGCCTTCGGCGCCGGGTACGGCCTGGAGCTCGCCTCGTCCCCGGAGACCGGGACCAGCGTCACGGTCCGCATTCCGCGGTAGCGAAGGCGCAGACGGGACCGAGTGATCGAGGAGCGGCACGGTGGCTGAGCAGGACGGATTGTCCGTGCTGGCGGTGGACGACGAGAAGCCGGCCCTGGAGGAGCTGGCTTACCTGCTCGGAGCCGACTCCCGGATCTCAAACATCCGCACGGCGAACGGCGCGGCCGAGGCGCTGCGCGCGCTCTCCGAGCCGGGCCGCATCGACGCCGTCTTCCTTGACATCCGGATGCCCGGGGTCACCGGTCTCGACCTGGCCGGAACGCTGGCCCGGCGCAAGGACAGCCCGCATGTCGTGTTCGTCACCGCGCACGAGGATTTCGCGGTCAACGCCTTCGACCTGCACGCCGTGGACTACGTGCTCAAGCCGGTGCGCCAGGACCGGCTCGCCGAGGCCGTGCGCCGGGTCGAGGAGCGGCGCACCGCGCGGGCCAAGGGCGGCAGCGCGCCGGAGGACGAGGTCGTGCCGGTGGAGCTCGCCGGCGTCACGCGCTTCCTGCTGCGCTCCCAGATCCGCTATGTGGAGGCGCACGGCGACTACGCCAGGCTGCACACGGCCAACGGCTCCCACCTGGTGCGCATCTCGTTGGCCACGCTCGAGGAGCGTTGGACCGAGCACGGTTTCGCCCGGATCCACCGCTCCTACCTGGTCGCCCTCGGCCACATCTCCGAGGTGCGCTGGGACGCCGGGCACACCACCGTCACCGTCGGCGGGAAAGTGCTCGCGGTCAGCCGCCGACACGCCCGTGAACTGCGTGAACGCCTGGTAAACCTGCCTGGTCAGCGCGGTTGACGCAACTGCCGTTCGGCGCGCTCCGATGACCGCTAGGCGCACAGGTACCAAGGATCATCTGCACGAATACGACGAGTGGGCACAGCTCGGTCAGAACCCTACGATGGAGAAGGGATCTCGGCCGCATCATGACACTCAACACCCCCGATACGCCCGGCACCACCGTCGCCGACCCGGCGCCGCTGGGGCTGCTCGGCTTCGGCTTCACCACGCTCATGCTCTCCTTCGTGAACGCCGGCGTGTTCAAGGTGGCGGAGGGCGCGTCCCTCGTGCTGTCGCTGGCGCTCTTCTACGGCGGCGGCGCGCAGTTGCTCGCCGGCATGTGGGAGTTCCGTCGCGGCAACACGCTTGGCTCGACGGCGTTCACCACGTACGGCGCGTTCTGGCTGATCATCTGGTACTGGTTCACACACTACGTCGGGGCCGGTGCAGGAGGCACGAGCAACGCGGTGGGCTGGTTCTTCCTCGGCTGGGCGATCGTTACCGCGATCTTCACCCTGGCCGCACTGCGGACCACCCACGCTCTGCTCGCCGTGCTGTTCTTCCTGACGCTCACCTTCCTGTTCCTCGCGTTCGGCCAGTGGCAGGCCAAGGGCCTGTACAACCCGCTCAACGACCCCGGCCTGACGAAGGTCGGCGGCTGGCTGGGCGTGGTGACCGGGCTGCTCGCCTGGTACACGGCGGCGGCGCACGTCGTGAACTTCACACACAAGCGGGAAGTGCTGCCGATGAACGTGAAGCGGTGACCCGCCGGGCACCGTGATCGATGATCGTGATCCAACCGCGCCGCGGCCCCGAACCCGGGGCCGCGGCCGGCTGATATGGTCTAGACCAAATTTCCGGCGCAGACCCTTGCATTAGCCCCTTCGGACTGCTGTGCTTGGGCCCTGAGAGGGTTTCCGCCCCCTCACACCGTGTAGGTGGCGCACCGAGGTCCTGAAGGAGAGTTCGAGCGTGTCCAACGAAGCGCTGTCAAACCTTTTGCACGAGGAGCGACGGTTCGCACCGCCGGCGGAGCTCGCCGCCGCGGCCAACGTGACCGCCGAAGCCTATGCCGCGGCCGAGGCCGACCGGCTGGCCTTCTGGGACGCACAGGCCAACCGCCTGGACTGGGCCGAGCCGTGGACGCAGACCCTCGACTGGTCCGACGCACCCTTCGCGAAGTGGTTCGTCGGCGGGAAGCTGAACGTCAGCTACAACTGCGTGGACCGGCACGTGGAGGCCGGGCACGGCGAGCAGGTCGCGATCCACTTCGAGGGCGAGCCGGGCGACTCGCGCTCGATCACGTACGCCGAGCTGCAGCGCGAGGTCTCCAAGGCCGCGAACGCACTGACCTCCCTGGGCATCACGGCCGGTGACCGGGTCGCGATCTACATGCCGATGATCCCGGAGACCGTCTTCGCGATGCTGGCCTGCGCCCGGATCGGCGCGCCGCACTCGGTGGTCTTCGCCGCCTTCGCCCCGGACGCGCTGCGCGCCCGGATCGACGACGCCGAGGCGAAGCTGCTGATCACCGTCGACGGCTACAACCGGCGCGGCGGGATCGCGAACCTCAAGCCGAACGCCGACGCGGGCGTCGAGGGAGCGGCCTCCATCCAGCACGTGCTCGTGGTCCGGCGCACCGGGCAGGAGGTGCCGTGGACCGCGGACCGCGACATCTGGTGGCACGACCTGGTGGACGCGCAGTCCGACCAGCACACGCCGGAGGCCTTCGACTCCGAGCACCCGCTGTTCATCCTCTACACCTCGGGCACGACCGGTAAGCCCAAGGGCATCCTGCACACCACCGGCGGGTACCTGACGCAGGTCTCCTACACGCACAACGCGGTGTTCGACCTGAAGCCGGACACCGACGTGTACTGGTGCACCGCGGACGTCGGCTGGGTCACCGGCCACTCGTACATCGTCTACGGGCCGCTCTCGAACCGCGTCACCCAGGTCCTGTACGAAGGCACCCCGGACACCCCGCACCAGGGCCGGTTCTGGGAGAACGTGCAGAAGTACAAGATCTCCATCCTCTACACCGCGCCGACCGCCATCCGCACGTTCATGAAGTGGGGCGACTCGATCCCGGCGAAGTTCGACCTGAGCTCGCTGCGGGTGCTCGGCTCGGTCGGCGAGCCGATCAACCCGGAGGCCTGGATGTGGTACCGGGAGAACATCGGCGGCGGCCGCTGCCCGATCGTGGACACCTGGTGGCAGACCGAGACCGGCGCGATCATGATCTCCCCGCTGCCCGGCGTGACCTCGACCAAGCCCGGCTCCGCGATGAACCCGCTGCCCGGCATCTCCGCGAACGTCGTGGAGAACGACGGGACCGTCGTGCCGAACGGCGGCGGCGGCTTCCTGGTGCTGGACAAGCCGTGGCCTTCGATGCTGCGCGGCATCTGGGGCGACCCGCAGCGCTACCGCGACACCTACTGGTCCCGCTTCGCCGAGCAGGGCTTCTACTTCGCGGGCGACGGCGCGAAGAAGGACGAGGACGGCGACCTCTGGCTGCTCGGCCGGGTGGACGACATCATGCTGGTCTCCGGTCACAACATCTCCACCACCGAGGTCGAGTCCGCGCTGGTCTCGCACCCGAAGGTGGCTGAGGCGGCGGTCGTCGGCGCGAAGGACGAGGTCACCGGCCAGCGGATCGTGGCGTTCGTGATCCTGCGCGGCGGCCACGCCGAGGGCGAGGGCCTGGACGACGAGCTCAAGGCGCACGTGTCCAAGGCGCTCGGCCCGATCGCCAAGCCGAAGCAGATCCAGTTCGTGCCCGAACTGCCGAAGACGCGCTCCGGCAAGATCATGCGGCGCCTGCTCAAGGACGTCGCCGAGGACCGCGCGGTCGGCGACACCACGACGCTCGCCGACTCGACGGTCATGGACCTGATCGCGTCCAAGCTGCCGCAGGCCGGCGAGGACTGATCCCGCGCCGACCGGGGTGCCCCGCCGCGTTCTGCGCGGCGGGGCATTCTGCGTCAGAAGCCGGTCGAGAGCCAGGGCTGGACGTCGGAGGCGAAGGCCGTGGAGGCGGCGCGCACTGATCCGATCGTGTGTTCGGTCACCTGGTTGGCGGCGGCGAGGGAGCGCAGCGTGACGCCGCCGAGGTAGATCGAGGCGAGTTCGCGCACGTCGATGGAGATGTCGGCGGTCGAGTCCGTGCGCGTGCATGTCGCGCCCTTCTCGTCGCCGACCAGCCGCCAGCGTCCCGCGTTCCACGGGCAGAACTCGTCGGTGACCTCGAATACAACGTCGATTGGCGTGGCATACGTGCGGGCGGCGAGGGCTCGGTCGACGTCGACGAGGCGGACATAGAGGCCATCGCGTAGGGCCGGTTCGCCGTAGCGCGAGGCTTCGAGCATCGCGAGCAGCGGGTCGTCGACGGCAAGGCCAGGGACGACGGTGGCGATCGTCAGGTCGATGTTGAGCAGCATGCGCCAGAGCGCGGCGTACGCGGCGGGGTCGACGGCGTATACGTCGTTGACCCGAACCTCCCCCTTCGCCGGGCCCAGCTCGTTCGTCCGGTACATCGCATAGCCGACCGTCACGCCCTCGCGCTCCGCCAGCACGAGACGCAGCTTGGACTGGCCGCCGCGAAGCTGGTCGAGGTCGTCGGTCTCGAAGTCGAACCAGAAGTCGGGGCGGTCGATCATGCCCGGGCGCGACGTGAGGCGGCGGGCGTAGGTCTCCCGGCAGGCCTCGAGGCCCGCCTTCGGGCTGACCAGCCGGAGCGTCACGTCGTCCACACCCTGGGGAAGCCTGAGCGTGTTGTGCTCGCGGGGCACTGTGAGGGTGACGGACTGCGTGGGACGGCCGTAGCCGAAGCGGCCGTAAATGCCGGGGTGACTGGCCGTCAGCCCGGCGAGCGGCTCGGCCTGACGGTCGTGCAGGTCGTGCAGCTGATGGCGCATCAGCTTCGTGAGGCCGCCGCGGCGGCGGTGCGTCGGCAGCACACTGACCCACGAGACTCCGGCGAGCGGAACCAGCCGGCCGTCGGGGACGCTCAGCCGCATCGTGAAGATTGTGGCGCCGCCGACCTGCTCCTCGTCGTCGAACAACCCGATGCTGCGCTCGACCTCGAGGAAGCGGCGCTGCCACGCGACGAGGTCGGGGCTGTAGGGCCCCTCGATGAACGCGATGTTGTCCACCTCGATGAAGCGGGTCATGTCGGCGACGGTGAGCGGGCGCACGGAGAGTTCACTGGCTGGCATGCGTATTGCCTAGCACGCCGCCGGTCCGTTCGCGACCGCATTTCTCCGGCACGCTCCGTACCGGTGTCGCTTCATCGATTTGTCGACAAGACGACTTAGCGATATCGCCCCGGGCGGCTGGCCACCCGCCCGGCCTAATTCCGGACTGCCGTGCCGGTCAGCCGGGTACGGTCGCACGCGCCACCCTCTCGTCGAGCACCCGCCAGGAGGTTCCCATGTCGGTCGAGACCGAGCAGACGCTCAGCGGGCTTGTGACCAGCGCGGCCCAGGACGTCTCCGCCCTGGTGCGCGGGGAGATCGCGCTGGCCAAGGCCGAGGTGCGGCAGGACGTCAAGCAGGCGGCGGCCGGCGGCGGGCTGTTCGGCGCGGCAGCCGTGCTCGGCGTGTTCGGCCTGATCATGCTGTGTTTCGCGGCCGCCTACGGGCTGCACGCGACCGGCCTCGGCCTCGCCTGGTGCTGGCTGATCGTGGCCGGGGCCTTCCTGCTCACGGCCGGGCTCTGCAGCCTGATCGGCGTGGCCAGGTTCAAGCGGATCAAGGGCGTGGAGGCGACGAAGCGCTCGACGACCGACACGATCACCGTGCTGCGCCGCGTGGACCTCTGAGGCGGCGCAGGCCCGCGCACCGGGCCCCTGTTCCTCGGTCGCTCTTAGTGTCGAGGGCACGGCCCGGACACCGGAATGTGCGATGCTGACGAGCATGGCATCAGATCTGACCCCGGTGTACGCGGACGGGCCGTGGACACACCGGGACGTCCCGGCGAACGGCGCGCGTTTCCACGTGGCCGAGCTCGGGGACGGGCCCCTGGCGCTGTTCCTGCACGGCTTCCCGCAGTTCTGGTGGACCTGGCGGGAGCAGCTGACCGCCTTCGCGGACGCCGGGTACCGCGCCGTCGCCATGGACCTGCGCGGCATCGGGGGCAGCGACAAGCCGCCGCGCGGCTACGACCCGCTCACCGCGACCATGGACGTCACCGGCGTGATCCGGGCCCTGGGCGAGTCCAACGCGGTGCTGGTCGGGCACGGCCTGGGCGCGGGCCTGGCCTGGACCGCCGCCACGATGCGGCCCAAGCTGGTGCGCCGGCTGGTCATCGTCGGCGCCGCGCATCCGCGGCAGTTCCGCACCGCGCTGCTGACCAGTCCCTCGCAGATCGCGGCGAGCAAGCACATCTTCGCGGCGCAGCGGCCGATCCAGGCCGAGCACGGCCTGACCAAGGACGACGGCGCGGCCGCGGTTCGGCTGCTGGAGTCCTGGAGCGGCCCCGACTGGCCGGACGCCGAGGCGGCGCGCCGCTACCGGGACGCCGTGCAGATCCCGGGCGTCGCGCACAGTTCGATGGAGTACTTCCGCTGGCAGGTCCGCTCGCTGATGCGCCCGGACGGGCTGCGCTACCACCAGCGGATGCGGACCCTGACGGAGGTGCCGACGCTGCACTTGCACGGTGCGCTCGACAAGGCCGTCCTGACCTCGACGGCGCGCGGCTCGGGCGGCTATGTGAACGCGCCGTACCGCTGGCGCCTGCTCGAAGGTCTCGGGCACTTCCCGCACGAGGAGGCGCCGAAGCTGTTCACGAACGAGGTGCTCGGCTGGCTGCATGACGAGGAGCCGGACCGCTAGCCGGTCCTCGCTCTCTCGCCGCGCCCGCTCCGCGCCCGGGCGGCCGGGTCAGTGCGGGTGCTTGATGGCCATGAAGACCAGCACGAACGCGCCGACCGCCATCACCGGGGTGAGGAACGCGGTCTCGAACTTGTTGCCGGTGCGCCGGATGATCGGGATCTCGAAGCGCTGCGGGACCGGCCAGAACAGCGGGCAGCCCTCCTTGGTCAGGCAGTCGCCGGCCAGGTGGATGAGCGTCCCGAGGCCCACGGAAACGGGCAGCCACACGGGGTTCGCGGGCAGGAACTCGTAGGACGCGGCGGTGCCCGCGGCCGAGACCATGACCACGACACCCCAGGACTCGATCCCCTTGCCGGACGGGCACAGGTGCAGTGCGCGCACAGCCAGCGAGAAGAGGATGTACATCATCGCGAGGACGAACCAGCGCCCCCAGTAATGCGCTCCGGCCCAGGTTCCGGCCGTGACGAGGGCGACGAAGAAGAACGAGTGCGTCGCGTGCCGGTGGCCGCCGGACACCTTCTCGACGAGGCGGCAGAACTGGTGCGAGACCGGGCCGAGGAAGTGCGCGATGGTCCCGTCGGGATGGTCGAGGTCAGGCAGCAGGGCGGCGCCGGCCGTGGTGAACGTGCCGAGCACTATGTCCGCGACGGTCAGCTGCTGATGGCTCAGCAGATCGGTCCACCAGGTGATCGGAGCGGCGGCCGCCGCCGCTCCCCACGCCAGGGCTCCGCTGGTCGAATGCGAGTGGCCGAGCACCTCGCGTCCCCCTCCATCTATGGAAATGTGACTCGTGAGCAGCAGCAGTTCTTATGGTTCGAAGGACGCTACACTGCACAGCCATCGGTGTCGACCGACGACGTGAGGTCAGCGCCCTGCTGGGCGTCCTGCGAGACCTGACTCGCAGTCAGTGCATACCCGGTCGTCGAGTCCTGTAGCGACTTCGCGAACACGACCCCGTACACATCGCCGCTCGGGCTCAGCAGCGGGCCGCCGGAATTGCCCTGCAGCACGGTCGAATACAGCGAGAAGATGTCGCGGGTGACGGTGTTCTGGTCGTAGATGTCCTGGCCCTGGGCGTCCATCTCCTGCCGGACGCGCGCCGCCACGGCGCTGAACGGACCGTCCTCCGGGAAACCCGCCACGACCGCGTCGTCGTCCGCCTTGGCGCTGGTGTCGAACTTCAGCGGGGTCGCCTCCAGGCCTGGCACGTAGAGAACGGCGATGTCCGTCTCGGCGTCGTAGAGCACGACCTTCGCGTGGTAGTACTGCCCGACTCCGCCGATCTGCACGGTCGGATCGGAGACGCCGCCGACCACGTGCGCGTTCGTCATGACGTGCTGCGGGCTGAAGACGAAGCCGGAGCCCTCGATCTGCTTGCCGCAGCTCGGCGCGTCACCGACGATCTTCACGATCGAGGACTCCGCGGTCCGCACGCCCGACTCGTTGAGCACCGCGGCGTCCGGCGCCGGCACGTTCGCGATCGTCTCCTGCGTGAACGGCCCGAAGACCTGCGGGAAGCCGCTTCGGCCGAGGGTCGCGGAGAAGCTGCGGAACCAGGAGGAGGAGTCCTTCGGCAGCACCTTCTGGATCCCGGCCAGTATCCGCGACTCGTGCACCTGCTCGACGACCAGCGGCATCGAGGAGCTGGAGAGCGCGAGGCCGAGGAACCACACGACCAGCAGCACCGAGATGATCGAGACCACCGCCCCGGCGCCCTGGTCGACGGCCTGGACCGGCCGCCAGGTCAACTCGCGGCGCAGCCGGCCGCCGGCCGTGGTCGCCAGGACCTGCCCGATCACCGCGAGGGCGAGCACGGCGCAGAGCGAGATGGTGGAGACCACCAGCGAGGACTGGAAGTGGCTCATCACCTGCGGGACCAGCCAGACGCCGACCAGCAGGCCGCCGACGAAGCCGACGAAGGACATCACGCCCACGACGAAGCCCTGCCGGTAGCCGGAGACGGCGAAGCCGATGCAGATCAGGATGATGATCAGATCAAGCAGGTCCACGGGTCCTCCGGAACTCGCGCACGTCGAGCGGATAGTCGATCACCTCGGCGGGCTCCCACGGCCGTTCCCAGCCGCCGAGCCGCAGTACCGCGTCGAGCACGCCCGCGGTGAAGCCCCAGACCAGCAGCTCGTCCACGACGAACGCCGGGCCGCGGTAGCCGGAGGGGTGCCTGAGCCGATAGCGGTTGGCCGGGTCGACCAGTGCGGACACCGGCACGCGGTGCA
The DNA here is from genome assembly GCF_018139625.1 of Actinospica acidithermotolerans. Taxonomy (GTDB): domain Bacteria; phylum Actinomycetota; class Actinomycetes; order Streptomycetales; family Catenulisporaceae; genus Actinospica; species Actinospica acidithermotolerans. The sequence continues at coordinate 40,017 of NZ_JAGSOH010000013.1, read as the reverse complement.
CCGCCGCCACCTCGTCCGGACTGGTCACCGCGGCGTCGCCGGGGGTGTGCCACCAGGCGAGCACCGGCGTGACCAGGAAGTCGCTCGGCGGCAGGTAGAGCTCGGGCAGCTCGCCGAAGACGCGCACACTCTTCGGGTCCACGCCGGCCTCCTCGCGCGCCTCGCGCAGCGCGGCGCGGATCGGGCCCTCGTCCTCCGAGCAGCCCTCGGCGAGCGGATCGATCCGGCCGCCGGGGAAGGCCGCCTGGCCCGCGTGCGAGCGCAGCGTCGCCGAGCGCTCGGTGATCAGCACGTCCGGCCCGTACGGCAACGAGTCGGCGAACAGGATGAGCACGGCCGAGGGGTTAGCCGCCCCGCCGAGCGAGGCGGGGCGGCGCAGCGGCGGCCGGCCGAGATAGTGGTCGCCGGGGCTGATCCCGGCGACCGCCTCGGCCAGCGGGAGCAGCCAGCCGGGCAGATCGGAGAAGTCGGTGTCGATGACCGGGCTGCCGTCGAACGCGCCGTCGAAGTCCCCGCTGAACGGGTCAGGCCTCTCGTCGGTCACGAATGCCCCACCTCGGCCCTCGCCCGGCGCTCCGCCGCGACCTGCACCTTCTCCTCGGCCTGCCGCTTGCGCACCTCGGCGAGCGCGGCCGCCTCGCGGGCCGATGCGGGCCGGAGCAGCGCCTCGGCCTTCACCGGGTCGAGCTCGCCGATGCCGTGCGAGGGGCACAGGGCGGCGAGCGGGCAGGCGCCGCAGGCGGGGCGGCGGGAGTGGCAGACGCGGCGGCCGTGGAAGATCAGCCGGTGCGAGAGCATCGTCCAGTCGGACTTCGGGAACAGCTCGCCGATCGCGTGCTCGACCTTCACCGGGTCCTCCAGCTCGGTCCAGCCGAAGCGGCGCACCAGGCGTCCGAAATGCGTATCGACGGTCAGCCCGGGCACGCCGAAGGCATTCCCGAGGACGACGTTCGCGGTCTTGCGCCCGACGCCCGGCAGCGTGACAAGGTCCTCGAGCCTGCCGGGCACCTCGCCGCCGAAGCGGTCGCACAGCTCGCGGCCCAGGCCGAGGATCGAGGTCGCCTTGTTGCGGTAGAACCCGGTGGGCCGAATCAGCTCCTCGAGCTCGATCCGCTCGGCCGACGCGTAGTCCTCGGCGCTCTTATAGCGGGCGAACAAGGCCGGGGTGACCTGGTTGACCCGCACGTCGGTGCACTGCGCGGACAGGATGACGGCCACGATCAGCTCGAGCGGGTCGGCGAAGTCCAGCTCGCAGTGCGCGTCCGGATAGAGCTCGGCGAGCAGTCGGTTGATCTTCCGGGCGCGACGCACCAGGGCCACGCGGGACTCCGAACGTCCGTCCCGATTACGCACCGCCACGTCTCGCCTCGCCGACCCTTCCCGACCAACCCGCGCGTGTGGAGCCCCGACGCGCCCGAACACTTCGGGCAAGCCTACGGTCGCCCGGCCCGGCCGAGCGAACAACGGTCAGTCTAGGAAACGCGTCACGCCCGCGCGGGCGTTCCCGGCAGACGCGTCCGGATCGGGCTACCCGCCCGCCACTGTCCGAATAACGGTGCGCGAGCCGTTTTCGGGCGCTGTTCACGCCTAGGTTTCGCATCGTTTCGGTCTAGCAGATCAACCGACTAGGTGTTAGACGGTGTCGTAGGCCACACTGGTATGAGCAACGACATAACACATTGGAAGCCGACGTCGAGTGGTTCCAACACCGGCGATCGGCGACCTTAAGTGTCCGAAAGGACTGTTGGAGGGTTCGCCCGTGGACGACGTGCTTCGCCGGAGCCCGCTGTTCGCCGCGCTCGACGAGGAGGCCTCGGCCTCGCTACTCAAGTCGATGACGGAGATCGTGTTGACCCGTGGGGACACGCTGTTCCACGAGGGCGACCCGGGCGACCAGCTGTATGTGGTCGTCGAGGGCAAGATCAAGCTGGGCCGCACCTCCGGCGACGGCCGGGAGAACCTCACCGCGGTGATGGGCCCGGGCGAGATGTTCGGCGAGCTCTCCCTGTTCGACCCGGGACCGCGCACCTCCACCGCCACCGCGCTGACCGGCACCAAGCTGCTCGCCCTCGGCCACGCCGAGCTGCAGCCCTGGCTCTCGGCCCGCCCCGAGGTGGCCCGCGCGCTGCTCAAGGCGATGGCACGGCGGCTGCGCCGGACCAATGAGACCCTTGCCGACCTGGTCTTCTCCGATGTCCCCGGGCGTGTCGCCAAGGCCCTGCTCGACCTGTCCACCCGCTTCGGCCAGCCGGCCGGCGAGGACCAGGAGGGCATCAAGGTCTCGCACGACCTGACCCAGGAGGAGCTGGCCCAGCTGGTCGGCGCCTCGCGCGAGACGGTGAACAAGGCCCTCGCCGACTTCGCCCAGCGCGGCTGGATCAAGCTGGAGGCGCGGGCCGTCGTCCTGCTGGACACCGTCCGCCTCGCCCGGCGGGCCCGCTAACCGCGGCCCCCGCATTTTCATGCAGCGCTCCGCATGATGTTCCACGTGGAACACGTGGAACATCATGCGAACCTCAGCTGAAGCGCTTCGGGTCGAGGTAGTGCAGTTGCGCCCGCACCGAGAGCTCGGCGGCCGGCCAGACCGCGGGGTCCACCTCCGCGTACACCCGGCGGACGACCTCCTGCGCCGAGCTGTCGCCCGCGGCCAGGGCCGCCTCCACCTGGGCGAGCCGCTCCTTGCGATGCGCGATGTAGAACTCCAGCACGCCGAGCGCGTCCGCGACCACTGGTCCGTGGCCCGGCAGCACCGTGTCGAAATCGTGCCGGGCCGCGCCCTCGCGCAGCAGGTTGAGCGAGTCCAGATAGTCCTCGAGCGTGCCGTCCGGGTACGCGACCAGCGTCGTTCCGCGGCCGAGCACGGTGTCGCCGGTGAGGATCGCGCGGTCTGCGGACAGCAGGAACGAAAGGCTGTCGCCGGTGTGGCCGGGCGTGCCGACGACCCGGATCTCCAGACCATCGACGTCGACGACCTGCCCGGCCGCGAGACCCTCGTCGCCGAGGCGGTGCCTGGGGTCGAGTGCGCGGACCGGGGCGCCGGTGAGCTCGGCGAAGCGGACCGCTGATTCGGAGTGGTCCGCGTGGCCGTGCGTCAGCAGGATCTGCGCCACGTGCGCCCCCTGCTCCTGCACCGCCCTGAGGATCGCCGCGAGGTGCCCCTCGTGGAGCGGCCCCGGGTCCACCACCACCGCGGCGGTGGATCCGGGCTCACGCAGCACCCAGGTGTTCGTGCCCTCCAGCGTGAAGGGCGACGGATTGGGCGCCAAGACCAACGTCGAGCGCTGCGTCGTCAAGACCGCTTCCCCGCCACTACTCGACTTCGACCGTGATCTCGACCTCGACCGGCGAGTCGAGCGGCAGCACCGCCACGCCGACCGCGGAGCGCACGTGCACGCCCGCGTCGCCGAACACCGCGCCGAGCAGTTCGCTCGCGCCGTTGGCCACGCCCGGCTGAGCGGTGAAGGACGGGTCGGAGGCGACGAACGCCAGCACCTTGACCACGCGCCTGACCTTGGCCAGGTCGCCGATCTCGGCCTTGACCGCGGCGAGCGCGTTCAGCGCGCACAGGCCGGCCAGCTCCTTGGCCCGTTCGGCCGACACCTCGGCGCCGACCTTGCCCGTCGCCGGCAGCGTGCCGTCCACGAAGGGCAGCTGGCCGGACGTGTACACCAGCGAGCCGTTGCGCAGCGCGGGGACGTAGGCCCCGGCCGGCTTGGCCACGTCGGGAAGCTTGTGGCCCAGCTCGGCCAGCTTCTCCTCGGGGTCGGCTGCCATCAGGACGCCACCTCGCGCTTCATGTAGGCCACCAGGTTCTCCGGGTTCGGGCCCGGCACGACCTGCACCAGCTCCCAGCCGTCCTGGCCCCAGTTGTCCAGGATCTGCTTGGTGGCGTGCACCAGCAGCGGGACCGTCGCGTATTCGAACTTCTTCGCCATGCCGCCTACCGTAACGCCTCGCACGGCCGCGTCGCCTTCGGCGGGTCCGGGGCGCGGCCGTGGCCCCGGGGGTAGCGGCACTGACCCCGAGGCACGGGTTACGCTCGTTCGGTGACTACCGCAGACTCAGCAGCCGCCAAGGACTGGCCGGGGGTCCGCCTGCACGTGGTGACGGGCAAGGGCGGCACCGGCAAGACGACGGTGGCCGGCGCGCTCGCGCTGGCCCTGGCCGGCCGCGGCGCGAGCAGGCGCCGGGCCTCCGGCCCCGCGCGCACGCCGCGGGTGCTGCTGGTCGAGGTCGAGGGGCGGCAGGGCCTGGCACAGCTGTTCGACTCGCCGCCGCTGCCGTACGAGGAGCGGCGGGTCGCGACCGTGCCGGGCGGCGGCGAGGTGTGGGCGCTGGCGATAGACCCGGAGCAGGCGCTGCTCGAGTACCTGGACATGTTCTACAAGCTGGGCGCGGCGGCCAAGGCGCTCAAACGCTTCGGCGCGATCGACTTCGCCACCACGGTCGCCCCCGGCATCCGGGACGTGCTGCTGACCGGGAAGACCTGCGAGGCGGTGCGCCGCCGCGCGCGCGAGGAGGGGCGCACCTTCCACTACGACGCCGTCGTCATGGACGCGCCGCCGACCGGCCGGATCACCCGCTTCCTGAACGTCAACTCGGAGGTCTCCGGGCTGGCCAGGGTGGGGCCGATCCACAACCAGGCGGAGGCGGTGATGCGGGTGCTCACCAGCGCGCAGACCGCCGTGCACTTCGCGACGCTGCTGGAGGAGATGCCGGTGCAGGAGACGCTGGACGGGATCAAGGACCTGCGTGCGGCCGGCCTGCCGGTCGGCGGCATCATGGTCAACCAGGCGCGCGACGTCGTGCTGACGGACGCTCAGCTCAAGCGGGCGGCGACCGAGGGCGTGGACCGCGTGGAGCTCTCCGCCGGGCTGGCCGAGGTGAACCTCGACCGTCCGCCGATCGTGGACGCTCTCTCGGCGCTGGCCACCGAGCACGCCCAGCGGGTGCTGCTGGAGCTGGACCAGCGCGAGTCGCTGAGCGACTGCGACGCGCCGATCTACGAGCTGCCGCTGCTGAACGAGGGAGTGGATCGCGTGGGCCTGGACCGGTTGGCCACGTCGCTGCGTGACCAGGGGGCGGCGTGAACGCAGTGTCCCCCGATTTGGATCTCGACGCGCTGCTGGACGACCGGGAGACCCGGATCATCGTGTGCTGCGGCTCCGGCGGCGTCGGCAAGACGACCACGGCCGCCGCCTTCGCGCTGCGCGCCGCGGAGCGCGGCCGGGACGTCGTCGTGCTCACCATCGACCCGGCACGCCGGCTCGCGCAGTCGCTCGGACTGACCGAGCTGGACAACACCCCGCGCCCGGTCGAGGACATCGACACGTCGGCTGGCGGCCGGCTGCACGCGATGATGCTCGACATGAAGCGCACGTTCGACGACATCGTGGTCGAACACGCCGACAAGGGCCGCGCCGAGCAGATCCTGTCGAACCCCTTCTACCAGTCCCTCTCCGCGAGCTTCGCCGGCACGCAGGAGTACATGGCCATGGAGAAGCTGGGCCAGCTGCACGCGCGCGGCGAGTGGGACCTGATCGTGGTCGACACCCCGCCGAGCCGCTCCGCGCTGGACTTCCTGGACGCGCCCAACCGGCTCGGCTCCTTCCTGGACGGCCGCTTCATCAAGATCCTCACGGCTCCGGCGAAGGTCGGCGGCTTCGGCGCCTTCAAGCTGCTGACCAGTGGATTCAGCATGGTGACCGGCGCCCTGGGCAAGCTGCTCGGCTCGGGGCTGCTCGCGGACGTGCAGTCCTTCGTGAACGCCCTGGACACGATGTTCGGCGGCTTCCGGGAACGGGCCGAGGCCACCTACCGGCTGCTCCAGGCGAAGGGCACCTCCTTCGTCGTGGTCGCCGTTCCCGAGCAGGACGCGCTGCGGGAGGCCTCGTTCTTCGCCCGACGGCTGGCCGAGGAGAAGATGCCGCTGGCCGGGCTGGTGCTCAATCGGGTGCATCCGCGTCTGACGGATCTGACGGTGGAGCGCTCGCTGGCCGCGGCTGAGCAGTTGGATGTGCCGAACCCGACCTCGGCCCAGTCGCTGGCCGGGGGGCTGCTGCGGTTGCACGCCGAGCGCGTGGAGCTGAACCGGCGCGAGGCGCGGTACGCCGAGCGCTTCGCGGCGAGCCATCCCGGAATCGGAATGCTGCGGCTGCCCGCGCAGGCCGAGGACGTGCACGACCTCGACGGCCTTCGCGCGGTCACGGGGGCGGCTCAGTCGGCGGCCTGAGCGCTCCCTCGGGCGAGATGGCCCGGATGAAGCCCGCGGGTCTGCGCAAAGGCGGCGGACCTGCGGGAGAGGTGTGAGTGGGCAGGGGCTATCGATTCGGCGGTCGTGGTGATCCGTAGTTCCTGCTGACGTGGGGCGCGGCGGGCTCGCGGTACCCGCCGGCGCTCACGGCCGTTGCGGGCCTACGCGCTCAACCCGACCGCGACCTGGTTCTGCGGCTCGAAGCCGTCCACCAGATCCACCTCGGCGGCGACCTCCACCGCGACGTGCTCCCGCGGCGCCTCCGGCACCAGCAGCACGCCTCCGGTCCGCTCGAGGTAGGCATCGCGGGCCTCCTCGAGCACCTGGCGCCAGGAGCGCACCTCCGGACGCCTGCGCAGCAGCGCACGGCGCTCGCGCTCGGTCATCCCGCCCCAGACGCCGTACTCGACCCGATTGTCCAGGGCGTCGGCCAGGCATTCGGTGCGCACCGGACAGGTCGCGCACACGACCTTGGCCCGATTCTGCGCCGCTCCCTGCACGAACAGTTCGTCCGGGTCCATCCCCCGACACCCCGCAGCTATGGTCCAATCCTCAACCCAAGCCATTTCCGGTGCAGTCCTCTCCGCACTCGAGGCTCCCCACCGCGACCCTCACCCGCGTGACCGCCCCCGCGAGGTGAAGACACGGCATCCGCACTAGCCGCACACGCCGTTCTCCCTGCCGATCACCCGCCCTGACGGATGATCACGTACAGTGCGCCATCCGCGACTGTGCGTCGCGTTGTCGCTGCCCGGTACCGGGTAACCGGGGTCATCCGGTTTCCCTCAGTAAGCACGACAGTACGGAAAGCCTTCAATGGGCGACAGTCCCCAGACTGGTCAATCTCTGATGGCCCGTCCGGACTACTTCCCCTGTCGCAAGTGGGTCACAGTGAGGCCTGCTCCACCCCGCGGCCGCTCCGGGTCCGGTATGGAAAAGTACCCTGTGGTCCATGGCCAAGTCAGAAGGCGATTATTCCGGTTTGGGCGGTATAGGCCGTCTTGCCGCACATCTCGGCACCTTCGTGGTGATCAGCTCGCTCGCCGGGCTGCTGATCGCGGGCCTGGTGCTGCCGGTGTCGGCGACGGTGGGGCTCGCGGCGAAATCGGCCTCCGACAACTTCGAGAGCCTGCCGGACGACTTCCAGACGCCCACCCTGCCGCAGCGCAGCACGATCCTGGCGGCGGACGGGTCGGTCATCGCGACGACCTGGAGCGAGGACCTGCACGGCAACCGCGTCGTGGTCCCGTGGAGCCAGATATCCTCCGCGATGCCCGAGGCCATCGTCTCGATCGAGGACCAGCGCTTCTACCAGCACGGCGGCATCGACCTGAAGGGCACCTTGCGCGCCCTGGTCAACGACTCCTCCGGCGGCTCGCTGCAGGGCGGCTCGTCGATCGCCCAGCAGTACGTGAAGAACGTGCTCGAGGTCGAGGCCGGCGCCAACACCGCGGCCCAGCAGTCCGCCATCGCCGACACCCTCTCGCGCAAGATCACCGAGCTCAAGTACGCGATCGCCGTCGAGCAGCAGATGTCCAAGCAGGAACTGCTCGACCGCTACCTGAACATCGTCTACTTCGGCAACGACGCCTACGGGGTGGAGACGGCGGCCGAGCGCTACTTCTCGACCACCTCCGCGAAGCTGACCGTGACGCAGGCCGCCCTGCTGGCCGCGATCGTCAACAGCCCGACCATGTACGACCCCTTCCTGCACCCGAAGGAAGCCCTGGCGCGGCGCAACATCGTGATCGCCGACATGGCCTCGCCGTCCCTGCACTACATCACCGCCGCCCAGGCCGCCGCGTACGAGAAGATGCCGCTGGGCCTGAAGCCGACGACCCCCCAGGACGGCTGCATCACCGCCAAGGCCTCCGCGGCGTTCTTCTGCAACTACGTCTACGAGACGTTCATGCAGAGCTCCGCGTACGGAGCCACGACGGCCGCGCGCAAGGCCATGTGGAACGAGGGCGGCCTGACCATCACGACCACGCTGGACCCGAAGAACGAGACGTCGGCCGACTCGGCGATCGGCTCGCGGGTCTACGCCACCGACAAGGTCGGCTCGGCACTCGTCGAGGTCACACCGGGGACGGGCGCGATCGTCGCCATGGCCCAGTCCAAGCGGATGGGCTCGGGCAGCGGCGAGACGTACCTCAACCTGACCACGGACACGTCGCACAACGGGACCACCGGCTTCCAGGCCGGATCCTCGTTCAAGATCTTCGTCGGCCTGGCCGCGCTGGAACAGGGGATCAGTCCGAGCTCGCAGATCGACGCGCTGCATCAGATCGACGATACGAGTGTGAACTTCGCCTCCTGCCAGAACGGCGTGAACTCCACCGTGCCCTGGCAAGAGGGTTCGACGCCGTACACGCCGTCGAACGACGACAGCACCAACGGCCCGGTCGACATGATCTACGGCTTCGCGATGTCGGTGAACACCTACTTCCTGCGGTTGGAGGAGAAGACGGGTCTGTGCCAGCCGGCCACGATCGCGGCGTCGATGGGCGTGACCCAGGACAACGACTCAGGCAACGGCAAGGCGCTCCTGCAGATACCGTCGTTCACCCTGGGCACCAACAACATCACGCCGGTGGAGATGGCTGAGGCCTACGCGACGCTGGCCTCCGGTGGCACGTACTGCAAGCCGTACGCGATAACCGGCGTGACCGACTCCTCCGGCAAGCAGTACGCGGCGCAGAGCAAGCAGTGCACGAAGGTGCTCGACACCAACACGGTGAACGAGCTGACCTACATGCTCCAGGGCGTCGTGAAGTGGGGCACCGCGGCGGGCGCCGTGACGCTGGACGGCCGTGACGTGGCGGGCAAGACCGGCACCACCGACGGCGGCGTCGCGACCTGGTTCGACGGTTACACCCCGCAGCTCGCCACCGCCGTGTGGACCGGCTACATCAACTGGAACACGACGACGAAGATGGAGAACATCAAGATCGGTCCGAAGTACTTCAGCGGACAGGTCTTCGGCGCCTCGATCTCCGCGCCGATCTTCAACGACGCGATGACCGGAGCCCTCTCCGGCGTGGCGGCGGAGAGCTTCACCGCGCCGACCGGCTTCGACAACAGCGGCAGCTCGCAGAACCAGGGCACCGGCACCAGCACGACCGGCGGAGCCACCGGCGCGACGACGGGCGGGACCACCGGCGGGACCACGAACGGCAACGGGAACCAGAACGGCAACGGCGGCAGCACCGGGCTGTTCGGCGGGATCTTCTAGCCGGACGGCGGAGGCGGAGCGAGGCGGCCGAAGCGGGGCGGGGCGCGGCTGAAGCGGCCGAAGAGGCGTGGGGCCGGACGGATCACCGTCCGGGCCCCACTCCGTTCCTCGTCCTCAACCGGCGACGCCGCCCAAAAACCGGCTCAGCGTCTACTGGTTCAGCGTCTACTGGCTCAGCGTCTACTGGCTCAGCGTCTACTGGCTCAACTTCGCCTTCACCGCCGCGGCGACCCGGGAGCCGTCCGCCCGACCGGCCACCTTCGGCGTCAGCACCTTCATGACGGCGCCCATCGCCCGCGGCCCCTCGGCGCCGGACTCCGCCACCGCCTCGTCCACCAGCGCCTGCAGCTCCTCGTCGGAGAGCTGGGCCGGCAGGTAGGCGGTCAGCACCTCGCCCTCGGCCTCCTCGCGCGCGGCCTGCTCGGCCCGGCCGGCACCTGCGAAGGCCTCCGCGGCCTCCTTGCGCTTCTTCACCTCGCGGGTGAGGACCTTCAGCACCTCGTCCTCGGAGAGCTCGCGGGCGGCCTTGCCTGCGACCTCCTCGTTGGTGATCGCGGTCAGCGCCATCCGGATCGTGGCCGAGCGCAGTTCGTCCCGCGCCTTCATCGCGGACGTCAGATCGCTGCGCAGCTGGGCCTTGAGAGTCGTGGTCATGCCCCAAGGGTGTCATGAAACCGCTCCGGTCGGGTACGCGTTATCGCTCGACGGCGCGAGGCGGCGCTGCCCGCGCCGCCGGGTGGTTAGCATGGTCGGATGCGCAAGACCATCGCGGTTCCACTGGCAGTGGCGGCGGTGGGCGTGGCCGGGCTCGGCTACGCCGCCGGAGTCGAGGTCAACCTGTACCGGGTGCGCCGGTTCGAGCTGCCGGTGCTCGACCCGGGCAGCACGCCGGTGAAGATCCTCCAGGTCTCGGACATCCACATGGTCCCGGGCCAGCGGCGCAAGCACGCCTGGCTCCGGTCCCTGGCCGAGCTCGAGCCGGACCTCGTCGTGAACACGGGCGACAACCTCTCCCACCCCGACGGCATCGGCCCCGTGCTCGACGCGCTCGAGCCGCTGCTGCGCGTCCCCGGCGTGTTCGTCTTCGGCTCGAACGACTACTACCAGGCCAAGAAGCTGAACCCGACGAAGTACCTGCGCAGGGGCGACCGCTCGCACGCGCCGAAGCGCGAGCGGGCGCAGAACGACTGGCACGAGCTGCAGGCGGGCCTGGAGAAGCACGGCTGGCTGCCGCTGAACAACGCCCGCGGCTCGCTGGAGCTGGGCGGCCGCCGCATCTCCTTCGTCGGCCTGGACGACCCGCACGTCAAGCGCGACCGCTATGAGCTCGTCTCCGGCGGCCCCGACGTCGACGCCGAGCTCACCATCGGCGTCACCCACGCGCCGTACCTGCGCGCCCTCGACGCGATGGCCTCCGACGGCCTCCCCGTGATCCTGGCCGGCCACACCCACGGCGGCCAGCTCTGCATCCCCGGCTACGGCGCTTTGGTGACCAACTGCGACCTCGACACGGGCCGGGTGAAGGGGCTGAGCACGCACACCGCCCCCAACAGCCGCACCAGCTACCTGCACGTCTCCGCGGGCTGCGGCACCTCCCGCTTCGCCCCCGTCCGCTTCGCCTGCCCCCCGGAGGCCTCCCTGCTCACCCTCGTCCCACGCCGCTGACCTGCGTGTTCCCCTCCGCGGCCGAGCATGGTCGAAACGATTTCCGGTTCGGCCCGGCTCTCCGCTAAGCTAGCGGGGCACAGCCGGGGTGTAGCGCAGCTTGGTAGCGCGCTTCGTTCGGGACGAAGAGGTCGTGGGTTCGAATCCCGCCACCCCGACGGTTATGCAGGCAGGGGCCGCTTTCCAAACGAAAAGCGGCCCCTGATTTGTGTCGGACGGTCGAAGAGGTCGTCGATTCAGGGCTTCTTCCTCCACCGCTTCACTCCAGGTCAGGGGCGAGATCTCGGCACGGAGAGCATCGCCGGCGAGTTGAACCGGGACCCGGTGACGTCGGCGGCAGATGTCGCGGGTTCAAAGCCGTCGCACATGCTGTCGCTGGAATTCGCCCCGGATGCCCGTTGCGGGACCAGCGGCTCTCTCGCCCGCGCCGCCTCCGGCGTCAGGCTTGTCCTGCGCACCACCAAGAGTGTCGCCGAGCTTGCCTCGCTTACGGTCCACCATATGGTCGACACCGCGCTCAGCAGGGCCGCCATCGACGGCCGTCGGCGGTCCGCGGTTCGTGTTCTGACCTGCCTCGGTGTATCAGAAGCCTGCGCTTTGCCCGCCGTCGACGTGCAGGACGTCGCCGGTGACGAACGTGGCCTGCTCGAGATAGAGGATCGCCTCGACGACGTCGTCGATCTCGGCCATGCGTCCGAGCGGGTGCTGCGCGGCGAGTGCGCCTCCCGGGTCTTCCGGGTGCATGGGAGTGCGCACCACGCCGAGCGAGACGGCGTTGGCCCGGATGCGCCGCGCCGCGTACTCGATGGCCAGCTCCTTGATTGCCGCGACCAGGCCGCCCTTGGTGAGGGCCGTGAGCGCAGCGGGGATGCGCGCGTTGGCGCGTTCGACGAGCGAGGTGGAGATGCACAGGATGTGTCCGCCGTTGCCGCCCGCGAGCATCGCGGGGATGGCGGCGCGGGTGACGTCGAAGAAGCCGCGCAGGTTGACTCCGGTGATCAGGTCGTAGTCGGCGTCGGTGTACTCGGTGAACGGCTTCTCCAGGTAGATCCCGGCGTTGTTCACCACCGTGTCGAGACGGCCGAAGCGCCGCACGGCTCGTTCGACGATGTCCGCGCCGGTGCCGGGCACGGCCAGGTCGCCGGAGACGGCGAGCACGTCGGGATCGTCCGAGCCGGGCATCGACCGCGCGGCGGCGGCGACGGCGTAGCCGCGCTTGCGGTAGGCCTCGGCGAGTCCCGCGCCGATGCCCTGCGACGCGCCGGTGATGATCGCTACCTTCTTCGCCGAGCTCATGGACGGGTCCTCAATTTGAGATCGCAGCTACGGAAAAGGCCACCGCGTTTCACTCTATGACGCGCGCGGTCGGGTCGCGGCGCGAGTGGTTCCGGGTGCGCCCGGCCCTCGCTGGTACGAGGCTGGGGGGAAGGTTTTCTCGAGTGCGGCGGCGTGTTCCTGCTTCACCCGGATGGCGGCTGGATTCCTGCGGAGGATGTCGTATGGCCACGTTGGTCGCGGTGAACGTCGGTATGCCCGAGGATGTCGCGTGGCACGGCACGACCGTGCACACGGGTATTTGGAAGCGGCCCGTCACCGGTGCGATAACGGCACGGCGGCTCAATCTCGACGGCGACGGCCAGGGCGACCTCGCCGGGCACGGCGGCGAGCAGCGCGCCATCCTGGTCTACCAGCTCGATTCGTATCGGCACTGGCAGCGGTATCTGAAGCGGGACGATTTCACCTACGGCCAGTTCGGTGAGAACTTCACCGTGGAGGGGCTGGCCGATGACGAGGTCTGCATCGGCGACCGGTACGCGATCGGCGAGGCGCTGTTCGAGGTCACCCAGCCTCGTGTGACGTGTTACCGGGTGGGGCTGCGGCTCGGGGAGCCGCGGATGGCCGCGTTGCTGGTCTCCCACCATCGGCCGGGCTTCTATATGCGTGTGCTGACGGAAGGGCGGGTGCGGGCCGGCGACGAGATCGTGAAGGTCTGCTCGGGGCCTGAGGAGATGACTGTTGCGGAGATCGACGCGCTGCTCTATCTGCCCGGCCACGCCGCGCCGCTGCTCGAGCGAGCCCTGCGCATCCCGGCGCTGAGCCCGGGATGGCAGGCCTCCTTCCGGGACCTGCTCGCCGAGGCGGCGGACGGCTCCGGCGCCGCGGGCGGCAACAGCGGCCTGGTGGCGACCGCGCCGCCGCCTGCCTGGCCGGGGTTCCGCCCGCAGCGCATCGCCGGTATCGAACCGGAGAGCGCGAGCATCTTCTCACTCACACTGGCGTCGATCGACCACGAGCCTCTGCCGGCCGCGCTGCCGGGACAGTACCTCGCGATCCGCCTGCGACCGGACGCGCAGGGCCCGCCGGTCATCCGCAACTACTCTCTGTCCGGCCGACCGGGAGCCGCCACTTATCGCATCAGCGTCAAGCAGGAGGCGCACGGCCTGGCCAGCAACTACCTGCGCGAACAGGTGAAGGTCGGCGACGTGCTCGATGTGGCCGCTCCGCGTGGCACCTTCATCCTGAAGGACGCCGATACTCCGGTTCTGCTGCTCTCCGCCGGTGTCGGTGCCACCCCGGTCCTGGCCATGCTCCAGGCGTTGTCCGCACAACGCTCGCCGCGCACGGTCTGGTGGCTGCATGCGGCCCGAGACGGCGCGAACCACCCGTTCGCCGAGGAAGCGCGCACGCTGCTCGCCGCACTGCCCGCGGGCCGCTCGGTCGTCTCCTACAGCGTTCCGCGTGATAGCGATCGCCCCGGCATCGACTACGCGTTCGCCGGGCGATTCGACCTCCAGAAAATACGTGGCCTGAAGCCGCCCCTGGACGCCGACGCGTACATCTGCGGGCCGGCTTCGTTCATGCATGACATGACCGAGGCGCTACGGGCCTGCGGTCTTCCCGCCTCGCGGATCCACACCGAGACCTTCGGGGCCACGGCCGCCATCACACCCGGGGTCAAGACCGGTCCCAGTCCGGCACCCCACCAGCCGGCCACGGTTCCCGCCGGCCGATCGGGTCCGTCCGTGTCCTTCGCCCGCAGCGGCCTGACAGTACCCTGGAGCCCCAGGTACGGAACCCTGCTCGACCTGGCAGAAGCGTGCGACGTGCCCGTCCGCTGGTCCTGCCGCACCGGCGTCTGCCACACCTGCGAGACCGCGTGCGTCACCGGCGGCGTCGCATACTCGCCCGAGCCCGTGGAATCCCCAGCCGAGGGAAGTGTCCTGATCTGCTGCTCGACTCCCACCGCCGACATCGTCCTGGAGATGTGAGTGCGATACCGGACCCTGCGGCGCACGTGCGGGGGCCATCCGAGCGAGGCCTTAGCCGGAGCCGAGTGACCAGCGAGGAGCCACAAACCAGGAGGCCTGGATCACAGACGAGAGGTGAGCTCGGCCACGATCTCCGCTGCCGGCTGTGACTTGCTGGCGAGTGCGACGCTCTGTCCGGCCCACATCGACAGCGCCTCGATATCGCCGGTCGTCCCGGCCATCGGCGGTGCCGGTTCGTAGCGCAGGATCGGCTCGCCGGAGGCGAAGTGCGCGATCACGTCGCCTGCTCCGGGGCGCTGCGCGAGCGGGGGTCGGCCCGCGGCCTGCCACGTATCGGCGGTCGAGTTGCGCAGCGCCCGGTGCGGCGAGTCGGGCCACCCGACCGAGTAAAGGTTCGCGTACCGCTGCGGGTCGGTCTCCGCTGCGGCGATGAGCCGGCGCCGGTACTCCTCGTGGATGGGCATCTCTTCGGCCAGCAGGAACCGCGTGCCCAGCCACGCAGCCTGGGCGCCGAGCGCGAGCACCGCTGCGACTCCCCGGGCGTCGCCGATCCCGCCGGCCGCGATCACCGGCACCGGCGCGACCGCGTCCACCACGGTCGGCACCAGCGGCAGTGTCGCGATGTCGCCCCACACGTGCCCGCCCGCCTCCCAGCCCTGCGCGACGACCACGTCCACGCCGGACGCGACTGCACGGCGCGCCTCCTCGGCAGTGCCGACCGTGTGCATGACGATCCCGTCGGCGTCATGCACCTGCTCAACATAGCCGCCGGGATCGCCCATGAAGAACGACACGATCCGTAAACCGGCCTCAAGGGCCTGGTCGAGGCGGCGGTGACGGTCTTCGGTGAGCACGAGGTTGCCGCAGAACGGACGCTCGGTCAGCGCCGCCGTCTCGCGAACGACGGCTTTGACGTCTCCTGACCACGTCAGCGTCAGCATGCCGAGCGCGCCGGCGTTCGAAACCGCTGCGGCCAGCGACGGAACCGCGACCATGGGCGCCAGCACGATCGGCTGTTCGATCCCGAGCAACGCGCACACCGGCGTGGGCAGCGCACTCACCTCTTGCCCGGCTCGATGTACGAGGTCGGCTTCGACTCGGGGGACCGCCGGTCCCATCCGTGAAACGTCGCATAGTCTCCGGCGTCCCAGGACTCGCGCAGCCCCGGGACGCTCAGATCCCAGTCCGGCCGGATCTCGGCGGTCGCGGCTCGCAGGTCCTGCCACAGCTCGGAGAACGAGGGGCGCCCCCAGAACCAGTAGCCGTTGTAGATGCTGTGGATCACCAGTCCCGGCTTGAGCACGAGCGTGTGCGGGATCATCGGGTTGTGCTCGCGGTCGGTGTACTCCTGGATGTCCAGATCCTGCTGGACGGTCCGCTCGGGATCGGACAGAAAGGGCCACTGGGCGCCCACCGAGGCGCGGAACTCCTGCAAGGTGTGGTGGTCGTCGGTCGCGATCGTGACGATCTGTGTGTACGCGACGGCGATCTTCGGGTAGTTCTCGGCCAGCTCAAGATGCTGCTGGTGCTCTTTCGGGCAGTAGTGGCCGCGAGCGAGCGTCAGGATCAGCGGGTCGCGTCCCTGGATCTCGCTCAGCGTGCGAACCGCGCCCGTGTGGTCGGGCAGCGAGTAGTCAGGGAAGCTTCCACCGGGGACGATGTCGGAACGCACAGGATGACCGCCTCTCCTCCGGCGCCGCCGATGCGGCCTGCACGGCGCGCGCCTGCACTCCGTAAGTCAATACCCGCTCGTCTCCGGAGGCATCTGGACGTCGGCCGACGGGGGTGCCCGTCGGCACTTTCGCCTGCAGCCCGCCACGCCTGAAGGCCCCGTGCCATCTGCGGGCAGCCCGCAAGCCGGGCCGCCCGCGGCCGCGAGACTTCGGACCGGGACAGCGCCTCACCCGGACGGTGTATCCCGGAGCCCGCGACGGGAACGGTCAGGACCGCGTCTGCGACAGTGCGGCCGTCTGCCACAGGCGCTCGGTACCCCTGCGGCGGAGGCCCGCGACTCTGCCGGACGGGTGATGCCGCGAATTCTCGGATGCTTCGCAGGGCACGCTTCCACCGACGCTGAATCCCGATCACGGCGCTGCCGTCTGCCGGCCCTGGGCGTAACCGGACTACGAGACCAACACGTGGAGGTACCTGATGGCCGAGCTCCCGTCGCCGCCGGAAGGAATCGTGCTGGCCCACTTCATCGTCTCGGACGATGTCGAACGCTCTCGGCGCTTCTACACCGAAGTGCTCGGCGGCCGGTTGGCCTTCTCCGGCCCCGGTGGGCTGACCTACGTCGCCCTGGCCAACAGCTGGATCATCATCAACGTCGGCGGCGGCCCGACCGACGACAAACCCTCGGTCACCCTGGAGACGCCACGCGATCCCGACCGGGTCAGCAGCTTCCTCAATATCCGGGTCAGGGATATCCACGCCCTGTACGCCGAGTGGAGCGCCCGAGGTGCCCAGTTCCTGACGCCGCCGAAGCAGCACGAGTACGAGATCCGCTGCTACATTCGCGATCCCGACGGCCATCTGATCGAAGTAGGGCAAACCACCGACCCGGAGGGAGACTGGACGCCGGCACATTGGCCGCCAAGTACGCGTACCGGCGTCTCGTAACTTGCAGGCTCCCGGATTGCGCGCCCGAAACTGGCCCCAGAGCGGGCCGGTGCGGGCTGCCGCGCGGGGCCGGTAAGGGCGTGACCGACCGTCCGGAGTGTCCGTCAGGAGTAGTAGCCGGACACGTCCACGATGATCTGTGCCGTGCCGGGGCTGGCGTTGTAGAGGTTGATGCCGCCGCCACCGCTCGTGCCGGGAAAGGTTTCCACGATCGTGGCGGCGTTCGCCACCGTCGCGCCCGCGGGGAAGTTCAGCGTTGAGGTTCCGGGTGCCGCCTGGTCCTGGATGGGATAGGCCTCTATGTACCCGGTCTTGGTCGGTTCGGTGACGGTCACGTTCGCGGCAACGACGGCGGCCCACGGCGGTACGGCGCTGATCTGGTCATTCAGCGCGATCATTAGCTGCGTGGTCCCATAGGCCGCGACCGCGCCCGTCGAGGTGAGTCCGCCCTTATACGTCCCGAGTCTCGTACGCGTGTCGAGGTAGCGGGTCGGGTCGATCGGAACGAAGGACTCCATGCCGGTCGCGCTGAAGTACCCGGTCAGGTCGACGACCAGGTCGACGCTGCCCGTACCACCGTTGGTGAAGTCCACGGAGCCGTCGGACCCGACCTTGACCACCGCCTCGTCGGCCACCGTCTGGCCGGTGCCGAAGTTCACATCCGAGGAGTCCGGCCGCGGCGCGCCATCCGGGTAAGCGACGATGAATCCGCCGGCTTTCGGGTTCGTCACCGTGAGGTTGAGCGCGGCCGTCGTGATCCCGGTGTACGAGCCGAGATTCACCTTCACGGTGCCACCGGCCGGGATCGTTGTCTTCGATGACCGCGTGTCGAGTACCCGGACGTCGTTGACGGGCACCAACCCGGAGCCGGTCACCGCGTAAAAGCCCTGGAGATCGGCGATCAGATCGAGCGTGCCGGTCCCGTTGTTCTTCAGCACCACCGCACCGTCCGTACCGAGCTTGACGATTACAGTGTTCGCGACCGTTTGCCCCTTGCCGAAGTTGAGGTTCGAGGCATTCGGCTCGGTCGTGCCATCCGGATACGCGACGACGAATCCGCCGCCCGCGATATTCGTGGCGGTCACCGTCAGCGCGACGGCGGCAGCCCCGTCCGGCACGCCGTTGGTCCCGGTGAGCTTAAGCTTCACCGTCCCGCCAGGGGCGATCTTCGCGGCCCTCGCCACGCCGATCGGCTTGCGCGTGTCGAGGACGCGCACCGGCGTCATAGGATTGAAGTAGTAGCCGGACGAGGTGAAGTCTGTGGTCTGCGTCGCGATCTCGCCGCCGGAGTCCTTGACGGTCACCGAAACCGGGTGGACGCCGACGGTCGAGTAATCGTGGGTCGCCTTGCACGTCGAGCCGTTGACGCTCGTCTGGACGTCGGGCGTGCCGTCTCCGAAGGAGAAGTCGCACTCCGCGGTCGTCCAGCCGTAGGGGTTGGCCGGCGCCGCAGCGGCCTGAACGGTGCGCGCGTTGATGGAAGTGAGCTCGAGGTTCGGCTGGAGCTCGTTGGAGACAACGGTCATACGGCCGCTGATGCCAGTCTGGTATCCGTCGTTTGCGGTGACATAGAGCGTGATCGGGTAGACGCCGGCGGTCGAGTATGTGTGCTGGGCGGTGCAGTCCCCGTTCACTGGCGCGCTCGGTACCGAGGAAATGCCGTCGCCGAACGAGTACGAGCAACTGCTGATCGTGGCACCGGTCCAGCCGTCGGACACTGGTATCGAGAAGTCTTGTGCGACGCCGACCGGAAACGTCGAGTACCAGCTGCCCGGGCCCCCGAAATGGATCGGGTCCTCGGTCTCGGCGGCACCGCGGTCGTAGTAGTCACGCGTACCCGCGCCGGTATTGGGCACATCGAGGTCGTCTACGCGCGGGCTTCCATTGATGTCTGTCGAGAGCTCACCGGGTGCGTCGGAGTTGGCCGAGTCGATGGCCGCGCTTGCATCGGTGGAGTTCGAGTCGTGAGCACCCTGGCCGGTGGCAGCATTGAAGGCGGCCGCCGAGTCGTATCCGGTGCCCGCCCACGAGTAATACACGTAGGGTGGTGTGGCCTCGCCGCTGGGTACCGAGGCCACGACGTCGTTGTAGTCCTCAACCGTCCCGGCGGTCGAGGAGTCGTCGACCTGAAGCGCCGCGGTCGCCGTCGTGTTGCCGGAGGAACAGCCGCCGATTGACTCATCCGGCTCACCGGTGACGATGTTGTTCTGGATCGAGGTCGCCGTAGAGCCGTCAGCTACGGAGAGCACATCGCCGCAAGCGCGCGCGATCGTGTTGCTGGTGACGGCAGTATCCGTGGCCTGATCAAGTGTGAGGAATGGGCCGCCCTGTGCAATGCCGCGGTTGGTTGTGACGACGTCACCTGAACTGCCCTGGATGAGGATGCCGGTGTTGCCTTCGCCCGCGTTGACTACGTCCCTGCTCAGGGTGACGTCAGACGAACCGTCATTGATCGCGACATCGGGGTCTGAGAGCTGTACTGCTCCCTGCCGCAGCTGGAAGATGATCGAACTGTCTACGCTGATGTGTGATGCAGAGCCAGTGACATCCAGAATGGTCTGACCCTCGGTGCCTTCCGCCTCGATCCCTTTGAAGGACACAAAGGACGCCCCGTCCACGGTGATGGGCGTCGCGCTCGACCCGGGCGCTGCGTAGACGGTGGTGGCTACGCCTCCATCGCCTTGGGGATTCTCGATGGTGATCGGACTCTGGGCGGTCCCCGAAGCGGTCACGGTGAACGGCGCATAGAGGCCGCCGGCGACATTGACGGTGTCACCTGGAGTCGTCGCCGCATCAACCGCCGCCTGGATCGTGCAGAAGGGCGTGGCCGCGCTATCCACCGTCGAGTCCGAGCAGTGTGCGGTGCTGGCATTGTTGACATAGAACGGCGTCGCTGAGGCCGCATGCGCGACGATAGGCGAAGACATGGAACCCGCGGCTGTCAACACCGCGACGGCGACCGCGACTTGGCGCTTAGACATCGCATCCCCCTTGATCTTTATTCAAACGCGAACATTCATGCGCCCATGCGGGTAGCGACTGCCCGCCGCCTCAGGCGTAGTACCCGTCGACGTCGACCACCAGCTGCACCGATCCCGGGCTGCCGTTGTAGAGGTCGATACCGTTGACCGCGGCCTGGGCTATGGCCACGTTTGTTGCGTTCGCGACGGTCGAGCCCTTGCCGAAGTTGAGGGTAGAGGAGTTCGGCACGCCGCTGATATCGTCCGGATATGTCACGATGTACCCGCCCGCGGTGGGCCGTGTGACGGTGACGTTCGCCGCTATCGCGCGTGGAGTGGCCGGTCCGCCGAAGGGCGGAGCGCCGGGGAACTCAAGCATGCCGGTCGTGTCGGCGGGCAGGGCGCCCGAGACCATTTTGCCGCCCACGGACAGCTGCGCGGCGGGCTGCCGCGTGTCGAGCACCCGGACCGGGTCGATCGGCACGTAGGCGAACCCGACGGTCGGGCCGGAGCTGAACGATCCGGTGAAGTCTACGATGAGGTCTACCGTGCCAGGGCTGTTGTTCTCGAGCTCGACGCCGCCGTCCGCACCGACGTGCACGACGGCCTCGTTCGCCACGGTCTGGCCCGGACCAAAGTTCAGGTTCGACGAGGAGGGCTCAGAGACGTCGTCCGCGAACGCGGTAATGTTGCCGCCCCGCGTGGCGTTGGTCGCCGTGATATTGAGCGTGGCGGCCGTGGTGGCGGGAATCCCGATACCGAGGTTGACCTTCACCGTCGCGCCAGCTTTGAGCGTCGTGTGCGTCGCGCGGGTGTCGAGTTCGCGGACCGGGCTGCTCGAGATGAACGAGCTGCCGTCGACGGCGTAGTAGCCCTCGAGGTCGGCGATCAGGTCGATGGAGCCGGTGCTGCTGTTGCGCAGGTTGATCGTGCCGTCGGTGCCGAGTTTGACGATCACCGTGTTGGCGACGGTCTGACCGGCGCCGAAGTTCAGGCTCGAGGAGGTCGGCACCGTGGTGAGTCCCGGATACACCGTGATGAATCCGCCGCCGGTGCTGTTGGTCTCCGTGACGTTGAGTACCACGGCGGCCGCGTCGGTGGGCACCGAGTCGGCGCCGGCCAGCTTGAGCCGAATGGTGCCGCCCGAAGGGACCTTCGCAGCTGTCGGAACGCCGGTGGCGTGCCGCGTGTCGAGGACCCGTACGGGGCTGGTCAGCGGCGTGTAGAAGTCGCCTGTCGCCGTGAAGTTGCCGGAGGAGGTGGCAACCTGTCCGTCGGAGTCCGTGACGGTGACCGTCACCGTGTACGTTCCGACGTTCTGGTAAAAGTGCGAGTAGTCCGTACCGATGCCGCACCCACCGCCCTGCACGGTCTGCTCGGTGCCGTCACCGAAGTTGAACGTGCACGTCACCAGGTTCCAGCCGTGCGAGCCCACGTTGGTCACGTCCACGGTCCGGGCGCCAGCCCTCCCGACGTCGAGCGACGCGACAAGATCGCCGCCGACGCCCAATGCGACACTCGATGTCTTCGTGGTCGAGTAGCCGTCGCTCGCCACCACCGTGAGCTTGATAGTGCGGGAACTGGCGCCCTCACCATAGGTGTGCTGCGCGGTGCAGTTCCCGCCGGCCGGCGAGACCGAGGTGGTGCCGGTGCCATCACCGAAGTCGTAAACGCAACCAGTGATCGCGGTGTCCGACCAGCCATCGGACACCGCGGCAGTGAAGGTTCCAGCCGACCCGCTCGGCATCAGAGTGGGCCAGTTGGCCGCGGTCGCGACGCTGATCGGGTCTTCGGTCTCGGTGGCACCGCGGTCGTAGTACGAGTACGTACCCGCTCCAGTGTTCGCGATGTTCGGGTCGTCCACCCGCGGGTTGCCGTTGATGTCGGTCGTGAGCTCCCCGGGAGCGTCGGAGTTCGCGTCGTCAATAAGGTTCCGGCTCGTGTTGTCGAGGTCGTGGGCCCCCTGCCCGGTCGCGGTAGAAAGCGCGCTCAGTGAGGGGTAGGCCACCCCTGCCCACGAGTAGAGAGTCGACGCTCCCTGCGGGCTGGACACGTCGTTGTAGTCCGCCACGCTGCCCACCGTCGAAGTGCCGTCGACGAGAACGGTGCTGGCCGCGCTACCGCTGATGTCGCATGAGCCTGCGCTGGTGCTGGTGCCGGTCATGGCCTGGAGCAGGTTGTTTTCGATGCTCGCGGATGTCGACCCGTTCGTCACCGCGACGGCCTGTCCGCAACTGTTGGCGACTCCGTTGCTGGTGACGTCCGAGTCGGGCGCCTGATTGAGCGTGATGGCCGGACCCTGCCGCGAATCGAACACGGCGTTAGTGGTGATTACGTCGCCCGAACCGCCCTGCACGCCGATCGCGCCAGTCGAATAATCGGCCGTGATGCGGTTCCTGCTGATGGTGATAGCCGTGGACCCCGAATTGACCGAGATGGAGGGGTCTGCGGTCCCCACACTGAAATTGGTCTGCCAGATTGTGCTGCTGTCGAGCGTGATGTGGGAGGAGTTCGAAATCGCCACAGCGGACGCGTTGTCTTCCGCCTCGACGCTCAGGTTCTTCACCACCACATAGGAGGCGCCGCTCACGGCGATGGCGGGCACGGTGTTCGTCGCCCCACCTGCGCCGACAAATGCCGCCATGCTGCCGCCAGCGCCCTCGATGGTGATCGGCGCGGCGGCGGTGCCCGATGCCGTGACGCTGAACCACCGGTAGTTTCCCCCAGCGACGATGACCGTGTCGCCCGGGCTCGTCGCCACATCGACCGCGGCCTGGATGGTGCAGTACGGCGTGACTGCGCTGTCCGACGTGGAGTCTGAACACGTGACGGCGGCGTTGTGGTCGTCCACGTAGAACGTCGTGTCCGAGGCAGCGTGGGCAGCCGCCGGCACCACAAGCGAGCCGACGGAAATGAGCAGCGCGACTGCCGCGACGCCGCCAGTTCGGCGCATTGACCCTCCCCCATTTTCTTATAAGACAACAAGGGTATACGTGGGTTGCGGGACTCGGTCTGCGTGCGCGTTCGACAATCCCGTAACAGCCGCGGCCCAACTGGTAGCCCTGATCGCTCTCAGCGCAGTCGGGTGCGGGCGGCTGGAGCCACTGGGGCGTACAGGCTCCCGGCCGACATGCCGACGTCATCAGGGGGCTGTTCGAGTCCCCGATCGATCGGTCGCCGCCGGATTCAGCCGACGTACCCGGCGATGATGTTCAAGGCCGGGCATCACAGCTCCTTCGTCGATTCTGCTTCCGTGTCAGGGGATCAGGACGGTGCGCACTCCGGGGACCTCGGGCGTGGTCCAGGCTCTTTCCACTTCGGTGAGTGGCTCCGCCTGCGCGTTCACTCGGAGGCCGCCGTTGTCGATCTCTTCGATCAGGGACGGCAGTTCGGCCAGGTACGCTCTCGTGGAGACCGCGCCCTGCCCGTTGCCCTGCAGGCGGAAGTTCGCCGAGCGCAGAGCCACCGACGGCAGTTCGATCGTCGGACCGGCCATCGAACCGATCTGGATCCAGTTCAGCGCCCTGCTGCGGTCGGAGCGGGCGAGCAGCAGCGCCATCATCGCCTCGCTCGCGGGCTTGCCCCAGAGGTAGTCGATGACCAGGTCGACCTCGCATGCCGCGTCGGCCAGCGCGGCGGCGGTCGCGTCGGCGTCCTCGCTCAGCGCGACGGTCGCGTCCGCGCCGACTTCGGGCAGCGCGTCGAGGCGGGCCTTGTCGCGCCCGGCGCCGACGACACGGCCCGCGCCGAGGCGTTTGGCCACCTGGACGGCCATCTGCCCGGCGCTGCCGGTCGCGCCGAGGATCAGCACCGACTGCCCGGGCTCGATCGGCACCCGGCGGCGCAGCGCGACCCAGGCGGACATCGCCGGGTTCATCGCGGCGGCGATCTTGAGCACGTCGGCGCCGACCGGGAGCGCGACGCTGCGGCGGGTGTCGATCACGGTCCGGTTGGCCATCGGGCCGAGCACGTCGTCGGCGACGAAGTAGACCGCGCGGCCGTCCGCCAGCCGTCCGACGCCGTCGATCCCGGGGACCATCGGCAGGCTGCCGGTGCTGGTGTAATGGCTGCCCGCGGCGCCGGAACGCACCCGCGGGTGCAGGCCGACGGCCAGGACCTCGACCACCGCGTGGTCCTCGTCGGACGGGGCGGGCAGGTCGAAGGCCTCGTAGCGGGGCGGGGCGTCGAACGAGCGGACTACGGCGGCGTGGATGTCCATGGGGTTCCCCTCCGAACGGATTGGTTTGTGCCACGTACTAATATAGTTGGTGGCACGTACCTTTCCAAGTAGGATCGGAGCATGAGCTCGCGCGACGAAACCCTCGGCCTGGTGGACGCCCTGGCCCAGCTGTCGTTCCTCGTGCAGAACGCACTGGCCGAGATCGCCGCGGACTATGACCTCTCGCTGATCCAGACCCGACTACTCGGGGTGCTCCGGGACCGCGAGCCGACGATGAACGAGCTCGGCAGACACCTGGACCTGGACAAGTCCTCGATCACCGGACTGATCTCCCGCGCGCAACGGCGCGGCCTGGTTGTCCGGACCGTTAGCGACATCGACCGCCGGGTGGCCCGCGTCTCGATCACGGACGACGGGCGGAACCTGGTCGAGCAGGTGGCCGAGCTTTTCGCCGTGCGGATCGGGAACCTGCTCGCCGACCTCGCGGACGACGAGCGGCAGGACCTGGCCAGGCTGGCGAGCCGGATCGTAGGTGCCGACATGCGCCGCAACGGGTTCGAGCCGGGCACGGAAGCCGTCAGCGACTGAGACCGACGAGCGGTTCGCAGGCGTCACCCGAACCATGTCGGCGACGTGCTTGCGCAGTAAACGGACGCCGCAATCGAGCAGGCCACGCGCCGCAGCGATCTCGGCGAGCATGTGCAGTGCACGTGGTCGATCACCGGACGCACCGCGCCGGGCGGCCCCCGGCGCCTCGGGCATCCGGTGTCGTGAGATGCCCGGCCGGGCGGGGTTCACGCGGGTATCAGTGCCGCTCCGGGCCGGTTTCCCGCCCGCCGGAATCACCGCGGGACCCTGCCCGGCGCGGCCGGGTGGGGTTAGGTGCCGATCGGCTCGCATCCGCTGGAGCCAGGTCACACTGCGTCAGTATGCAGTGGGCGTATTCCAGGCGGCTCTGCATGCGCGACGCGGGCTGGCGTCCCCCCATCTGGAGGGTGGCCAGGCCGTGCAGGGTCGCCCAGGCGACTTCCGCTCTGCTGTGGTCGGGGCCCGGGAAGGTCTCGTGGATCGCCGCGAAGGCGCGCTGAAGCGGCTCAGGGGCGCTCTCGGTTCCGAATCGCAGGTCCGAGGGCATCGAGAACATGGCTTCGTACAGGTGAGGCCGAGCCACGGCGAACTCGAGGTAGGCGCGCATGCGCGCCATGGGCTCGGCTTCGACTGCTTCAAGGGCTTCGGCGAGTTCGGCGAATCCGGTCAGGGTCACGGCGTCGATGATTGCCTGCCGGCCGGTGAAGACCGAATAGAGCACGGGCTGGGTGACGCCGAGCCGGGAGGCGACCGCGCGCGTCGTCACCGCGGCCCAGCCGTCTGACTCGGCGAGCTCTTGTGCCGCGCGGATGATCTGACCTCGCCGCAGTTCGAGGTCGGGTGCGGGCTTGGGGGACATGGCACTGACCATAGCACGGTTACCTATCAGCGTTAGCGAACGGCGATCCTCGCCCGGCCCGACGCCGCCATGCGCAGTGACCTGGAAGGACTGGTGCTCGGCGCCAGGCAGACGCTTGCGCCAATCTTGTGCTAACGTCGTTATAGAACGCTGATAGATAACGTTGAAAGGAATCATAATGACGATCGTCGCCCTCGCCGTCGCGCTCCTCGGCTGCGCCTTCATCCTGTTCATCGGCGGCCGGTTCCTGCTCGCCCCCGAGATCGCCATGGCCGGATTCGGCGTGCCCGCAGACAGCCTGCGCGCCTTGACCAGCATCAAAGGCGTCCGCGACATCACCTCCGGAGTAGTGCCACTCGTAGCCCTCGCGGCCGGCGGCATCCACGTTTTCGGCTGGGCCATGCTCGCCGCGGCGATCACCCCGATCGGAGACGCCGTCATCGTGCGAACCAACGGAGGAACCCTCCGCCAAGCGCTGACTGTCCACGCGGTCACGGCCGCGCTCCTCGTCGCCGTCGGCCTCATCCTCGCGCTCGTTTAGCGCCGCTCCGGCCACCACGCCCCGGCCACCGCCGCCACCCGCTCAACCCGTCCCGACCCGTAGTCACCAGAAAGGCACTGCCATGACCACTGCGAACCGCCCCGACACGTCCGCGGCCACCGGCTCCGACACGCGCTCCGACCCGGGCATCATCGACGTCGTACGCGCCTTCTACGAGCCGTTCCGCACCGGCGACACCACCGTCTACGGCGAGATCCTCGCCGACGACTGGATCGACATCCCGCTCGCTCCCGGCCAGCAGCAGGGACCCGCAGGCATGCCGGTCCAGATCGCGGCATTCCGCCAGGCGATGCCCGACTACCACGTCGCGCACGAAGACATCCTCGTCGCAGGCGACCGCGTCGCCGTCCGAAACACCGTCAGCGGAACCCATCAGGGCGCCTTCATGGGGTACGAGCCCACCGGTCGGCGCATCGAGATACGCACCATCGACATCCACCAGGTCCGCGACAACCGAATCGTCGTCACCTGGCACCTCGAGGACTTCGCCGGCCTGATGGCGCAACTCGCCGCCCCCGTCGACGCTCCCGTCCCGGCCGCCTGGAACTAGAACCGCATAAGGCCACACCCGGCCGGGAATCCGGCCGGGCGGCCCGGCCCTCATCCACCGTTACCGGCCCCGCACCGCTGCCCTGTCCAGCGATGGGCCTGGACGATCGCAAGGGCCCAGGGCCCCGCAGGCCCCGCCGCGGATGACGCGCCGCGGCGTCCGGGCGCGCCGCGGCGTCCGGGCGAGGCGCGGCATCCGGGCGACGCGCGGCATCCGGGCGACGCGCGGCATCCGGGCGATTTGTCCGAAACCTGACATCCCGACGGATCGCGGCAAGGGGCGGATGAACCAGCCCTGTAACACTTCCGCCGCTCACTTCCCATGATCATGAGAGCACCCTTATGGTCTGCCCAAGACGTGGTAAAACCAGTGCCCGCCGCGCTGCCGGCGGGCTGGTTCACCGATCGGCGGGTGCCCGGCGAATCCGGGCTGAGGGAGGGACTGGTCCATGCGATCCGCGCTGCCGCGCACCGGATCCACCCGAATACGGGTGCTCATACTTTCGCTGCTCGTCGGGATGACGGCGGCCACTCTGTCGGTCGCGAGCGCGCATGCCGACGTCGTCACCGTCTCGAACGACAACCAGCGCACGGGCTGGGATCAGAACGAGGCGTCGCTCACCTCGGGTTCCGTCACCGGGAGCGACTTCGGCGAGTTGTTCTCCACCGCGGTCGTCGGCCAGGTCTACGCCCAGCCGCTCGTGGTGGGCACGACGGTGATCGTCGGGACGGAGGAGAACCACGTCTACGGCATCAACAGCGAGACCGGCGCCATCGAGTGGCAGGACTACCTCGGCCCCTCCTGGCCGGCCTCCACGATCGGCTGCGGCGACCTCGTGCCGGACATCGGGATCACCTCGACCCCGGTCTACGACGCGTCCACCGGCTACGTGTACCTGACGGCGAAGGTGAACGACGGCGCCAACGCGACGGTGCCGCACTACTACCTCTACGCGATGAGCGCGACCACCGGGGCCATCCGCACCGGCTGGCCGGTGTCGATCGCCGGATCGCCCTCGAACGACACGGCGGTCAGCTTCAATCCCGAGCGCGAGCTGCAGCGCCCGGGCATCCTGTTCCAGAACGGCAGTGTCTACATGGCGTTCGGCGGCCACTGCGACTACGGCCCCTACCGCGGCTACGTAGTCGGCGTGAACGCGAGCACGAAGTCGCTGCACATGTGGACCGACGAGGCGGGCTCGAACGCGTCGGGCGCGGGAATCTGGCAGTCCGGCGGCGGCATCGTCACGGACGGCTCAAGCGGCATGTACATCGCCACCGGCAACGGCGTCACGCCTCCGGTCGGCGTCGGCACCTCGCCGCCTAAGGATCTTTCCGAGTCCGTCGTTCACCTGAACGTGGCGTCCGACGGCACCATCTCGGCCTCCGACTTCTTCTCACCGGCCAATGCCTCGACCCTCGACGCGAACGACCAGGACGTCTCCTCCGGCGGCCCGGCCGCGCTGCCCGACGCCGAGTTCGGCACCTCGACCTATCCGCACCTGATGGTGCAGATCGGCAAGGACGGGCGCCTGTGGCTGCTCAACCGCGCCTCCCTCGGCGGCCGCGCGCAGGGCTCGGGTGGCACGGACGCCGTCGTCGGCCAGACGCAGCTCTCCGGCGTGTGGGGCCACCCCGCGGTCTGGGGCGGCGACGGCGGCTATGTGTACGTCTCCGAGTCCAACAGCCACCTCGTCGCCCTCGCATACGGCCTGACCGGATCCGGGGTGCCGTCGTTCCGGGTGGCCGGCACCAGCCAGCAGACCTTCCCCTTCAGCTCAGGCTCGCCCGTCGTCACCTCGAACGGGACCACGTCGGGCTCCGCGCTCGTCTGGGTCATCCAGTCCTCCGGCTCGACCGGCACCAACGGCCAGCTGATGGTCTACAACGCCGTGCCCTCCAGCGGCGTGATGACGCTGCTGCGCTCCTGGCCGCTCGGCACCGTCACCAAGTTCTCGGTGCCGGCGACCAACAACGGCCGCGTCTACGTCGGCACGCGCGACGGCCACCTGCTCGGCTTCGGCGCGCCGACGACCGCCACACTGCAGGGCGCGTCGACCGGCTTCGGAAACGTGGCCGTCGGCTCGACCGGCACCACGACCGCGACGCTGACCGCCACGCGCGACGTGACGATCACCGGCGTCAGCGCAAACGCGCCGTTCTCGGCCGGCACGACCACCCCGTCCCTGCCGACGAGCCTGACGGCCGGTCAGACGCTGACCGTCCCGGTGACCTTCAGCCCGACGACCTGGGGCGCAGATACATCCGAACTGACAGTTACCACAGACGTGGGCAACTTCGAGTTCGGGCTTAACGGAACGGGCACTCAAGCAGGACTGGGTGCGACGCCTACTTCGCTGGCCTGGGGCACCAGAGCCGTGGGCAGTAGCGAGACGCTGACCGTAGGCGTGACGAACACCGGCACGAGCACCGAGACGTTCAGCAGCGTGACCGGTCCGAACGCGCCGTTCACCGCCAGCGGGCTTCCCGCCGTCGGCAGCACGCTGGCCCCGGGCGCTACCACCACAATCAGCGCCACGTACGCGCCGACCGCGGTGGCGGCGAGCGACAGTTCGTCGATCGTGCTGACGTCCGATCAGGGTTCGCTCACCATCCCGCTGACCGGTAGCGCGATCGCGGCGGATCCGCAGGTGACGATCAGTCCGACGAGCCTGTCCTTCGGCAACGTGGTGGCGGGCAAGACGGCTACGCAGACGTTCACCGTCTCCAACACCGGAAACGTCAACCTGACGGTGACGAAGGCGGCTCCGCCCACGGCTCCGTTCGCCGCGACCAACCCGATCCCCGAAGGCCAGCAACTTGCGCCTGGGGAGACCTACACGGTCACGATGACGTTCACCCCGACCGCGGCGCAGAGTTACTCGGGCGCCTACGAGGTGTCGACCGACACCGGCCAGGGCGCGATGTACGTCAACGTGACCGGCACCGGCGTACCGGCGAGCGGCCAGCTGTTCAGCGCCCTGCGCAGCTCGACCGGCACGTGGAGCGCGTGGACGCAGGGACCGGCGAACTCGTCGGGCATCGCCCAGACCGCGGTGACCGCGATGCCGGACGGTGACTCGCAGGCCGTCGCGGTCACGACCAGCGGCACGGTCGAGCACACCGTCTACTCCAGCAGCGCCGGCACCTGGCAGAACTGGGGCGTGCCCAAGAACAACACGACAGCCGTCTCGGCGAGCATCGCGGGTATGCCTGACGGCTCGTCTCAGCTGATCGAAGTGACGAAGACCGGCACCCTCGAACACGACGTCCGCTACGCCAACGGCACCTGGCAGGCGTCCAGCTGGGGTGTCCCGGCCGGGTCCACCGGGATCGCCGAGGCCAGCATCACCGCGATGCCGAACGGCTCCTCGCAGCTGGTCGCCGTGACCACGAGCGGCGTGCTTGAGCACAACATCCGCAACGCCAACGGCAGTTGGCAGGGCTGGCGTGCGCTGACCCAGACCGGCGTGAAGGTGACCTACGCGAGCATCGCGGGCATGCCCGACGGCTCGTCGCAGATCGTCGAGGTGACCTCGACGGGTGTCCTCAAGCACGACATCCGCCTCGCCAACGGTTCGTGGCAGTCGAGCGGCTGGGGTGTCCCGGCCGGGTCCACCGGGATCGCCGAGGCCACGATCACCGCGATGCCGAACGGCTCCTCGCAGATCATCGCCGTGACCACGAGCGGTGTGCTCAAGCACGACATCCGCAACGCCAACGGATCCTGGCAGGCGGGCAACTGGGACGCACCGACCCAGACGACCCTGGCCACCAAGTTCACCAGCCCGACCATCGCCGGTCTGACGAGCGGCGTGGCGCAGATCCTCGAGGTCTCCGCCGGGTAGTTCGGCGGTTCCGTGAGCACGGATCCGTAAGCAGGATCCGTGAGCCCGGTTCCGCGAGAGCACGTCCGTAAGCAGGCCGGAGGCCCCCACTTTCCGAGTGGGGGCCTCCGGTCGTCTCTACATCCCTATCTGCACATCCCTATCTGCGCGGCGATCGCGTCGGGCACCGGATACGGGCGTTCGGCGGGGAGCAGTTCCATCGCGGCGGACGGGGCCTGCTCGGTGCTGAGGGTCGCGTGGACGCGGCGCGCGAGGACGGTGACGTCCTCGATGCCCACGATCCACTCGTCGCAGTAGCGTGCGACGGACTCGCCGCCGAGACCGATCTGGATCGAGCGGTGGTCGAGCGGACGGAAGTGCAGGTCGCGCTCGGGATCCCACTGGATGCGCACGGGGTTGTCCAGAGAGGCGCGCCACGCCTCGCGGTCAACGTGCAGCTTGGCGTCGTAGTGGGCGAAGGCGCTGTGCGCGAGGGCCCATTCGAAGCCCTCGCGGGAGATCCGGATCGCCAGCACGTGCTCCTGCCCGGGCTTGAGGGCCCAGCCGCAGCGGTACATCATCCAGCGGAAGGACGGCTTGATCCAGGTCATGCGCTCGCGCTTGAAGGCGCCGCCGAAGCGGCCGTTCGCGGCCGCCGGCCGGCCGATGGCCGGGCTGTAGGCCTGGTACACCGTGATCGTCGAGTCGTCGTAGCTCGCGCGGATCTGCCTGTTGGGTACTGCTATGTCCGTCATCGGTCCAAATGTGTCTTGAAGTGATTGAAAGCGGTCTCGCCGAAGAGCACGAAGCGCACATCGCGAACGACCGATGCGTCGGTCTCGCGGACGGTGCCGATCGCGATGCGTGCGGCGTCGGCGAGCGGCCAGCCGTAGATGCCGGTGGAGATCGCCGGGAAGGCGACGGTCCGCGCACCGAGCTCGTCGGCGATGCGCAGGACGTTGCGGTGGCAGGCGGCGAGCAGGTCGGAGCGGTCCTCGGTCGTCGAGTGAACCGGGCCGACGGTGTGGATCACCCAGCGCGCGGGCAGGTCGCCGGCCGTCGTCGCCACGGCCTGGCCGGGGGGCAGGCCCTTGCCGTACTGCGAGGCGCGCAGGGCGCGGCACTCCTCAAGGATCCGCGGGCCGCCGGCGCGGTGGATCGCCCCGTCCACGCCGCCCCCGCCGAGCAGCGAGGAGTTCGCCGCGTTGACGATCGCATCGACGGCGACCTGCGTGATGTCGCCTTCCTGCAGCGTGATCCACGGAATCGGCATGGCCCCAAGCCTACGCAAGTCGTCCATGGGATTATCTCCGCGTGAAAGCGGTGGTTCAGCGGGCAGCTGAGGCGAGTGTGCAGGTGGACGGCGTTACGGTCGGCGAGATCGACGCGCCCGGGTTATGCGTGCTGGTGGGCGTCACGCACACGGACACGTCGGCGAACGCGCGGCGGCTGGCCGAGAAGCTCTGGACGCTGCGCATCCTGCCGGACGAGAAGTCGTGCGCCGACCTGGACGCGCCGCTGCTGCTGATCTCGCAGTTCACGCTCTACGGCGACGCCCGCAAGGGCCGTCGGCCGTCGTGGACCGCGGCGGCGCCGGGGTCGGTCGCGGAGCCGTTGTTCGACGAGGTCGTGGCCGGCCTGCGCGAGCTGGGGGCCACGGTCGCGACCGGGGTCTTCGGCGCGGAGATGAAGGTGCGGCTGGTCAACGACGGGCCGTTCACCGTCCTCCTCGAACTCTGACTCCGCGTAAGATCGCGGCATGTCGACTCTACGACCAGGCCGTGGCGGCCGGCGCGGAGTCCGTGGCGAAGCCGGTGGATCAGCGCGCGTGGGGAATGCGGGTGGCGCACGTCCGCGCTCCCGAGGGCACGCTGATCGAGTTCTGCTCCTACTGAACCCCGCCTCCGAGCGCCAGACCCGTGCGGGGTACCGTGCTGAGGCGAGGAACCGGAAGTAACCGGGCTTTTTGGGCGAGCGCGGCAGGAGGGCGAGGATCGTGGTGCTGGCCGACGCGGCCGGACGTTGCCTGAGTCAGGGCTGCGGACCGGCGTCCCCGCTGCACATGAGCGACGTGTTCACGGCGTGGAAGTTCGACCCGGCGATGCTGGTCGTGCTGCTTGTCGGCGTCGTGGGCTACGTCCTCGGCGTACGCCGCTACCAGCGCGTGGCCGGTCCCTTCCCTCTTGCGCGCAAGGTGTGCTTCGGAACGTCGGCGGTGCTCTTCACGCTGGCCACGATGTCCTTCATCGGCTCCTACGAGAAGGTGCTGTTCTGGGACCGCGCGCTGCAGAACGCGCTGCTGCTGATGACCACGCCGCTGTTCTTCGCGTGCAGCGCACCGATCACGCTGCTGACCACGGGTGAAAGCCGCGACGCGCGGTTCGCGCGCAGGGTTGTCGCCTCGAAGCCGCTGCGGTTCCTCACGTTCCCGGCCGTCGTCTCGATGATCCTTCTCGTCACGCCGTACGCGCTGTATTTCACCGGCTGGTACCTCACGTCCCTGACCAACGACGCCGTGGACGCGCTGACTCACCTGGTGCTGTGCGCGGTCGGCTTCCTGTACTTCTGGAGCCGCATCCAGCTCGACCCGGTGCCGAAGAAGTTCTCGCACATGATCTCGGTGTGGATCAGCTTCGTGGAGGGCATCGGCGACGCGGGCGTGGCGATGATCCTCTGGCTGGGCGGCGGCCTCGTCGCGGGCAGTTACTACGCCTCCCTGAGCACGCTGCCGCACAACGTCCTGTTCGCGCCGCTGAGCCTCGGCGCGACGTCGGGCCTGGCCTGGAACCAGGCGTTCGGCGGCGCGGTGTTCTGGATCGTCGGCGACATCACCAGCATCCCGCTGCTCGCGGCGCTCTGGCGCGGGCTGCGCAAGGACGAGGCCGTCGTCGAGGACGCGGCGCAGGACGAGCTCGAGGTCGTCGCGGTCGAGATCGCGCCGGGGGACGGCTCGGCCCAGGAGCGTTTCCGCCCCTGGTGGGAGACCGACCCCGAGCTCTCCGCACGCTTCGGCGGCGGAACCGAGTAGCCGGAGCCCGGTACGGAGCGGAGTAGCCGGGGCCCGGTACGGAACCGAGTAGCCCGGGCCCGGTAACGGCCGTCAGGACGTGCTCGACGGGATCGCGGTCGCGTTGGCCGCTCCTTGCGTCGCCGAACCCGTCGTCGCGCTGCTGCTGCTCGTCGAGGTGCCACTGCTGGTGGCCGCCGCAGACGTCGGTGCCGTCGTCGGCGAGCTGGACGCGGGCGACAGCGTGGTCGGCGCCTGGGTCGGCGCGGGAGCCGAGGACGTGGACGCCTGCGGAGTCGGCGACGCGGTGGCCACTGGCAGCGCGTAGGCGCCAGGGCGGTAGATGTCCGTGACGTAGACCGTCGCCCCGCACGCGGCCTGCAGGTCCGCCGGGAGGGTCGGCGAGGTGCCCGAGACCAGGTAGCTCAGCGAGTAGGTGCTTTCCGGGCTCTGGCTCGCCGCGGCACTCAGCGAGGGCGACGCGCTGCCGCTGGCCGTCGCGCTTCCTGTCGCCACAGCGGCCGAGCATTCGTCGGGCGCCCAGGCGTACTGCAGGGTGAAGCCCTGACCCGCCTGCAACTTCAGTACCGCGCCCCAGGTCGCGACGTCAGGCAGCTGCGAGCCGTCGGTGGACTCGTGCTCAAGGATCACCACCGAGCGCACGGCCGTGCCCGCGAGATTCTCCACCTGCAGCACCGGCGGCCCGGCGACCGCGCACGTCGCGCTCGCGACGGCGTCCACGTGACCGTACGAGACGCCGTTGATCACCGCGTCCACGGTCGCCTTCGCCGTGAGGTCGGCCGCCGTGCACTGCGGGACACCGGCCGACGCGAGGGCCGAGGGCGTCGCGCTCGCGGTGACCGGGCCGATCGCCGGCCCCTTCTTCCCGGCCACGGCGGCCGGGGGCCTGACCGTGCGCACCTGGCCGGAGCTGCCCGCGTGCGGGGTCGCGGTCGGCGCGCCACTGGTCGAATCGCCGCCGAGCCCGACGACGCCGGTCAGCACCGGCACGATGTCGAACCTGCTGCCGGTGACCGAGCCCACGACCACCGCGAGCATCAGGACTCCGGCGCTGCTCGCCATGACGGTGCGCCTGCGCTGGCGCGCCTTGGCCCGCCTGCGGATCCGCGCCAGGCCGGCCCGCGGCGGCCCGTCCGCGCCGATCGCCGCGACGGACCGCTGCAACGCCGCGGCCAGCTCCTCCGGGTCCAGCCCGCGAGGCTCCGAGGAGTCGTGCGGCGCGCCGGAGCGGCCCCCGTGCTCCTCGCTCATCACTGCTCCTCCAATCGAGCGCGTAGAGCGTCGATACCCCGCGAGCCGTACGCCTTGACCGATCCGATCGAGAGTCCCAGCGCGGCGGCGACCTGAGCTTCGGTCATGTCGGAGAAGTATCGCAGCACGAGCACCTCGCGCTGGCGCCGCTGCAGCCCCCGCAGCGCCTGGATGAGGGCGTCCTTCTCCAGCGCCGCGTACGCGCCCTCCTCCGCGCTCGCCGCGTCCGGCATCGGCTTGGGCAGCAGCTTGAGGCCGAGCAGCCGGCGGCGCAGCGTGGACCGGGAGAGGTTGACCACGGTCTGCCGGAGGTAGGCGAGCAGCTTGTCCGCCTCCCGTACCCGCGCGCGGGCGGCGTGCACCCGGATGAACGCCTCCTGCACCACGTCCTCGCACGAGGCGACGTCGTCCAGCAGCAGTGCCGCGAGACGCAGCAGCGACGAGTAATGGCGCTGATAGGTCTCGGTCAGCAGATCCGTCGTCACGTCGACGTCAGTCGCCACCGCACCTCCCGCGGAGGCCGGGCGCGGCCGATGGACGAGCGGCGGCAGAACCAGCCCCTCGGGCGCGGGCAGAGCGGCAGAAGTCACGACAGTTAGACAAAGCGAACCCACCGACCGTTGTACCCCGTTCGAGTGTTTCCTGGATTGAACCGCCGGGGGGCACTCACGAGCCCCAAGGATGCCATCCGAGACCGTCTCGGAGGGGTGATTCATAGGAAAAACCCCCTCAGGAGTGAACCGGAGGGGGTTTTGCCCATCGGCCTGGGCCGTCGTTCGCCGTGGTCGGCCCGCGATCAGCCCGCGGTGAGCTCGGCGGCGATCAGTTCGGCGATCTGCGCCGTGTTGAGCGCCGCGCCCTTGCGGAGGTTGTCCCCGCACACGAACAGCTCGAGCTCGTTCGGCTCGTCCAGCGACTGCCGGATCCGGCCGACCCAGGTCGGGTCGGTGCCGACCACGTCGTTCGGCGTGGGGAACTCGCCGTTCGCCGGATCGTCGCAGAGCACTATCCCGGGGGCGTCGCGCAGCACGCCGTGCGCCTGCTCGACGGTCACGTCGCGCTCGAAGGTCGCGTGCACGACCAGCGAGTGCGTGGTGAGCACCGGCACCCGCACGCAGGTCGCCGAGACCTTCAGCTCCGGCAGCCCGAGGATCTTGCGCGACTCGTTGCGCACCTTGAGCTCCTCGGAGGACCAGCCGTCCTGCTTGAGCGAGCCGGCCCACGGCACCACGTTCAGCGCCAGCGGCGCCGGGAAGGGGCCGAGGTCGCCGACGGCGCGGCGCAGGTCGCCGGGCTGGGTGCCCAGGCCCGGGGTCGCGGCCACCTTCGCCAGCTGGTCGCGCAGGGTGTCCACGCCGGGCTGGCCGGCGCCGGACGCCGCCTGGTACGAGGCGACGACCAGCTTGGTCAGCCCGTACTCGGCGTGCAGCGCGCCCATCGCGACGATCATGGAGAGCGTGGTGCAGTTCGGGTTCGCGATGATCCCGCGCGGCCGCTGCCGGGCGGCCGCGGCGTTGACCTCGGGCACCACGAGCGGCACGTCGGGGTCCATCCGGAAGGCGCCGGAGTTGTCCACCACGACGGCGCCGCGCGCGGCGGCGACCGGGCCCCACTGCGCGGAGATCTCGTCCGGCACGTCGAACATCGCGACGTCGACGCCGTCGAACGCCTCCTCGCTCAGCGCCACGACCGGCACCTGCTCGCCGCGGACGGTCAGCAGCTTGCCCGCCGAGCGCGGCGAGGCGATCAGCCGGATCTCGCCCCAGACGTTCTGCCGGGTGGAGAGGATGTCCAGCATCACGGTGCCGACGGCACCGGTCGCGCCGACGACGGCCAGGGTCGGCAGCTTCTTCGAGTACTCGCCCATGCCCGTTACCGCCCCGTCCCCGCGTAGACCACGGCCTCGGCCTCGGCGTCGAGCTCGAAGGCGGTGTGGATGGCGGCGACCGCGGGCCGGACACTGTCCGCGCGGCAGACCACGGAGATGCGGATCTCGCTGGTGGAGATCATCTCGGCGTTCACCCCGGCCTTGGCCAGCGCCTCGAAGAACACGGCGGTCACGCCGGGGTGCGACTTCATGCCGGCGCCGATCAGCGAGACCTTGGCGATCTGGTCGTCGTAGGCGAGCGAGTCGAAGGCGATGTGCGCCTTGAGCTTCGTCAGCAGGCTCATCGCCTTGGCGCCGTCGGTCTTCGGCAGCGTGAAGGAGATGTCGGTCAGGCCGGTCGCGGCGGCGGAGACGTTCTGCACCACCATGTCGATGTTGATCTCCGCGTCGGCCACCGCCCGGAAGATCTTCGCGGCCTCGCCCGGCTTGTCCGGGACGCCGACCACGGTGACCTTAGCCTCGCTGGTGTCGTGCGCCACACCGGCGATGATCGCCTGCTCCATCTCGGCTCCTTCGGGGGTGTTGCGGATCCAGGTGCCCTCCAGTGTGGAGAAGGAGGACCGTACGTGAATGGGGACGTCGAACCGCCGCGCGTACTCCACGCAGCGCAGGTGCAGGATCTTCGCGCCGGAGGCGGCGAGCTCCAGCATCTCCTCGTACTGGACGTGGGGCAGCTTGCGGGCCGCGGGGACCAGCCGCGGGTCGGCGGTGTAGACGCCGTCCACGTCGGTGTAGATCTCGCAGACCTCGGCGCCCATCGCCGCGGCCAGCGCGACGGCGGTCGTGTCCGACCCGCCGCGGCCGAGCGTGGTGATGTCCTTGGTGTCGTCGGAGACGCCCTGGAAGCCGGCCACGATCGCGATCGCGCCTTCCTCGAGCGCCTTGTGGATCCGGCCCGGGGTGACCCGGATGATCCGCGCCTTGTTGTGCACCCGGTCGGTGATGACGCCTGCCTGGGACCCGGTGAAGGACCGCGCCTCGACTCCGAGGGAGCCGATCGCCATCGCGAGCAGCGCCATGGAGATGCGCTCGCCGGAGGTCAGCAGCATGTCGAGCTCCCGGCCCTCGGGCAGCGGGGAGACCTGCTGGGCGAGGTCGATCAGCTCGTCGGTGGTGTCCCCCATGGCGGAGACGACGACCACGACCTCGTTTCCGGCGCGCTTGGCCGCGACGATGCGCTTGGCCACGCGCTTGATGCTCTCGGCGTCGGCCACCGAGGAGCCACCGTACTTCTGTACGACAAGGCTCACAGTGAGCTCCGTCTTCTCTTCGTGCGCCCAGGGCCTACTGACCCGTGCGACGCCGCCTCCGGCCGCGCACGTCTACTGGCGTGCGTCGACGAACCGGTGGCGGAGTCATCGTAACGGCGCGGCGCCGAAGTGTCCCGTTCGTTCCACTCCGTGGGCGCAGCGCGCCGCTCAGGCTTCCTGCAGCCGCGAGCCGGCGACGATCGAGTGCAGGGCGCGCAGCGCGCAGGAGGCGGCCGGGCCCCAGCCGGAGAGGTAGGAGAACTGCCACCACCACAGCGCCTCGGTCTCCCGGCCGGCCCGGAAGTGGGTCAGGCCGTGGGCCAGCTCGGTGACGATCGAGGCGATGTCGTCGGAGATCCGCCGGGTCTCCACCTCGGTCGGCACCGCCAGCGGGTCGAAGACCTCGCGGTAGATGTCGCACGGGTCGAGCAGCACGGCCAGCTGGTCGCGCAGGTCGTCCAGGTCGGGGTCCGGGCCCGGGTCCTCCTCGAAGCGCTCCTCGGGGATCACGTCCGCGATCGCGCCGAGCCGTCCGCCGGCCAGCAGCAGCTGGGAGACCTCGAGCAGCAGCATCGAGACCGCGGAGGCGGCCGCCTCGCCGCGGGCCACCGCCCGCACCGCGACCAGGAAGGACTCCACCTGATCGGCGATCGCCGAGGTGAACTCCAGGTCGTCGTCCAGCACTGCGATATCAGCCATCGATCTTCCTTCTTCCGGCGAACGCGCGGCCCAGGGTGACTTCATCGGCGTACTCGAGGTCGCCGCCGACCGGCAGCCCGGAGGCGAGCCTGGTGACCCGCAGCGAGCCGTCCGCGGTGAGCGGCTTGACCATGCGGGCCAGGAAACTGGCGGTGGCCTCGCCCTCCATATTGGGGTCGGTGGCCAGGATCAGCTCGGTCACCACGCCGTCGGCGAGCCGGGCCATGAGTTCGCGTACCCGCAATTCGTCCGGGCCGATCCCCTCGATCGGGGACAGCGCCCCGCCGAGCACGTGGTAGCGGCCGCGGAACTCGCGGGTCTTCTCGATCGCGACGACGTCCTTGGACTCCTCGACGACGCACAGCACCGAGGCGTCGCGGCGCGGATCCAGGCAGATCCGGCAGCGCTCGGCGGCGGCCACGTTCCCGCACACCTCGCAGAAGCGGACCGTCTCCTTCACCTTCAGCAGCGTCTCGGCGAGCCGCTTGACGTCCACCGGATCGGCCTGCAGCAGGTGGAACGCGATGCGCTGGGCGGACTTGGGGCCGATGTTCGGCAGCCGCCCGAGCTCGTCGATCAGGTCCTGGACCACGCCCTCGTACACGGTCGGTGGTTCTCTTCCTAGAAGCCGAGCGGAAAGGTCGCGCCGCCGGTGCCGCCGCCGGGCAGGCCGCCGCCGAAGCCGCCGCCCTGGCCGAGCGCGGCGAGCGGGCCGAGCTTGTCCTGCTGCAGCGCCTCGGCCTGCGCGTTGGCGTCCCGGATCGCGGCGACCACCAGGTCGGCGAGCGTCTCGGTGTCCTGCGGATCGGCCGCCTCCGGGGAGATCTTCAGGCCGCTCAGCTCACCGAGCCCGGACACGGTCGCCTCGACCAGGCCGCCGCCGGCGGTGCCGGTCACGGTGACCTCGGCGAGCTCCTGCTGGGCCGCCGCCAGCTGCTCCTGCATCTGCTGGGCCTGCTGGATCAGCGAACCCATGTCGAATCCGTCTGGAAACACCTGCTGCTCCCTCGTTCCTCGCCGGCCCGTCGGCCGGTTACTCCTCGAGCCTACGGGGCGCCGGCCTTGCGCGGGCCGGGCCCCGGCGGGTCAATCCGGGTTCTGTATCTCGTCGATCAAGCTCGCGCCGAGCTCCTTGATCAGCAGATCGCGGGCGGAGGGCCCGGGATCGTTGGGCACCGCCTCGTCGCTCAGGGCGGCGAGATGCGGGTCGAAGGGCTCGTCCGGCGGCGCCTCGTCCATGAAAGGCGGCGGCGGACCCGGGTCGTAGTCGCCCGGCGGCTCCGGCGGCGGCTCGGCCACGACGAAGGGCGGGGGCGCGGCGGCGGACTGCGGGGG
>NZ_JAGSOH010000139.1 GCF_018139625.1 Actinospica acidithermotolerans | reverse complement strand
GCCGGCCGGAAGGCGATCGGACCGGGCGGAACCCGATCGGACCGGCCGGAACGCGATCGGGCCAGGCGGAACCCACTCGGGCCGGGCGGAGGACGATCGGAGTCGTCTTCCGCCCGGCCCGCGCTCTGCGACCGGTGACTGATTTCTAGTTGTAACTGGTCAGGTCGGCGACCGTGCTGCTGGAGTTCACCGTGCCGCCGGTGCCGTTGATGATGTGGTCGATCGTTCCGGTGCCGCCGAGCGAGACGGTCACCATGTCATGCCACGCCACCCCGGACGAGCTCGGCGAGGTGAACGCGTTCGCGCTCTGCACGCTCGAGTTCGTGCTGAAGTAGCAGTAGCTGCCGAGTCCGTACGCCTGGAAGCTGGACACCGAGCTGTTGACGGCGATCGAGGGATAGCCGTCCGAGCCGCCGTCCATCCACGAGGACTGGTTCGGCACGTCGTACGGCATCTCGCTCTGGAAGAAGTAGTCCGCGCCGCCGTTGCCGTTCCACTGGACCTGCTCGCCCTGGTAGTGCTCGACCGCCAGGCCGTACATGGTCACGTTCGCGCCGTTGACGACCAGGCCGTTGGTGGCGGTGTTCGTCGTCCAGCCGACCGTGCCGCTGTTGCCGTGGTCCGCGCGCCAGAGCCACAGGTCGTCGCCGATCACGTTGCTGCTGTTGACCTGCAGCGTCTGCGTCGCCTTGCCGACCGTCGCGCCGCCGATCCGGGCGAACACGTCCGAGAGCACGGTCGGGTCGCCGGAGTGGCCGGCGCTGGAGCCCGACGGGCCGATCTGCACGAGCACCGAGGAGTTCGTGGTGCCCGCGTCGAAGATCAGGCCGGCGATGCGGATGCCGTTGACGTCCGCGGTCTCCAGGATCGGGTCGCCGCTGTTGGACACCAGCGTGGCCAGGCCGAGGCCGAGCACGACGGTGTCCGGGTTGGTGACGTCGATGGTGCCGTTGATCTGGTAGACGCCCGGGGTGAACAGCAGGTCCTTGCCGGAGGCCAGCGCCGCGTTGATCGTCGCGGCCGTGTCGCTCGGCGTGGCGATGTAGAAGTCGCCGATCGGCAGCGACGTGCCCGCCGTGTTGCCGCTCGCCCAGGACACGCCGCTCGAGCTCGTCCGGTTGGAGGGCACGAACACGTTCCAGTTCCCGGAGCTGTCGACGTACACGTACGGCTTCTCGTCGACGGTCGGGGTCTGGCCGACGGTCGTGTCCGGCGGGCTCGGGAACGACTGCGAGGGCGCGCCGCTGTCGCCGACGAACACCATGTTCCAGTTCGAGCCGGTCCAGCTGCCCATCTGGTCGTTGCGCATGATGAACTGCTGCTGCGACCCGGAGTTGACCTGGCCGGTGACGATCGAGTCGCTGATGAAGCCGCCGGAGGACCAGTTGCTCGTCGTGTTGCCCGAGGTGTCGTCGTCGAGGACCATGTTGCCCTCGATGTTCACCCGGCGCATCGGGTCGGCCTGGGAGACGGCCCACTCGGTCGAGCCGGAGGACGGGTCGTTGGTGATGTTCTCCACGCCGCGCCAGAAGTTCTCCGTCGCGTTCCCGTTGTTCCAGGAGGCGTCGGCGTAGATCCCGCCGCCGGTGATGACCGTCTGCGAGGGGTTCTGGCCGAGGCCGACGACCTCGGTGTAGAAGCCGACCGGGACGCTCACGTTGTAGGTCCCGGGCTCGAACATCAGCTCATAGCGCTGCGTGCCGAACTGGTTCGACTGCTGCTGGGCGTAGACGGCGTTGATGTCGTTCTGGATCGTGGTCGTCGACATCGAGGTGTTGAAGATGTAGACGTTCGAGCCCAGGCTCGGCGTGTTG
This sequence comes from Actinospica acidithermotolerans, assembly GCF_018139625.1. Taxonomy (GTDB): domain Bacteria; phylum Actinomycetota; class Actinomycetes; order Streptomycetales; family Catenulisporaceae; genus Actinospica; species Actinospica acidithermotolerans. The sequence continues at coordinate 14,774 of NZ_JAGSOH010000139.1, read as the reverse complement.
CCGCTGGAGGCCTGCGGCAGCGTCCACTGCTGGTTCGAGGTGTCCGCGCACGACCAGATCTGCACCTGCGTGCCCGAGCCGCCGTAACCCGTGTCGTCCAGGCACTTGCCGGAGTTCGGGTTCAGCAGCTCACCGTTCGACTGCGGCTCCCACGTCTGCGCGGCGGTGCCGTTGCAGTCGTAGAGATCCACGGTCGTGCCATTCGCCGTGCCCGCGGCGTCGACGTCCAGGCACTTGCCGAGCACCTGCAGCGTGTTGTTCGACTCGACGGTCCAGCTCTGCGCGCTGGTGCCGTTGCAGGTGTAGACCTGGATCGGATTGAAGTTCGCCGTGCTGGCCGAGCGGTCGTCCAGGCACAGGCCCTGGTAACCGACGATCGGTCCGACGCCGCCGGAAGTGGCCGCCGAGGCGTGGTGGGCGACGGCGGTTCCGAAGCCGAAGACGAGGGCCACGGCCGCGACGACCGCGAGGAGCCGCTGCTTCATCTTGGTCATGGCAGGGTCCACTTCTGGTTCGAGGTGTCGGCGCACGACCAGATCTGCACCTGCGTGCCCGAGCCGCCGTAACCCGTGTCGTCCAGGCACTTGCCGGAGTTCGGGTTCAGCAGCTCACCGTTCGACTGCGGAACCCAGGTCTGCGCGGCGGTGCCGTTGCAGTCGTAGAGATCCACGGTCGTGCCATTCGCCGTGCCCGCGGCGTCGACATCCAGGCACTTGCCGAGCACCTGCAGCGTGTTGTTCGACTCGACGGTCCAGCTCTGCGCGTTCGTCCCGTTGCAGGTGTAGACCTGGATCGGATTGAAGTTCGCCGTGCTGGCCGAGCGGTCGTCCAGGCACAGGCCCTGGTAGCCGGTGATCGCGCCGGTCGCGGAGCCGCCGCCGTTGCTGCCGCCCGTGATCTGGTTGAAGATCGACGAGTACTGATAGCCGGTGCCCTTGTCGTAGCCGTCGATCTCCCAGAACGCGAGCTCGCCGACGCCGTTGGAGGCGGCGAAGCTCTCGAGCGACTGCGCGTTGGCGGTGGAGAAGACCGCTCCGTCGTCGTTGGTGCCGGCGATCGGGGTGAGGCCCATCATGGCGTACGCGGCCGAGGTGGATATGCCGTACAGGCCGGAGAGCTGGCTCGCGGTGGCCCTGGCGGCGGACTCGGCATCGCTGAGCACCGGCTGGCCGTCGTAGAAGTCCATGGTCATGATGTTGACCATGGTCACCTTCACGCCCTGGTTCTGCGCGTCTTGCAGGAGCGCGTACTCGGAGGCGTTGCCGGTCGGCAGGCCGCTCGGCGAGACGCCGAGGGTGAAGTCGACCTGCACGGACGGGTCCTCGGCCTGCAGCGCGGCGAGCGCCTGGTCCCGCCGCGTGGTGGCCGCGGTGTCGGACAGGACGCTGCCTTCGATGTCGAAGTCGAGGCGGGTGACGCCGTAGGTGTCCACAACATTCTTATATGCTGCGGTAAGGCTTGAAACACTGGTACACGTCTGCGCTATCTCGTTCGGCGTGCTGCCGTTCGGCTCGCCGCCGAAGGAGATGACGACGTTTCCGCCGTCGTTCTGGATTGCGCTCACCTGGGACGTGAACGCGTTCATCGCCTCGCCGCCGTCCTCCCATTCCGGCGTGCAGCCGGACTGCGGGGTGAGGAAGGCGAGGGTGTAGTACTTCAGGCCGGTCGCGGCGTAGTCGGAGGCCATGTCCCCGACATCCGAGCCGCTGACCTGCAGGTAAGGCGCGGCGTAGTGCGCCGGGAAGGCGGAGCCGGCGGCGGAGGCCGGGGCCGCGGCGACGAGCCCGAGACCGCCCGCGGCCAGCGCCGTGGCGGCGGCCAGCGGCAGCGCGCCGGCCATTCGGGGTCTGATCCTGATCTTCAGCATCGTGGTGGGTGATCCCTTCGCGTGCGACTGAAACAACATCGAAACAACCGCGGTGCCGATCACAGCAGTACACTCGCCACGCGTCAATGACCTGCCGGGAAACTGGTCCAGACCACGTGAGATCGTTATGGGGGTGCAATGAAACAAGAGTCTGTTTCAGGTGCAGGTTCCGGAATCGGGGATTCCGGAGGGCACGGCCGGCGCGTCACCGTGCGGGTGATAGCGGCGGAGAGCGGTCTGTCGATCGCGACCGTCTCCCGGGTGATCAACGGCGGCGAGAACGTCGCGGCCGACACGCGCGACCGGGTGCTCGAGGTCGTCGACCGGCCGCCGGTGTTCGTGCGCTGCCCGTACCTGCTGAACGACTACTTCGGGCACATCGTCACCTCGGTCGCCGAGACGCTCGCCGTGCACGGCCAGGAGATGCTGCTCAGCGCGGGCGACGGCGTGGCCCGCTCGATCGCCCTGCGCGAACTGCCGCAGCGGCGGGACGCGCGGGGCGCGGTGCTGATCCTGCCGCCGGAGCCGCGCGCGGATCTGGAGGCCCTGGCCGCGCGCAGCTACCCGCTCGTGGTGGTCGATCCGCGGATCGAGGTGCCGCGCGGCACGGTCTCGATCTCGGCGGCGCACTTCTCCGGTGCCCGCGCCGTCACCCGGCACCTGGTGGATCTGGGCCACCGGCGGATCGGCGTGATCACCGGGCCGCCGTACTGGCACACCCGCGACGACCGGGTCGGCGGCCACCTCGCGGCGCTCTCGGAGGTGGGCGTCCTCGGCGATCCGGAGCTGATGCGGCACGGCGAGCCCGCGACGAAGACCGGCGTGCGCGCGGGCGGCGAACTGCTGGACGAGAAGCCGCGTCCGACGGCGATCGTCTGCTTCAACGACAAGGTCGCGGTCGGCGTGCTGGAGGCGGCGAAGGCGCGCGGGCTGCGCGTGCCCGAGGACCTCTCGGTGGCAGGGTTCGACGACATCGACGTCAGCCGGGCCGCGACGCCGCGGCTGACGACCGTGCGCCAGCCCTTGCAGGAGATGGGCCGGACCGCTGTCACGATGCTGATGCGCCAGCTCGACGGGCACGCGCACGAGGCGCTGAGCATGGAGCTGGCGACGCAGCTGATCGTGCGGGAGAGCACCGGTCCGGCGCCCTCCCCCGACCGCTAGCTTCCGGGGCCGCCGGCTCCCGGCCCCGCTCAGCCCCAGTTGCCCGGGATCTGCCGGGTCGTCGCGTTGATCCGGTTGAACATGTTGGTCATCGCGATGGTCAGCACGATCCCGGCGAGCTGCTTATCGTCGAAGTGCCGGGCCGCCTCGTCCCAGACCGCGTCCGGGACCGGGTCCGGGCGGTCGGCGAGCCGGGTGGCGTGCTCGGCCAGGTCCAGCGCGGCCCGCTCGGCCCCGGTGAACAGCGGCGACTCGCGCCAGGCCGCGATCATCACGATCCGCTCGTCCGACTCGCCGGCCTTGCGCAGGCCCTGCAGGCCGTAGGCGACGCAGACCGTGCAGCCGTTGATCTGGCTGGACCGCATGTGCACGAGCTGCACGACCGACTCGGGCACGCCGGCGGTCGCCGCCTGCGCGTTGATCTCCTGGATCGGCTTCATCACGCCGGGCAGCAGCACCGCGGGGTTCTTCATCCGGGATTCCATGGCCGTCTTCCTTCCGTCCTCGCCGTCTCTCGGCGCTCACCCGGGATGACGGAGGCCGGGACGGAAGTGTGATGGGGAGATGTAGGGACAGCGCGATGGCGCGACGATCGGATGTGGCTACGATGTCCCCGGCCACGCAGAAGTCCGGTACCCGCGAGGGACTGGAACGGACCCGGGAGCGATCGATGTACCGCACCATGCTCAAATCGAAGATCCACCGTGCCACGGTGACGCACGCCGACCTGGACTACGTCGGTTCCGTGACCGTGGACCGCGACCTGATGGAGGCCGCCGACCTGCTGCCGGGCGAGCTCGTCGCGATCGTCGACGTGACCAACGGCGCCCGCCTGGAGACGTACGTCATCGAGGGCGAGCGCGGTTCCGGCGTCATCGGCATCAACGGGGCCGCCGCGCACCTCGTGCACCCGGGCGACATCGTGATCCTGATCAGCTACCTGCAGCTCGCCTACGGCCAGGAGCAGGGCTACGCGCCGCGCATCGTGCACGTGGACGCCTCGAACGGCATCGTCGAGCTCGGCTCCGACGCGTCCGAGCCGGTCCCCGGCGGCGGCCAGCTGCGCGCCCCGCTCTCGGTCTAGATTGCTGGAGCGGCGGGACGCCAGGGGGCTCGCGCGGCGCCCTCGGCTCCGCCGGCCTCTGCCGCGCCCCCACCGAAGAGCCCTGCGACGCCCCCGGTTCTGCGGTCGCGGTCGCAGCCGCTAGCCGGCGAAGGCCGGGGCCGGGAGGGTGAGCACGACGTACGGCGCGCCGAGGACGGGCTGCGAGACGTTGTAGACCGGGATGCCGCCGGGGGTGCGGCCGGCGTGCGTGCCGCGGTGGGCCATGGCGTGGATGGCCACGTCGGCGCCGGACGCGTCGATGCTGCTGCCGAGGATCTCGTTGCCCAGGTTGGCGCGCGTGGTCTCACGCTCGCCGTCGAGGGTGCCGGGGACCGGCGAGTAGTGCGTCAGCGCGACACGGAAGTCGGCACCCTGGAGCGCGAGGCCCGCGAGCGCCTTCGCGAAGCGCTCGGTGTGCGTCTGCTCGCGGTCGGCCTGGCGGTGTTCGCGGACCACGGACCACAGCTGGTAGTCGATGCCGAAGCCGCCCGCGAAGCCGGTGATCCCGGCGACGCCGACCCGCGTCCCGCGCACGTCCAGCAGCGCCGAGCTCGCGTCCAGGACCGTCCAGCCCAGCGAGGTGAGCGCGGAGCGGATCAGCGACTCCTGGTTGACCTCGTGGTCGCGCGCGCCGAGGACGGCGACGATCGGCACGCCGACGCCGTCGAGCTCGTCGGCGAGCGTCTCGGCCTCGGAGACCAGGCCCGAGGCGGTCAGGCCGCCCGCGAGCAGCAGGACGTCGGCGGAGTCGGCGACGGATGCGAACGCGGGGCCGAGCGAGTCGCGCTGCTCGACCGCCATGCGCAGGTCGCCTACCGCGGCGAGGCGGATCCGCCCCGCCCCTGCTTCCTCAGCGGGCTTCGGCACGTCTCGCAGGGTAGCACCGGTGAATCGGTGTTCGTATTCACCGGGCGATGATCCGGCGGCGTGTCATGCGGGCGGCAGCGGCGGCAGCTTCCGGGTTTCGAGCCAGCGTTCGAAGAAGGAGTCGGAGCGCGGCATCGCCGGGTTCCCGCTGGCGGTGACCAGCTTGACGAAGTCCTCCGTGCGCACGCCGCCGTGCCGGTTCGCGGCCGTCCAGTCGCGCAGTATGCCCAGGAACGCCACGTCGCCCACGGTCAGCCGCAGGGCGTGCAAGGTCAGCGCGCCGCGCTTGTAGACCCGGTCGTCGAACATGTGCTGGGGGGTCGGGTCCGCGAGCACGAGGTCCTGCGGGCGCTTCGCCAGCCGCTGGTGCCAGCGGCGGGCGTGTTCGTCGGCCGAGCGCTGGCCGGAGGCCTCCGACCAGAGCCATTCCGCGTACGCGGCGAAGCCCTCGTGCAGCCAGATGTCGCGCCAGTCCACGACCGTCAGGCTGTTGCCGAACCACTGGTGGGACAGCTCGTGCGCGATCAGCCGCTCGTTCTCCCAGCCGGCCGCCAGGTGGTTCACGCCGAAGATCGACATGCCCTGGGCCTCGATCGGGATCTCCAGGTCGTCGTCCGCGATCACGGCGGTGTACCCGCCCGCGAACGGATACGGGCCGAAGAACTTCTCGAAGACCTCGATCATCCGCGGCTGGGCGGCGAAGGCCGTCTTCGCGCGGCTGACGAAGCGCGGCGGCACGACGACGTTCTGCCGCACGCCGCGGTTGGAGAGCTCGATGCTGCGGTACTTGCCGACCTGCACGCTCGCCAGATACGTCGCCATCGGCTCGTCCTGCCGGTAGGTCCAGGTCGTCTGCGCGCCGCCGGTCCTGCGGCTGACCTGCACGCCGTTGGCCGCGACGTGGTACGCCGACTCGGCCGTCACGGTGATCGTGTACGAGGCCTTGCGGTCCGGCCGGTCGTCGCACGGGAACCAGGAGGGCGCGCCGATCGGCTGGCTGGCCACCAGCGCGCCGTCGGTCAGCTGCTCCCAGCCGAGGCCGCCGAACTGGCTGCTCATCAGTTTCGGCGCGCCGGTGTAGCGGATCTCCACCTTGAACGCCTGGCCGGCGGCCAGCGGCTCGGCCGGGATGACCCGCAGCTTGTCGGCCCGGCGGGAGTGCCGGGCCCGCACGACCCGGTGGCCGGCTTCTATCGCGACCCGGTCCACGCGCATCGCCTGCGACAGGTCGAGCGTGAACTCGTCCAGCGGCCCCGGTCCGGTGGCCGTCGCCGTGAGCACCGCACCGCCGTCGAGACGGTTCGTGGCCACCCGGTAGACGAGGCCCAATTCGTAGTTCGTGATCCGATAGCCCTCGTTGCCGCGCTGCGGGAAGTAGGGCTCAGACATCGGCACCGGTCTCTTCGTCGACGGCTTCGTGCCAGGGGGCGATCGGGTTGCCGGCCCAGCGGGTGCGCGGCGGCACGTCCTCGCCGCGCATCACGAGCGAGGCCGGGCCGACGGTCGCGCACTCGCCGATGCTCGCGGCGGGCAGGATCACGCACTGCGGGCCGAGCGTGGCACCGGCGTGCAGGGTGACGAGGTCCATGCTCATCACGCGGTCGTGGAACAGGTGGGTCTGCACGACGCAGCCGCGGTTCACGGTCGCGCCGTCCTCGAGCACGATCAGGTCGGCCTCGGGCAGCCAGTACGTCTCGCACCACACGCCGCGGCCGATCTTCGAGCCGAGCGAGCGCAGCCAGAGGTTGAGCGGCGCGGTGCCGAGCCAGGGCTCCGCGAACCACGGCGCCGCGATCAGCTCGATGAAGTTGTCGGCGAGCTCGTTGCGCCAGACGAACGAACTCCACAGCGGCTGGTCCTCGACCCTGATCCGGCCCACCAGCGCCCACTTGGCGGCCGTGGCCAGCGCCGCGCCGAGCACCCCGACGCCGAGGAAGACCGGCCCGGCGAGCAGCGTCGCGGCCACCAGCCCCGCGCTCGCGGCGATCTCGACCTCGATCGCGGCGGCGAGCAGCGCCAGGATTCCGGTGCAGGCGGCCGGGACGATGCGGCACAGCTCGACGGCGGCGCGCATCGCCTTGAGCTTGCGCGGCGGGTCGTAGGTCAGCGAGCTGTCGGTGTCCTGGCTCGCGCGGCGCAGCCGTTCGGGCGGCATGCCCAGGTAGGACTTGCCGCGCTTGGCCTTGAGCGGCGCGGCGGAGAGCACCCCGACGAGGCTGCCCTTCGGCAGCTTGCGGCCGGGGCCGACCATGCCGGAGTTGCCGACGAACACGCGCTTGCCGATGCGGACCGCGCCGACGCTGAGGCGCCCGTCGGACAGCTCGTAGGGCGCGATCATCGTGTCGTCGGCGAGGAACGCGCCGTTGTCGACGGTCGTCATCGCGGGCACGGCCAGCACCGTGGACAGCTCCACGTCGCGGCCGACCTTCATGCCGAGCAGCCGCAGCCAGGTCGGCGTGGCGATGGAGGCGTAGAGCGGGTAGAGCCAGACGCGGGCCATGCCCATCAGCTGCGTGGTCGTCCACACGCGCCACGCGGCGGGGCTGTGCAGCGGGTACTCGCCCGCGCGCATCCCGATGCTGAGCGCCCTGACCCCGGCCAGCACGAGCAGCCCGAAGGAGAGGAAGAACACCAGCACCGCCGGGAGCATGCCGGGCAGCGAGTCGCCGAGCGCGGCCCACGCGCCGCCGCTGCCGCCGGTGAACGCCCCGAGCACGAAGAGCGCCGGGATCGCGGCCGCGATCGGGAGCAGGCTCAGCACGGTCGCGGTGGCGCCGTAGTAGATCGTCCAGTGCCGCGTGTACGGCGCGCGCACGGCCTCGCGCTCGCTCTTGCTGAGCTTGCCGACGCGCCTGGCCGGGGAGCCGGCCCAGTGCTCGCGCGCGGGCACCGCGTCGGCGACGGACGAGCCGGGGGCGATGCGCGCGTGCTCGCCGATGCGGGCGCCGGGCAGCAGCGTCGACCGGGCGCCGACCGAGGCGTTCGCGTCGACGCGGATCTCGCCGACGTGCACGATGCCGCCGTCGATCCAGTGGCCGGACAGGTCCACCTCGGGCTCGATCGCCGCGCCTTCAGCCAAACGGAGCATTCCGGTGACCGGCGGCGGCGAGTGCAGCACCGCGTCCTTGTGGATGCGGGCGCCGAGGGCGCGGGCGTACAGCGGTATCCACGGCCCGCTCACGGTGCTCACGACGGCCGTGCGCAGGGAGAGCTGTTCGGCCGCCCACAGCCGCAGATGCGTGCGTCCGCCGCGCGGGTGCCTGCCCGGCTCCAGGCCGCGCAGCAGAGCGCGGGTGCCGAGTGCGGTGACGGCGATTCGCCCGGGCGGAGTGACGAAGAGCAGGAATCCGGCGACGACCCACGCCCACGGCACGTGCGGCGCCCACGCGGGCGCGGCGATGTTCACGACGGCGGCCAGCGCGGTCAGCCAGCGCAGCGAGCCGACGATGCTCAGCGGGATCATCGCGGCGGCCTGCGCGAGCTGGAAGGAGCGCGGGACCGGTGTGACGACGACGTCGTTCTGCGGCTGGGCCGCCTGCGCCGAGGTGGACGGCGCCAGCTCGGCCAGCCGTGCGGACAGTGCGCCGAACGAGGGGTTGTCGTAGACGTCGCGCACGGTCACGGTCGGGTGGTGCGCGCGCAGCACGGAGACGAAGCGCGCGGCTGCGAGGCTGCCGCCGCCCGCGTCGAAGAAGTCGGCCTCGAACGTCGCCGGGCGCTCGCCGAGGACGGCGGCCCACTGGCCGGCCAGCTCCTCCTGAAGCGGCGTGAATTCCTCGACGTCGGCGGCCTCCGGGTCCGCGCCCGGGTCCGGCAGCGGCCAGGGCAGCGCGTTGCGGTCGACCTTGCCGGAGGTGCGCGTGGGCAGCGAGTCGACGACCGCGATCCGCGGCACGAGCGCGGCCGGCAGCTTCGCGGTCAGCAGGGCGCGCGCCTCGGCGGCGTCGAACGGGATCGGTCCGAGCTGCGCGTTCTCGTTGAGCGAGTCCGGAACCGGCTCACTCGGCACGACGTACCCGATCAGCACCTGCGCGCCGGCCGGGCCCTTGACGGCGGCCGCGGCGGCCGCGACCCCCGGCAGGGCCTGGAGCGCGGAGTCGATCTCGCCGAGCTCGATGCGCCGCCCGCCGAGCTTGATCTGCTCGTCGGCGCGGCCGAGGAAGACCAGCCCCTCCGGGTCGGCCCGCACGAGGTCGCCGCTGCGGTAGGCGCGCTCCCAGCCGGCCGAGGGCAGCGGCGCGTACTTCGCCGCGTCCTTCTCGGGGTCCAGGTAGCGGGCCATGCCGACGCCGGCGATCACCAGCTCGCCGGACTCGCCCGACGCCACCGGCCGCCCGTCCTTGTCGACGACGGCGAGCTCCCAGCCGTCCAGCGGCAGGCCGATGCGCACGGGCCCCTCGCCGGTCAGCGGCGCGGCGGTCGCCACGACGGTGGCCTCGGTCGGGCCGTACGTGTTCCACACCTCGCGCCCGTCCACGGCCAGCCGCTCGGCCAGCTCGGGCGGGCAGGCCTCGCCGCCGAAGATCAGCAGCCTGACGTTGTCCAGCGCCTCGGACGGCCAGAGCGAGGCGAGCGTCGGAACGGTCGAGACCGCGGTGACCCCGTGCTCGACGAGCCACGGCCCGAGGTCCACCCCGCTGCGCACCAGCGAGCGCGGCGCCGGCACCAGGCAGGCGCCGTGCCGCCAGGCGAGCCACATCTCCTCGCACGAGGCGTCGAACGCCACCGAAAGACCCGCGAGCACCCGGTCGCCGGGACCGAGCGGCGCGTTCCGCAGGAAGATCCGCGCCTCGGCGTCCACGAACGCCGCCGCGCTGCGATGCGTGACCGCCACGCCCTTGGGCGTCCCGGTGGACCCCGAGGTGAAGATGATCCACGCGTCGTCGCCCGGCTCCGGCTCGGCCGCGGCCGCCGTCGGGGTCTCGACGTCGCGCACGTCGATACTCAGCCCCTCGCCGATCACCGCGCGCACCCGCGCCTCGCCGAACACGAGCAGGGCGCGCTCCTCCGGATCGTCCACGTCGACCGGCACGTAGGCGGCGCCGGCGGCCAGGATGGCCAGGATGGCGACGTAGAGGTCCGTGCTCCCCGACGGGATGCGCACGCCGACGCGGTCCCCGCGGCCCACTCCGGCGGCGGCGAAGCGCTCGGCCAGATCGGCGACCTCGGCGCGCAGCGTCGTGTAATCCAGTCGGCGGACACCGTCGTCCAGGGCGAAGGCCCGGGGGTGCCGCTCGACGGTCGCGTCGAGGATCGACAGCAGCGTACGGGCGGGTGGCGCGACGGTGGCGGAGCCGTACCGCGCGGCGCCGGCGAGCAGCTGATCTGGCATGGGTGTTGACTTGATCCTTAGCGGTCGGCGACGGCGAAATGCGTCTGGAGCACCGTTCAGCGTAACAGACGTGTGCCGTTACGGCCGATTCGCTGCTATATGTTTTGATATTCACCACGATGCGTACAGCCGGGAGCAATCTGCGGCAGAGACGGCTTGACCAGCGAGGAAAGGGGCCGCTTGGGTATGGACGAGGAACGAGCTCGACTGGATCCGCGCAAGGTGCTCTACCCGCTGGTGGATCTGGAGACGATCGACGGCCATCTGAGCGACTGGGTGCGCGAGTACCGGACGCACGCGGACCTGCATGTGGAGTATCCCGACGGCTTCGACCCGATCCTGATCCGCCCGGACGGCCGCGAGGTGGACACCTGGCGGCAGGACTACCCGTACGACAGCCTGCTGCGCCGCCACGAGTACGACCCGACCAAGCGCGCCCTGCAGATCGAGCTGCTGAAGCTGCAGGCCTGGGCCAAGAGCACCGGCGCACGCCTGGTGGTGATCTTCGAGGGCAGAGACGCCGCGGGCAAGGGCAGCTCCATCAAGCGCTTCATCCAGCACCTGAACCCGCGCGAGATCCGCGTCGTCGCGCTGAACAAGCCGAACCGGCAGGAGCGCACGTCCTGGTACTTCCAGCGCTATGTCGCGCACCTGCCCTCGGCCGGCGAGATCGTGCTGTTCGACCGCTCCTGGTACAACCGGGCGACGGTCGAGCCGGTGATGGGCTACTGCACCGACGAGGAGTACGAACTCTTCCTCAAGCAGGCCCCGATGTTCGAGCACATGCTCGTCGACGACGGCATCATCCTGGTGAAGTTCTGGTTCTCCGTCTCCCGCGCCGAGCAGCTGACCAGGTTCGTCATCCGCGACGTCGACCCGGTCCGCCGCTGGAAGCTCAGCCCGCACGACCTCGCCTCGCTCGACCGCTGGGACGCGTACACCAAGGCCAAGGAGGCCATGTTCGCCGCCACGCACACCCCGTGGGCGCCGTGGACGGTCGTGAACGGCAACGGCAAGCGCCTGGCCCGCATCGAGGCGATGCGCTTCGTGCTCTCGCAGGTCCCCTACGACAACAAGAACGAAGAGCTGGTCGGGCGGCCCGACCCGCTCATCGTCGGGCCGCCGTTCCTCTCCTCCACGCGCACGATCCCCGATCGGTGATGAGCCCAGTTATTCAGTCACGTATTCCCGCCGATCAGCACCCGTTCAGACCGGCCCAGTCGTACACGGTGTCCTCCGCCGTGTACGAGCTGTCCGCGCCGTTGAAATAGAACGTGCGATTCGCCCGATCGGCGCAACTCGCGGCCTCTTCGACATTCGACCAGGTGCCGTTGAGATCGAACTTGTACTCCAGTGTCGTCCCCGACACGGCATGCACGACGGCCTGCCACTCGTCCGTGCCGATCCTCGTCATCGGGTGCAGCCCCGGCTCCCAGTCCGTTCCCGACGAGATACCGGTGCCCAGCGCGGAGAAGTCACCCGCGATGTAGACCGTGTCGCCGCCGGGGGTCGAGGAGGGCACCGTCACGTCGATGACGGCCGTCGCGTTCCCGATCACCGAGTCCGCGTCGATCGCCACCGAGCCGCCGGCCGGCACCGTCACCGTGGCCTGCCCGTCGGCCACGACGATCCCGCTGCCGCTGCACGATCCGTCGCTGTAGGTGTCCGCGATGATGTCGCAGTAGGAGCCGTCCGGCAGCCCGGTCGTGAACGTAGCCGTCTCCGCGGAACTCCCGTTGTTGATCGCGATCCACGCGGCGCTACCGCGCGAGAAGGCGATCAGGTCGTTCCCGTCCGTGGTCCAGTTCGAGACCGGCCCGCCGTCCGTCAGCGCCAGGTCGTGCCAGCCGACCATCGCGTCGACCGCCGCGTTCCGCTCGGTGCACTCCCACGCCCCGGTCCCGCACACCGTGTCCGTGACGTCGCCGTTCGACGCGTCTGGAGGGCCCTGGTCGTAGCTGCCGTACTCGAAGCTCGAGAAGATCTGCGGCGAGCCGTACCCGTACGCGAGCAGGAACTCGTCGGCCAGCACGTACTCGGAGCCGTTCGCATAGGAAAGGCTCGGACTGCTTGCGCGCTCTGTGTCCTGGTTGGTCACGAACGTCGAAGCGTACGAGCTCGGCAAGGTCGGCGAATAGCCGGAGAGCGCCGCGAGATCGCCGTTCTTGAAGTCGTCGGTGATCGCGTACGTGTAGTCGATCGCCGTCACCGACCCCTCGCCCTCGAACGACGTCGGATTCAGCCGCGAATCCTGTCCGCTGGAGCCCGGATAGACCTCCTGCGTGATCGACACCGCGGAGCCTGTGGTCGTGTCCTTCTCCAGCAGCGCCTCGATCGCCGCGATGTCCGTCTCGCCGATCTCGGTCGCCGAGTCGAGCCGGAAGCCGTCGACCCCCATCGAGATCATGCCGTTCAGATACGCCGCCTCCGCGGACCGCACCGCGGTCGTGTCCGTCGCCAAGTCGGGCAGCCCGGAGAGGCGGCACTGCGTGACCTCGGTGTAGCTCAGCCAGTTGACGATGCTGTCGCTCGACTCCGGGCAGTTCACCGGATAGCCGTGGAAATCGGCGGAGCTGAAGTTCGGGTACGTCAGCGTCCCCGAATCGAAGCTCTGCCCGTCGTAACTGGTGTCCGACCCCCCGGTCCCGGCCGCCATGTGGTTCAGCACGGCGTCCACGTACACCTTCACCCCGGCGGCGTGGCAGGCGTTGATCATGCTCTCGAACTGCGCCTCGGTCCCGAGACGCCCCCCGACGGTGTAATCCACAGGCTGATACACGTCCCACCAGTCGTGCGACGCCTGGTCGTACGAGTCCTCCGGCGGCGCGACCTGCACAGCCGCGAACCCGTCCGGTCCGAGCACGTTCGTGCAGTCGGTGGCGATGGAGTTGAAGTCGTACTCGAATAAGTTGGCCGTGACATCTTTGGAGAGGGTGGACGCATGGGCCTGGCCCGGGTGCAGGACGGCCGGCGCGAACACGGCGGAGGCGGTGAGCGTGGTGGCGAGTAGGGGTGTGAGCAGCGCGGAGATCCCGGGTCGACGCCGTTGACGACCGGAACGGGACATGACGGTCCCTCCAGACAGCGTGTGGGTTATGGTTGATCAGAAAACAAAATCCCGATCTGCCGTGAACATAACCGACAACCCCCAAGACCGCCATCCCCACAAGGAAATTTCGTTCACCCCGCGAACGAAGGGGCTCGGCGCCTCGGCGCCACTCCGAGCCGTCCGGAACGCGCCGGAATCCTGATGCAACCTGAAGCAGCTCTACCCATATATACATAGACGAATAAGGCACGACCGCGTCCGGACGTGATACAGATGGGGCTTGAGAGTTGTCCGGTGCGGCCGATTCCGGCGACGGCGGGCCCGCTACCCGTGTCCGTATGCTGAGCGGTTCGTTCGACAGCTCGATGAGCGGGCCGTATCGTGGCCCCCCGAAAGTGATCGGTGATCACCAGGAACGGCAGGAGCCGGAGGATCGATGCGGCTGCTACGCGGCAAGGGCCGGCCAACGCAGGCTCCTGACACGGAGTCGCCGCACGCCGAGGCCGTCGTTCCGCCACCGCCCGCCGCGCCGCCGCCCGAGACGCTGGTCTACGAGCTGCTCGCGAACGTCGCACTGCGCGACCTGACGGTCATCGAGCGCGTGCTGTCCGTCATATCGGACGTCGAGCGCGGCGAGCAGGACCCGGAGCGGCTCGCGCTCTACTACGCGCTCGACCACGACGTCACCCGGCTGCGCCGCAGCGCCGAGAACGCGCTGGTGCTCGCCGGCGCGCAGGCGCCGATGGGGCACACCGAGCCGATGAGCCTGCTGGACGTCGCCCGCGCGGCGGCGTCCGAATCGGCGGACTACACGCGCGTCACGGTCGGCGCGCTGCCGGGCTACGCGGTCGGCCCCGCCGTCGCCGACGACCTCGCGCACGCGCTCGCCGAGCTGATGGACAACGCGCTCGACGTCTCGCCGGGGCGCACGAGGGTCACCGTCTCCGGAGCCCCGGCCAGCGGCGGCGTGCTGCTGGCCGTGGAGGACGAGGGCATCGGCATCCCGCCGGAGATGATGACCGACCTCAACCACCGGCTGACCGGACCGCTGCAGCTCGACGCCCCGGCCACGCGGCAGATGGGCCTGTTCGTCGTCGCGCACCTCGCCCGCCGGCACGGCATCTACGTCCAGCTGCAGACGCGGCGGCAGCTCGGCACCACGGCCGTCGCGTTCCTGCCGAGCCGGCTGCTGCTCGACCCGAACGCGTTCGCGGTCCCCGGCACCCGGTACCCGGGCGGATCGGCGCAATCGAGCCCGCAGCCGGTCCCGCGGCAGCCCGAACCGTCCCAGCCCCCCGTCCGGCGGCAGCCCGAACCGTCCCAGCCGTCGGGCCGGCGGCAGCCCGAACCGTCCCAACCGCAGGCCTTGCGGCTGTCTCTATACACATCT
>NZ_JAGSOH010000138.1 GCF_018139625.1 Actinospica acidithermotolerans | reverse complement strand
CGCACCCCCCGCGCTCGCCCTCTCCACCGCGCCGAACGTCTCGCCGTGGCGTGACAAGGCCCTGATGTTGATGACCGCCGCAGGGACCGTCTATGCCTTGATCTACATGCTGATGCTCGTCTCCCTGCCGCTCTCGCTGAGCGCGAAGGGCATCAATCCGGCGAGTGCCGGGCTCGTCATGGCCGTTGCCACGCTCACCCTCGTCGCCTCGCGCCCGCTCCTTCGGGTCGGTCCGCTCGCCGATCTCGCCATCGGTCCCGCGCTGGCCGCCGGGTACGTCCTGATGGCGGCCGGGCTCGGCGGCTACGCCGTCGCTAACACGCTGCCCGCACTGCTCGTGCCGACGGTCGTGTTCAGCCTGGGCAACCAGCTGCTGATGGGCCGACCCTTCGCCGTCGTCAGTGAGCTCGCGCCCGCCGGCGCCACCGCTCGCTACCTCGCCGTGTACGGCCTGAGCTGGGGCTTCGCTACCGTCGCGGCCCCGATCGTCGGCACGTGGCTCATCGGCTCGTTCGGGCCGGACACGCTGTGGTCCGCGATGGCGGTCGCCTGCCTGGCGATGACCGTCGCCGCTCCCGTCACATTCGCCGTGCCTCGCACGTCAGTACCGGTGTAGGCGTGCGATGGGAGACTGAGGAGCGACGGACGTGAACGGGGCAAACGGTCAGCAGGCAACGGACCAGGACGCGCTGGCGGCGCGGTTCGAGGCCGATCGGCTCCGGCTGCGCGGGGTGGCGTACCGGATGCTCGGCTCGCTGGCCGAGGCCGAGGACGCGGTCCAGGAGGCGTGGCTGCGGCTGGCGCGCACCGACACCGACGAGGTCGCGAACCTCAGCGGCTGGTTGACGACGGTCGTCGCGCGCGTCTGCCTGGACCAGCTGCGCAGTCGCAAGTCGCGGCGCGAGGACCCGGCCGGGATGCGGCTGCCCGAGCAGGAGCGCGTCGAGGCCGCGGCCGTGGCGACGGCCGCAGGCTCCGACCCGGAGGAGGAGGCGCTGCTCGCGGACACCGTCGGCGTGGCGCTGCTCGTCGTCCTCGACACGCTGTCCCCGGCCGAGCGGCTCGCCTTCGTGCTGCACGACCTGTTCGGCGTCTCCTTCGACGAGATCGCGCCGATCGTCGACCGCACCCCGACCGCCACGCGCCAGCTCGCCAGCCGGGCCCGCCGGCGCGTGCAGGGCCGGTCCCCCGAGGTCGAGGCGGACCGGGCGCGGCAGCGCGAAGTCCTGGACGCCTTCCTCGCCGCCTCTCGGGAGGGCGAATTCGAGGCCTTGCTCGCCGTCCTCGACCCGGATGTCGTCTTCCACGGCGACGAGGCGGCCGAGCGCCTCGGCGGCGAGGGCGAGATGCGCGGCGCCCGTCGTGTGGCCGAGGCGTTCTGCGGCCGTGCCCGGGTCGCCGAACCCGCACTCCTCGACGGCGAGCTCGGCGTGCTGGTCGCCCCGCGCGGCAACATCGTCGTCGTCATGCAGGTCACGTTCCGCGAGGGCCGGATCAGTGAGATCTACGCGGTCGCCGACCACGACGCGATCGACGCGATGGAGCTGGAGCGGCTGGCCTAGCGGCTCGTCGTGGTCGATCTGGCCGCCGACCACCCGGCCCCGCTGCGCACGGTCAGCCGCGAAGACCTGCGCGACTGGGTCGAGTCCGGGTAGCGCGGGACGCGTATCAGCCCCCGAAGTCGAGGTACCTCGCCACCTCGGCCGTCTCCAGGGGGTTGCTGTAGTCGCGGGCCGAGACGATCAGGCCGTCGACGATGCGCAGCACAGAGACGAAGCCGAGGCCGAACTTCCTCCCGGCGTGCTCACCGGCGGAGAGCGTCGCGTTGACCCGGTATTCGAGCACGACGATCTCGGGGTCGGCGCCCTCGTGGATGGCGACGTCCTGCACGGAGTCGAAGCTCCACAGGTGCTCGGTCTGCGCCATGCGCTCCTTCATCTCCGCGCGGCCCTCGGACACGCGCGGGACGCCGGGCGGCGCCCACGGATTCTCGATGCGCACGTCGGCGGCGTAGAGGTCGGCGATCTCCGGGCGGCGGCCGTGCACGACGGTGTGCAGCAGCAGCTCGACGGTCTCGCGCGGGGTGCGGGGGGAAGCGGACACAGCGGACACACGATCCTCCTGGGATACGGTGGTCGGCGGACGGGAAGTAAACGGAACGAGCGCCCCGTTTGCCCGCGCAGAACTATACGGGGCGAGCGCCCCGGTTGTCGAGGAGAACGGAGACTCCTGCGTGACCAGCCATGACGCGAGCCCGGCCGCGCCCGGGGCGCCGGGCCCCCGGCCGATGCGGGCCGACGCGGTGCGCAACCGCGCGAAGGTGCTGGACGCGGCGCGGGCGGCGTTCGCGGCGGAGGGCCTGGCCGTGCCGCTGGACGAGATCGCGCGGCGCGCCGGAGTCGGGGCGGGGACGGTCTACCGGCACTTCCCGACGAAGGAGGCGCTGTTCGAGGCGGTGATCGCGGACCGGTTGCTCGCGCTCGCGGGAGACGCGGAGTCGCGGCTGGCCGATGACGGCGTGGACGCGGGCGAGGCGTTCTTCGGGTTCTTCTTCGCACTGATCGAGGACGCCGAGGCCAAGGCCGACCTCGCCGAAGCGCTGATGGCCGCAGGCGTGCACCTGCAGCCGGAGACCCGGCACGCGGCGGGCCGGTTGACCGGAGGCTTCAGCCGACTGCTGGAGCGCGCGCAGCGGGCCGGAGCCGTGCGGGGCGATGTGACGGTGACGGAGCTGCACGCGCTGGTCGTCGGGGCGATGGCGGCGGAGAAACGCGCGGCTGGCGAACCCGGCAAGATGACGCGGATCATCGCCGACGGGCTGCGCGCCTGAGCCGGCCGCCGGCCATGCTGCTGTGCGGACTGGCGTTCGAATCCGGCTGGATCAAGCGGATCGGCAGCGGACGTGCCGTGGCGGTCACGGCCGAGGGGCGGGCGGCGCCGGCGGCGGAGTTGGGGCTGGGCACGGCGCGGTGGGCGCGCGGCGTCGATGATCCGCAACTAGGATGACGACGGACGAAAGGAGCCCCTTGATGAAGGCCGTCATCTTCGACGACTTCGGTGGTCCCGAGGTCCTGCGCGTGGCCGAGGTCGACCCGCCCGCTCCCGGCCCCAGGCAGGTGCGTGTCCGGGTGCACGCCGCCGGCGTGAACCCGATCGACTACAAGATCCGCCGCGGCCTGATGCGGCCCGGCCTGCCCGCGAAGCTGCCCGCGATCCCGGGCAGCGAGGCCGCCGGCGTGGTCGAGGAGGTGGGCGCCGAGGTCACGCACGTGCGCCTGGGCGACGAGGTGTTCGGCTGGACCCGCGGCGGCGGCTACTGCGAACAGGCGATCCTGACGACGTGCGCCGTCAAGCCCGCCGAGGTCTCCTGGGTGGACGCCGTGTCCCTGCCGGTCGCCGGCGAGACCGCCACCCGCGTGCTGCGGCTGCTCGAACTGAAGGCGGGCGAGACGCTGCTCGTGCACGGCGCGGCCGGCGCGGTCGGCACGCTCGCCGTGCAGCTCGGCACGGCCCTCGGCGCGCGGGTGATCGGCACGGCCGGTTCCTCGAACCAGGAGTACGTCGCCTCGCTCGGCGGCGTGCCCACCCTGTACGGCGAAGGCCTGGTCGGCCGGGTACGCGCGCTGGCCCCGGAGGGCGTGGACGCGGTGTTCGACATCGCCGGGCGCGGCGCGCTGCCGGACTCGATCGAGCTGCGCGGCGGCACGACGGACCGGATCATCACCATCGCGGACTACCAGGGCTCGGAGACCCTCGGCGTGCGGTTCACCGGCGGCGGCAGCGAGTCGGCCGCCTCGGCCGAACTGCTGGAGGACCTCGCCGCGCGGGTCGCCCGCGGCGAGCTGAAGACCACGGTCACCGCCACGTTCCCGCTGGAGGAGGCCGCCGAGGCGCAGCGGCTGAACGAGGCCGGTCACGGCCGCGGCAAGATCGTGATCACCGTCGACTGACGCCTCGGCCGTCCGCTGACGCCTCGCCCCGCGACGACCGGCTGGCCCGGAACTCCGCTCAGCGGACCGCCGGGCGATCGAGCTATCGAGCTATCGAGCTATCGAGCGGGGAAGCGCTCGGCCGCGTCCGGGTGATGCCTGCGGGCGACCTCGGGATGCGAGCGGACGTAGCCCTTGAGCTCGTTCCAGCCGAACACGTCGTAGAGTGCGTTCTCCGGATCGCGCACCACGCCGGGGGCGTCGGCGAGGTAGTCGCCGGGCACCGGCTCGACCCGCGCGTCGAGCCGCGGGTTGTAGAAGAAGGGCACTGAGAAGCGCTCCGCGCCGGAGTCCGGGCTGAGCACCCGGTGGTTGGTGGCGACCAGGTAGCCGTCGGTCGCTATCTCCAGCAGCTCGCCGAGGTTCACGACGAACGCGCCGCGCAGCGGATCGACGCGGATCACGCCGCCGTCCTCGCGCTGCACCTGCAGTCCGCCGTGCTCGTCCTGAAGCAGCAGGGTCAGAAAGCCGTAGTCCTTGTGCCAGCCGACGCCCTGCTTCGAGCCGCCCGGCGCGCGGCCCGGGTAGCGCACCAGCTTCGTGTGCAGATGTGGCTTGTCGGCGAACGCCGCGTCGAAGAAGTCGCGCGGGGCGCCGAGCGAGACGAGCAGTTCCTGCAGCAGCCGGTGCGCGATGGCGGCGAGCCGGTCCTGCCACTCGAGGATCCCCGCGCGAAGCTCGGGAAGGGACTCGGGCCAGCGGTTCGGGCCCTGCAGCCACAGGTAGGCCGGGTCGTGCTCCGCGACGACGAGCGGCGGCAGCTCCGGGCCGACGTCCAGCTGGTCGCGCCAGTCCGAGCGGCCGCCGGTGAGCTCCGTGCCGATGCGGGTGTAGCCGCGGAAGTGCGGCGAGTCGAGGTTGCTCAGCGCGAGCCGGTCGGCTTCGGGAAGGGCGAAGAAGCGGCGGACGAGGTCGAGCAGCGCGTCCGATTCGGCGGGCTCGATACCGTGCCCGACCAGTTGGAGGAAGCCGACTTCGTGCGCGGCCGAATGCAGCGCCGCGCGGAACTCCTCGACGCGGTCCGGGTCGTCGGCGGCGGAGAGGTCGATCACCGGAAGCTTCGTGGGCTCCGCGACGCGATCGAGGGAACGTACCTGGGTCACACCGTCTTCAGCCGATGGATCTGTCTGGATATTCCCGGGTTGACCGGCGCTCGGGCTCGGCGCCGGTCAACCGCCGCGTCCGTCAGATCTTGTTGAAGATCTTCGAGTACGCGTAGCCGAGCGGCTTGTCGTAGCCGTCGACCTCCCAGAAGGCCAGCTCGCCCACGCCGTGCGAGGCGGCGAAGGACTCGAGCGTCTTCGCGTTGGACTGGGTGAAGTTCTCGTTGTCGTCGTTCTTGCCGGCGATCGGCGTCAGGCCGAGCATGCCCCAGTCGGTCGCCGAACTGCCGCCGTAGATGCTGTGGATCTGCTTCTCGGTGGCGGTCGCGGCCGACTCGGCGTCGTTGAGCGCGTTCTGCCCGTCGCCGAAGTCCATCGTCATGATATTGACGACGGTGACCTTGACCCCGGCGCTCTCGGCACCCTTGAGCAGGGCCGTCGCATTCGACTCCAGCCCGGTCGGGTCCACCGGGATGGTGAAGTCGATCTGCACCGAGGGGTCGGCGGCCTGCAGCTTGGCTAGCGCCTGGTCGCGGCGCGAGTTGGCCGAGCCGTCGTCGAGCACCGAGCCCTCGATGTCGAAGTCGAGCCGGTTGACGCCGTAGGTGGTGACGACGTTCTTGTACGCGGCCTCCAGCTTCGAGACCGACGTGCACGTCTGCGCCAGCTCGCCGCCGGACGCGCCGCCGAACGAGATCAGCACGTTGCCGCCGGCGGACTGGAGCGAGGAGATCTGGCTCTTGAACGCGCCGACCGAGTCCCCGTTGTCCTCCCATTCCGGCGTGCAGCCGCTCTTCGGGATCAGGAACGCCAGCGAGTAGTACTTGTCGCCGCTGGCCGCCATGTCCTTCGCCATGTCCCCGGCGTCGGAGAAGGCGATCTGCAGGTAGGGGGCGGAGTAGTGGGCGGGCAGCGCGGAGCCGGCGGCCTCGCTGCTGCCGGCTGCGAGCAGCACGCCGCCCGCGGCCAGCCCGGTCGCCGCCACCGCGCCGACCACGAGGCGGGTGCGACCGGGGCGTATCGGGTTCTTGCTCATCAATGACCTCTTCGGAGCCTTGACGATGTGGGTGTGGGTGGAACATGGTTAGTAAACTTCCCTAACCAGTGCCCGCACGGTATCGCCGGCCCGGCGGTAGGTCAATAATCTGAGACTTAAATCCTCTTGAGCGCGCGTTCCAGGTCCGCGCGCAGGTCCTCGACGTCCTCGAGGCCGATGGAAAGGCGCAGGACCGAGGCGTGCGGCTTGGCCTCGGCGGCCACCGGACGGTGCGTCAGCGAGGCCGGATGCTGGATCAGCGTGTCCACACCGCCGAGCGAGACGGCGTGCGTGATCAGCTCGCAGCCCCCTGCGACCCGCGCGGCCGCCTCGTAGCCGCCGCGCACCGAGATCGCCAGGACGGCGCCCGGGCCGCTCAGCTGACGGCCGACCAGACGCCTCGGATCGCACTCCGGAAGGCCCGGGTAGTACACGCGCTCGACGCCCGCCTGCGTCGACAGCCACTCGGCGAGCTGCCGAGCCGACTCCGACTGGTGGCGCACCCGCAGCGGCAGCGTCTGCAGTCCGCGGTGCAGCATGTACGCGGCGAGCGGGTGCAGGATGCCGCCGGTCACGGCGCGCACCCGGCGCAGCTTCTCGGCCCACTCGGCGCTGGTCGCCACGACTCCGGCGAGCACGTCGCCGTGTCCGCCGAGGTACTTCGTCGCGCTGTGCACGACCAGCGTCGCGCCGAAGTCGGCGGGCTGCTGGAGGATCGGCGTCGCGAAGGTGTTGTCGACGAGCAGCGGGACGCCGCCCACGCCGCCGCACTGGCTCGCGATGTCGGCGAGGTCGAGCAGTTCGAGCGTCGGGTTGCCCGGCGTCTCGACGATGACGAGCCCGGTGTCGGGCCGCAGCGCGGCGGCCACGCCTGCGGGATCGGCCCAGGTGACCTCCGTGCCGAGCAGCCCGGTCGCCAAGACGTGGTCGGTGCCGCCGTACAGCGGGCGCACGGCCACGACGTGCCGCTTGCCCTCGGCGGCCGCGGCGAGCAGGCAGGCGCTGATCGCGGCCATGCCGGAGGCGAACGCGACCGCCTGCTCGCAGTGCTCGAGCTCGGCCAGCGCCTGCTCGAAGCGGCCGGTCGTCGGATTCCACAGCCGCTGGTAGACATGCGTCCCACCCGGCACCGGCAGTCCGCCGGTGGCCAGCGCCTCGTAGCAGGAGCCGCCGATCTCGATGTCCGGCAGCGGATTCGTGGTCGACAGGTCGATCGGCGGCACGTGCACGCCGAGGCCCGCGAGATCGTCGCGGCCGGCGTGCACGGCGGTGGTGTCCAGGTGGGTCATGCGGAACAGAATGAAGAAGATCCGGCTGGTTGGGAAGAAGCGTGAATATAATTCTCAGAACTAGCTCTCCACCGGCCAGAACTTCATTGAGGACCCCGCCGATGACCGCTCCGCCGAACATTCAGCGGCCCGCTCCGAGCCCCCGTCCGCAGGACATCGACGAAATCGACCGGGCGATCCTGCGCGTGCTCGCCGCCGACGCCCGCACGCCGAACAACGCCATCGCCGAGCACGTCGGCATCGCGCCCTCCACCTGCCACGGCCGCATCAGGGCGCTGCGGGAGCGCGGCGTGATCCGCGGCTTCCACGCCGACATCGACCCGGCCGCGCTCGGCCTCGGCCTGCAGGCGATGATCGCGGTGCAGCTCAACGTGCACAGCCGCGCGCAGATCAACACCTTCGTACGCGACGTGCCGAAACTGCCGGGTGTGGTCAGCGTCTACCACGTGGCCGGCAGCGACGACTACCTGCTGCACATCGCGGTGCGCGACTCGGACGCACTGCGCGAATTCGTGCTCGACCACCTCACCGGCCACCCGGCCGTGCGGCACACCGAGACGAGCCTGATCTTCGCGCACCTGCCCGGCTCGCTCGCCGGGCTCGGCCTGGAGGACTGAGGACCGAGCGCGTCCCGCTCGCGACTGTCGGAGGCGACGGCTACAGTCCGAGTTGTGCGATTCACCGGCTGGCCAGAGCGCGCGTTCACGTTTTACGAGGGCCTCGAGGCGGACAACTCGAAGGCCTACTGGACAGCGCACCGGGCCGTCTACGACGCCGATGTGCTCGCGCCGACGGAGGCGCTGCTGAGCGAACTCGCGGAGGAGTTCGGCGACGGAAAGCTGTTCCGGCCGTACCGCGACGTCCGCTTCAGCCCCGACAAGTCCCCGTACAAGACGGCGATGGGCGCTACCGTCTCCCGCGGCGGATACATCCACCTGTCGGCAGACGGGCTCGCCGTGGCGATCGGCTATCACATGATGGCGCCGGACCAGCTCGCGCGGTACCGGCAGTCCGTCGCCGAGGACGTGACCGGCGAAGAGCTGCGCCGCATCATCGCCGACCTCGAAGGCAAGGGCGTGAACGTAGTCGGCGAGGAGCCGCTCAAGACGGCGCCCCGCGGCTACTCGAAGGACCATCCGCGCGCGGACCTGCTGCGCAACAAGGGCCTGATCACCTGGCAGGAGTGGCCGGTCGAACCGTGGATGCACACGGCGAAGGCGAAGACCCGCATCGTCAGGCACTTCCGCGACGCCCAGCCGCTCCAGGCCTGGCTCGACGACCGCGTCGGCCCCTCCGAACGCGGCTGACTGCGGCGGTTCCCCCGAACGCGGCTGACTCCGGCGGTTCCCCCGAACGCGGCTGACGGCGGCGGTTTCCCCGAACGCGGCTGACGGCGGCGGTTCCTCCGAACGCGGCTGACGGCGGCGGCCCCGCCGACACTCTGAGCGCACGTCAGGCGCGGATCGGCCGACTGCGCTCACTGGCCCTTCGACGGCGAGAGCGCGGGCGAAGGTGAGATCGTGCCCAGAGCGGTCGGGAAGTTCGAAGCGCTCGGCAGCTGAGGCGCCGTCGGCAGAACGGGCAGGCTCGGGCTGTCCGGCAGCGAGGGCAGGCCCGGCTTGGACGGCGTCGAGACCGGTTGCGTGGCCGACGGGGGCGTCGAGGTCGGCACAGCCGAGGCGGGGATCGGCGTGGCGGGGATCGGCGTGGCGGGGGTCGTGGACTTGGGGATCAGCGAGGCGGGCACCGACACCTTCGCCGGAGTGCTTGGTGCCGAGCCCGGAAGGCCAGGCTTCGAGGCCGGGGCCGACGTTGAGGTTGAGGCTGAGAACTTCGGCACCTTTACCGGCGGCGTAGGCACGGGGACCACCGGACTTGGCAGCGACACCTCGGCCACGCCGACCACCCGAGGCGGGAACCCGCCCGCGACGTGCGAGGACGGCGACTTGGGCGGCGTCGACGGCGGCGGCGTCGGCGACGTGGTCGACGGGGCCGCCGCGTGCTGCGCGCCGGACCGCCCGCCGATCGTCGACAGGGCCAGTGACGGCGCGGCGACCGACGCGGCCACGGCCACCGACAGGGCGGCGGCGCCCACGGCACGGTTGATCTTCACGGTACGAACAGCTCCTCGGTATCGATCGCATCCGATGGCGGCCCCGGGCCATCCAGCCACAACGGCCATAGATCAAGATGCGAGCAAAATGTAAAGCCGAAACCCCGGCGTCCGCTGACGGTTCGACAGATCACTCGGATGCCGGATGCCGATGCCGGATGCCGGACAACCGGCACCCGCGAGCGGGGTGAAGTCGCGGGCGGGTACGCACGCTCGTAGCCTGGTGGATACCGCCGGGCACCCGGGCGGCGGGCCCGGGCGCCCGACACGTCGAGGAGGACGTGAGGGAGATCATGGCGACATTCATGGACGTACACCACGGAATGAACGGCATCACCCAGGACCAGCTCGCGCAGGCGCACCAGGCCGACCTCGCGATCGAGAAGGACGAGCACGTGCACTTCATGCAGGCCTGGGCCGACCCCGAGTCCGGCACCGTGTACTGCCTGTCGGAGGCACCGGACGCCGAAGCGGTCCAGCGCGTCCACGAGCGCGCCGGCCACCGCGCCGACGAGATCCACGCCGTACCGTTCAAGGTCTGAGCGCACCGAAGAGACCCGAGCAGGACCCCCGAGCAGGAACGGTCCGCTTCGCTCGGCCCGAGCCGGACAAAGGCCGTTTCGCTCGGCCCCACCTCATGCTGCCCAACTCCACGCAGTCTCCGCGACCAGGGGGCGAGCAAGCTCGATGGGCCTGTTAACTTTGGCGACTTAACTGGCGCGACTTAACCGGGGCAACGGAAACCTACTGCGAGCGGGCGAGCAGTGCCGCCGCCTCCAGCAGCATCCAGGCGCCCGCCTGCACCGACAGGTCGCGCTCCGCGCTCCCGGGTCGCGGCGCGTCGGCCGGGTGCGACCATTCGGGGCCGAAGAGCGGACCGCCGGGTGCGGCGGCGCGGTTGCGCCAGGCGGCGCGCGCCGAGTGCAGGACGAGCTCGGCCGCGAGGAACGCGGTGGGCTCGTAGTCGCGCCCGAACTCCGGCAGGGTGAGCGCGGCGCGCGCGAGGTAGCGCGCGAGGATTCCGGCGAACAGTCCGCCGTCCCCGCCGCCCTGCCCGCGCAGCACGAGGCGCGCGGACGGCGGCGTCGTCGGGGTCAGATGCGCGGCGACGGTCGTGACCGTGCGGGCGGCGCGTTCCGCCCACTCGGTCGACCGCCCGTCGTTTCCCCAGCTCGCGAGTTCGAGGCATACCCCCAGGTAGACGCCCTGGCAATAGGTGTACGTGACCTTCTCGACTTCCCGGATCGAGCCGTCGTCGCCCACGTGCAGGCCGTCCCAGACCACGCCGGTCTGCTCGTCGACGAGCCGGTCCTCGATCCAGCGCGCCGCGTCGTAGGCCAGTTCGTCGTGCAGCCGGGCGAGGAGGATCGCGGCCGGGCCGTTGGCGGGCACGTTCTTGAAGTCCTCGTCGTACTTGTCCCGCAGCCGCCACCAGATCCCGCCGCCGGCGTCGTCCGTCCAGCCCCGCTTGAGCGCGCCCGCCAGCCCGTCCACCGCGCCCGGCCGACGCACGCCGACGTACTGCTCGGCCCGCTGCATCGCCAGCGCGAGCCAGGCCATGTCGTCGTAGTAGTCGTTGAGCCAGTCCTTGCCGTTGCGCGCGCGGATCCCGTTGACGAAGCGGCCGACGCGCGCGCGGCGGCCGGGGTCGGGGCTGCGCAGGTAGGCGTCGACCAGGCAGTCGAGCACCTGCGCCTGCCACCAGTAGTTCCACGGCCGGAAGAGGCGCTGCGCGGGAGACGCGGGCCAGCCGGAGACGCCGAGCAGCGTGCCGGGCACGGCCCAGAGCCTGCGCAGGTGCCGGGCGCCGACCGCGCGCTCGGCCAACTCGGCGCGCGCGGCCCACTGGCTCGCCCGCTCCGGCAGTTCGGGCGCCAT
Source organism: Actinospica acidithermotolerans (assembly GCF_018139625.1). GTDB lineage: Bacteria > Actinomycetota > Actinomycetes > Streptomycetales > Catenulisporaceae > Actinospica > Actinospica acidithermotolerans. The sequence continues at coordinate 6,179 of NZ_JAGSOH010000138.1, read as the reverse complement.
CGCCCCGCCGGGATCGGCTCGGCTCACCCCACCATCATCGCAGCCCGGACCGCACTCGTCCGCAAAGCACGCGAAGAGACTGTTTCCAACATTTATTGACACAGTTCCATGCCGGTAGTTCACTGCACCGCAGAACGGAATCAGACCCCGAACCCACCCACGGAAGGGTCCGCCAGTGCCGTCGCACCCGCCCACGCCCGAATCCGCCACCCGCCCGCGCCGCTGGTTGCGGCTGCTCACCGCGCTGACCACGGCGGCCGCCACGCTGACCGGCGCCGGCGCGGCAACCGTCGCCGTCGCACCGTCCGCCGCCGCCGAGTCCAACGGCGTCGGCGGCACGCCCGCGCTGGGCTGGAGCAGCTGGAGCTACATCCGACACGATCCGACAGCAGCGAACATCGAGGCTCAGGCCAGAGCCATGGTCTCCAGCGGCCTGGCCTCGGCCGGCTACCTGTACGTGAACGTCGACGACTTCTGGTACGACTGCCCCGGCAGCCAGGGCCCGGACGTCGACTCCTATGGCCGCTGGGTGACGAACTCGACGAGCTTCCCGCCGAGCGCGAGCGGCGAGAACGGCATCGCGGTCGTCGCCGACTACGTGCACTCACTCGGCCTCAAGTTCGGCCTCTACGTCACGCCCGGCATCTCCGACCAGGCCGTTTCCGCGAACACGCCGATCGAGGGCACGTCGTACACGGCGAGCGAGATCGCGGACGGCGCCAGCGAGGCGAACTACAACTGCGGCGGGATGCAGGGCATCAACTACAGCGCCGCCGGTGCGCAGGCGTACATCAACTCGTGGGCCGACGAGTTCGCGTCCTGGGGCGTGGACTACCTCAAGCTCGACGGCGTCGGCGATTCGGACGTCGGCGACGTGCAGGCGTGGTCGACCGCGCTCCAGCAGAGCGGCCGCGCGATTCACCTCGAGCTGTCGAACAGCCTGGACATCGCGAACGCCGCGACGTGGGCGCAGTACTCGAACGGCTGGCGGACCGGCGGCGACATCGAGTGCTACTGCGGAACCGACTCCTCCGGCAACCCGCAGCCGCTCACCACATGGGGCAGCGTGCAGGGACGGTTCGCGCAGGTCGCGAACTGGCAGCCGTACGGCGGTCCCGGCGCGTTCAACGACTACGACTCGATCGAGTTCGGCGACGGCTCGACGATCGACGGCCTGAGCACAGCCGAGGGCCAGTCGCAGTACGGCCTGTGGGCGATGGCCGCCTCTCCTCTGCTGCTCGGCGTCGACCTGACGAAGCTCAACTCGACCGAGGCCGCCGACCTCGAGAACCGGAGCATCATCGCCGTCGACCAGGACGGCATCGACGCGCGGCGGATCGTGAGCAACGTCAACCAGCAGGCATTCGCGAAGACCGAGCAGAACGGCGACGTCATCCTCGGCCTGTTCAACTACAGCGGCTCGGGCAGCCAGACAGTGACGGTCTCGCTCGCCGCAGCTGGCATCACCGGCAGCGCCACGGCCACGAACCTGTGGACCGGCGCCTCCGCGGGCACGCTGAGCGGCACGTACAGCGTGACGCTCGCCGCCGGGGCCTCGCAGATCCTCCGGCTCAAGCCGGTCGCGGGGACGCAGGGCTCGACGACGTACCTCGCCGCGTCCTCCACCAACACCCTGTCCGGTGGCGCGACGGTCGCGAGCTGTAATTCGTGCCTCGGCGGCCAGAAGGTCGGCTTCGTCGGCAACGGCGGCACTCTGACGTTCAACAACGTCAACGTGAGCGCGGCCGGGAACTACGAAGTCCAGATCGACTACCTCGACGGCACGTCGGGCACCACCACCGGCCGCTCGACCACGCTCACCGTCAACGGCACGGCGGTCGGCACGCTGACTGACACGCCGACCGGCAGCTTCGCGAACCCAGGCTCGACGACGGTGTCACTGCCGCTCAACGCCGGCTCGAACACGATCGAGCTCTCCAATGCGGCGGCATACGCGCCGGACTTCGAGGCGATCGCGGTCCCGACGAACCCGACCACCAGCTCGACGACGTACCTCGCGGCGTCCTCGGCGAACACGCTGTCGGGCGGTGCGGTCGTGCAGAGTTGCAGTGCGTGCAATGGCGGCGAGAAGGTCGGATACGTCGGAAACGGCAGCGGCACGCTCACGTTCAACCAGGTGAGCGTGAGCAAGGCCGGCGTCTACCCCGTGCAGATCGTGTACTGCGACGGCAGTTCGGGCACGACCGGCCGGTCCGCGACGTTCACGGTCGACGGGACGGTCGTGCAGACGAACGTCTTCACCCCGACCGGCGGTTTCTCCACGCCGGCCACGGTGACCGACTACCTCCCGCTGCAGGCCGGATCGAACACGATCGAGATCTCCAACGGCTCGGCGTACGCGCCGGACTTCAACGCGATCGTCGTGAACCAGTAGCCGGCAGGCCGGTCTGATCGCGGCCGGACGGCCGGTGCCGGGGGGTTCCCCGGTGCCGGCCGTCCGGCTGTCAGTCGGCGACCCGCGCCCTGAGCAGGGTGAGCGCCTCGCGGAGTTGCTCGCTCTGCATCGCGTGCTGCCTGGTCAGCTCGGCGAAGTCCTCCTGGAGGGTCTTGAGGATCTCCTGCGAGGCGCAGTCGGTCTCGTAGTCGTGCTGGGCGAGTTCGCTGGATATCTGGTCCGAGCGCTTGGCCGCGATCAGCAGGATCGCCCCCTGGAGCGCCGCGACGCAGGAGAGCACCAGATTGAGCAGGATGAACGGGTACGGGTCGAAGCCGGTATTGCGGTTGAAGAGCATCCACACGGCCAGGAACCCGCAGGCCCCGAACACGAAGGCCCAGGAGCCCATTCCGTTGCGCATCTTGTCGGCGGCCCGCTCGCCGAGCGTCAGCTGCTCGCCGGTCCGCACTCCGTGATGCCGATGCCAGCCCATCGATGCACGCCCACTCTCTGTCCGTCGGTGTCGAATTCGGTGCCGAAATCGCAACGAGGATAGCGGGGCGGCCGGCCGGGTGACGCTTGCCATTGGTATGCGTGACTTGATGATGTCCGGGTACGTCTTGTCCGGATATCTGACGACGTGTCACTCCGGTGGCCCACCCGACCGAGGACGACGCATGCTGAAACACCGAGCACTCTCCGCCGCGCTTCTCGCCGCGCTGGCCTGCGCGGCGGGACCCGCGACGGCGCACGCCGCGAGCGCGACCGACGGAACGCCTGGCGCGAGAGGAGCGGCCGGGACGGCCCCCGCCGTCCATGGCGTCAGCATCCCGGCAACCGATCTCCGCCTGCTGTCGCAGGCCACCCATAGCCGCCACTCCTTCAGGAGGCCGAGCCAGGGGATGCTCGAGAGCACGAACTGGGCCGGCTACGCCGCGACCGGACACACGTACACGTCAGTGGCCTCGAACTGGACCGAACCGAGCGTGACCTGCACCTCGAAGGGCATCGTCGGCTTCTGGGTCGGCCTCGACGGACTGAACAGCTCGACGGTCGAGCAGACCGGCACCGGCGTGGACTGCTCGAACGGCACGCCGCAGCAGTTCGCCTGGTGGGAGACGTACCCCGCGAACAGCGTGCAGGTCTACAACGTGCCGGTCTCCGCGGGCGACCAGATGTCGTCCTCGGTCGTGGCCCAGGCGCACGGCGGCTACGTCTTGGCGCTGACGGACTGGACGGCCGGCTGGAGGGTCGAGAACCCGGTCTCGCTGCCCGCAGGGAAGGACGCGAGCGCCGAGATCATCGCCGAGGCCGTGAGCGCCGGAAACCAGATCACCACGCTGCCGGACTTCGGCCAAGTCGAGTTCACCGGCTCGACGATCGACACCGCCTCGCTGCAGGCAGCCGGTGCGCAGCCGATCGACATGACGGACGCGCACAACAACCTGATCGCCGCGACCACGGAAGCCGATCCGGACGGCGACTTCGACGTCGACTACACCGCCGACGTACTGACCTCGTAACGGGAGATACCGCGATAGCCCGGGGCTGCTTCGCTGGAAGTCCGAGCGCCGGGTTCCCGTTCGCTACGCTGGCGCCGTGCTCAGATCGTTGACACCGATCTATCCGGTCGCGGCCCGGCGGCGCGTGCTGCTCGTTGACGGCCTGCTCGCGCTCGCCCTGCTCACGGCGACGACCACCGCCGGGCACTTCTGGACCGTGCCGCACCGGCACGACTACGACCTGTCCGGGATCGTGCTGAGCGCCGCCGTGATGCTGCCGCTGACGTTCCGGCGCCGGTATCCGCTGATCGTGTTCGGCGTCAGCGGCACGACGTACGCACTGTACCTGGCGCTCGGATACGCCACCGCCCTCGACTTCTACGGACCCCTCATCGCCTTCGCGACCGTCGCGATCATCGAACGCGCGCGGACCACGGCGTATGCGGCGGTGCTCTTCGCCGCCCTGCTGCTCGCGGGAGGCCTGGTGATGCCCGGCTCACCCGTGCTCGCCTCGCTCTTCCAGGCGGTCCTCGCGCCAGGGCTCGCCTGGGCCCTCGGCGCGAGCATCAGGGGCCTGTCGCTCCGTAACCGGCGGCTGGCCGAGCTGACCGCGCTACTCGAAGGCGCGCAGGCCCTGATCGCGCAGCGCGCCGCGATCGACGAGCGCGTCCGTATCGCCCGCGAACTGCACGACGCGGCCGCGCACCACATCTCGGTCATCGGCGTGCAGGCGGAACTCGCCTGGTACGTCTTCGATTCGGACCCGTCGCAGGCCCGCGCATCGCTCGGCCTGATCGCGGCGGCCAGCCGGGACGCGGTCTCCGAGATGCGCAACCTGCTGACCGTCCTGCGGCCCGAGTCCCCCGCCCCCGAGGACGCCGAGCTCGACCTCATGCCAGCGCTCGGCCTCAGCCGACTGCCCGAGCTGATCGAGCGTGCGCGGGCGACGGGGGTGCGCGTGCCGGCGGAACCGGAGATATCGGGCGAGCAGCGCCCGCTGACTCCGGCGGCCGACGCGTGCGCCTACCGGATCGTGCAGGAGGCGCTGACGAACGTCGCCAAGCACGCGCCGGGTGCGGTGACCCGCGTGCAGCTCGGCTACCGGCGCTCCGGCCTGCGCATCGCCGTCGTCAACGAGGCCCCGCCGAGACTTCCGGCTCCGTCGGCGGCCCCATCGCACGCACCGCCACCGGCGGTTCCGGACCAGCCCACGCCGGACGTGGCCGATGCGCACTCCGACGGCATACCGCTCGGCACGGGGCTCGGCCTCATCGGCATGCGCGAGCGCGCAGCCATCTGCGGCGGCGAGCTGACCGCCGGCCGTCGGGCAGGGGGCGGATACGCGGTCATACTGCGGTTACCATCGAATTCGGACGTAGACTGCCCGGACGCTGCTCGATTATCATCAGGACCGTGACGCTCGTACTCGTCGTTGACGACCAGGATCTTGTGCGAGCGGGACTCGCCGCGCTGCTGCGGGCAGCGCCGAACGGCTACCGGGTGACCGAGGCGAGCGACGGCCTCGAGGCGGTCCGGCTGGCCGCCGAGCTCTCCCCCGAGGTGATCCTGATGGACATCAGGATGCCCGGAATGGACGGCATCACCGCGATCCAGCAGATCCTCGCCGAGGCCGAGAAGGCCGAGCGCGAACTCCCGCGCATCCTCGTGCTGACCACATTCGACCTGGACGAACACGTCCACAAGGCGCTGCACGCCGGCGCCAGTGGCTTCCTGGTCAAAAGCACCCCGGCGGCCCGCCTGTTCGCCGCGGTGGACGCCGTCGCCGCCGGCGACATGGCCTTCACCCCCGAGATCACCCGCCGCCTGGTCGAGGCCTTCCAGCAGAAGCACGACGCCACAGCCTCGGCTAAAGCGCATGAGTCGTCCCTCGCACGCCCGGCCGCCGTGCCGCGGAGATCCGCGGAGGACCTGACCAGCCGTGAGCTGGACGTGGTGCGGATGGTCGGCACAGGCCTCTCGAACGCGGACATAGCGGCCGAACTGATGCTCGCCGAGGCGACCGTGAAGACGCACATCTACCGGGTGATGACCAAGCTGAACCTCGCCAGCCGCGCCCAGGTCGTCGTGTACGCGTACGAAACGGGCCTGGTCAAGCCCGGCGGCCGGCTCTAGCCGGGGGCAGGTCCGGGCCGGGGCAGTTGGCGACCGGGAGCTGCCCTCGGCCGCGGCGGTCTTGGCCGCGAGGGGCGCCCCGCGCGGGCGTCGCCGTGCTCCAGCCGCCTGCGCAGCCGCACCACCCACGACGGCGCCCGCCCGAACAC
>NZ_JAGSOH010000137.1 GCF_018139625.1 Actinospica acidithermotolerans | reverse complement strand
CCCCTGAGCCCACCCCCGCCCGCAGACGCGGGACCGAGCTGAATGAGGACACGGCGATGACCCTCGCCCCTGACACACTGCCCGCGCGGCTCGCCGGAAAGCGCATCGGCCTGCTGCTGGAGAACGAGTTCGTCGATGAGGAGATCTCCTACTACCGGCGCCGCTTCGCCGAGGAGGGCGCCGAGGTCGTGCTGCTCTCCCGGCTCTGGGGCCGCGAGACGATGGACTTCACCGGGGTGGCCGGCGCCGCACCGGTCACCGCGACCGTCGACGTGGACACGCTCGACTACGGCGAGCTGTCCGGATTCGCCGCGCTGATCGTCCCGTCCGGGTCGATCGCCGACCGGCTGCGCTACAGCGAGGACGTGGACGCGCTCTCGCCCGCGGTCAACCTGCTGGGCCGCGCGTTCCGGATGCCGCACCTGGTCAAGGCCTTCTCCTGCCACGCCCTGCTGCTCGCCTCGCCCTCTCCGGACCTGGTCCGCGGCCGCACCGTCACCTGCCACAACAACCTGATCGGCGACGCGCGCAACATGGGCGCGCTGTACACCAACCAGGACGTGGTCGTGGACCGCGACCTGGTCACCTCGCGCACGGTGGAGCAGTGCCACCTGCTGGCCCGTGCGGTCATCGCGGCGATCGAGGCCGATCATGGCCGGTGAACCGACCCGCTCGGACCTGGTCGCCGGCCGGGTCGAGCGCCGCGACGGCTCGCGGGCCGTAGTGCGCACGCCCGGCGGCCGCCCCATCACGATCCATCTGACCGATGTGACCTACGCCCAGCGCTTGCGCAACCTCGGTGACGGCTACCGCGACGCCACCGGCCGCATCGACGAACTCCTCGTTCCCGGCGCCTACGTGTTCAGCTACGGTCCCGTCTACCCCGAGGAGCCTGAGTCGCGTCACCAGGCCACCGCGCTGCTGTTCGTGTCCGAGCCGGATCGGTTGCCGCCGTTTCACGAACCGGGCTGGTGGACGGAGCAGCTGCGTCGGCTGGCCCGCTTCTACCGGCACTCGCAGTTCGGCGAGCGGGCTCCCGACTTCGCCGACTACCGTACCGAGATCCACAGCAGCGGCGGGAAGACCGGCCGGCACGTCCAGGAGACCGACACCATCTCCCGGTTCGTATACGGCATGGCCAGCGCCTTCATGCTCACCGGCGAGGACGACTTCCTCGACGTGGCCGAGGCCGGATCGCGCTATCTGCAAGACCACCTGCGCTTCGAGGACCTGGCCGACGGCGTCGTGTACTGGTACCACGGCGTGGACGTCGAGGGGCCGCGCGAGCGGCGCCTGTTCGCCTCGGAATTCGGCGACGACTACCGGGCGATCCCGGCCTACGAGCAGATCTACGCGCTCGTCGGCCTCGTGCAGACCTACCGGCTGAGCCGGGATCCGGCGCTGCTGCGCGACATCGAGGGCACGGTCCGGCTGTTCGAGCGCTTCTTCGCGGACGAGCGGCTCGGCGGCTACTACTCGCACATCGACCCGGTGAGCATGAGCCCGCACGACGACGCGCTCGGCCCCAACCGCTCCCGCAAGAACTGGAACTCGGTCGGCGACCACGCGCCGGCGTATCTGATCAACCTCTACCTGGCCACCGGCGACGAGCGCTACCGCCGGATGCTCGAGCACACCTTCGACATGATCGCCACCCATCTGCCCGACCGCACCGAGCAGGCCAGCCCGTTCGTGTTCGAACGCTTCCACGGCGACTGGACCCCGGACCGGACCTGGGGCTGGCAGCAGGACCGGGCGGTGGTCGGGCACAACCTGAAGATCGTCTGGAATCTGATGCGCATGCACGCGGCGCTGCCCAAGGTGGAGTACCGGGCGCACGCCGAGCGCATCGGGGCCGTGATGCCCGGGGTGGGCCGTGATCCGCAGCGCGGCGGCTGGTACGACATGGTGCAGCGGGTGGCCAGGGACGGCCGGCACGATTTCCCCTGGCACGACCGCAAGACCTGGTGGCAGCAGGAGCAGGCGATCCTGGCCTATCTGATCCTCGCCGGCACCGTCGGCGGCGAGACGGCACTGCGGCACGCGGACGAGTCCATGGCGTTCTATAACGCGTTCTTCCTGGACCACGACGAGGGCGCGGTGCACTTCACCGTCACCGCCGACGGCCTGCCGTACCACGTCGGCGACGAGCGGCTCAAGGGCAGCCACGCCATGAGCATGTACCACAAGGCCGAGCTGTGCTTCCTCGCCGAGGTGTATCTCAGGCTTCTGGTTCACGGCGACCCGCTGGACCTCTGGTTCCGTCCGCGCGGCGACGCCGAGGACCGCGGCCGCGTGCTGCGCGTGGCGCCGGACCTGCTGCCGCCGGACCGGGTCGAGCTGGAGGCGGTGTGGATCGACGGCGCCCCGCATCACGACTTCGACGCCCGAGAGCTGAGCGTGCGGCTGCCGGACAGCGCCGAGCGGATGAAGGTGAAGGTCCGGCTCAGACCGATCGGCGGAGCCCGGTGAGCGTCGATGCGCCGCCGCTGTTCACCGGGACGAGCGTGGGCGTCGGGCCGGGCGATCCGCTCGTGCTCGGCGCCCGGCCGGTCCCCGGCGGCTTCACCGCGGCCGTGCACGCGGTCGCCGCGCGCGTCTGGCTGGTGCTGCTCGACCCGCGGGACGGCCGAGTCCTGGCCGAACTGCCCTTCCGGCCGGAGCACCGCACCGGTTCGGTGTACGCGATGACCGTCTCGGGCGTCGCGTCCGAGCGGATCGGCTACGGCTTCCGGGTGCTGCCCGGCAGGCCCGGCGCGCCTGACGGCCGCCCGGTGTCCGGGGTGCTGCTCGATCCGCGCGCCCGCGGCCTGGCCGGATCGGGGCCCTGGGGAAGCCGGCCCCGGTACGTCTGCCGGATCCTGCCGGACCGGCTCGATCCGGTGGCCCCCGGTCCCCGGATCGATCCGGCGGACCTGGTGATCTACGAGACCCACGTGCGCGGCTTCACCCGGCATCAGAGTTCCGGCGCCGCGGCGCCGGGCACGTACGCGGCCCTCGCCGATCGGATTCCGTACCTGCGCCGGCTGGGCGTGAACTGCGTGCAGCTGCTGCCGATCGCGGAGTTCGACGAGACCGATAACACGTACACGGCACCCGGGACCGGCGCCCCGCTGCCGAACTACTGGGGTTACAACACGGTCGGGTTCTTCGCCCCCAAGGCCGCCTACGCGAGCGAGCCGACGCCGGAGCGCGCCGACGCCGAATTCCGCGACCTGGTCGACACGCTGCACCGGGCCGGGATCGCCGTGCTCCTCGACGTGGTGTTCAACCACACCGCCGAGGGCGACCACCGGGGCCCCACCCACTCCTTCCGCGCCCTGGACGAATCAGGGTATTACCTGCTCGACCGGCACGGCGCGCCGCGCAATCTCACCGCGACCGGGAACACCGTCAACGCCAACCACCCCGTGACCGCGGCGTTCGTGCTCGACTGCCTGCGCCACTGGGTGACCAGGTACGGCGTGGACGGATTCCGCTTCGACATGGCGAGCATCCTCAACCGCGACGGCTCGGGAACGCTGCTGGCACAGCCCTGGCTGCCGGCGGCGATCGCCCGCGACCCGGTGCTCGCCGACAGCCTGCTGATCGCCGAGGCCACCGACGCCACCGGCACCGACCAGGTCGGCTCCTTCTCGGCCGACCCGCGCTGGCGCGAATGGAACGGGCGCTACCGGGACGACGCGCGGCGGCTGCTGCTCGCCCGGCCCGGCTCGGTCGGCCGGTTCGCCGCGCGGCTCGTCGGCTCGCCGGACCTCTACCCCGAGCGCGGCCCGCTCGCGTCGGTGAACTACATCGCCTGCCACGACGGACTGACGCTCGCCGACTGGACCGCGTACAGCCGCAGGCACAACGCGGCCAACGGCGAGGGCGGCGGGGACGGCATCCCGGACGAGGAGAGCGAGAACGGCGGCGAGGAGGGGCCGAGCACCGACCCCGGGGTGCTCCGCCGCCGCGCCCGCAAGCATCGCAATGCCCTGCTGCTGCTCGCGGTCAGCCGCGGAATCCCGATGCTCGCCGCGGGCGACGAGACCGCGCGCACCCAGCACGGCAACAACAACGCCTACTGCCAGGACGAGCTGAGCTGGTACGACTGGAGCCGCACCCGGACGGAGGCGGACCTGCTGCGCTTCACCGCGCACTGCCTGGCCTTCCGCGCCGCCCACCCCGTGCTGCGCCGGCCCGACCACCCCTACGGCGCACCCGACGTGTCCTGGCACGGCGAGGAACCGGACAAGCCCGACTGGGCGGTGGACGCGAGCCTGCTCGCGGTGCTGCTGCACCAGCCGGACCCGGCGGACACGGTCTTCGTCGCGGTCAACACCGGCGACCCGAGAACGCTGCGCCTGCCGGACCCGCCGCTCGGCACCCGCTGGCATCTCCATCTCGACACCGGCGCCGAACCCGGCGCGGACAGCCGCGCGCCGGGCGAGGGCCGCGCGCTCGAGGGCGAGCGGCTGCACCTGGCCGCCCACGCCGCCGTCGCGCTGGCCGCGCACCCCTGACGGCCGGCCGCGACCGGCCGCCCGTATTCGACCACTTCCACCCGTTCCATCCGGATCAGCTTATTCGAACACGGAGTCACATCATGGCTTTCGACGCACGTCTCGGCTTCGCCGGGACCACCGCGAACCTGCACCTGGCCGGCGAGATGGCCGAGGGCGACGCCGCCCGGCTGCGGTCCCTGGTGGACCAGGCCACCGCGCGCCCGCTGCGCCGGCTCGTGCTCTACCTCGGCGGCCTCGAGTCGCTGACCGTCTCGGGCGTGCGCTGCCTCGCCATGGCGCAGCAGCAGCTCGCCCCCGGCACCGAGGTGATCGTCGACGGCGTCGGCGAGAACGTGGTCCGGCTGCTGCGCCTCGGCGGCCTCGACCGCTCCGTCACCCTCGTGCCGGTCGCCGCGTAGGAGTTCCGCCGCTCAGGCCGCCGCGCGCTCGTGTCCGTGCGCGGCGGTCAGGCGTTCCATCGCCTCGGCGTCCTGCGGGGTGGCCGGCAGGAACACCACCAGGTGCTGGGTCGGGTCCTCGGTGACGGACAGCTTCGTGTAGCTCAGGTCCACCCGCCCCGCCCGCGGATGGCTGAAGCGCTTCGTCGCCGGGCTGAAGGCCTGGATCGGATGCTCCGACCACATCGCGGTGAACGTCGGGCTCGCCTCCTGCAGGGCATTGATCAGCGCGACCGTCCGCGCATCGTTCGGGTGCCGGCCCGTGGAGGCGCGGAACTGGCCGAGGATCTCGCGCGCCTCGCGGTGCCAGTCGACCAGCAGGGTGCGCATGGAGGCGCGGGTGAACAGCAGCCAGACGCTGTTGCGCGCCTCCTCCGGCAGGTCGTCGAGGCCGCCGACCAGCGCCTCGTACGGCCGGTTGTAGGCGAGCAGGTCCCAGCAGGAGTTGATCACGTGCGCCGGATTCGGCTCCAGAGTCTCCAGCAGCGCGCGCAGCGTCGCGCTCACCTCGACCCGCTGCGGCGGCTCCTCCGGCAGCGCCGCGCCGGCCAGCGTGAACAGGTGGCGCCGCTCCGCCGGGGTCAGCCGCAGCGTCCGCGCCAGGCTCTCCAGCACCTGCCGGCTGGCCGAGATGTCACGGCCCTGCTCCAGCCAGGTGTACCAGGTCACGCTCACCCCGGACAGCTGCGCCACCTCCTCGCGGCGCAACCCGGGGGTGCGCCGCCGCGAGTTCTCCGCGAAGCCCGCGTCCTGCGGCGAAATCGCCTCTCTCCGGGTCCTGAGAAAGCTGGCCAGCAGCGACCTCTGCGTCATACCCTCCATCGAAGCGCATCCTCTCCGGGCGGTCGTGGTAGCGGTTATACCAGCATAAGCTCCCCTCTGTACCAGGGTCGCGCGATCCGCCACGCTGGGATCATGACTGCGAATTCCGCGACCGGCCAATCGGCCGCGACGCCCTCCGGCACCACAGCCCCGCCCGCCGAGCGCGGGTGGGCCGGCCCCGTCGCCGTGCTCGCCCTCGGCTCGTTCGCCATGGGCACCGACTCCTTCGTGCTGGCCGGCATCCTGCCCCAGATCGCCCACGGCCTGCACACCTCCGTCGGCGCCGCCGGCCAGGTCATCACCACCTTCGCGCTCACCTACGGCCTGGCCGCGCCGTTCCTGGCCGCCTTCACCGGACGGCTTCCGCGCAAACCGCTGATGGCCGCGGCGCTGACCCTCTTCGTCCTGGCGAACCTGGCCTCCGCCGCGGCACCATCGCTCGGGCTGCTGCTGGCCGCGCGCGTCGTGGCCGGCCTCGGCGCGGCCCTCTACACCCCGAACGCCTCCGCGGCCGCCGCCGCGCTGGCCGGGCCGGCCCGCCGCGGCCAGGCCCTCGCGGTGATCCTCGGCGGACTGACCGTCGGCACCGTCTTCGGCGTCCCGGTGGGCACCGCGATCGGCCAGCACGTCTCGTGGAGCGCCGCGCTGGTCTTCGTCGCCGCGGTCGGCGCGGCGGCCCTGCTCGGCCTGCTGGTCACCCTCCCCGCACTGCCGATCCCGCCCGCGGTGCCGCTCGGTCAGCGCTTCCGCGTGCTGGGCAACCCCCGGGTGGTCGCGATCGTCCTGTACATGATGCTGACCAGCGGCGCGAGCATCATGGTCTACACCTACATCGCGAACGTGCTCGGCACCACCGCGCACGCCACCGGCACCGCCCTCGCCGTGATGCTGCTGCTCTGGGGCGTGGGCGGCATGGCGGGCGCCTTCGGCAGCGGCTGGCTGGCCGACCGCTGGGGCGCCGAGCGCACCCTCTTCCTGGCCGTGGGCCTGCTCGTGGCCACGCTGCTGCTGCTGACTGTCGCCGACGACACGGTGGCCGCCGGTGCGGTGATGCTGCTCAACGGAGCCGCCGGCTGGGCCGTGTCCACGCCCAACAACCACCGGCTGATCACCCTGGTGCCCAGCCTGCCCACCGTGGTGATCTCGTTCAACTCCTCGGGCATCTACCTGGGCCAGGCGCTCGGCGCCGGGCTCGGCGGACTGCTGCTGGACGGCGGCACCGGCGTGCGCGGTCTGTGCCTGATCGGCGCGGGCGTGGCAGTGGCCGCCGGGGTGCTGAACCTGGCGATCGGACGCCCGCGAACGGCCGGGAATCCGACTTAACGAATATGCGCCCGCATTCTCAGCGGGCGCGATCTCGTCCTCGGCGCCGGGATATCCTGGAACTCAGAGACGCAGACGTCTTATTCGTTGCGCGAGCGGTATTCCGCCGTATTCCCGATTCCCTCCGGTGATGTGCCCGCGCCCGGATTCCACCGGCCCGGGCCGGAATTCCCGGCGGCCTCCGCCAGCCCTCCAGCTTCGAGGAGAGAACTCTCATGACCGTGCAGATCGACGCGCCCGTCGTCGACACCGAACTGTTCATCGGCGGATCCGCCCGCCCGGCCGCCCTCGGCCGGACGCGGGTGATCCTCGACCCGGCCACCGAGGAGCCGCTCGCCGAGGTGGCGTGGGGATCCGCGCAGGATCTCGACCAGGCCGTCGCCGCCGCGCACGCCGCCTTCGAGTCCGGCCCCTGGCCTGAACTGACGCTCAAGGAACGTGCCAGGCTGCTGCTGCGCATCGCCGACGCGATCGACGAGCACGCCGAGGAGCTCGCCGTGGTCGAATCCCGCAACGTGGGCAAGCCGATCGCCTTCACCCGCGGCTTCGACGTGCCCGCCGCCGCCGAGATCTTCCGCTACTACGGCGGCCTGGTCGAGACGATCGAGGGCGCGGCCCGGCAGGCCGGACGGCAGTCGCTGATCTACACCCGTCGCGAGCCGCTCGGCGTGGTCGGCGCCATCACCCCGTTCAACTTCCCGCTCAACCTGATCGTCAACAAGCTCGCGCCGGCCCTGGCCGCGGGCAACACCGTGGTGCACAAGCCGGCCGACGAAACCCCGCTCAGCGCGCTGCTGCTGGCCCGGGTGCTCGCCGAGGCCGGGCTGCCCGCCGGCGTCTACAACGTGGTGACCGGCGACGGGCCGAACGTCGGCGCTCGCCTCGCCGAGCACCCGGACGTGCGCAAGCTGGCCTTCACCGGCTCCTCCGCGACCGGCAAGCGGCTGGCGGCGACCGCGGCGGGCACGCTCAAGCGGGTCACCGCCGAGCTCGGCGGCAAGGGCGCGAACATCGTCTTCGCCGACGCCGACCTGGACGCGGCGGCGCAGATCGCGTTCCAGGCGGGCTTCTTCAACACCGGCCAGTTCTGCATGTCGGGCTCCCGGCTGCTGGTGCAGCGCCCGGTCTACCAGGAGACCGTCGACCGGCTCGCCGGCATCCTGGCGCACATCCCGGTCGGCGACCCCGGCGATCCGGGCACCGTGCTCGGCCCGCTGGCGAACAGGGCGCAGCTGGAGAAGGTCGAGCAGTACGTGGCGATCGCCAAGGCCGAGGGCGCGGTGCTGCGGCACGGCGGCGGCCCGGTCCCCGGCCTGGACCGCGGCTACTTCCACGCCCCGACCCTGTTCACCGAGGTGGCCCCGCAGATGCGGATCGCCCGCGAGGAGGTGTTCGGGCCGGTGGTCACGGTCACCCCGTTCGACACCGACGAGGAGGCGGTGGCCATCGCGAACTCCACCGCCTACGGACTGGCCGCCGGCCTGCACACCGCGGACGTGCGCCGGGCCCACCGGGTGGCGGCCCGGCTCCAGGCCGGCATCGTCTGGATCAACACCTGGGCGATGTTCGAGAACACCACGGCGATCGGCGGCTACAAGGACTCCGGCTACGGCCGCGAGCTCGGGCCCGAGGGCCTCGAGGAGTACCTGCAGACCAAGACGGTGGTCCTCAACGCCGAGTGATCGCAGCCCGTCCCGCGCGCGCCGCGGACGGGCAGCCCGTTCCGGGGCCGCGGAGCCGTGCGGAGCTCCGCAGCCCCGGAACGGGCCTTTCTCGCTCTCTCCACCCCGTGCAGCCCGCTGCACCCTCCGGAAGGATTCTGATGCACGTGGACAACCCCGGCGCGGTCGTGGTGACCGGCGCCACCGACGGCGTCGGCCGCGGCCTCGCCATGCGCCTCGCCGCGGACGGCACCGACCTGATCGTGCACGGCCGCAGCGCCGAGAAGGGCCGCGAGCTGGTGGCCGAACTGCGGGCCGCCGGCGCCGGCCGGGTGGCCTACGAGCTCGCCGACTTCGCCTCGCTCACCGAGATCTCGGCGCTCGCCGACCGACTGCTCGGCTACGAGCGGATCAGCGTGCTGGTCAACAACGCGGGCATCGGCGTCGAGCTGGAACGGCAGGAGAGCCGCGACGGCCACGAACTGACGTTCCAGGTCGACTACCTGGCCGCCTACCTGCTCAGCTGCCGGCTCGCCCCGCTGCTCGCCGCGAGCGCCCCGGCCCGCATCGTCAACGTCACCTCGGCCGGACAGGCGCCGATCGACTTCGACGACGTGATGCTGCGCCGCGGCTGGGACGGCGTCCAGGCCTACTGCCAGGCGAAACTCGCGCAGATCATGCTGACCATCGACCTGGCCGAGGCGCTGCGCCCGGCCGGCGTCTCGGTCAACAGCCTGCATCCGGCCTCGTACATGCCGACGAAGATCGTCACGCACCTGTACACGCCGCGCAGCCCGCTGGCCGAGGGCGTCGAGAACGTGCGGCGCCTCGTGCAGGACCCGCTGCCGCCGGGGGAGACGGGGCTCTACCTGAACCGGGACGCCGTCGCCGAGCCGCTGGCCCAGGCCCTCGACCCGGCCGCGCGCGCCCGGCTGCGCGAGCTGAGCGAGCGGCTGACCGGCGTGGCCTTGGAGGGCGAGGACGAGCGTGCAGGACAGGGCGCGTAGAACCCGCGGCGCGCTGATCGCGGCCGGCTCCCGGGCGTTCGCCGAGCAGGGCTTCGAACGCAGCAGCCTGAGCGCGATCCTGCACGACGCCGGGGTGACCAAGGGCGCGTTCCGCTTCCACTTCGCCAGCAAGGCGCACCTGGCCGCGACGATCCTCGGCATGGAGCGCTCGGTCTGGCCGGAGCTGGCCAGGCGCACCCGCGAGCGCCCGGCCGGGGGCGCGCAGAACCTGATCGACTTCTCCCTGGAGGCCGCCTGCCGGCTGCTGCAGGATCCGGTGACCTGGGCCGGCCTGCGGATGCGGGTGCTGGGCGCACCGGCCGGCGCGGCGGACCGCTCGCCCTGGACCGGCATCGTGCGCGGCTTCCTCGACCAGGCCGGGCGCGAGGGCGCGCTGCGCCCCGGGCTCGACCCCGGGGAGGTCGCGGAGAGCTGGTTCGAGGCGTTCATCGGCGTCTACATGGTGGCCGCGGGAGGCTGCGGCGGCCACCGGGACCTCACCCGCCGGCTCTCCACGATGTGGCGGATCTTCATGCCGGCGATCGTCGAGCCCGGCGCTGCGGCCCGCTTGCGCTACGTGCCGCGGAGCACGGACTGCGTGCTGCCGCCGGACGTCTGGGACGGCTGGGACGGCTGGGACCGCTCCGCGCGGATCCCCGAACTCTGACACGCACGGCGAAACGGCGGTGCCGCGGATCTCGTCCGCGGCACCGCCAGGTCGTGTTCGAAGGCGCCTAGCCGAGCCGGGCGAGCTCCTCGGCCGGCTGGTCGGTGTAGCCCTGGCTGATTTCGACGACGACGCCGTCGGGGTCGGTCACCCACACCGTCTTCCAGCCGCAGATGTGCTCGTCGAAGCTCAGCGGTCCGAGCGAGACCGGCAGGCTGTGCTCGGCCCGCGCCAGGAACGCGTCGACGTCGTCCACCTGGAACGCCAGGTGGCGCGCGGTGCCCGGGTTGGCCGGGCCGTCCGCCTTCGTCTCGAACAGCGCCTGCTCCGAGGTGGGGAACAGCTCCAGGTAGACGTCTCCGGCGCGCAGGAAGATCACCTGCACCTCGCCGGCGTCGACCACCCTGGCCCGGCGGAAGCCGAACCAGCGCGTGTAGAACTCCTCGGTCACCGCCTGGTCCCGGCAGTTGAGGCCCACGTGCGACCAGCGGGGCGAAAGCTGCGCCATCCCGCTCACCGCCCCACGACCGGCGCGAACGGGACCGTGTCGTGGATGTTGGTCATGTACGTGATCCGCTCGTCGACGATGCGGAAGTAGTTGCACACCTCCGCCTCCACCGCCGTGCCCGAGTGGGTCATGGCACTGATGTGGGAGATCACCGCGGCCTGCTCGCCCTGCACCACGACGAAGCGCGGGGTGTTGGCGAACGCGGCGTACATCGCCGGGAAGCCCTTCATCATCTCGCGCAGCGTCTCGCGCCCCTCGACGTGCCCGGCCAGCTGCTCGTCCATCGTCTGATCCGGCGCGAACAGATCGCACCAGGCGTCCCACTCGCCGCGGTTGGCGAGCTCGTAGTAGCGGTCGACGACCTCTGCGGTGTTCATGGTTTCAGTCCTCTCTGAAAGGGCGCCGGGCCGGTCGGCGGACCGGCCCGGGCCTGATGGCTACTGCGGAAGCGGCACGCCGATCTGGGCCATCAGGCCCGCGGTGTCCGCCTGGACCCAGCGCTCCACGACCTTGAAGTCCTCCAGCCGGTAGACCTCGAGGCTCGTCCAGGTCACCTCCTTGCCGGTCGGCTGCACGCCGAAGAACGGCGCGACGTGCCGGCCGGTGAAGGTGATGTGCATGACCACGCGGTCCGGTCCGGCCGCGTAGAGGCCGTCCAGGTGGGCGTGGAAGTCGAGGGCCTGGTGCGCGGCCACGATGATGCCCTTGAGCTGCTCGAGGCTCTCCACGTCCCAGGCCGGGTTGCGGTCCTTGAAGTCGGCCGCGAACAGCTCGTCCAGGTCGTCGTAACGGCGGGCGTTGACCGCGTCGCTGACCCGCTGCACCACGGCCACGTTCTGGGCCTCCGGGGAGATCTGCCGACTCAGTCCCAGCAGGTCGTCCACCGCCCAGCGCTCGGCCAGCCGGCCGTCCGCCACCCGCCAGACCTCCGTCGTCTCCCAGGAGACCGGGCGTCCGGTGGCCGGGATGCCGAACACCTCGCCGACGTGCCGGCCGCTCAGCCGGACCCGGGTGACCAGCCGGTCCCCGTCCACCAGCAGCTCCTCGAGCTCGCCGCTGATCTGCAGCGTCTCGTGCGCGTTGCGCAGCGCGGCGAGGTAGACCTCGGCGCCGTCGATGTCGAAGCCGGGGTGGTGGTCCTTGAAATCGGCCGCGATCAGGTCGCGGACCTCCTCGTAGCGCGCCTGGTTGAACGCGTCGAGGAAAGCGGTGTAGAGCGCGGCGTCCGGCTCGGCCGCCGTCGTCGTCGTCATCAGAACCCTCCTAGGGAGACGGTGAGCGCCGCAGGCCGGTCGGCCGCGGCGGAGATCAGGTCGGCGGCCTTCTCGCCGATCATCACGCTGGGGGCGTGCGTGTTGCCCGAGGTGATCCGCGGCATGATCGAGGCGTCCGCCACCCGCAGCGCCTCGACGCCGTGCACCCGCAGTTGCGGGTCCACCACGGCGTCCAGGTCCGTGCCCATGCGGCAGGTGCCGACCGGATGCCAGAGCGTGCTGGCGTTCTCCCGGATGAACTCGCGCAGGGCCTCGTCGCTCTGCACCTCGGGGCCCGGCGCGAGCTCGGCGCCGCGCAGCGCGCCGAAGGCGTCGGAGCGCGCCAGCCGCCGGGCCGTGCGCAGGCCGTGCAGCAGCACGTCGAGGTCGTCGGGGTGCTGGAGGAAGTTCATCCGGATCTCGGCGTTGTCGGACGGCTCGGCCGAGGCCAGCCGCAGCCTGCCGCGGCTGCGCGGCTGCAGGGCGATCGGGGCGAAGGTGTAGCCGGGGCCCGCCCACAGTTCGGCCGGCGCGGTGGACGGCAGGAACTTGATGGGCCCGAAGGTGAACTGCAGGTCGGGACCGTCGGCCGGGTCGTGCGCGAACGGGGTCCGGGTGAACAGCCCCGACTCGGACAGCAGCGCCCCGGGCGGGTGCTCCGCGAGCGCTTCGTAGCACAGCGGCACGAACACGTGGTCCTGCAGGTTCTCGCCCACCCCGCGCAGGTCGACCACCGGCGCGATGCCGTGCTCGCGCAGGTGCCACGCCGGGCCGACGCCGGAATGCATCAGCAGCTTGGGGGTCTCGAAGGCGCCGCCGCTCAGCACCGCCTCGCGCCCGACCCCGACCGTGTGGGTCGCGCCGTCGCGGGTGTACTCGACCCCGACGACGCGACGGCCGTCGAACAGCAGCCGGGTCGCGGCGGCGCGGGTGAGCACGGTCAGGTTCGGCCGGTCCAGCACCGGGCGCAGATACGCCTGCGCGGTGCTCGCCCGCCGGTTTTCCGCGGTCCGGATGGTCTGGTAGTAAAAGCCCGATCCCTGCTGGTCCGCGCCGTTGTAGTCGAATCCGGGCACCTGCCGCCCGAGCACTTCGCCGACCGCCTCCACGAAGGCCCGCGCGACGGGGCTCGGCTGCTCCAGCGCGCGTACCTGGACCGGGCCCGAAGTGCCGCGCAGCGGCGAGTCGGCACCGGGGCCGGTGTAGGCCTCCGCCCGGACGAAGTACGGCAGCACGTCCTGGAAGGACCAACCGTCGTTGCCCTGCGCGGCCCAGCCGTCGAAGTCGGCCCGGGCGCCGCGCACCCACATCAGCGCGTTGACCGAGCTGCTGCCGCCGAGCACCTTGCCGCGCGCGATCGGGATGCTGCGCGAGTTCAGCCCGGGCTCGGGCTGCGTCGCATAGCCCCAGTCGATCTGCGGGCTCCAGTCCGAGACGAGCAGGGCGAGCACCGAGGCCGAGTCCGTCCGGTGGATCTCCGGCCGCTCGTCCTCGCCGCCCGCCTCGAGCAGCAGCACGCGGCGGCCGGGGTGCTCGCTGAGGCGGTGCGCGACGGCCGCGCCGGCCGAACCCGCGCCCACCACGACGTAGTCGAAGGTCCCGGTCACGGCGGAGTCCACGATCGGGGCCATCACGCCCTCCCCGCGGCCAGGGCGACGGCGTCCGCCTCCGCCAGGGGGATCGGCCGCAGCGCGCCGACCCGGTAGGTCAGGATCCGCAGCTGCTCGCCGGGCCCCTTGATCAGCCGCCAGGTCTGGTCGATCCGGTACGCGTCTCGCGCCCCGTCCGCGGTCTGCGTGGCCGTCCACAGCACGGTCAGGTCCAGGTCCACGTACGGGCCGCGGGTCTCGCTGCGAAAGCGCTCCAGCGTGTGCCGCTGGTCGGTGTAGGCCCGCCCGACCGCCTCGTACCACTCGGCGAAGTCGTCGTGGCCGCGCAGGGTGCGCTCGGGGAAGGCCATCTCCAAGCCGTCGCGGGCCAGCCGCGGCAGCATCAGGTCGACCGGGTCGTGGCGGTTCAGCCGGTCGAACCAGTCGACCGCGAAGGCCTCGCTCAAGTCATCAGTCATCAGAATAAACCTTTGCGATAGGAATGAGTGCAGCCGGAATCAGGCCGTCAGGCGGCGAATAGGTATAGGTATCAGGAAGCGAATGCGAGCGCGATGTCGTTCGAATCTCCATTGCGAACGTACGGGGCACCACGAGAGGGTGTCAACGAGTCCCCGGGGCACGCTCCCCGCGTATTCCGGGCCGGCCCTGTCGCGATTTCGTGAATTCCCGCTTACGGCCGCATCTGACAGCAGCCTGATCAGCCTTGATGCGCCAGAGTAGCCATGCGTAATTCAATGTAATGAGTTAAACGGTGCGGGCGCCGTGCCCGGCCGCGGGCAGCACGGCCGCGGCGACTTGCCCAAGTTGGACAAGTCGCCGCGGAGCGCGGTGGCGTCGCAGCCACTTCACTTTTCTAGCCCACGTGTCTTTCGGCACGACTCTGCCATCTGCACTGGCCCCTGGGTCGGGGCCGTGCGAGCCTACGGGCAGGTGCCGTTGTTGATGACGTAGTAGCCCGGGCTGGTCTCTTCGAGGGTGTTGGTCGCGTAGGTGTTGTCCAGGCCCATGTTCTGGTTGGAGCCGTCGGCATAGACGTATCCGAGGCTCATGTAGGCGCGTCCTGCGACGGTCTGCGCGTAGTTGTTGGCGGTGTAGCAGGTCGGGGTGTAGGTGGAGCTCGGTGACGCCGATGCGCTGGGCGAGCTCGATGCCGAGGCCGTGGCTGTCGCGGTGGCCGAGGTGCTGGGGCTGGCGGTGGTGGTGGCGTTGTTATTCAGGCCCCAGAAGAGCACGGTGTAGTAGCTGGAGCAGATGTAGTTGAGGTAGTAGGTGCCCGTGCTGCCGCACTGGGTGGCGCCGGATCCGGGGTTGACGGCGAGGCCGTGGGTCATCCCGGAGACCTCGAAGGTGCTGACCGCGTCGACGCCGTTCGAGGTGTCGTAGTCGTTCTCGGTGGTGCCGCCGGTGAGCGACTTCGTTGAGGTTGGGGTCTGGCTCAGGCCCCAGACACTGGTCCAGCCGTCCATGTTGTAGGTCAGTTCGGCCGGGTTGACGGTGGTGTCCGAGCTGCCCTGCCAGATCGCCACCCGCGGGTAGGGGCCGGAGTATCCCGAGTCCGAGTTCTTGATCAGGCTGGCCCATTGGGCGACGGTGTTGCTCGTCGTTCCCGAGGTGCAGTTGGTGTTGTAGATCCCGGAGGTTGAGCACTGGGCTGCGGGGCCGGAGTCGATGGAGCCGCCGGCGAACACGTCGGGGTAGTCGGCGAGCATGTCCGAGGTCATGCCCGCGCCGGCGGACAGGCCGGTGATGTAGATCTTGCTGGTGTTGACGTGCCAGTTGGTCTCGGCGTATTGGATCATCTGGTAGATCGACTCGGCCTCGCCGTTGCCGCGGGCGTCGTTGGAGGTGTCGCCCCAGTCGAAGCAGTATTCGATGGGGCTGCTCGCCGACGGCTGTTCGGCGAAGATCACGTCGAAGCCGTAGGTGTCGGCCTCCTGCGGCCAGCCCGAGTTGCTGTAGTAGTCGCTGGCGGACTGGGTACAGCCGTGCAGCGCGATCACGAGCGGTGCGCCGGAGGACGGGGCGGTGGTCGGCAGGTAGCTGTACATGTCCAGGCTGCCGGGGTTGGAGCCGAAGTTCGTGACCTGGTTGAGGGTGGATGTGTTGGCGTGGGCGCTGCGCTGGACGCCCAGGGCCAGGGCGAGCGCCGCGATCACGGCGACCACCGTGGCGACCACAGTGGAGGCGCGGGTGAGCGGGCGACGCGCAAACGTCATCGGTTGCACGTGAGGATCCTTCGTCAGGTCTGCACGGGGCAGAGGCCGGATACGATGAGTTCCGTGAAGCGCTGCGTTAACGCACCGTTTCTGCGCGCAAGGTAGCGCTCGGGCCGCGTGCAGATAGTGGCGGTCCTCTACGGTTCCACCTTCTCGCAAGTGTGGCAGTCCGCTATCAAGCGCTGTGTACGCTCCGCGCCGGCGGTCGTCCGGGCTGAGGGGCCCGCGCTACGGGCTCTTGATTCGCGTTCGTTCCCAAGAAGGCGGTCCGGAGCGTGCCGGGGCGGACGGGGGTGCGCTGGCCGCCGCCGGTGACGGGGAGGCGGGCGCCGTCGAAGGTCGGGTCGACGTAGCGGGCGAACCAGGCGTCGAGTCGGGCCGCGAGGTCGTCGCGGGTGGGGGAGTAGGTTTCGAGATGGGCGAGGTTGCGTTCTTCGCCGGGGTCCGCGGCGAGGTCGTAGAGCTCGTGCAGGCCGTGGGGGTAGCGGTGGACGTACTTCCACGCGCGGGTGCGGATCATGCGGACGGGGCCGTATTCGTCGTACACGACGACGCGCTCGTGGTCTTCTTCGACTTCGTGGCCGGGCTCGCGACTTGGCACGCGACCGGGCTCGCCGCCGGATGCGGAGTTCGGATCCGGCGAGCCGTCCAGGAGGTGGGCGAAGCTGCGGCCGGGAAGGTCGGAATCCGGGTCGGCGGTATGGTCGAGTCCCAGGTAGGAGACCAGGGTCGGCAAGACGTCGTATTGCGACAGGAGCGCTGATTCGGTGCGGCCGGCGCGGATGCGACCGGGTTGGGCGACGATGAACGGCACCATGACGGAGCTGTCGTACATGTTCTGGGGGAAGGTTCCGTTGCCCTTTCCCCAGATTCCGTGGTGGCCGGCGTTGAATCCGTTGTCGCTGCTGAAGATGACAAGCGTCGACCGGGTCAGGCCTTTGCGTTCGAGCGTGTCGAGGACGCGCCCGATGGCGGTGTCCATCGCGGTGGTGGCGGCGAAGTAGCCGATGAGGGCTTCGCGGGTGTCGCTCTCGCCGCCGACGGGGAAGCCGTCCTCGTCGAGGGGCTGCCAAGGGTGGGCCGGGCCCTGGGGGCAGGTGTCGAACGGGCAGTCGCGGTAGAGGTCCGTGTAACGCCGGGGGTGTTGGCCGCGCCATGGCTTGTGCGGGGCGGTGAAGTGCAGTGACAGGTGGAACGGGTCGGAGTTGGCGGACTCGTCGGCGATGAAGGAGATGGCGTCGTCGGCGAGGAGATCGGTGAGGTAGCCGGGTTCTTCGGTGCGTTCGCCGTCGCGGTACATCGGGGCACCGAAGTAGGGGCCGCCGCCGCTCTCGTGGGCGTACCAGTGCACGAATCCGCGGCGAGGCCGGTCGTTCGCGCCCAGGTGCCATTTGCCGGACAGGCCGAGGCGGTATCCGGCGTCGGCGAGGAGATCAGTGAACAGCAGCCGTCCCTCGAGGAAGTCGATCCCGGTGCGCCCGGCGTGATGGTACGCGAGCCAGTCGTGCACGCCGTGCTGCGACGGCAGTTGGCCGGTGAAGAGCGAGGCGCGGGCCGGGGAGCAGACGGGGGAGGTGCAGAAG
>NZ_JAGSOH010000136.1 GCF_018139625.1 Actinospica acidithermotolerans | reverse complement strand
ACTGTCGCCCTTGCCCACGCCGCTGCCCCCACCCTCGCCCCTGCCGGCGACGTGGAAGCGGAGCTTCGGGCCGGCTAGGACGGCCTCCAAGCCTGCCGCGCCCGGGTCGTTGCCGACTGCCAGGTTGGCCAGGGCGAAGGAGAGCTCGTCGTAGGCTCCTGACGGCGGGACGCCCACGCCCCACAGGCCGCGGCGTCCGGCCAGGTCCTGGACGGCGGTCTGCACGCCGGGGGTCAGGACCTCGATCCACGCGCGGGTCACGGGCGGCGTCCGGTGATGCGGATCGCGGTCGGATCGTAGCCGTTGCACGGGTTGTTGAGCTGCGGGCAGTTGGAGACGAGCATCAGCAGGTCGCGCTCGGCGCGCAGTTCGACATACTTGCCGGGGGCCGAGACGCCGTCTTCGAAGGTGAGGCCGCCGTCCTCGGTCACCGGTACGTTCATGAAGAAGTTGATGTTGTGCGCGATGTCGCGCTTCTCGAGGCCCCTGCCCCACTCCTTCGCCTTGCGAACGAACGTCGTCCGGCAGGAGTGCTGGTGGCGGGTGTGCCGGCCGTAGCGGACCACGTTGCTCTCCTGCGAGCACGCGCCGCCGAGGGTGTCGTGGCGGCCGCAGGTGTCGGCGACGATCGTGGCCAGCGGGTCGCAGTTCACTGTCATCAGCACCGAGCCGGTGGTGAGGTAGACGGCGCCCTGCTCGCGGATCGTGTCCATGGCGCTGTAGCGGTTGGCGTAGTCGAGCGCGTCGTAGAAGAGCGTGTCGACGGCCTGGTTGCCGTGCAGGTCGGTGATCCGCAGCAGGGTGCCGGCCGGGATCTCGCCGATCCAGCCGTCGCCGGCCTCGACGATGTCGTCGAGCACGAATTCGTCGCTCACGCGTAGCTCCTCTCGGCGAGTTCCAGGGATCGGGCGGTCTCGGCACGCCAGTTGCGCGACGGGTCGTCGGCCGCCGGGGCGGGGCCCTCGGCGATCTCCAATCGGACTCCGGCGGGGGTCCAGGCCTCGGCGGGTTCGAGGGGGTGCGGGGCGGTGGAGAGGACGATGAGCAGGTCGATCTCTGCGCGCAGGGTGACGTAGTCGCCTTCCGAGGCGTGCCCGGGGACGAAGGCCAGGGTTCCGCGTTCGTCTCCGGCAGGCGCGATCTTGGTGAAGAAGTTGATGTTGGCATGCAGGTCGCGGGCGCCGAGGCCGTGCTTCCACAGCTCGGTGAGCAGGCCGAACCTTGCGCTGCGGCGCCAGTCGTTGCGGTCGGCCGCGTACGAGGACGGGCCGAAGCGGCGTTCGACCGCCGCCGGGAGGCTGTGGCCGGTGATCGCGTCGTGCCAGTCCAGGCTGGACGCGGTGACCGAGGCGAGGGCGCGTCCCATGTCGGACATCAGCGTCATCGGCGGCTTGATGTGCGCGGACATCTGGGCCTTGAGCGTGTCCGGCACGTTGAGCCGCTCGGCCGGGTCATCGAGCGCATAGATCAGCATCGCGACATTGGCGTCGGGACCGAGGGTGCGGAGCGTGAGGGTCCGGTGGCGGCGCAGCCGCAGCGATTCGGCCGCACCGCCTGGGACCTCGATCGAGTACCCCGTCACGCCGCGGCCTCGGCGAGTTCGACGGCCGTGGTGACGGAGCGGCGGTTGGCGAGCAGGTACGCGCCGTATCCGAGCACTGTGACGCCGCCGACGAACAGCAGCGCGAAGTACTGCAGGTACCAGTGACCGCCGGCCGGGTCGTAGACCGCCTGCCGCGGCCAGCCCATGTTCACGACCATGAACAGGCCGTAGACGACCGCGAGCGCGTTGATCGGCAGTCCCCAGCGGCCGAGCGTGAACTGTCCGGGCCCGGCGGCGTCGAGGCCGCGCGTCCTGCGTACCAGCATCGGCAGCGTGACCAGCAGGTAGGCGAGGTAGACGATGACGACGGCGACACTTGTGATCGCGGTGAACAGCTGCGCCTGGCCGACGTTCACGCCGAGGATCGCGATTGCCGCGATGCCGATGAGCACGGTCGGCAGGACGGGGGTACGGGTGCGCTCCGAGACCTTCGCGAGCTTCGCGGCGCCGGGCAGTACGCCGTCGCGCGCCATCGAGTACGCCAGCCGCGAGGCCGCCGTCTGGATCGCGAGCGTGCACACGCAGATCGCGATGGCGACGTCCACGAGCACCGCCCGGCCGAGTCCGTCGCCGAGGCGGCTGGTGACGACGTAGGGCAGGCCTTCGGTGGCGAGCTGGCCGTCGGTGAGCGAGGGTGCCGCCATGAGTGCCGCGAGGAGGAGTGCCGCGCCGCCCGCGCCGGAGACCGCCAAGGCCTTGAGGATCGCCTTCGGCGCCGTCTTGCGCGGAGATCGCGTCTCCTCGCTCAGCTCGCCGGCGCTGTCGAAGCCGTACATCACGTACGCGGCCATCAAAGCGGAGACCAGGAAGGGCCAGACGTACGAGCCGCCGCCCGCCACGCCCTCAGTGTGCGTCACGACGCCCGGACCGCGCGTGGAGTGCGCGAACAGAAGCACGACGAGCGCCACGACGCCGATCAGCTCGCAGGTGACGCCGATGCTGTTGATCAGGGCCGTGAGCTTGACGCCCACCGCCGAGACGACCGTGGTCAGCGCGATCAGGATGGCGCCGAGCAGCACGGCGTTCGTCGCGCCCGACTTGCTCGTCAGCGCCGGGTCCCCGCCGAACAGCTGGAAGCCGGACCACACGGACGGCAGCACCACCTGGAGCGCGATCGCCGCCGCCGAGACGCTCACGACCTGGCCGATCAGCATCGTCCAGCCCGCGAAGTGCCCGACCAGGCCGGTGGACAGCCGCCGCGACCACTGGTACACGCAGCCGGAGATCGGGTAGCGCGCGGCCAGTTCGGCGAAGCAGAGCGCGACCAGGAACTGCCCGGCGAACACGAGTGGCCAGGTCCAGAAGAACGCCGGGCCGCCGAAGCTGTAGCCGAAGGAGAACAGCTGGAAGACCGTGGTCAGGATGGAGACGAAGGAGAATCCCGCGGCGAAGGACGCGTAGGAGCCTAGGCCGCGCTTGAGCTGCTGGGGATAGCCGAACTCGGAGAGGTCGGCGGCATCGAGGGCGTCCGCGCCCTCGGCCACCGGCGATTCGATGATGGACATGACGGCCGCCTTTCCGGGAGAGAGCAGGAGAAGGCGGCCGAACGGCGTGGAGCGCCGTCGGCCGCCTGAGGTGCCTGAAGGAGATGTCGGGAAAACTGTCACGGCGCACTCCGGGAGCCGGGCCCGGCCGCTGCGCGGCCGAGCTCACCTGGCCTCCCGGGCTTTTCTCCCGCCGTGGAACGGAGCCGATCGCCGCTACTCCGCCTGCGTCTCTCGGACCAGACCCGGCCAGTCCAGCGCGGACGTCGGCGGAACCCTAGACGCGCCCCGCCTTCGTCTCGGCGGGTCGAGTAGAGGACACCGCTCCCATGTCACCGGCGAGAACCGCCTGTGTTAACCGCGCGTCAACCTCTGCGCAGTGGAACTCCGGCCGGATGCTTACGGCCTCGTGCTCACGGCCAGATGCTGCCGAGACGGGTCGCGTTGAGACTGGTGACCACGGCGGTGCCGCCGTTCGCGTAGGCCGCGACGCCGGTGCTGCCCGAGTCCGGGTAGATCTGGTCGGTCAGCGTGACCTGGCCGCCGTCGGCGAAGACCTCCACCGAGGCCGCGTCGACCAGGATCCGCAGGGTCACGGAGTCGCCATCGAGCGGAAGCTTCGCGCTCTGCACGCCGGCGAAGCCGCTGCCGAAGGTCGTGTAGCCCGAGTTCGTCCGGTCGATGTAGACCTCGCCGGTCGACTTGTCGTAGCCGATCTTCGTGTACTGCGGTGCGCCGGTGGAGTAGGTGCCCGAGTCGACTTCGAGGCCGAAGTCGCTCGCGCTCCCGGCGTTGAGCGTCGCGCTGATGTCGAGCTCGTTGCCGCTGACCGGGAGCGAGGTCGTGCCCTGCGACACGGCGACTCCGTGCACCGCCGTCGGCGAGCCGGTGGCCAGCGAGTCGATGCCCGAGATCGGCGTCTGTTCCAGGGTCGCCACTCCGCCGACGCTCCGCAGGCTCAGCACGCGCGGGATCGAGTCGGCGCTGCGCCACGGAGAGGTCGGGATCGACTGGCCGTAGTTCCAGTCGTTCATCCAGCCGATCATGATCTGCCGGCCGCCGGGTGCGTCGTCGAACGTGCCGGCCGCGTAGAAGTCCGAGCCGTCGTCCACCCAGCGGGAGCGGGCGAGCGCGCCGTTCGCGGGCTGGCTCGCGAAGGTGAACTGGTCGGCCAGGATGTGGCCCCACCCCTCGGTCGCGTGGTCGACGATCTCGATCTGCGCCTGCCGACCCTGGTACTCGCGCAGGTCGAAGCTCGCCCAATCGAGGTTCTCGGCGTTGTCGCCGGTCGCCGAGGCCACGACCTTGCCGCCGATCACGAGGTCCACCGCGGCCTGCCGGTCGTAGGGCGCGGCGGGCTGGTTCGCGAAGACGATGTCGTCGACCATGATGTGGCCCCACGGCACGTTGCCGCTGCCGTCGTTCTGGTCGACGACCTCGATCTGGGCCTGCTGGCCGCGGTACTTCGCGACCTGCCAGTTCACCCAGTTCATGTCGCCGCTGTCGTCACCGGTGGCCGAGGCGACGACCTTGCCGCCGACCAGCAGTTCGACGGCGGTCGGGCCGGGCTGGCCAAGGGGGTGGTCGCCGCCGGCGATCAGGAAGTCGATGTAGTCGCTGGAGACCGTGAACGTCGGCGAGGTGATGGTGCCGGTCGCCGGATCGCAGCCGGCCACGCACGTGTCGAGCACGCTCGCGTCCTTGGCTCCGGGCAGTGATTCGGTCGTCGGGCCGGTGTTGGCGAACGAGCCGGTGCCGACCCAGCCGTCGCCCCAGGTCGAGCCGGAGAAGCTCGCGAAGACGGTGCTGCCTGCGGGCGCCGGGCTGTCGTATACCGACCCTGAGACGTACGGCTGATCGCCGCCGCCGACCAGGAAGTTCAGGTACGGCGAGCTGACGGTGAAGCTCGGCGAGGTGAGCGTGCCGATCGTCGAGTCGCCGCCGTTGTAGCTGTTCACCAGGCCAGTGCCCGCGTAGCCCGACACGGTCTGCTGGTTGGGCAGCGTTCCCGTCGCCGGTGCCGAGCCGAACGCGGTGCCGGTGCTCGTCCAGCCGTCGTACGTTCCGCTGTCGAAGCCCTCGTACACGGTGCCGGTCGGCGGCGTGTAGGTGGCGGGCTCATCCGGTGTGAACGTGGTGCCGTCGAAGGAGCCGACGAAGTACTGCTCCTTGTTGTCGACGCCGACGACCATGACCCACTTGACGTCGTTCTGGTCGCCGTCGAGGGCGAGCGGGAACAGGTCCGGCATCTCCCAGACGCCGTCGGCCGCGTTGTCCGGGCCGAAGGTGCTCAGCAGCGTCCAGGACTTGAGGTTCGGCGAGGAGTAGATCTGGATCTGGTCCTGCGCGGCGAGCGAGACGACCATCCGCCAGCTCTTCGTCGGCGCGTACCAGAACACCTTCGGGTCGCGGAAGTTCTGCGAGTCGAGGTTCAGCACCGGGTTGTCGGCGTACTTGGTCCAGGTCTCGCCGCCGTCCAGGCTGTATGCGAGCGACTGCGCCTGGATGCCGCTGCTGTATGCGCTCGTGTAGACGGCGACCAGCGGCGGGTCGGCGGCCGTGCCGAATCCGCTGCTGTCGGTCGAGTCCAGCACTGCGCTACCGGAGAAGATCGCCTCGTCGGCGGTCCCGGCGATGGCGAGGGGCTGCTGCGTCCAGTGCACCAGGTCGGTGCTCGTCGCGTGGCCCCAGGACATGTCGCCCCAGGTGTTCCCGGTCGGGTTGTCCTGGTAGTAGAGGTTGTACACGCCCTTGTAGTAGATCAGCCCATTGGGATCGTTCATCCAGTTCTCGGCCGGGCTGAAGTGGAACTGCGGCCGGTACTGCTCGTGGTAGAGCGCACTCGCGGACGCCGAGGGGGCGCTGGTCACGGCCAGTGCGGCCAGTACTGCGGTGATCGCGGCCAGCAGCCCGCGCCATCGACAAGTCGTGTGGGTCATGTTGGATCCTCTCTACTCGGGTTTAGAACCGGGGCTGAGGAAGCGGACTCCGCAGCGGAACGAGCGGCTTTCGCCCGGTGCGAGGGGGATCGTGGACGCGAAGTCCGCGCGGTTGAAGGCGTTCGTCATCGCCTGCACGGGCTCGACGGCGACGGATCTGCGCCGGTCGCGGGGCAGCGTGTCGCCGGTGAACAGGTGGGTGTAGCCACCGTTTTGTGAAATGTGCAGTTCAAGGCCCGTTGTTGGTTGCCTTAGGACGGATTCGGCGCGGCCGTCCGGTCCGGACCGGAGTTCGGCGTAGCAGGCATCGATGACGCGTGAGCCGAGCGGAGCTCCGTGGCGGAAGTCCATCTCGGGGACGGTGTCGAGGTCGCAGTATGCGTCGGAGCCGGCTGCGGGGATCAGAGCCTCGTCGGTGCGGATCAGCGTGCCGGCCGGGATGCGCAACTCCAGGTCGTCGGCCTCCTCGCCGCCGCCGAGCCGGAAGTAGGGATGCCAGCCGGCCGCGTACGGGGCTGTGGTGTCGCCGACGTTGACCGCGTCGATCTCCAGCGTGATCTGGTCTTCCTCGATCACGTAGACGACGGTGAGGTCGAGCGCGAACGGATAGCCGGCGAAGCGACCCGGCCGGATCTCGTTGCTGCGCAGGACGATTCGCGCCGAGTCTGTCGATGTCGTGGCACCGTCGAGGAGGAAGGGCATGTCGCGGGCGAAGCCGTGGTACACCGTCCGGTCGCCGCGAACGCCTGGAAGCAGGTCGTGCGTCTGGCCGCCGAAGTCGTAGCGCGCGTCGGCGATGCGGTTGGGAAACGGCGCGAGTACTCCGTTCCGTACGCCGGACTGCTCATGGAGCTCGGCCGCGTCGCGGTAGCCGTCGGTCAGCTCGAGCAGCTCACCGCCGTCGCGGATCTGCCAGCTGAGCAGCGTCGCGCCGTGCAGGGCGAAGCTCGCGCGCACCCTGTCGCCGCCGAATACCTCCAGAGCGCTCTCACCGAACCAATCGGACTGGTCGATGCGCCACTCGCTCACGCCCATGGACGAAGCCTCCCCGGCTGTCAGACAACGTTGTCCGACCGAGATGATTCATCGCTCGTGGCGAGATGTCAAGGCACAGTTACCGAGAATGCGCGGCGGCGCGGACAACGTTGGCCAGTCGGCCGTCCGCACGCGCCGGGGCGAATCCGGGCGGTGATCAGGCGGCCGGGATCTCCCCGGAGCCGCGCTGGATGAGCCGGCTCGGCACCACATGCGCCCTGGCCGGAGCGGTGTCGCCGGCCATGCGGGCGAACAGGAGCTGCGCGGCGAGCCGCCCGATCTCAGACGCCTGCTGGGCGAGCACGGTGACGCCCGGGTCGAGCACCTGGGCCATCGGGATGTCGTCGAAGCCGACGACGGCGAC
This sequence comes from Actinospica acidithermotolerans, assembly GCF_018139625.1. Taxonomy (GTDB): domain Bacteria; phylum Actinomycetota; class Actinomycetes; order Streptomycetales; family Catenulisporaceae; genus Actinospica; species Actinospica acidithermotolerans. Next base: position 10,194 of record NZ_JAGSOH010000136.1, on the reverse strand, counting down.
GCGGTGCTGCGATCCGGTGCGGTGCAGCGCCTGGACGGCGCCGATGGTCACCAGGTTCTGGCTGGTGAACAGCGCGGTCGGCGCGTCGGGCCCGCTCAGCAGTTCGCTGACGGCCGCGTCCGCCGCCTCGACCGTGCGCAGTCCCTGCACGACGAGCCCGGGGTCGGCCACGCACCCCCGCGCGGCGGCCTCGCGGATGGCGTCGCGGTACCCCGCGTAACGGTCGCGGGCCGTCGGCAGCGACTCGGTGTCGCCGAGGTAGGCGATCCGCCGGTGGCCCGCGGAGATCAGGTGCCTGACGCCCTGCGCCGAGGCCTCGCGGTTGTCGGTGACCACCGCGTCGCCGACCAGCGGCGTCGGGAGGCGGTCGACGAACACGACGGCCGTGCCGGCCTCCTGCTCCGCGACCAGGTAGCGGTGATCGCTGCTGGCCGGGACAATGATCAGGCCGTCCACGCGGCGGTCCACGAGGGCGCGCACCATGCGGCGCTCGCGCTCGGGGTCCTCGTCGAGGCTGGAGCTGAGCACCAGCACTTCGCGCTGTGCCGCGAAGTCCTCGACCGCCCGGTGCACGGCCGCCGAGAACGGGTTGCCGACGTCCTCGACGAGGAGGCCGACCGTGTGCGTGCGCCCGTCGCCGCGGCGCAGGTTGCTGGCGGCCAGGTTCGGCCGGAAGCCGAGCCGGTCCATCGCCGCGCGGACCTTCGTCACCAGCGCCGGATCGACCGTCGGCACCTCGTTGACCACCCGGGAGACGGTCTTCAGGCTCACCCCGGCGAGCGCCGCGACCTCCTTCATCGTCGGCCGCTCCCGGGCCGGGCCGCGCTTTCCGTCCGCGGCGGGAGTCTCGGAATCCGGCACAGTTCGCATCACAGCCACGACCTTACAGCGCACGCCGTGGCGGCGACGCCGCCGCCACCCCGGCCGAGTCTCACGTTGTCTCATTCTGGTTACGGTCCATTGACCGCGCTCCTGCCGGACCCTATCGTCTCGGCCACAGACAACGTTGTCCGGCGGATCCGCAGAGCTGCGGCCGCCGCGAACGGAAGGCAGGATCCGTGAAGCCGCACCACGCACCGCGCACCGCCCTCGCCCTGACCGCCCTGGCCGCGACCGCCTTCGGCGTCTCCGCCTGCGGCAGCGCCGCCGGGAGCTCAGGCTCCTCCTCCTCGTCCTCCGTGGGTGTGACCCTCGTCCTCAAGACGCTGAGCAATCCCTACTTCGTCACGATGGAGAACGACGCCAAGGCCGAGGCGGCCAAGGACGGGGTCAGCCTGACCGTCGCGGCCGGCACCTCGGACGGCGACACGCAGTCGCAGATCACCGCGATCGACAACGCGATCTCGCGCGGCGACAAGGGGATCCTGATCACCACGAACGGAAACGCGGTCAACTCCGCGCTCAACCAGGCGCGGCAGGCGGGCCTGTACGTGATCGCGCTGGACACGGCCCCGACCCCGGCGAACGTCGCCGACATCACCTACGCCACCGACAACACCGCGGCGGGCAAGCTCGACGGCCAGGCCGCGGCGGCCGCGCTCGGCGGCAAGAAGGCCGTGATCGCGATGCTCGACCTGTACAGCACGCAGGTCGTCTCGGTGGACATCGACCGCGACCACGGCTTCCTCGAAGGCATGGGGATCGACCCGGGCAGCACGACGCAGAACGGCCAGGAGGCCAAGTCGGGCAGCTACACCGGCGGCAGCGGCGGCAGCTACCAGATCGCCTGCCAGCAGCCGACCCAGGGCGCGATCGACGGCGGACGCACCGCGATGGAGGACTGCCTGTCGGCGAACCCGAACATCAACGTCGTGTACGCGATCAACGAGCCGGCCGCGGAGGGCGCGTACGCCGCGCTGAAGGCCGCGGGCAAGGCCTCGGCCGTGAAGGTCTACGCGATCGACGGCAGCTGCCAGGGCGTCGGCTACGTCTCCACCGGCGAGTTCGCCGCGGACGCCGTGCAGTACCCAGGCAAGATGGCCTCCCTCGGCGTCGACTCCATCGCGAAGCTCGCCAAGGGCGGCGCCAAGCCGTCGACCAGCACCGGCCTGGACTTCTACAACACCGGCACGGCGCTGGTGACCTCCAGCCCGCTCACGGGCGTGAGCACGGAGACCGTCGCGCAGGGCCGGTCCGCCTGCTGGGGCTCGACCAGCTGACCCGGGACGCAAGCCACCGGACGAATCAAAGGACTGCAACGATCATGTCTGCCACCTCCGCTCCGGTGCTCGAGCCGGCCGAGACGGTCTCCGACCTCTCGGCCCGGCGCGGGCACTCCCCCGCCCAGCGGCTGCAGCACCTGCTGCACCGCCGCCCCGCCCTGAGCCCGCTCGCCGTGCTGATCATCGCGATCGTGATCTTCAGCCTGGTCAACGCCCGCTTCTACAGCGCCGTCAACCTCTCGCTGGTCGCCCAGCAGACCGCCGTGATCGGCTCGCTCGCCGTCGGCCAGACGCTGATCATCCTGACCGCGGGCATCGACCTGTCGGTCGGCGCGATCATGGTGCTCGCCTGCTTCATCGCGGCCAACCTGGTCTACACCGACCACACCCCGGTGCCGCTCGCGCTGCTCGTCGCCGTGCTCGTCTCGGTGGTCGCGCAGGCGATCAACGGCCTGCTGGTCACCCGCATCAAACTGCCTCCGTTCATCGTCACGCTCGGCACCTTCAACGCCTTCACCGCGATCACGCTGATCTACGCCAAGGGCCAGACGATCACGCTCAACCCCGGCTCCGGCCTGCTGTGGACCGGTGAGAGCTTCCTGATCGGCAACTTCCGGGTCACCTACGGCGTGGTCCTGATGGCAGGGCTCTACCTCGTCATCGCCTACGCGCTGCGCTGCACCGCCTGGGGCCGCCACCTCTACGCGACCGGCGACGACGCCGAGGCCGCGCGGCTCGCGGGCATCAACACCCGGCGTGTGCTGCTCAGCGCGTACCTGGTCGCCGGCCTGGTGATCGCCGTCTCGGCGTGGATCCTGGCCGGGCGCGTCGGCGGCGCCGACCCGAACAGCGGCCTGAACGCCAACCTGGAGTCGATCACCGCGGTCGTCATCGGCGGCACCAGCCTGTTCGGCGGACGCGGCTCGCTGATCGGCTCGCTGCTCGGCGCGCTGATCGTGCAGGTCTTCGACAACGGGCTCGCGCTGGCCGGCGTCGATGCGAACTACCAGGTCCTCGCGGTCGGCGTGCTGGTGATCGCCGCCGTCTCGGTGGACCAGTGGATCAGGAAGGTGAAGGCATGAGCACGACCCCCGTCCTGCAGGCCAAGGGGCTGGTCAAGACCTTCGGCCGGGTGATCGGCCTGGCCGGGGTCGACCTGGAGCTGCATCCCGGCGAGGTGCTCGCCGTGATCGGCGACAACGGCGCGGGCAAGAGCACTCTGATGGCCTGCCTCTCCGGCGCGCAGATCCCCGACGAGGGCACGATCCTCGTCGACGGCGAGCCGGTGAAGCTGCGCAGCACGGCCGACGCCCGGCGCGCCGGCATCGAGACCGTCTACCAGAACCTCGCCGTCTCCCCCGCGCTGGACATCGCGAGCAACCTGTTCCTCGCGCGCGAGCGGCGCCGGAAGGGATTGCTCGGCTCGGTGCTGCGGATGCTGGACACCAAGGCGATGAAGCAGGAGGCCGCCGGGGAGCTGTCGAACCTCGGCATCAGCACCCTGCAGGACGTGGACCAGGCCGTCGAGACCCTCTCCGGCGGCCAGCGGCAGGCGGTGGCCGTCGCGCGCGCGGCGGCGTTCGGCAGCAAGGTGCTGATCCTGGACGAGCCGACCGCGGCGCTCGGCGTGCGCGAGTCCGGCCAGGTGCTGCGGCTCATCAGGGAGCTGCGGGACAAGGGCCTCGGCATCATCCTGGTCAGCCACAACATGCCGCACGTGTTCGAGATCGCCGACCGGATCCACATCCAGCGGCTCGGCGGCTGCGCCGGAGTGATCACGCCCGCGCAGTACTCCATGAACGACGCGGTCGCCATCATGACCGGCGCCCGCAAGCTCGACGAGCCGACGAGCACGACCGAGCCGACCGAAGGGGCTGATGCGGACGGCGTCCAGACCGCGGGTGCCGCATGAGCTCCATCGCCGTCCTCGGTGAGGCGCTGATCGACCTGCGCGTGCTCGACGGGGCGAAGCCGCGCGCCGAAGGCCGTCCGGCGGCGCACAGCTATACCGCGCAGCCGGGCGGCAGCCCGTTCAACGTGGCGATCGGCCTGGCCCGCCTCGGCCACCGCGCGCAGTTCGTCGGCCGGTTCGCGCAGGACGCTCTCGGCGGCATCCTGCGGCGGCACGCGGAGCAGTCGGGCCTTGCGCTCGACTGCTCCGGACGCTGGCCGGGCCCGACCCCGACGGCGCTGTTCGACCTCGACGCGGACGGCTCGGCACGCTACGACTTCTACCTCGGCGACACGCGCGAGTCGATGTTCGCCGCCTCCGACGCCGACCGGATCGACCCGGCCTCGCTCGACGCCGTGCACTTCGGCTCGGTCGCCTCCTGGCTGCCGGGCACCGGCGAGTCCGTCCTGTCGGCGGTGGCGCGGCTGCGCGAGAGCGGGGTCTTCGTCAGCTACGACCCGAACGTCAGAGCCATGCTGACACCGGATCACGCGCACACGCGGCGGCGCATCGAGGACGCCGTGACGCGCAGCGATCTGGTCAAGGCCAGCGAGGAAGACCTCGCCTGGCTCTACCCGGGCCGCGCACCGTCCCGCATCGCCGACGACTGGCTGACGCTCGGCGCCGCGGCCGTGGTCGTCACCCGAGGCAGCGAGGGCGCGGACTGCTACACCGCACGCGGCAGCGTCCACAGCGCCGGCGAGAGGGTCGAGGTCGTCGACACCGTCGGCGCGGGCGACGCCTTCATGGCCGGCCTCCTCGACGGCCTCGCCGAGGCAGGCGCCCTGAGGCGGGCCGACCTGACCGAGCTGCCCGGGTACCCGCCCGCCATCCAACGCGTGATCGATGGCGCCTGCGCGCACGCGGCCGCTACCTGCGCCGTTCCCGGCGCTGATCCACCGTGGCGCGCCAGCCGTGTCACCGCATGAAGAGCCGCGGGCCGGGGCATGGAGCCGCACCTCCGTGCCCCGGCCCGCCTCGCGTCCGCGCCCCGGCGGCAGCTGAGCAACACGCTGCGCCCGCGGGCCGAGATGGCGGTGCGGGCGGGGCCCGGCTGACGGGTTCAGCTAAGCGTGCGGAGCCGACCGCCGCGCGCTGCTTGTGCGCGGCGGCAGCGAACGGTTGACTCGCGGGCAGAAAGGAAGTGAGACGTCGTGCCCACCGAGACTCCTGCGGACAAGGCCCAGCCGTACCGGGGCGAGCAGCCGTTCGGCATGCTGGACGACCTGGTGCTGCCCGGCGCCCTCGACCTCGACGCGGACCCGGAGTCGTGGGTGCCGCAGGCGGACGGCGTCTCCTTCCGTCCGCTGCTGCTCTCGGTCAGCCAGGGATACTTCGTCAACATCCTGCGGGTACGCCGATCCGGCATCCTCTCCCGCCACCGGCACACCGGCCCGGTGCACGCCTTCACGCTCCGCGGGTCCTGGCACTACCTCGAACACCCGTGGACCGCGCAGGCCGGCGGCTACTCCTTCGAGCCGCCCGGCAACGTCCACACGCTCGAAGTCCTGGACTCGGGCGAGGACATGTACACCCTCTTCCACGTGAGCGGCGCGTACGTCTACGTGGATCCGGACGGCGAACCGGTCGGCGTCGAGGACGTCTTCAGCAAGATCGACAAGGCCCGGCGGCACTATGCGCGGATCGGGCTCGGCGAGGACCACGTGACCCGGTTCATCCGCTGAAGAGCCTTCACCTGTGAGACTTAGCTTTACCGAACTGCCGATGCCGCACTGACGTGCGCGACGGAATAATCGCGGACCGCGACTCGCGCGGAACCGCTCCATCACCGCGCTCAAGTCTCGCCGCATCCGTCAGTTCAGACACAGCGAGGTGTCATGTCAACCGTACGGCACGCTGCGCAACCCAACTCAATACACGAAGAAACCGAGGGGTACTCTCCACATCGGAAACCGACCATCGTCCTGGCCTGCCTCGGAGTCCTGGTCGCCTACCTTCCCGTGGTCGGCGTCTCGACCGCGCTTCCCGCGATCCAGCAGGCACTCGGCGCCTCGACGGCGAGTCTGCAGTGGATCACCGACGCGTTCATCATCCCGACCACCGCGCTCGTCCTGACCTTCGGCGTCATCGGCGACCTGCTCGGACGCAAGCGGGTCTACCTGACCGGCCTCGGGCTGAGCGTGGCCGGATGCCTCGTCGCCATCACGGCCCCCGGCGTGGACCAGCTCTACGTCGGCCAGGCGCTGGCCGGCGCGGGCACCGCGGCCCTGATGGCCTCCACCATCGGGCTCATCACCCACGTCTGCCCCGACAGCCGCACGCGAACCCGCGCGATCGGGGCGTGGACGGCCAGCCTCGCGCTCGGCCTGACCCTCAGCCCGCTGTTCGACGGACAGATCCTCGAGCACGCCGGCTGGCGCTGGATCTACCTGCCCACCCTCCTGCTGGGCGCGGCGACAGCCGTGATCGGCGCCAACCACCTCACCGACTCGCGGGCCGACCGGGAACTCCACCACGACCTGCCGGGCCAGGTCATGGTGATCATCGGCATCACCTGCCTCGTCTTCGGCTTCATCGAGGGCGGCGGATCGGGCGGCTGGACCTCGCCGCTCGTCGTGTGCGCGTTCGCGGCCGCGTTCATGGCCATGGCCGGGTTCGTCGCCGTCGAGCTGGAATCCCCGAACCCGATGTTCGACCTGCGGCTTTTCCGGTCCCGGGAGTTCACCGGCGCGGCCATCGCCATGGCCGTCCTCATGTTCGCCCAGGTCGGCATGGTGTTCTCGCTCAGCGAGTACTTCGGCCTGGTCGAGCACGCGTCCGCTTGGGATGTCGGCGTGCGCCTCATCGCCATCAATGGCCTGACGGTCGTGCTGGCGCCCGCGGTCGGCAGGCTGACGGGCCATCTCGCCCGGGGCCTGGTCCTGTTCGCAGGGCTCGTCGTCGCCGGGGTGGGCGCGCTCCTGGTGACCCGCTTCGAGGCGGGCACGGGGGCGGGCACCATCATGCTGGTCATCGCGGTGATGGGGGTCGGCATCGCGCTGGCGATGCCGACCATCACGTCCGTCGCCATCGACAGCGTGCCGCGCGGGCTGGCTTCCACCGCCGGCTCGTCGAACAGCGCGCTGCGCCAGATCGGCAGCGCGCTCGGCCCGGCGGTCTTCGGCGTCCTGCTGACCAACCGCATCGTGGCGACGCTCCCGGTCCACCTGGCCGCCTCCGGCCTGAATCCGGTGGATCAGGGCAATGTGACCGGCCTGGTCTCCACCAAGGGCATCCAGGTCGGCGCCTACCTCCAGCTCTCGACGCGGCAGGCCACCGGCCGGGCCCTCGCCGCGTACAGCGAGAGCTTCACCGACGCCCTGCACTCCTCCGCGCTGGTCAGCGGCGTCGCCGTCCTGGCCGCCGCCCTGATCTCAGCGTTCTTCATCGGGGTCCGGCACCGCACGGAGTGATCCTGCCGAGAACGGCGCGCCGCTCTCACCCGCCGTGCCGCCGGCGGGTGGGAGCGGTCGAGGGCTGGCGGAAGGCGCCCGGGGAGGCCTGCTTCCCGCCGGCGCCTCCCGGCGTGACGCCGGGCGTCGGGCTGTTCATGATCGAGCCCACGGAGCTCGCCGTGCCGAACGCGCTGTCGCCGCCGAACGGGGTGCCCTGCATCTGCTTGAGGAAGCTGGCCCAGATGGAGAAGGGGAACTGGGCGCCGTAGGCCGCGCCGGAGCCGTCAATGTTGTCGACGGGGATCTGCACGGCCTCCGGCTTCCCGTTCACCGTGATGTCCTGCCAGCGGCTGATGCCGACGGAGATCGCGATCTTCGAGCTGTACCCGTCGAACCAGACACCGCCCGTGCCGCACGCCCCGTTGCACGCGTCGGCGCTGTAGCCGGCCGCCTTCTCCGCCTGCGCGGTGGTCGGGGTGAGGTCCATGGTGCCGGTGCCGGTCTTGCCGGCGATGTTGCTCAGATTCAGGCCGCTGGCCTCGTAACCCGTGTGCGCGGTGCCGTCCGAGTTGTGGATCACGCCCTGGAACATCTGCGTCACGTCCGCCGCGGTGTTCGCGTCGATCGCAGTGGTCGAGGCCTGATGCACCTGGTAGATCTGGCCGCTCGTGTTGTCGACGACCTTGAGCACCTCGGTCAGCGGGTGGTAGGTGCCGTCCGCCGCGAAGACGCTGTAGGCGTCGGCCATGCGCGCGGGGTCGGTGAAGCAGATGCCGAGGGTGAACCGGACGTTGTCGCAGCCGGAGGCCGAGTCCCACTGGTCGTTCGTGTTCATGTCGGCGTCGGTCAGCCCGAACTTCTCGGCCGTGGCCCGCACGGCCTGGTAGCCGCCCTGGACCTGCTCCTCGATCCGGATGAACGCCGTGTTGACCGATGCGTCGGTCGCCTGCTGCAGGGTCAGCATCCCGTGGTTGCCGTCGTCGTTCGTGATCTTCGGGCTGCCCTGGTCCTCGGCGACCTCGGTCGGGTTGGTCGTGTCCGGCCACGGGCTGGAGCCGCTGATATAGCTGTCCGTCGACCAGTTCTGCGAGAACGCGGTGGCGAGCGTGAAGGCCTTGAAGGTGGAACCGGCCTGCTCGGTGCGCACGGTGGCGTTGTTCTCGTAGGTGCTGCCGCCGTAGAACGCGACCAGGTCCCCGGTGCTCGGGTCGACCGCGGCGAGGCCTGCTTGCAGCGTGGCCTTGTCGACCGAGTTCTCCTTGCTCAGCAACTCCGTGGTCATGGCCTGGTTCGCGTACTGCATGTACGTCTTGTTGAAGGTGGTCACGACGGTGTAACCGCCCTGCTGGATCTGCGCGACCGTGGGCAGGCCGGATCCGGGGTTCGCCGACTCGTAGCTGCTCAGCCAGCTCAGCGCGGCCTGCTTCATCTGAACGTCGGTCATGCTCTGCCCGCTGACCTGGTTCAGCGCGAGCGGCTGCGGCACGTGCGCGACGGCCCAGGTGTAGTCCGTCGCCGATATGTAGTTGTACAGCCTCATGTTGGTGAGGGTGTCCTTCCACCGCGTCAGGGCGAGGGCGCGGTCGGCGTTCTCCGTCGCCGCTCCGACGGACGGGTCCCAGCCGCTCGAATACGTCGTCGGCGAGTTGACCATCGCCGCGAGAAAGGCCGCCTGGTCGGCCTGCTGCGCCTTGGGCTCGGCGTTCATCTGGGCGAGCGTGATGCCGAACCACGCCTTGGCCCCGGCCGCGATGCCGCTGGTGTCGCGGCCGAAAGGGGAGGTGTTCAGATAGTCCGCCATGATCGTCTGTTTGTCGTACCTCTTCGCCAGCTTGAGGGCGATGAAGATCTCGTCGATCTTGCGGGACGTCGTCTGCGCCTCGGTGAGGAACGCCTGTTTGACGTATTGCTGGGTGATCGTCGACCCGCCCTGCGTGCTCCCGCCCAGCAGGTCGGTGATCAGCGCACGCGCGGTGCCGGTGTACGAGACGCCCGGGTTGGTCCAGAAGGTCTTGTCCTCCTGCGCGACCACCGCGTTCTGCACCGACATCGGGATCGCCGAGTAGTCGACGATCGAGCGGTTGCTGGTGCCCTCGGAGGCGAACGTGGTGGTGCCGTCGTCGTACATGAAGGAGGACTGCTGCGCGAGCGTGGCCGAATGCGGGTCGGGAATCTGCACCGACTCGTACTCGTACGCGACGAACGCGAGCAACAGGAAGAAGCACGCGAGTGCGCCGCCGCAGACCTGCATCAGGGAGGGCAAGAACTGACGCCAGCCGCGCATGCCGGTGCGCGGGTAGTCGAAGTAGCGGCGGTAGCCGGTCTTCGCCACCGGTCCGGAGGCACCCGCGCCGCCGCCGGCTCCCGCTCCGGACCGGGTTCGGCTCCGGACCCTGTCCAGGTTGATGCCGCGGCCGTCGAGCCGGGCCCGGAGGGCGGCCGCGCCGTTGCGCGTGGAGCGTCCGTTGAGCGCGCTCTCGGGGTACCGGTCGGACCTGGTCTGGCCGGCGCCGCGCCCTGCCGCGCCGTTGCGGGCGGCACGCCGCTCCTCGACCCGGCTGCGCTGCGGTGTCTGGATGACGGGCGGTGGGCCGAACGGGTGCGCGGCGGCGGGGTCGGGGTTCGCGGCGGCCGGAATCGGGCTCGGCGCGGCGATCGGGTTCAGGTGCGGCGCACCGACGTGGTT
>NZ_JAGSOH010000135.1 GCF_018139625.1 Actinospica acidithermotolerans | reverse complement strand
TCCCGCCCCGGTTCCGCCCGCGCGTAAGCAGGAAGATCAGCAGCGCCAGCACGACGACCACCGCCACCGCGATCCCGATGAACAGCGGCGCCTTAGACGAACTCTTGCTCGCGGTCGGAGTCGTAGTCCCCGTGGTAGCGGCCCCGGTAGCCGAAGCACCCGAGGATGCCGCCGCCGACGCCCCCGGCGAACTCGTCACCGCCGGCCCGCCGAGCGGATTGGAGGTGCTCGACGGCTCGGAAGCGCCCAGTGCCGCCACCGGGTCGATCAGCCCGTATCCGACCACGTCGTCGTACCGGTGCCCGGCCTTCGACTGCCCGCTCGCCGTCTGCATCGTATTGTCGATGATCGTGGCCACGATCTGTCCCGACGTCCACGTCGGATGCGCCGCGATCAGCAGCGCCGCCTCGCCCGCGACCCAAGGTGCCGCGAACGACGTGCCAGAGAGCTCGTTGTATGCTCCGCCGGCCTGGCCGACTTCGATGTCATTGCCCGGAGCTGCGACATCGACATCCGCGCCGTAATGGCCTTCCGAGTACTTCTTGCCGTTGGAGTCGACGCCCGAGACGTCCAGCACGCCGGGGTAGGCCGCCCACACGTTGGTCTCGTTGCCGGCTTCGGCCTTGTTGTCTGCACTCACGACGACGACGATGCCATGTGAGAGTGCTGATTTGAGGGCGTCGGCCATGTCGGCCGACATCTCGGTGCTCGACATCGACATATTGATGACTTGTGCGCCGTGGCTGATCGCGTACTGGAAACCCGCAGCGATCGACGCGTCGCTCACGCCCTCGCCCGTGTCGCTGACCTTAACGGGCATGATCTTGGCCTCATCGGCCAATCCGATCATTCCGTCGTCGTTCCCGCTGGTGCCCTTGTGGGGATATCCGGCGATGACGGTGGCGACGGCGGTGCCGTGGGAAACGGAGGAAGAGTCGCTGTAGTTCGACGTCGGATTGTTCGGGTCGGTTTCGTTCACGCCGTCCACGAGACGACCCTGGAGATCAGGCTGGTTCGGGTCGACTCCGGTGTCGATCACCGCGACGAGCACGCCTGCGCCGTGCGCTTGGTACTGCTGGCGAATCGCGGTGGCGTTCAGCATGCTGAGCGCCCACTCCTTCGCCGCGACGGGATTGGTCGAGGCGGCGAACGCCGCACCTGAACCGGCGAAGGCCATCGCGAGCGCCCCGCCGAGTGCGAGAGCCCGGTTGGCGGCCCGCCGATTCCACCGTTGTTCCCGCTGCATCCGTCGCTCCCCTGTGCCCCAGTACGTCAACGTCGTCCATGCGATAGCCCGGAACAGGCTAGCGCGAGTCGCTATTCGATGACGCCGCCAGGTGGCGCGGCGTTCTTCATCTTGTCGCCGTACCAGTAGTCCGGATCTTCCTTCAGCCAACTGGCCCGGCCGCCGCGCTCGCCCTGGCCACCCGCACCGCCGCCACCACGTCCCATGCCACCCATCTGGCTCATGGTGTTGTTCTGGCTGGTGGAGCCCGAACCCTCGGCTTCTCCAGCTGCGGCGGCGCCGCCGTTGCCGCCGGTCAGGTCCGAACCCGTGCCGGCCTGGGTGCCGGTGCCCGTGCCGCCGGCCTCCTCGCCGAGCTCGCCGGTCCCTGTTCCGCCACTGAGCAGAGACGACCGTCCGCCGCCACCGCCGTAAGCGCCCGAGCCCTCTTCGCTGAGGCCCTCCCCGCTTAGGCCACCGAGTCTTCCCGAGGCGCTGCCGCTGCGGCCGCCGAGACCGTCATTGATCAGTGCGGACCCTCCGGAGCCGCCGCCGTATTCGTTCACGCCGCCCAGGCCGCTGATTCCGCCGCCGTTGTAGCCGCTGCCTGTGGTCGTGCCGCTGGTGACACCGGTGACTCCGGTGGTCGTGCTGGTGGGCACGGTCGTCGTGTTCGTATAGCCGGTTCCGGACGTGACAGTCGTGGGACTGCGTACGTCGTTCACGCTGGTGCCGGACCCGCTGGAACTGCCCCCCGAGGAGCTCGAGCTCGAGCCGGATCCGTAACCGCCGCTCGCTATTCGGGAGCCGGCGCTTTCGCTTCCGCCGCTGCTTCCGCCCGACGACACGGCCATGGGCATGGGCATCATCACGGCGCCTGCTGAACCGTTGTTGGACGAACTCGAGGAACTGCCGTCGCCGTTCTTGTCGCCCTTGGTGCTTCCGTCGCCGTCGCTGCCGCCGGAGTCCCCTCCGCCAGAGCCGGCGTGAGCGCCGCTCAGGTGCGCATTCGCTGTGTTGTACGCCGCCGCCAGTTGCGTCATCACCGACGTCGCCTTGGCCTTCTTCGCCGCGATGTCGTCGGACGCTGCCTTCGACGCCAGCAACGATGCGCCGTCGGTCACAACGGCCATTCCCCACTCCGAGAGGGGGTTGCTGTTGATGGCCGCGATGTCCTTCTCGGCCGCGCTCGGCGGACTCGGCATGTTCGTCTGCGCCCACTGCAGGGAGCGGCTCGCGTAGTCCATCCACTTGTTGGTGTTGTCCGCGGCCTCGGCGTGCCGGTGCATCTGGTCCACGAGCGCGTTGGCCTGCTGGCTGAACTGGTCGGCGGCGGCGCCGGTCCACGAAGCCTGGATCTTGGCCAGCGTGTTCTTCAGGTCGGTGGTCGCCTGGACGACGGACTGCGCGTGGGTCGCGTTCAGCTTGGCCGCGTCCTCGACGTCGGCCACCGAACCTGACTTCACGTATCCGTACAGCGTCTCGTGGCTCATTGAGCCGTAGTCGGCCATGGATCTGCCTCCCCCGGGGCTACTCTTCGCTGCTCGCGTCGTTGGATGTGTTCGCCTCGTTGCCCGTAGAGATCGAACTCGGCGTCGTGGTCGTGGCCGCGTAGGTCGACGTCTGAGCCGTCGTGCCCGAGGACGTCGAGGGCGTCGAGGATGTCGAAGGCGTCGCGGAGTTGTACGACGAGGTCGTCCCCGGCTGACCCGACGTGGTGGCCGCCGCGGTCGACTTCGGGGTGGTGGAGAACCCGCCGGTCTGGCTCTCGTACTGGGTGACGATCTTGGTGAAGGAGTCCGTGATCTGCTGCTCGGTCTCCTGGTAGCTCTTCGCGCTCGAGCCGAGGGCGTTCGCCATGGCGTTGACCAGCTTCGAGATCTCCTCGAAGTTGGTCAGCAGCGTCTTCATGACGCTGTTGTAGGTGGCGCTGAGCTGCTGGGCCTCGGGGAAGGTGCCGAGGCCGTTGTTGGCGCCGCCGGCGCCGAGGGCGCCGGTGACGGCGTCGATCGCGGTGAGGGCTACGGTGCCGGTCAGCGACTGGTTCGCCTTGGTCAGGTCGTCCAGCGCCTTCAGGATCTCCTTCTGGTAGGTCTGAAGAGCGCTGATCTCTTCCAGGTAGAAGGAACTCGCCACCGGACTCATCGGATCCCGCCCCGCCTTCCCCGCGCCGCCGCGCTCATCTCGCCCTCAGCCTCCACTGTAGCGAATCCGCCGCGCGGCGGGCAGCGGCGGCGGTGACGGCGCGAGGGCCGCCAGGTGCGCAATCGCGCTTCGTCGTCAGGGGGCTGAGAATATACGGGAGGCCTGCCCGCGGGTGCCGGAGCTCCTCGCCGGGCAGGCCTGATTCGCCATCCCGAGGCACGCGGGCTGCACCGCACTCGACTGCGGCGTGATCTCAGCCCCACCGGTCCTTACCTAATCACAGCCGCGCGCCCGAAAGAAGCCGGGGACGGATCATTACCTGAGTCTGAAACCGGCTTTTAGCGGACTTTACCCTTCGTCCTCCCGGCGCTCTTCTGCCACGTCGCAGGGCCGTGAGGTCACATCGCGTCCTGGCGCGGCTGGACAACCTCGCGGAAAAGGTATATGGCCCCTGCGGCCAGCGGGATGGCGAGCAGGGCGCCGACGACGCCGAGGAGCGCGGCGCCGATCAGCGCGGCTATCACGGCGACCATGGGGGGCACGTCGACCGAGCGCGACATCACGCGCGGGTAGATGAGGAAGTTCTCGAACTGCTGGTAGACGATGAAGAACAGGCCTGCGGCCAGCGCCTTCACCGGGGAGTCGAGGAACACGACGATGGTCACGAGCAGGGCCCCGATCGTGGCGCCCACCAAGGGGATCAGGTCCGTCAGCGCGATCAGCAGGGCGAGCGGCAGCAGGAACTCCACCTGGAGCACGCCGAGCATCAGGAACGCGGCGAGTCCGGCCAGCGCGGCGACGGTGGCGGCGCCGGAGACGTAGCCGCCCATCCGGTCCAGCACGCCCTCCGACAGCAGCGCCACGCGGGAGCGGCGGGAGGCGGGGACGAAGCGCAGCGCCGAGGTGCGGATGGCCGGCAGCGAGCCGAGGAAGTACACCGTCATCACGATCACCGTGAACGTCTCGAAGATCGAGGTGACCAGGAACTCGCCGAAGCCCAGGATGCTGCCCGCGATCACCTGCGCGGTGTCCGCGCCCGAGAACATCGACTGCAGCCGGCCGACGACGTTGTAGCGCTGGTCCAGGTTGGCGATCGTGCGATTGCGCTCGAGGGTTTCGAGCCGCTGCGGCATCGAGCCGATCAGCCCGCTGGTCTGGGTGGCCAGCGGCTGCGCGATCGCGGTGATGAACGCGGCGAGCAGCAGCAGGCCGCCGCCCGCGACGATGAGCACGGCGAGGCCGCGCCGCACGCCGCGCGCGGTCAGCCGTTCCACGAGCGGGTTCAGGCCGACGGCGATGAGCAGCGCGATCAGGATCAGGATGAGCTCGGTGGTGACGGCGAGCAGCGACTCGGCCAGGTAGTAGCAGACGATCACGCCGAGGCCGCCGACGAACCCTATGTAGTACGGGTGCGAGCGGCGGAAGGGCAGTCCGCGACGCCGGGCGGAGGACGGCGCCTCGACGACGGTCGCCACCGTGCCCGCGCGCGGCGCCGACTGCTGGGTCTCGGCGTCATCCATGACTCAAGAGCATAAAGGGGCCGTGCGGGTGAGGGTCGGCGGCCAGGCAGGCGATCCGGGAAGGGTAAGCGGACGGCGGACGGAGCCTACGGGGACGAGACCCGGCGGACGGAGCCTACGGTGACGCGACCCGGCGGACGGCGGACGGAGCCTATGGGGATGCGACCCGGCGGACGGCGGACGGCGCCTTTGGGGACGAGACCCGGCTGACGGCGGAGCGGTGAGGGGGACGGTGACCCGGCGGACCGCGGTTGGCGATGCGGCGGGCCGTGGTGCGGCGGGTCGGCGAAATGAAGCACGGCTGCGGGGCGAAGCCGAGGCGCGGCGAACCCAGCGGCCCGGCGGCGAGGCGCGGCAGGCCCCGCACTCAGGCGCAGCAGCCCCCGTGCCCCCGGACGCGCCGATCCCCGGCGAGCGGGCTGCTCGCCGGGGATCGGGTGTACGACGTATGCCGGGTGAGCTGGGACCGGATGTCCGGTTGACCTCCCTGGACTACCGGGACTGGGCCGGGACCGAGTCGTCGGCCTCGGCGTCGGTGCCGACGCCGCCCATCAGGCCGGCCAGGGCGCCGCCCGCTGCGCCGCCGGTCAGGGTCGCCAGCATCTCGCGGACGTTGTGCAGCTGGGCGTTGATCGAGTCGCGACGGTGCGTCAGGGCGGCCAGCTCGCGCTCGGCCTCCGAGCGGATCCGGTCGGTCTTGGCGCGGGCGTCGGCGATGATGTCGTCGGCCTGGCGCTGCGCGGTCTCGATGGTCTGCCGGGCACGGCGCTCGGCGTCGGTGCGCATCTTCTCGGCCTCGAGGCGGATCTGCTCGCTGCGGGTCTCGACCTCGGCGAGGTGCTTCTCCGCCTTGGCCTGACGCGCCGCCAGGTCGCGCTCGGACTGCTCGCGGCGCTTGGCCAGCTTGGTCTCGAAGTCGGTCGCGGCGGCGGCGGCCGACGCCCGGATCTCCTCGTAGTGCGCCTCGGCCTCGGCCCGCTTGGCGGCGGCGTCCTTGGCCGCCTCGGCGCGGGTCTGGTTCGCCTCCTCCTTGGCGCGCTCGTTGGTCCGCACGCCCTCGGCCTCGGCCTTGGCGCGGACCTCCTTGCCGTAGTTCTCGGCGTCGGTGCGCACCTGCGCGGCGGCCTGCTCGGCGAGCTCGCGGTGCTGGTCGGCGGCGCGGCGGGCCTCCTCGCGCAGGTCCTTCGCCTCCTCCTCGGCCAGGCGCAGGATCTTCTCGACCCGGGCGCCGAGGCCGGCGTAGGAAGGCTCTGAGTCGGTCAGCTGGGCCTGCACGGACTGGTTCTCCAGGTGGAGCTCCTCGATCCGCTTCTCCAGCGCCGACACCCGCGCTTGCGCGGTGTCTCGCTCCGCGGTCAGCTTCGTCACACGCTCGTTCGTCTGGGCGACGTCATAGCCCCTACGAACGACTTCGAGGCCGAGGGGAGAGGTGGTCTCGCTCATCTACTTTCCGTCTCTGACTTGACCGTCGAGGGTAGGTCGAATCTTTCGGCTGGCCCGGCGGTACGGCTGTCGGCACAGGTCTGGGTCTAGCGGCGTACGTCGTGGGAGGTCTCGGGCAATCCTGTCATGTTTCCGAGGCCGCCGTGTACGGGTCGAGCGGATTCGCCGCGGCATCCCACCGGGAGGAGTGGCACCTCGGCGTCATCGGGTCATCACATTATCTGTCGGCCGACTCAGTGGAACCCATCGACCTCCCGGTCCGCCGTGTTGTTACACGTTCGCGATACATGTATGCGTCCCCTGTCTCAGCAGGCACGGGACGCTACTGCTTCTTGGGCGCCTCGGCCGAGAAGCCGGGCAGCGGCCCGGTCAGCGCGTCCAGCACGCCCTGGACGCGGGCCATCTCGTCGGTGATCGCGTCCCGGCGGCGGATCATCGCGTCGACCTCGCGCTGGGCTTCGGCCTTCGACTTCTCGGCCTCGGACCTGGCCTTGGCGACCAGGGCGTCGGCGGCCTTCTCCGCCGAGGCCTTGAGCGCCGAGGTCTCGGCCGCGGCCTCCTGCCGGAGCCGCTGCGCCTCCCGCTGCGAGGTCGCCACCTGTTCGGCGACGGTGTTGCGCAGCTTGTCCGCGCCGGCGTGCGCCTCGGCGAGCGTCTTGGCCGCCTCCTTGCGCGCGTCCTCGAGCTCGCGGCGCGCCTGCGCGACGAGGTCGTCCGCCTGCCGCGCCGCGGTCTGCAGCGTGTCGGCGGCCTTCTTGCGTGCGTCACTCGTGGTGCGGTCGGCCTGCGCGGCGGCGTCCGAGGTGAGCCGGTCGGCCTGGGCCCGGGTGTCGGTGAGCAGCTTGGTCGCCTCCGCCTGGGCCTTGTCGGTGATGCCCTCGGCGCCCGCGCGGATCCGGTCGACCTCGCTGCGCGCCTCCGCGGTGATCTTGTCCGCGGCGGAGCGCGCCTCGGCCTTGGAGTTCTCCGCGCTGGCCGCCGCGCCCGCCGCGATCTTGGCGGCCTCCTGGCGGGCGGTGACGACCAGCTCGTCGGCCTCGGCGCCCGCCTTGGTCAGCTTCTCCATCGCCTGCTTGCGCGCGTCCGCGAGGGCGTCCGCGGCCTGCTTGCGGCTCTCCTCGGCGGACGCGTTCGCGTCGCCGACGGTCTTGTCGGCCTTGGCCTGCGCCTCGGCGACCTTCTGCTCGGCCTGCTGCTGCGCCTTCTCCAGCACGCCCTCGGCGCTCGCCCGGATCCGGGCGACCTCGTCCCGCGCGGCCTGGATGGCCTCGGCGTTCTCCCGGATCGTGTCCTTGGTGAGCTTCTCGGCCTCGACCTTCGCCTTGGCCCGCAGCGACGTGGCGTCCTCGCGCATCCGGGTCGCCTCGGCCTTGGCCTCGTCCCGCATCCGCTGGGCGTCCTCGGCGGCCTTCGCGCGCTGCTGGCGCGTCTCGGCGTCGGTCTTCTCGCGCAACGCCGCGGTCTCCGCGTTCGCCGTCTCCCGCAGCGCCTTGACCTCGGCCTCGACCTGCTTGCGCAGCGCCGTCGTCTCGGCGTCGGCCTCGTCGCGCAGCCGCTGCGCCTCGGTGCGCGCCTCGCCGAGCGAGCGCTCGCCGTCCGCACGGGCCTCGGCCAGCGCCTTGTCGGCCTGCTGCTTGAGCGCGAGCGCGGCGGTCTCCGCCTCGGCCTTGACGGTCGCGGCCTCCTGCTGGGCGGAGGCGATCAGGCCGTCGGCACGGGCCCTTATCGACGCCGCGTCCGCCTCGGCGGCCTCGCGCAGGCGGGCCGCCTCGGCCTTCGCGGCCTCGCGCATGGTGTCGCCCTCGGCCACCGCGGTCTGCTTCGTCGCGTCGGCGGAGCGCTGCGCCTCGGCCAGCTTCTCGCTCGCCGCGCGCTCGGCCTCGGCCGCCTTGGCCGCGATCTGCTCCTCGTTCTTCGCCCGGAGCGCCGCGACCTCCTTGCGCGCCGCGTCCCGCATGGCCTCCGCGCCGGCCTCGGTGTCCGTGCGGATCTTGTCGGCCTCCTCGGCGGCCTCGCGGCGCGCCTTGGTCGCCGCCGCCTCGGCCTCGGAGCGCAGCGTGTTCGCCGCGGCCCGCGCGTCCTCGGTGGTCTTCTCGGCCTGCGCGGCCGCCTCCTCGACCAGCTTGGTCGCCTGGGCGGTCGACTCCGCGGCCAGCTTGTCGGCGGCCGTCTGCGTCTTGGTGCGCAGCGACTCCGCGGCGTCAGTGGCCTCGGTGACGAGGTGCTCGGCCGTGCTCGTGGCCTCGGTGACGAGCCGTTCCGCCGTGCTGGTGGCCTCGGCGACCAGGCGCTCGGCCTCCGCCTGCGCGGCCTCGAGCCGCGCCTCGGCCTCGGCCGTCGCGGCGTCGGTGATCTCCTTCGCGGCGGCGGTGGCCACGCCGTGCGCGCCCGACGCCACCTCGTGCAGGTCGGCGGCCTCGGTCTGCAGTCGCTGCGCGTCCGCGTGCAGCTGCCCGGCCTCCTCGCGCAGCCGCGCGGTCTCGGTCTGCCGGCGCTCGAGGTCCGCCGCGGCGTCGTCGCTCAGCGCCTGGGCGGCCGCGCGGGCCTCGGCGATGGCGCGCTCCGCGTCGGCGGCGGCGTCGGCCAGCGTCTGCGCGGCCTCCTCCTCGCGCGCGGCCGCGGCCCGCTCGGCGTCCTCGAGCGTCGTCGCCGCCCGCGACGCCGCCGCGGCGTCGCTCGCCTGAGCCCGCTCCTCGGCCTGCGCGCGCAGCCGCGCGGCGGCCTGCTCGGCCTCGGTCCGCAGCCGGGCCGCGGCGGCGGTGGCCTCCTGGGTGGTGCGCTCGGCCTCCGCGCGCGCCTTGTCGCGCGCCGCCTGCGCGGTCGCGTTCGCCTCGGCGGTGAGCTCCGCCGCGCGCGCCTCTGCTTCCGCCCGGGTCCTCGCAGCGTCCTGATCCGCCGCCGCGAGGCGCCGGGCCGACTCCGTTTCGGTGTGCTCACGCAACCGAGCTGCGTTGGCCTCAGTGGTCTCACGCAGCTCGGTGGTCTCGGACTGAACCATCGACCTTATCCGGGCCGCCTCGGCGGTGGCCTCATCGATCTGCCGCCGCGCCTCCGCCGCCGACTCAGCCTTCAGACTCGCCGCGGCGTGGTCGGCGGCCGCACGGACCTGCGACGCCACCTCCTCGGCCTCCGCCTGCACGCGCGCGGCCTCGGTCTGAGCCATCGTCAGCAGCTTCTGCGCGCTGGTCGAGGCGGAGGCGTTCTGCTTGGCGGCGGCCTCCTGCAGCGCCGCGGCACGCTGCTCGCTGTCGACGACGCGCTGGCGCGCCTCGGCCAGGCCGGCGTCCACCTCGGCCTGTGCCTGAGCCCTGAGCTGCCCGGCGAACTCCTGGGCCCGCATGACCTCGGCCTGGGCCTGCTCGCGCAGGGCCCTGATCTCCTCGGCCGCCTGCGCGCGGGCCTCCTCGATCGCCCGGTGCCGGATCGCGTCGGCCTCGCTGCGCACCCGCTCGGCCCACGCGACGGACTCGTTGACCTGTGCCTCGACGCCCTGCCTGCGCTCGGCGAGCTCGGTCTCGAGCAGCGCCCTGCGCTCGGCCACCTCGGAGTGCAGCCGCTGCGCCTCCTGCTGGGCCTGGGCGCGCAGCTGGTCGGCCTGCTGCTGCGCGTTGCGCAGCATCTGGTCGACCCGGCCGGAGATGTTGTTGAACTGGGGGTGCAGGCCGCGCCGGAACTCGTGCAGCTTCGAGCGCAGGACCTCGATCTGGTAGGCGAGGTCCTCGGCGTGGTTGACCGCCTCGTCCCGCTCCTCGCGCAGCCGGGTGAGCTCGGCCTCGATCTCGTCGAGGTGGGCGTCCACCTCGTAGCGGTTGTAGCTCAGCTGCTCCTGCGCGGGCGGCGGCGCCTGCGGCGGCGGGCCGGGCTGCCCGGGGTAGCCCCCCGGGTACCCGGCGTTGCCGGAATAGGCATGGTGGGGGCGTGAACCGTACGAGGTCCGTTCGTCCACGCGCCCGTATCCCATGAGTGCCTATGGTGTCAGAAGACCGGGCTTCGGCTCTAGACGTCTCGGAAGCGATCGATCTCGCTCCGGTGACGATCGCGCAACGCGGCGTCACGGACGCCGAGTCCCTCGCCCGGTGCAAGACACAGTACCCCGACTTTGCCCTGATGCAGATTGCGATGGACGTCGAACGCCGCCTGACCGGCGTTCTCCAGGCTGTAGCTGCGGGACAGAGTGGGGTGGATCATGCCCTTCTGGATGAGCCGGTTCGCCTCCCACGCCTCGCGGTAGTTGGCGAAGTGCGAGCCGACGATCCGCTTGAGGTTCATCCAGAGGTACCGGTTGTCGTACTCGTGCTGGAAGCCGCTCGTCGAGGCGCACGTGACGATGGTGCCGCCGCGCCGCGCCACGTACACCGAGGCGCCGAAGGTCTCCCGGCCCGGGTGTTCGAACACGATGTCCGGGTCCTCGCCGCCGGTCAGCTCGCGGATCCTGGCGCCGAAACGCTGCCACTCCTTGGGATTCTGCGTCTGCGGGTCCGACCAGAACCGGTACTCCTCGGCGTTCCGGTCGATGATGAGCTCGGCGCCCATCGCCCGGCAGATCTCAGCCTTCTGCGGCGAGGAGACGACGCAGACGGGGATGGCGCCGCCGTTGAGGGCGTACTGGGTGGCGTAGGAGCCGAGGCCGCCGGAGGCGCCCCAGATGAGCACCACGTCGCCCTGCTTCATTCCGGCGCCGTTGCGGGAGACCAGCTGCCGGTAGGCGGTCGAGTTGACCAGGCCGGGGCTGGCGGCCTCCTCCCAGGTCAGGTGGTCCGGCTTGGGCATCAGCTGGTTCGTCTTGACCAGCGCGATCTCGGCCAGGCCGCCGAAGTTGGTCTCGAAGCCCCAGATGCGCTGCTCCGGGTCCAGCATCGTGTCGTTGTGGCCGGCGGCGTCCTCCAGCTCGACGGACAGGCAGTGCGCCACCACCTCGTCGCCGGCCTTCCACTTGTTCACGCCGGGGCCGGTGCGCAGCACGACTCCGGCCAGGTCGGAGCCGAGGATGTGGTACGGCAGGTCGTGCCGCTTGGTCAGCTCGGACAGCCGCCCGTACTTGCGCAGGAAGGCGAAGGTCGGGACCGGCTCGAAGATCGAGGTCCAGACCGTGTTGTAGTTGATCGCGCTGGCCATGACGGCGACGAGGGCCTCGCCCGGACCGAGTTCGGGCAGCGCCACCTCGTCCAGGTGCAGCGACTTGCGGGGATCCTTCTCCCAGGTGGTCTGGCCCTCGAACATGCCGACCTCGTCCGCGTGCACGGTCACCGCGCGGTACGAGTCGGGCAGGGGCAGGTTGGCGTAGTCCTGGGAGGTCGCGGTGCCGCTCAGGACGGCGGCGCGGATCTCGTTAATGCTCATAGGGTGTCGGCCTCCGAATGGATGGTCGCTAGAGCAGCGGCATTGCTACTTGCCGGTAACTATGCCGACCGAGGCGCCTCTTGGCTAGGGGCTGAGGCCACATTTCTGCCGCCTCAGCCTTGCGGCCTGCAGGGATGTTCAGTCCGGGCTGACCACGTACAGCCGCTGGGTCGCCCGGGTCAGCGCCACGTAGAGGGTGCGCAGACCCGCCGGGGACTCGCCGGCGATCGCGTCCGGGTCGAGCACCACGGCCGCGTCGTACTCCAGGCCCTTCGCGTCGAGGTCGGTGAGCACGACGAGGCGCGGCTCCGCCTCGAGGGAGGCCGCCAGGCGCGCGGAGACGGCGTCGAACGCGGCGAGCGTGGTGATGACGCCCACCGTCCCCTCCACGGCCCCCAGGGCGGCCCGTACGGCCGCGTCGAGATCGTCGAACTCCTCCGGCGGGAAGCCGGTCTTGCGCACCGCCTCGGGCAGCTCCACGTCCGGCATGGCCCGCTTGGCGAACCGGGCGGCGTACTCGTAGATCTCCGCCGAGTTCCGGTAGTTGGTGCGCAGCTCGTGCCGGTAGCGCCGCTGGTCGCCGAGCGCGAGCTCCATGGCCAGCCGGGACTCCTCCGGGTCCGGCCAGGAGGACTGCACCGGGTCGCCGACCACGGTCCAGGACGCCCGCCGGCCGAGCCGGCCGAGCACCCGCCACTGCATCGGCGAGAGGTCCTGGCCCTCGTCCACGATCACGTGCGCGTAGGTCTCCCGGGTCGCGTCGCGCCTGGCCGCGGGGTTGCGGTCCACCCAGGATGAGACCTCCATCACTCCGGCGTCCGCGAACGGGTCCTCCGGCTCGCGCTCCTCGGCCGGGACCGGCCCGAGCAGCTGGTCGAGCTCGGCCAGCAGCGGCACGTCCTCGACCGACCAGTCCGGCGCCGCGTCCTCGTCCCGCCGCCAGGACGCCTCGAGCGCGGCGATCTGCCCGTCGGCCAGATCCGGCCCGGCCAGCGCCCGGAGCGTGGCCCCGTCCGCGAGCCCGCGCAGCACCTCGGCCGGGCTCCGGTAGGGCCACCACTGCTCGATGAAGAGGTCGAACTCGGTCCGGTCGCGCAGCTCGCGGTCGAAATGCGCGCGCTCGGTCCGCCGCCGGTCGCGCAGCTCGCGCGGCAGCCGCTCCCACGCCGCCTCCAGCAGCGCCGTGGCCGCGTGCGCCCGCTGCGCGTTCGGCTGCGGTCCGCCGCCCGGAGTGCCGCGGCCCAGGACGATCGAGCGCACCCGGTCCAGCGCCCGCCGGTCGAGCTGGACGACATTGCCCTGATACGTCGTGCGGAACGAGTCCGGCACCCCGGGCGGCGCACTGCGCACCGCGCGCTCCAGGATCGGCAGCATGCTGATGCTGCCCTTGATCGCCGCGAGCGGGGCCGGGTCGTGCCGGGACGCGTGCACGCCGTCCAGCAGCTCGCCGAGCGAGCGCAGCGCGGCCGTGTGCTCGCCGAGGGAGGGCAGCACCTGCTCGACGTACGCGGTGAACACCCGCGAGGGACCGACGATCAGCACGCCGCCCGACTCGAAGCGGCGCCGCTCGTTGAACAGCAGGTAGGCCGCGCGGTGCAGGGCCACGGCCGTCTTCCCGGTGCCGGGACCGCCGGTGATCAGGGTCGCGCCGTCGCCGGGGGAGCGCACCGCGAGGTCCTGCTCGCGCTGGATGGTCGCCACGATGTCGTGCATCACGGTGCCGCGCTTGCGGGTCAGCGCCGCCATCAGCGCGCCGTCGCCGATCACGGTCAGCCCGTTCGCCGCCGGGCTCTCCGGGGCGAGCAGGTCGTCGTCGAGCCGGGTCACCCTGCGGCCCGCGCTCTTGATCGTGCGGCGGCGGACCACGTCGCGCCGGTCCACCGGCGTCGCCTGGTAGAACACGGCCGCGGCCGGCGCCCGCCAGTCCACGGTCAGCGGGTTGTAGTCCTCGTCGCGGACCCCGAGCCGGCCGATGTACTGGATCTCGCCGTCCTCGAAGTCGAGGCGGCCGAAGACCAGCCCCTCCTCCTCGGCGTCGAGACGCTGCAGCCAGACCGCCGCCTGGTAGACGATCGAATCGCGCTCGACCAGGCCGCCCTCATGCCCGAACTGCGCGCGGCGATGCCCCTCGGCCTCGTAGGCGCGGGCCCGGGCGCGGGTGGCCTCGAGGCGTTCGTAGACGCGGTCGACGTGCAGTTGCTCGCGCTCCATCTCGGCGGACGCGGCGTCGGGCTGTGGCAAAGGAGGGGCCTTCCGGTAATGGACTGGGTGTGAAACCAGACCGGAAAGTCTACCGGGAAGCGAGCCGTTCCCCGAGCGCCCGGTGCTCGCTCCAGTGCCTGGTCAGCCGGAAGCGGGCGCCGTCCTGCCGGGCGATCAGCCAGCCGCCCGCCTTCGCCGTGACGGTCACCTGGTCGGCGGGGAACAGCCCGAGCGAGCCGCGGCCGTCGGAGAGCACGAAGCCCTTGTCGTAGAGGTAGACCCGGGAGCCCCGCAGGACGAGCCGGGCCAGCCGCGTGGCCGGGCGGTGGATGGAGATGAGGTTGCCCAGATTCTCCTGCGCCGCCAGGATCCGCAGCTGGTTCGGGACCGGCTCGGACGGTGCGTTCAGGTCACTCATGGACCGGGGACTGTACCAGCTCCGTGAGAATGCCCTGGCAGTCCTTCGGGTGCAGGAAGTTGATGGACGAGCCGAACGTTCCGTGCCGCGGCTGCTCGTAGAGGGCCCGCACGCCGGTGCCGGTGATCGCCTCGGTCTCGGCGACGACGTCGGCCGTGCCGAACGCGACGTGGTGCACGCCCTCGCCGTTCCTCTCCAGGAACTTCGCGATCGGCGACTCGGCGTGCAGCGGCTCGAGCAGCTGCAGGTAGGTGGAGCCGCCGTCGTCGGTGCCGTTGATCCGCAGCATGGCCTCCTTGACGCCCTGCTGCTCGTTGACCTCCTGGTGGAAGACCGAGAAGCCGTAGGTGCGCTCGTAGAAGGCGATGCTCGCGGCCAGGTCGCGGCAGGCGATACCGATGTGGTCGACGCGTGTGATCATCTTGAGGTGCCCTTCCAGTGCTGTGCTCGTTCAAGCTGGGGATAGGGTCCCCGGCACGGGGTGTGTCGGAGATGACAGCTCTAGACCCTACTGGCGAGTAGGGCATTCGGCGATAGTGTGAAGTCACGTCCCCATACCTGAAGCAAGCGATGGGAGTCTCCCTCATGACCACCTCCGTCATCGTCGCCGGAGCCCGCACCCCGATGGGTCGGCTGCTCGGCTCGCTCACGCCGTTCTCCGGAGCGGACCTGGGCGCGGTCGCCATCAAGGCGGCCCTCGAGCGCGCCGGCGTCACCGGCGAGCAGGTCCAGTACGTGATCATGGGGCAGGTGCTGCAGGCCGGCGCCGGGCAGCTCCCGGCCCGCCAGGCCGCGGTCAAGGCCGGTATCCCGATGAACGTCCCGGCGATCACGATCAACAAGGTCTGCCTCTCCGGCCTCGACGCGATCGCGCTGGCCGACCAGCTGATCCGGGCCGGCGAGTTCGACATCGTGGTCGCCGGCGGCCAGGAGTCGATGACCAACGCCCCGCACCTGCTGCCGAAGTCCCGCGCCGGCTACAAGTACGGCTCCATCGAGATGCTCGACGCGATGGCGTACGACGGCCTGACCGACGCCTTCGAGAACATCGCGATGGGCGAGTCCACCGAGAAGCACAACACCCGCCTCGGCCTCGGCCGCGCCGAGCAGGACGAGGTCGCGGCGGCCTCGCACCAGCGCGCGGCCGCCGCGCAGAAGAACGGCCTGTTCGACGCCGAGATCGTGCCGGTGGAGATCCCGCAGCGCAAGGGCGAGCCGGTCGTCTTCAGCAAGGACGAGGGCATCCGCGCGGAGACGACGGTCGAGACCCTCGGCAAGCTGCGCCCGGCGTTCGCCAAGGACGGCACCATCACCGCCGGCACCTCCTCCCAGATCTCCGACGGAGCCGCCGCGGTCGTGGTGATGAGCAAGGCCAAGGCCGAGGAGCTGGGCCTGAGCTGGATCGCCGAGATCGGCGCCCACGGCAACGTGGCCGGCCCGGACAACTCGCTCCAGTCGCAGCCCTCGAACGCGATCAGGCACGCGCTCTCGAAGGAGGGCCTTGAGGTCGGCGACCTCGACCTGATCGAGATCAACGAGGCCTTCGCGGCGGTCGCCGTGCAGTCCGCCAAGGACCTCGGCGTCGACTTCGAGAAGATCAACGTCAACGGCGGCGCGATCGCCCTCGGCCACCCGATCGGCATGTCCGGCGCCCGCATCGTGCTGCACCTCGCCCTCGAGCTCGGCCGCCGCGGCGGCGGCATCGGCGCGGCCGCCCTGTGCGGCGGCGGCGGCCAGGGCGACGCGCTGATCATCCGGGTCCCGGCGGCGGCCTGATCGTCTGCCGCCCCGCGTCCGGCGCCTGGCCGGGCCGGACGCGGGGGCGGGTGAACCGAGATCGGGAATACCGGGGCGGGGTTAGGTCGGCAGGCCGATTCGTATCGAGGGTCGGCCTGCTGATTCGCACCGAGGTCGGCAGGCCGGTTCGTACCGAGGTCGGCAGGCTGGTTCGTGCCGAGGTCGGCAGGCCGATATATCGACCGAGGCCAGCACGACGACATATCGACCGAGGTCAGCAAGCCGACATATCGACCGAGGCCAGCAGGTCGATTCCTACCAAGGTCAGCAAGCCGATTCGTCCATGGCCATCGGCGGAACACGAGTAAGGACCCTCAGGCACGTGCCCAGCGGAAAGCAGTCCACCGACGTCGCCTCGCTGATCGATCGCGCGCGCGGCGGCGACCCGCGCGCGGTCGCCCGGCTGATCTCCCAGGTCGAAGACGGCTCCCCGCAGTTGCGGGAAGTCCTCGCCGCGCTCGCCCCGTACGCGGGCACTGCGTACGTCGTCGGCCTGACCGGATCACCCGGCGTCGGCAAGAGCACCTCGACCAACGCGCTGGTCGGCGAGTACCGCTCGCGCGGCAAGCGGGTCGGGGTGCTCGCGGTGGACCCCTCGTCCCCGTTCTCCGGCGGCGCGCTGCTCGGGGACCGGGTGCGGATGCAGGATCACGCCACCGACCCCGAGGTCTTCATCCGCTCGATGGCCTCCCGCGGTCACCTCGGCGGCCTCGCCGCGGCCACCCCCCAGGCCGCGCGGGTGCTGGAGGCGGCCGGCTGCGAGGTGATCGTGATCGAGACGGTCGGCGTCGGCCAGTCCGAGATCGAGGTCGCCTCCGCCGCCGACACCACGGTCGTGCTGCTGGCGCCGGGAATGGGCGACGGCATCCAGGCCGCCAAGGCCGGAATCCTGGAGATCGGCGACGTCTACGTCGTCAACAAGGCCGACCGCGACGGCGCCGACGCCACCGCCCGCGAGCTCAACCACATGCTCGCCCTCGGCGAGCGCCGCAACCCCGGCGACTGGCGCCAGCCCATCGTCAAGACGGTCGCGGCGCGCGGAGAAGGCGTCGCAGAGGTCGTCGAGGCCCTGGAGAAGCACCGCGCCTACCTGGCCGAGACCGGCCACCTCACCACCCGCCGCCGCGCCCGCGCCGCCGCCGAGATCGAGGCGATCGCCCTAGGCGTCCTGCGCAGCCGCTACGGCTCCGTCCACGGCGGCCCCGACAGCCCCCTCTACCGCCTCGCCGACCGCGTGGCGGCAGGCGAACTCGACCCGTTCGCCGCGGCGGACGAGTTGCTGGCGGAGAGTTAGCCGGGCTGACTGGCTGGTAGGCGGGCTGGCGAGTTGGCGGGTTGCTGGCAACGAAGCCAGCTCGGCGGTGCGAGGTCGAACTCCGCGATCCGGCGAGCCCGCTGCACGAGCTGTTCGCGCTCTCGGACTCGATAGACGGGCCGCGAAGTGGGTCCGGGTGGGGTTGAGACCCGCAGGCCGCCAACGCAACGTCAGGGATCTGCGGGGCGGTGCGCAGCGCCGTAGGCTCGCGGACGTAGCCGCCGAGGTACGAGGCGGCGGAGGTAGCGGGCCGGAGGCTTCAGGGC
>NZ_JAGSOH010000134.1 GCF_018139625.1 Actinospica acidithermotolerans | reverse complement strand
GCTGCGGGGGGCTGGCCGATGGCGGGGGTGGCGCGGCGCTCGGCGCGGGAGCGGGCTGCGGCGACGCGGCGGCGGGCCACGGCGCTGCGGCGGGCCAGCTCCTCGCGCTCGAGCTGCTCGGCCTCCTGCGCGGCGCGCAGCTGCTCCTGCTCGCGGCGCTCGGCCTCGCGGGCGGAGCGGAGCGCGGCTGCGCGGCGGCGGGCCCGCTCGGCGGCGCGGGCGCGCTCGTCCTTGCGGCACCACGCGATGTACGCGGAGAGCACTGCGGCCGGCAGCAGCATCACCCAGACGTAGGCGAGGCCCAGGTCGGCCGAGACGATCGCGCCGAGGCTGGTGAGCGCGAACAGGAAGCCGACCACGCGGCGGCGGCGGGCGCGCAGGCCTGAGCGCGGGCCGAGACCGGCCGACGGCGACGCCGCGGACGACGTGAGCGGGGCGGGGGTCCACAGCGGCGAGGACTCGGGCTGGTCCTGCTCCGGGCCGGTGAGCGACGTGTGCGACCCGTGCGACCCGTGCGACGCGTCGGTGGGCGATGTGTGCGCCACGCGCGACGTGGGCGACGTGAGCGAAGCGTGCGACGTGAGCGAAGCGTGCGACGTCGACGGCGCGGCCCCGACCGGGGGGCGCTTGGCCTGCGCCGCCTTCGAGGCGGTCGCCTCCGCCTGCACGGAGGCCGCCTCGACCCTCGCGGTGACCCGGCGCACGGGGGGCGCACTCGCCGCCGCGCGCTCCCGTTCCTTTTGCTTGACCCGGTCCAGGGTGCCTTGCCCGGCGCCCGCCGCGGGGCCGCTCTGGCCGACGGCCAGCGGCAGCTCGCGCGCCTGCTTCTGCTCGGCGGCCGAGCCGTACCGACGTT
Source organism: Actinospica acidithermotolerans (assembly GCF_018139625.1). Classification (GTDB taxonomy): domain Bacteria; phylum Actinomycetota; class Actinomycetes; order Streptomycetales; family Catenulisporaceae; genus Actinospica; species Actinospica acidithermotolerans. The sequence goes on along the minus strand of NZ_JAGSOH010000134.1, from coordinate 16,946 downwards.
CGAACGAGTCCTTGTGGGACAGCACCTTGATGGCGGTGGTGTACCGCTGCGTCTGCCGCGCCGTGTTCAGCTCGTCCTCGCGCCGCAGCCACATGGGCACGAGGTACACGGCCCAGGCACCGACGATGAAGGCGTAGATAAGCCCGCTGCTGCTCATAACACAACCGTAGAGTGATACGAGCCGCTACGGCGGCAGATTACGGCGTGTCGAGGTAAGAAAATTCGAGTGATCCGATAACCCGGATTCTCGCCCATCTTCTTTTACCCCGTCAGATCCGGTACTACTCCTCATCTCACCCGATCGGGGAGGCCTGCGCGGCGCGCCATCTGGCGATCATCCCCTCCGGGACTTCCTCCTGGGTCACGGCGTAGGAATAGTGATCCCGCCACGCGCCGTCGATGTGCAGATAGCGCTGTCGCAGACCCTCCTCGCGCAGACCGAGTTTCTGCGCGACGCGCCGGCTCGGGGCGTTCTCCGGGCGCACGTTCACCTCGACGCGGTGCAGCCCGACCGTTTGGAAGCAATAGTCGATGGCCAATGCGAGCGCCGTCGGAATCACGCCGCGGCCCGCGACGCGCTCGTCCACCCAGTAGCCGATGTGCGCGCTGCAGAGACTGCCCCACGCTATTCCGGCGATGTTGAGCTGGCCGACCATCCGGGCGCGCTCCTCGCCGGCGTGACACGCGTCGGCCGACTCGTCGTACCAGACGTTGAACGGCAGCATCCTGCCCTGCGTGGCCTCGTGCCGACCGCGGCGCACCAGCTGACGGTAGCTCAGCCGCCGGGTGTACGGGGTGTTCGGCGGCACCGTCGCCTCCCAGCGGGAGAGCCACGCCCGGTTGCGGGTCTGCAGCTCGCGCCAGGCCTCCGCGTCGCGCAGCCGGGGCGGGCGCAGACTCACCGGCCCCTCTGCCAACACACGCGGATAGCCCTGCACGCCGGTCACCGTCAGTCCTCTCCCCGGGGATGGTCGCCGCCGGCCAGCTGCTCGAGTGCATGTCCGAGCAGCGGAAGGAGCACGGCGAGTCCGTCCTTCACCCCGCCGGCCGAGCCGGGCAGGTTGACGATCAGGGTACTACCGGCGACTCCACTGGTTCCCCGGGACAACGCGGCGGTGGCGACCTTCTGGACGCCGTGCGCGCGGATGGCCTCCGCGATGCCCGGGACCTCGTAGTCCAGCACGGCCTTCGTCGCCTCCGGCGTGCGGTCGGTCGGGCTGATGCCGGTGCCCCCGGTGGTGACGACGAGCGCGTAGCGCGCCCGCACCGCCTCGCGCAGCGCCAATTCGACGGGGTTGCCGTCCGGGACCACGGCCACCTCGACGTCGAGCCCCTGGGCCTCCAGCGCCCGTGCGATCACCGGCCCGGTCGTGTCCTCGTAGACCCCGGCCGCGGCCCGGTTCGACGCGACGACGACCTTGGCGTTCTTGCTGATCGCGTTCATCGGTGCCAGTCCCCGCTCTGTCCGCCGGTCTTCGACTCCACCATGATCTCCCCGAGCACCGCCGCCGGGTCAACGGCCTTGACCATGTCGATGAGCGCCAGGCCGGCGACCGCGACCGCCGTGAGCGCCTCCATCTCCACGCCCGTGCGGTCGGCCGTCTTCACCCGGGCCCGGATGCGCACGGCCGAGTCCTCGACCTCCAGGTCCACCGTGACCCCGGCGATCCCGATCGGGTGGCAGAGCGGGATCAGCTCGCTGGTCCGCTTCGCGCCCTGGATTCCGGCGATCCGCGCGACGGCCAGCGCATCGCCCTTGGGCAGGCCGCCGGCCCGCAGCAGCTCGACGACTCGCTCGTTGACGCTCACGCTGCCGCCGGCCACGGCCTCGCGCGCGGTGATCGGCTTGTCCGCGACGTCCACCATCCGGGCCGCGCCGCTCGCGTCCAGGTGCGTGAACTCGTCCGAGCGGCTCACACGCTCTCCAATCTGATGATCCGGACCTGGTCGCCGGCCTCGACCCGGGTGACCTGCTCCGGCACGACGATCAGGCAGTCCGCGTGCGCGAGGCCGCCCATCAGGTGCGAGCCGGAGCCGGAGGCCAGGGTGACCCGGGTGACGCTGTGCTCCCCGCCTTCGGGGTGCTTCACCAGTCTGCCGCGCAGGAACTGCCTGCGCCCTTCGGGGGACCCGAAGGCCTCCGCGGCCAGCGCGTTCTCCGGCTCTTCATCCGGTTGGCTCAGTCCCTGCAGCGCGCGCAGCGCGGGCTTCACGAAGACCTCGAAGGAGACGAACGCGGACACCGGGTTGCCGGGCAGCGTGAAGATCGGCGTCTCGTCCGGGCCGATCACGCCGAAGCCCTGTGGCATCCCGGGCTGCATGGCGACCTTAGTGAACTCGACGGTGCCGAGCCGGCCCAGCGTCTCCTTAACCACCTCGTACGCGCCCATGCTCACGCCGCCGCTGGTGATCACCAGGTCGGCGCGGATCAGCTGGTCCTCGATGGTGTCCAGCAGGATCTTGCCCTCGTCCGGCACCATGCCGACGCGGTAGACCTCGGCGCCGGCCTCGCGGGCGGCGGTGGCGAGGGTGAAGCTGTTCGAATCGTGGATCTGGCCGGGCGCGGGCTCGGTGCCCGGCTCGACCAGCTCGGCTCCGGTGGAGATGACCACGACCCGCGGGGTGGGCCGGACCGACACCAGGTCGCGGCCGATCCCGGCCAGCAGCCCGATCTGACGCGCCCCCAGGTGCGTGCCCGCGGTGAGCACGACCTGCCCGGCGCGCACGTCCTCGCCCCTGCCGCGCACGTGCTGGCCCAGGGCGGGCGCCCGGTGGATCCGCACGCTGCCGTCTCCGGCCGCGCCGGCGTCGGTCCACTCCACCGGCACGATCGCGTCCGCGCCGGGCGGCACCGGCGCACCGGTCATGATCCGGGCGCAGGTGCCGGGCGCGAGCTCGATCTCGCTCGGCGCGACGCCCGCCGGAAGCTCCTGCTCCACGGCGAGGATCGCGGGGGTGTCCTGGTCGGCGCCCATGACGTCGACCAGGCGCACCGCGTAGCCGTCCATCGCGGAGTTGTCGAAGGGGGGCAGATCCCGGGTCGCCTCGACGTCCTCGGCCAGGTAGTGCCCGTGCGCGTCGAGCAGGTGCTGCTCGAAGGGCGGCAGGGGCCTGAGCCGGGACAGGATGACGGACAGATGCTCCTCGACGGTCCTCATGCAGTCAGCGTAACCGCAGGGGCGCGGGGCAATGGATCAATCCGTGAATCCCGTCACGGCGTCAGTCTTGCGGCGCGGCACCGGGTTACTCCGTGAACCCCTTGGCGACGTACGTCTCCAGCCACTCCCGCAGACCCGGTCCGAGGTCGTCGCGCTCGCAGGCGAGCCGGACGATGGTGCGCAGGTAGTCGGCCCGGTCCCCGGTGTCGTAGCGCCGGCCGGAGAAGAGCACCCCGTGCACCGGGCCGCCGATCTCCGGGTCGGCCGCCATGGTGCGCAGCGCGTCGGTGACCTGGATCTCGCCGCCGCGCCCGGGCGGGGTCTCGCGCAGCACGGCGAACACGGCCGGGTCGAGCACGTAGCGGCCGATGACGGCCAGGTTCGACGGGGCCGCCGACCGGTCCGGCTTCTCCACCAGGTCGGTGATGCGCAGCAGGTCGCCCTCGCCGTCGACGGGGGTCACCGCGGCGCAGCCGTAGAGGTGGATCTGCTCCGGGTCGACCGCTATCAGCGCGACGACCGATCCGCCGTACTGCTGCTGCACCTCGATCATCCGGGTCAGCAGCGGGTCGCGCGGGTCGATCAGGTCGTCGCCGAGCAGCACGGCGAACGGCTCGTCGCCCACGTGCGGGGCGGCGCACAGGATCGCGTGCCCGAGGCCCTTCGGATCGCCCTGGCGCACGTAGTGCACGGTGGCGAGTTCGCTGGACGCGCGGACCGCCTCGAGGCGGGCGGTGTCGCCCTTCGCGGCGAGGGCGTTCTCGAGCTCGTAGGCGCGGTCGAAGTGGTCTTCCACCGGTCGCTTGTTGCGCCCGGTGATCATCAGCACGTCGTCCAGACCGGCTGAGGCAGCCTCCTCGACGACGTACTGGATGGCCGGCTTGTCGATGACCGGCAGCATTTCCTTCGGCGTCGCCTTGGTGGCGGGTAGGAACCGTGTCCCGAGCCCGGCGGCGGGGATGACGGCTTTGCGGATCGGCATGGGGGCACGATACCGGTAGGTCCGGTTACGAAGAGCGAGACTGGGCTTGATAGTCGGTTAAAACCACTTCTCCACCCCTTGCCAGCCGCCAGCGGTCGCCTCCCTCGGCGCGCGCGGCGGCCAGGGCGCGGTCCGCGGCGCCGACCAGACTGGCCGCGTGCTCGCCGGACTCGGGGAAGGTGGCGATGCCCACCGAGAGGGTCAGCTCGGACGCCGCCTCGTCGTACTGGGCGACCGTCTTGCGCACGGCGTAGCACAGCCGCTCGGCCACGCCCTCGGCCCCCTCGCCGGTGGCGCCGGGCAGCAGCGCGACGAACTCGTCCCCGCCGTAGCGCGCGAACGTGTCGCCGGAGCGGATCTCCACGCTCAGGCGCTGGGCCAGGTCGCGCAGCGTCCCGAAGGCCTTCTGGTGCCCGGCCGCGGCGGTGTAGTCGGCGAAGCCGTCGACCTCGAGCAGCAGCAGCGCGAAGGGCCGCCGGTCCCGCGCCGCCCAACCCAGCTCGCGGGCCAGCGACTGCTGGAGGTAGCGGTAGTTCCAGACGCCGGTGACCGGGTCGAGGGCGCTGAGCCGTTCGAGGTCCTCGCGGCCCTGCTCCAGGCCGCTGAGCTCGCGGCGCAGCCGGTCGATCCTGGCCTCGTTGCGCGCCTCCCGGTCGCGCAGCAGGTAGACGGCGCGCGCCAGCGAGACGGCCAGGCCCAGGCTGAACAGGCCGAGCCCGAGCAGGACCCAGCCGCCGTCGGTGAACCACTGTGTAGCGCCCATGGCCGTGGTCGTGCCGTTCCCTTCTCACGCGCCCTATAGGTCAGGCTAGGTCGTAGGAGAATGCCCCGTCCCCACAGCGCCGATGAAGGCCCAGCACCGTACAGGACCCAGAATGCCCGATCAGATCCTCGAGAAAGCCACGGCACGATCACGTTTCGTGAACGATCGCCGAGCTCTCGGTAATCGGGAGCGTGCGCGCCAGGCGCGCGCCGCAACCCTCCGGCTGCTCGCCGACCCCCACCTGACCACGGCGGACACGGTCGCGGCTTACTGGCCCTTGGGCTCCGAGCCTGATACGCGTGCTCTCATCGGAACGCTCTTGGAGCGGGGTGTGCGGGTACTGCTTCCGGTGCTGCTGGCCGATCGCGACCTGGACTGGGCGCGGTACGACGGGGACCCGGACGCGCTGCGTGACGGCGGCGCGGGCACTCGGCGACCGCACGGCACAACGCTCGGGACGGGCGTTGTGTTACGGGCAGCGGCCTTGATTGTTCCGGCGCTCGCGGTCACGGCGGACGGCGTGCGGCTCGGCCGCGGCGGCGGGAGCTACGACCGGGTGCTCGCCCGGATCGCCGCGGCCCGCGAATCCGGGCGGCAGACGCCGTGGACCTGCGCTCTGCTGTACGAGGGCGAGCTCGGCACGCTGGACGCCGCCGCCGTCGAACCGCACGATCGCCCCGTGGACGCCGCGTGCACGGCATCCGAGCTAGTGACCTTCCGGGGCTAGGTCGAGGCGCTGCCGGGTCGCCGCGTGCACGGCATTCCGGGGCGAGGCCGAGGCATGCCGGGTCGCCGCGTGCACTGCCGGGTCGCCGCGAGCACGGCATCCGAGCTAGTGACCTTGCGGGGCTAGGTCGAGGCGCTGCCGGGACGCCGCGTCGACCGCCGAGAGGGAGTACGGCCAGGATTCCGTCTCCCCGGCGGCCCACATCGCCGCCTGATCGAGGTAATGGGTGTCACCCACATGCCCGGACTCGCCCGTTTGCCCGATCCACCGCGAGTCGTCGGGGTCGCCCAGATCGACCACCATCCGGAGGGCCGGCGCCGCGCCGACCGCGAATCCGGTCGACGCCACGTCCCAGTCGGCCGTGGCCACGTCGGAGCCGCCCCCGGGGAGGCCGATCGAGTGGCCGTCGAGCAGCCACTTGACCAGTGCGGGATGCGCGCCGGCGCCGAGCGTCTGGTTCTCGGGCCTGATCGTGTGCACGCGTCCCCAGGTCCAGGTCGCGACGTCCTTGCCCATCAGGGATGTGAGGTCGAGCCTGGCCTTCTGCAGCGCCTCGGCCAGCATGGAGTCGCGCGCCGAGACCTTCGCCGAGCTCGATTCACCCCACCACGTGCTGTTCGGCTGCTGGAGAAGCGTGTTGACGACGGCGTCCCAGCGCACTGAACCGTTCAGCGCGAGCTGGGAGTCGAGCTCGTCCTGCGGCAGCTCCCGGTCGACGACAAGTTTCAGCAGCTCAGCCCAGACCGCGTTGTAGTACGCCGCGGCACCCGACCCGGCCGGCTCCGTGTAGTCCCAACCCCTGAGCAGCGCGACCGCCGGTTGGGTGAAGTCGTCCACATTCACCTTGAGCAGGTACGGAACGAGGACCGCCGCCTCCGGGTCGTATGCGTCGCCCTGAATCGCGGCGAGTCCCGCCGCGGTCAGCTTCTGCGAGCCCGAGACACTTCCTTGCAGGTCGGATGCGGTCCGCTCGGCGCGTAAGCCGACCGCGTCGCCCGGCGCACCCGCGATGTACCCGTCGGCCGGGTCGAGCTCCTGGATGGGCGCGGCGTACGTCGTGGCCGAGGCCCACGCGTACTCGGAGGTCCACCCGGGGACCGGCGCGGTGCCGTCGTCTCCCGAGGCCCGCTCGGGCAGCGCCGCGGGACCCTGGTATGCGATGTTGCCCGCGTTGTCTGCGTAGACCATTCCCTCGTCCGGCGCTGTGAAGTCGGCCGCCGCCGTGCTGAATTGGCTCCAGTTCGCCGCTTGGTCGATCGCGAAAAGCGCGTCTGCGGTCGTGTTGGGCTCAAGCGTGGTCGACGCGATCGATAGCCCGGAAGCACCATTCGTACGACCGACGCGGCGAAAGTCGGACAGGAGGTCGGAAAGCAACGGTCCGTGTCGCGTATCGCGCACGGTAATCGTGACCGGGGAGGCGTCGGCGACATCGATCGTCTCCTGATGCACCGTCAGTGGATATTTGTGCCCGTCATACGAATAGTCGGATCCGGTGACCTTCTCCAGGTAGAGGTCGGAGTCCTGCGCGGCGCGGCCGTTCCAGCTCCAGGCGATCGAGCGGTCGTGGCCGATCAGCACGCCGGGGAGGCCGGGCTCGATGTATCCGGCGACGTCGAAGGGACAGGCCGCGGTCACGCTCGTGCAGTGCAGCCCGACCTGGTACCAGGTGGACGGCAAGGTCGGCGCGGAGACCGGCGCCGAGGCCAGCAGCGGCGAACCGGTGGAGCTCAGCTTTCCGGACACGGCCCACGCGGTGAAACCCGAGTCGGCGCCGTCGGCCGGGTAGAGCTGGCTGATCTGCGCGGGGGTCAGGGTGTCGCTGAGCAACGCGCGGGACACCTCCTGGTCGACCGCGTCGTTCTGGCTCCAGCTCGTCGCTTGCAGCCAACTGAGTGAGTCGACGGGAGTCCATCGGGCGGGCGAGTACCCCTTGGCCGAGTGGGTGTCCGGCAGCCCGAGCACCGAGTACTCGAAGGAGAGCGCGGAACCACTCGGGTGGCCGGCGAGATAGTCGTTCACGCCCTGTGCGTAGGCCGCAAGGTAAGACTTCGTTCCAGTCTGGAGTCTGTCGTACGACTGCTCCGCGAGAGTGTGCCAACCCAGCGTCCGGGCCAGTTCGTCGTGCGCAAGGTACGACTGGCCGAGCACCGACGCGAGGGTGCCCTCCGCGTAGTTCCGGGACACGTCCATCTGCCAGAACCGGTCCTGTGCCTGCACGTAGCCCTCGGCGAGGAACAGGTCCGTCGAGTTCGAGGCGTAGATCTGCGGGATTCCGGAGGCGTCGCGATCGACCGCGGCCGCGCCCGTGAGGCCGGCGATCCGCAACGTGCCCGAGGTCTGCGGATAGGAGGCGTGCAGCGCGTCGTCCAACCGCCACCATGCGAAACCGGCACCGGCCGCGAGCGACACCACGAGCAGTGCGGCCAGCGCGCCGACGACGCGCCAGAACAGCCTGCGACGTGCGGGGACGGGCCCGACGAAGGTGTCGCTCTGCGGGGTCGTCGCCAAGATTCGCTCCTCACGGTGCGTCACTGTGGATCTGACAGTCCGTCACCTTAGTCCGCCCGGGCGAATTGCCCGACTCGTATGCTCACTCCAACACTCCCCTACGCTCCGGGGAATGCCGACGCTTTGCTGTTTTCGGCGCGCCGGTAGTGCCACACTGGATCAGCCGGACGGCGGGTTGCGCGCGGTGCCCGCTCCGTCCGGCGGGCGCTTGGAAAGGTGGGCTTGATGGCAGGTCAGGTGATGGGCACCTCGAACACTCCCGGCGCGTCCGCGCCCGGGGTCGCGGGGTCACCGGCCGTGCCCGCCAGGCGCCGCGCCGAACGCACCTCCGAACCGGGGTCGGCCCGCGCCACGCTGCTGTCCCGGGCCGGCCGGCTGCTCGGCACCTCGCTGGACACCGGCCGCACGCTGGCCGCCATCGCCGAGCTCGTGGTGCCGTCGTTCGCCGACCAGTGCGTCGTCGACCTGCTGGAGGACACCGGCGCGCTGCGCCGCGCGGTGAGCGTGCGCCTCGACCGGGAGCGGGCGCGCCGGGTGAGCGTGCCGGGCCCGGCGGACCGGCGAGTCGTGTACCCGAACGAGCACCCCTGCGCCGTCGCGCTACGGACCGGCGCCCCGGTGCTGGCCGAGTTCGACCAGCCGCGCGCGACGGAGCCGCAGCAGGCCGGCCGCGCCTCGCACAGCCTGATGTCGGACGCCGCGATGGTGATCGCCGTCCCGCTGCTCGGCCCGCGCGGTATCAAGGGCGTGCTGGCGGTCGGTGCCGACGGGATCAACCGCAAGTTCAGCGCGTCGGACGTGGAACTGGTGGAGGAGGTCGCGGCGCGCGCCGGATTCGCGCTGGAGAACGCCGCCCTCTACGAGTCGATGCGCTCGCTGGCCCTCGCGCTCCAGCACTCGCTGCTGCCCGCGCACCTGCCGACGATCGACGGCATCGAGGTCCAGGTCGGCTACAACGCGGGCGACGAGTCGGACGTCGGCGGCGACCTCTACGACGTGATCGAGCTCGCGGCCGGGCGCGTCGGCATCGTGATCGGCGACGTCCAGGGCCGCGGCGCCCACGCGGCGGCGGTGATGGGCCAGCTCCGCGCCGCCCTGCGCGCGTACGCCGTGCTGGACGAGGAGCCCGCGCAGGTGCTGCAGCACCTCGACAGCCTGGTCCAGGGCCTGAACGAGGCGTTGCTGGTCACGTGCGTGTACGCGGTCTTCGACCCGTTCACCCGCGAGTGCGTCCTGGCCAACGCCGGCCACCCGCCGCCCCTGCTGGCCGGTGCGCACGGCTGCCACCCGATGGAGCTCCCGCCGGACGTCCCGCTCGGCGTCGGCGGCGTCACGTTCAACGACCACACGTTCACGGTCGCGCCGGGCGACACGATCTTCCTGTACACGGACGGCGTGGTCGAGCAGCGCGGCAGGTCGGTGGACGAGGGCGTGCGCGACCTGTGCGAGGCGCTGGAGGAGGTGCTGGACGGCAACGGCCCGGGCGGCACCGACGCGACCCCCGCGGCCCTGTGCCGCGCCGCACTGCGATCGAGCAACATCAGCGGCCCGGCCGACGACGACCGCGCCGTGCTGGCGATGCGGACAGCGGTCGGCCCGCTGCCGCTGTGGCGCCTCAGCCTGCCGGCGACCCCGTCCTCCCCGTCAGCCGCACGCGCCGCGATCCGGCCGGTGCTGGAGCAGTGGGGCATGCACGCCCAGGCGGACACCGTGGAGCTGCTGCTCTCGGAACTGGTGACGAACGCCGTGCGCCACGCCGCGGGCCCCGCCCCCGCGCCGCGCTACGACCCGGAGTCGGTCGAGGACCTGGACCTGGAGTCGCTGGAACTGGCCCTGCTCGACAACGCCCCGATGTCCGCCCCAGGCGAGGGCCCTCAGCCGCCGGATGCGCGGCAGGTGGAGGTCGTCGCCCGCCGGGGCACCGGCACGCTGTGGATCGAGGTCTACGACCAGGACGTCCGCATGCCCCGCGTGCGCACGGCGGCGGCCACCGACGAGGGCGGCCGCGGCCTGTTCCTGGTGGACCAGCTCTCGAAGCGCTGGGGAGCCCGCGACACCCGGACCGGCAAGGCGGTCTGGTTCCAGGTCTGAGGGTGGCGCGCGGTCGGCTGGCGGCTGGCGACGGCCGGCGACGACCTGCCTGCTTACGCCCGCACGGCGACGGCCAGCCTGCGGCCCGCAAGGCGACGGCGCCCGAGGGCGCCGGTCGGCGGGGTCAGCCGGGCGCGCGCTACGCCGCGGCGGGCGAGCTGCTCGACGACGAGGAGCCAGCCGAGCTCGAGGAGCCGGAACCGCTCGTGCTGGACGAGCTGCTCGACGAGGAGCTGTCGGACTTGCTGGAGGAGGACGAGCTCTCCGACTTGCCGCTCGACGAGGACGCGGGCGCGCTCGAGCTGGACGAGTTGCCGCGGCTGTCCGTGCGGTAGAAGCCCGAGCCCTTGAACACGATGCCGACCGCGGAGTAGACCTTGCGCAGCTTGCCCTCGCAGGCCGGGCAGACGGTAAGCGCGTCGTCGGTGAACTTCTGAACGACCTCGAGCGCCTCTCCGCACTCGGTGCACTGGTACTGGTACGTCGGCACGGTCACGCTCCCGGTTGGCACTCTGATACGTCGAGTGCCAATTCTGCGACATCGTCGACCGATCTGTCCACTTCGGAAGAGTATGCATCATCCGGCATTTTCATGCATACTGGTCCGCAGAGGAACCCGAGAGAGAGGAAGACCGATGTTCGAGGCGTACCCCGTGGAGCTCAGACCCGTGCTGACCAGGCATCGCCTGCGCCGCAGGCGCCACCGCAGCGCGGCGTCGCTGCTGACCGGAGCGGCTCTGGCGCTCGGCTTCACGGCCAGCCGGCCGGCCCCCGCCGGCGCCGCCCCCGTGAGACACGCCACCCCGCAGGCGGCGCGAGCGGCCCCCGTCCTCGGCATCGCGTTGGCGAGGAGGGCGTACTAGCCACCGATACAAGCACCGATACAGGCACCGACACCACCACTGCCACCGCCGCTGTCGACGTCGGCCGACAGGCCACCGGAGGAAGGAGAACTATCGAAATAGTCCCGACGACCTAGACGTGGTCGCTAGTCGCCGTGGTGCGGGGGGCGTTCCGCGAGGAAGCGCTCGAGGTCCGGATCCGCCCCGGACGGACTGTCGGACCAGGTGCGCTCGCCCCAGCCGTAGTCGGTGTCGTCCCGTGTCTGCTCATACCCCGAAGCCGCGACCAGGGTCCGCTCGTCGCGACCCCAGTCGTCGTCGTACTCGTCATCCTGATAGCTCATAGCGCTTCCGAGGATAGCCAATCCGTCTGTCCGTCCGGCAAAGTCTGGTCGGACGCGCCGTGCCAGCTGTCCCACAAGCGGGCGTACGCCCCGCCCGCCGCGATCAGCTCGGGGTGCGAGCCGAGTTCGGCGATCCGGCCGTCCTCGATGACCGCGACCCGGTCCGCGTCGTGCGCCGTGTGCAGGCGGTGCGCGATCGAGATCACGGTGCGGCCGTCGAGCACGGCGGACAGCGAACGCTCCAGGTGGCGGGCTGCGCCCGGGTCGAGCAGGGCCGTGGCCTCGTCAAGGACCAGGATCTTCGGGTCGGCCAGCACGAGCCGGGCGAGGGCGAGTTGCTGGGCCTGCGGGGCGCTGAGCTCCAGCGCGCCCGAGCCGAGGCGCGTGTCGAGGCCGTCGTCGAAGGCCGAGGTCCAGGCGTCGGCGTCCACGGCGGCCAGCGCGGCGTGGATGTCCTCGTCCGGGGCATCGGGCCGGGCGAGCGCGACGTTCTCGCGCAAGGTGCCGACGAAGACGTGGTGCTCCTGCGTGACGAGGGCGACCTGGCTGCGCAGCTCGTCGAGCGGCAGCTCGATGAGCGACGCGCCGCCGACGGTGACCCGACCGCGTCCTGGCGCGCCGATGCCGGCGAGCAATCGTCCGAGCGTGGACTTTCCCGCGCCGGACGGGCCGACCATGGCCAGCCGCTCGCCCGGACGGACCGTCAGGTCGATGTCGCGCAGCACCTCCCGGCCGGGCAGGTAGGAGAAGCCGACCTCGCTCGCCTCGAGCCTGGGGTCGTCGGCGTCCGGTCGGACGCCCTCGTCCGCCGCACGGTCCGCCGGGATCTGCGTGACGCCGAGCAGACGGGCCAGCGAGGCCGAGCCGGTCTGGATCGTGTCGAGCCAGTTGGCCAGCTCGCTGACCGGCCCGGCGAGCTGCTGCACGTACAGGGTCGCCGCGGTGACCTGCGCGATGCTGACCCAGCCGCGGGTGTAGCCGACGCCGCCGAGCAGCAGGATGAGCCCGGCCGGCGCCAGCTGGCAGAGCTCGATGACCGGCCACATGACGATGCGCAGGCCGAGTGTGTACCGCTCAGCGCGGTAGGAGGCTGCGATGTCGTGATCGGTCTGCTCGACGTGCCGGCCGCCGAGGCGCAGCGCCTCGACCGCGCGGGCACCTTCGACGGTCGCCGCCAGATTCTCGATCATGGTCGAGTAGGTGGCGTTCGTGGCCAGGTAGCCGGCCCGCGCGCGCTTCAGGTACCAGCGCGCGACGAGCGTCGACGGCGGCAGCGTGATGAGCGTGACGGCGGCGAGCAGGGGCGAGACCAGAACCAGCGCGGCGAGCGTGAGCACGCCGGACGTGACCGCGGCGAGAACGGCCGGGATTCCCTCCTGCGCCGCGATCCGCAGAGCGGCCACGTCGCGCGAGGCCCGGTTGATCAGGTCGCCGCTGCCCGCACGCTCGACGGTCGACAGCGGCAGGTCTAGCACGCTGTCCACGAAGTTCTCGCGCAACTCGGCGAGCACCGTCTCGCCGAAGACCTTGCCGGCCAGGTAGGCGTAGCGCGTGAGCACGCCCTGCACGCAGATGGCGAGCACGAGCAGGCCCGCGAGCGCGTCGATGTGCCCGGCGGTGGTGCCCGTCTGCACCGCCTGAACGATCTCGCCGAGCAGGCGCGGTCCGAAGAGCCCCGCGACGGTCGCCAGCGAGGCCAGGCCCACGACCCAGACCAGCTGACGCCGGTACCGCTTGCCGATGTCCGAGGCATACGACCGGACATCGGCCGAATCGGCGATCGGCAGCATCGTCGCGCTCATACTCGAACCACTCCCTGCTGCGATGAAGCGGACTCGGCCGTCTCTGCGTCATCCTCGCCACGAGTGACCAGCGCCCTGTAATGGGGCTGCCCGGCGAGCAGTTCCCCGTGCCGTCCGGTCGCGACGACCCGGCCGTCCTCGACGTATGCGACGACATCCGCCTGACTCAGCACCAGCGGGCTCGTCGTGAACAGAGCCGTCGCGCGAGGGCCGCTTCGGCTCGCGCGATAGGCGCCGATGCGGGCGGCGATTCGGGCCTCCGTGTGCGCGTCGACAGCGCTGGTGGCCTCGACCGCGATCAGGAACTCGGGGTCCGCGATCAGCGCTCTGGCAAGCCGCAGCCGCTGAAGCTGTCCGCCGGAGAAGTTTCGGCCCTTCTCCTCGACCTCGGCGTCCAGGCCGCCGTCGAGCGCTGCCACGATGTCCTCGGCCGACGCCGCGTGCAACGCCTCCATCACTACAGCGTCGATCCCTCCACCTTCCGGCGGATTTGTCATACCGGCCAGGCTTGAGCGGAGCGTCCCGGTGAAGACGCGGTCGGCGTTGCCCGCCGCCAGGATCCGCTCGCGAACCACGCGAACCGACAAGTCCTTCAGCGGTACATCGCCGAGTGTCGGGGCACCGTCGTCGACGTACCGTGCGAGACGGTTGGCCAGGCGCTCGGCCTCCTCCGGATCAGCGCACGCGATCGCCAGCAGTTCTCCCGGCGTAATCGTCAGACCGGAGTCGGCGTCGGACAGGAGGACTCCGCTCGGCGGCGGCGCGACCGGGGACTCCGGTTGGGTGATCGGCGAGTTGATGCGCAGAAGCCTGATGACGTGGCCAGCCGCCACGTGGCCGCGGGTGACGGAATTCGCGGCCTCACCGAACGTGGCGAGAGGCATGACCAGGAATGACGCGTACCCGTAGAACGCCACGAGCTGGCCGACGGTGATTTCTCCGTGCAGCGCGAAGTGCGCCGCGAGCCAGGTGACGAGGCCGGTGAGCAGGCCCGGCAGCAACACCTCTTCCGCCGAGAGCAGAGACTCGACGCGTCCGACGCGAATGCCGATGCCGCGCAGCCGCTGCGACCCGGCGGCGTAGCGGGCGGAGAACGCGTCCTCGCCGCCGATACCGCGCAGGATCCTGATGCCTTGAGCGATGTCCACCGTCTGATCCGAGAGCTTGCCCTGCAACTCGCGGTACGTGTCCTGGCGGCGATGCAGCGGGCGCATCAGGAACACCGTGCACCCGAGCGTCACCGGCACGCCGATCAGCACGACCAGGCCGAGGGGGACGGACGTGGTCAACATGATGATCGCGACCACGATCGTCGAGACGACCGCGCCGGTGAGCCGCGCGAGGATGTCGAACGTGCCGCCCACTGCCTCGATGTCGGTCGTCCCGATCGCCAGCACATCGCCGCTCGCGATCAGCTTGGGCAGATCGGCCCCGACCTTGACCGCGTGCCGAGCCGTGACCTGCACGGTTATGTACGCGGCCGCCAGCCAGTTCGTCATCGCGCTCCGGTGCCGCATGGCGCCGGCCACCGCGGCGAACACCGACAGCCCGAGCACCACGCCGGTCCACGTCAGCAGGCCCGACGTCGATCGCGCAAGCAGCCCGTGGTCGATCGCGCGGCCGATCATCGCCGGCATCATCGCGATCGACACCATCCAGGCCATGCCCCAGAACACCCCGAGCGCCTGCGAGCGCCACTGCTCTCGCCAGACCCAGAGCAGAAAGCGGTTGACCGACCGGCTGTCCGGCACCCCGGGATCCCGGGCAGGCAGTTGGCGCATGCTACGGACAGTACGTGCCCCCCGCCTCGCCCTGCATCCGATTTTCGGCCTACGGGCCGCCTCGGGTGATGCCGCGATTGACGGGTGGAAAGGCGGCGGGTGATCCGCAGACGTGCGGGAGACGGGAGCGGGATACAGACGGGCGAGATGCAAACGGAAACATCACCGTCGGCGGCTAACACCTCGATGCTTAGGTAGAAGCCAGGAGCTGGACGGATTGGGCCGCTGCCGCCGGTCGCGAGAAACTGTTCTCGCCGACCGGAAGGGATCCACGCTGTGCAGTGGCTGATCGCGCTTGTGCGCGCCCGATGGCATCTCGGGCTGCGTGCCGCGCTGAGTATCGGGCTTCCGATGGTGATCGGCGTGCTGATCGGGCGGCCGGACTGGGGGGCGCTCGCGTCGATGGGCGGATTGGCGGGGGTGTACGGCGGAGACACGCCGCGACGGCATCGGATTCGGCTGGTGGGGGCCGTAGGGCTGGCGATGGCGATCATCGTGCCGGTGAGCAGCCTCTGCGCGCATGTGACGTGGGTCTCGGTGCTGTATGTCGGGCTTGTCGCGGGCGGGGCGAGCTTCTGCTGCCTGGCGCTGCGGGTGCCGCCGCCGCGTGAGTACCTGATCGTCCTCGCGGCGCTGGTCACGACCGGTATGCCCAGCAACCTCGGCGGCGCGCTGCGGGTGTGCGGGCTGGTGGCGGCGGGCGTGGTGATCAGCATCGGCGTAACGATCGCGATCGGGCCGCGCGACAGCCTGACGCCCGCGGTCGACCGGGCGTGGTCCGCCGTAGGCGACCTGCTGCGTACGGCGGGGACTCCGGAAGCAGGCGGCGCGCGGAGCCGCGCGGTCGCCACATTCGCGCACTTGCGGGACGCGCTGTGGCAGGCGGGGGCCGGCCCGGACGAGCTGCGGTCGCCCGCGGCCGCGGAGATCGTGTTCATGGCCGCGATCTCAGCGTCTATCGACGCACGCGGACCGCTCGACGCCGCGACCTGGGAGCCCACGTTTAACGACCTGCGCGCCGGCAAACTCACCCCGCCGAACCCGCAAGCCCAGCCTGGTCTGCGCGCCGCATTCGCCGCCGCAGCCGGCGTGCTGCGACCCGACGTCGAGGTCGCCGAACTGGAGAAGATCGGCGTCGTCGAACTGCTCCGCGAGGCCCGGCACTCCGCCGCGTTCCCCGCGGCTGCGCGCATCGGCGTCAGCGTGGCCATCGGCGCCGCGCTGGGCCACTCGCTCGGTTTGGCGCACGCGTACTGGGTGGCGCTGACGGTCGCGGCGGTGCTGCTCGGCACGAACCTGACCGTCGTCGTCCGGAGGACGTGGCACCGGATCGCGGGCACGATCGTCGGCGTCGGCATCGCGGCGGCGATCTTCTCGACGCACCCGGCATCGCTCACCGTCGCCCTCGTCGCGCTCGCGGCGCAGTTCGTCGCCGAACTCGTGATGCCGTTCGTGTACGCCGTCGGTGTTTCGCTGATCACCTTCATCCCGATGGCGCTCTACCACCTGGCCAACCCCGGCAGCGACATCGGCACGGCCCTCGGCGCCCGCCTCCTGGACACCCTCATCGGCGCCGCACTAGCCGTCGTGCTGCGGTTCGTGCTCTGGCCGAAGGCGACGGCTGCCCGGCTCCCGCAGGTCCAGGCCGCCACGCTACGCGCGATCACCGACCTCCTCCGAGGCCGCTGGCTCACCCCCACCCACCTGGATCCGCTGCGCCGCGACGTCCACCGCCGTTGGGTAGCGCTCCACAACGTCACCCAGGACGTAGCCGCCGACCAGTTCCGCGGCGATCAGCGCCCTGACGAGATCACCCCCGCCCTCGACGAGCTGGCCATCCTCTCCCTCGGCGTCCCTTTCGGCCGCCCCAAGCCCCAGCCCGAGGACGTCGAGGCCCTGCTCAAGGAGTTCGACCGCATCGCCGACAGCCTCCAGGACGGCGCCCCCC
>NZ_JAGSOH010000133.1 GCF_018139625.1 Actinospica acidithermotolerans | reverse complement strand
GATCAGGGCCTTGACGCCGTGCAGGACCTTGTGGCCGACACCCCCGCGCTCGGCCACAAGGTCCTGCACGGCGTCAAGGCCCTGATCAACGAGCGGGGGCTGATCCTCGAAGAGATCTCGCGCAAGACCGGGCGAGCGGTGCGCCGCTGGTCGAGCGCGTACGGGCCGATCGTGCTGCTCGCGATCGAGGAACTGGCCGAGCTCACCCGCGCCATCCCCGGCGGAGCCAAGATCCTCGAGTCGATCCTGCAGCTCGGCCGATACGTCGGGGTGTGCGTGATCTCCGGCACCCAGGTCCCGAGCGCGAAGGTGTTCGGCGGGGACACCGACCCGCGCCAGCAGTACGCGGTGCGCATCGGGCTGCGCTCGACCGAGTCGACCGTCATCAACTCCGTGTTCGGGCCCGGCGCGCAGGGACGCGGCTGGCTGCTCAACGAGCTCGTCCACAAGGGCAAGTTCATGATCGAGGCGGTCGGGCACGAACGCCCACGGGTCTACCGCGCCTTCCAGCTCGACGACGAGGACGGGGCCTCCCGGATGATCCCCGACGCCGTCGCGCGCGCCGTCGCGGACGGCGCCATCCTGGACTTCGCGGCCGCCGACCCGCGCTCGTGCGCCGCGTTCCGCGCCGGTGCCGAGGAGCGCTACCACTCCCGCGATTCCGACCTGCTCTGGCGCCTGTTCAGCGAGGAGTTCCCGGACGGGTGGGCCCCGGTCGGCGAGCAGGGCGCGCAGGGCGAGCCGGCCGCGGCGGCCGCGGGGACTCAGGGCGGCTGGTCCGTGCCGCGCCCGCCCGACCCGGCACCCGGCCCGCGCTACCCGGGCGGCGACCTGGTCCCCGAGCACCTGCGGCAGCTGTGGCTCGCACTGCTCGCTCGGCGCGAGGCCGAGATCGGCCAGCTCGCAGACCTCGGCTTCCCCGGGCTCGCCAGCCGCGAACCGGTCCGCAAGGCGCTCGAGCGCTGGAGGGCGGCCGGATACCTCACCGCCGGCAAGCCGCCCGGCGCCCGCTCACGCCGCTACCGCGTGCACGACAGCGTCTACGGCCCGCAGAACGGCCCGGACCAGGGAAGGCAGGGCTGATGGCCCCGTGGATCTGGCGGCGCATCACCTCGGCCCCGCGCCGCGCCGCCCGCCGGGCCTGGCGCAGGACCCTGACGGCCGCCCGGCGTCGGCTGCATCGACACGAGCTCGCGCGCCGCCGCCTGGCGGCCGCGGCGATACCCCGGGCCGGCGCGACCACCGCGGCCGGACGTCGCGGTGCGGCCAGCGGCGTCGCCCCGGTGAGCCGCATCGAACCGGTCACCGGTCTGTGCGAGAACCGGCAGGCGGCGCCGGATTGGTCGCGGTCGGCGTCGTCCTCGGGCTGCCCGTGCGCGGGGACCGGGCGGATCCCGCTGAAGAATCCTGCGACCGGGCGGTTGGAGGGCTCACGCTCGTGCCCCCGCCACGGGCAAGGCGCGCGCGGGCGGGAAATGTTCAGCGCCCGCGGCGCCGTCATCGAAGGCGGCTGGAGCGGGCTGCGCTCCTGGGCCGCCGAGCGCCAGGCCCGGTGGGACCGGATCACCGACCCGGACGCCGCCGAACGCTACAACCTGCCCCGCAAGCAGCGCCGCGCCCACCGCGCCGTCCACCGGCGCAGGGACCGCCGGCTGCTCGGACCGATCACCGCGTGCCGGGCCCCGCTCTGCGACCACGGATACGTCGACCGGCACCGCGCCGACCGCGAACGCGAGGCGTGGGCGAGGCAGCAGTTCGCGGCCGCCGCAGCCGCACACGCCGCCGCCGGCCGGACGCTCTCGCCGCGCCGGGCCCGGAAACTGGCCCGCCGGCTGGCCCGGCGCGCCGAACGCCGCTTTCCCCACCTGCAGTGCGGGGCGTGCGCCGGGCTCGGCTACGTCCCCACGCAATAGCCGCGCCCACCCGACGTACTGCCTGGGCGACGCCGGTGACCAGCAGCTCGCCATCTTATTGCTACAACGCAAGTACTATTGCTATACTGGTCAACGCGGCGGGTTCGCCGCCTTCCACCGCGGACGCGCTTGCCACCGCGCCCGCCACTTCCAGCAGACAGGGCATCAGGACAATGCAGAGAACCCTCAACGGCGCCGCCGCGCTCGGCGCACGGCGGGACCGGAGCCTTCACGGGCAACTGGTGGACGCGCTCGGAACGCTGATCGTGGCTGCGCCGACCGACCCGAGCCCGCTCGATCCCGAGCAGATCGCCGCCGAGCACCACGTCTCGCGCACCGTGGTCCGCGAGACGCTGCGCACGCTGGCGGCCAAGGGCATGGTCCAGGCCCGGCCGAACTCCGGCACCCGCATCCGACCGATCGCCGAATGGAACCTGCTGGACCCGCAGGTGATCGGCTGGAGAGCCGCGGGGCCGGAGGCCCGAGGCCAGGCCCGCGATCTGGCGCAGATCAGCGCCGCGCTCGAGCCCTTGACCGCCCGCCTGGCGGCCGAGCGGACGGCGGACATCGACCCGCGCACCCGCGAGCGCCTCGCGGAGTCGGCCGCGCTCATGACCGACGCGGCGAAGGCCGCGGACCCGGAGCGCTTCGCCGAGGCTGACATCCAGTTCCACACGCTGCTCGCGGGCGCGAGCGGCAACCCCGCCCTCGAATACCTCGCCGGACTGCTCCACGCGCAGTTGAAGGATCACGGGATCGCGCTGTGCCCGGCAGAGACGGACAGCGCCGCCGCCCACGCCGCCCTCGCCCAGGACGTCCTGGACGGGGAGGCGAAGTACGCCGAGTCCATCGCGCGCGACACGATCGCCGCGCACCGCGCGGTCCCGGGCCAGCGCCGAAACGGTAGCGTGCACACCGCCGGCGACGAGGCAGGAGAGAAGTGATCCACGAGGACGGCCAGCAGGACCAGGTGCGCGGCGCCGAACGTCTCGGCGACGGAGTGCAGGGTGGGAGCGCCGCGCTCGGCGCCCTCGGAGACCTCGACGTCTACGACGCGTCGGTCCCCGAGGTGCGGGTGCTGGCCGAGCGCTGCTTCGACTGCATCCTGCGCAGCGGCCGGGAGCGGCTCGCGATCGATCCGGCGCACATCCGCGAGCGCATCGCCACGGTGCGCGCGAAGGGCGGGCACATCGTGTGCCACAACACCTACCCGCCGCTCTCGGCCGAGACCGGCCGCGCGGCGGTGTGCCGGGGCTTCTTCGACGCCTACGGTTCGGAGAACACCGCGTTCAGGCTCGCGGTCGGATTCGGGATCGTCACCGAGGTCGCGCCGCCGGACCCCGCGCTCCTGCCGCCGCGCGCGGTCGGAGCCGACCGGAGGCGAGGCGGCGGGCAGTGGGCGTGACCGAACTGGCGCTGTTCACCTGTTACCTGTGCGCCCAGCGGGCCGCGGCGTGCCCGAACTGCGTCACCGCGATCACGATCGATCCCCTCACGGGCCTTCCGCTCGACATCGTGAGCGACGGACAGGGCGGATTCGTCCGGATCGAGGTCGCCGCGATCTCGGCCGCGGCGCGGGCGCGCGCCGTGCAGCGCTGCCTGTGCGATGCGTGTGCCACCGGGCCGTTCGGCCAGCCCGAGGCCTCCGCGGACCGCCACGGACGTCTGTCCTACCAGGGCGGGTGCCAGCCCGCCCGCGGGTTCTGACCGCAGCCGCCGGGCCGTCACGGCGTCAGTAATCTCCCTTTCTGACCCACTCGAAGGCCTCCGCCGCCAGGCTCGCGGCCGCCTCCGCCCGATCGAGCGGATCGGCACCGGGGAACTGGTCGGTCAGGACGTCCTCCGGCTCGTAGGAACCGTTGATGTACTGGTAGCCACCGTCCCGTGAGTCGTAGGGCACGTGCTCGGCGGGGTTCTCGAACTCACCGCGAAACCAGTCGATCATGGCGTCGAGCGAGGCGTAGCCCTCGCCGGTCAGCAGTTCGACGGTCTCGAACAGTGAGTCGACGACGGCGCGCGGGACGTCGGTCACCTGGACGTGTGCGACTTGGTTGCGCAGGTCGGAAGCTTCGGACAGGGCCTCGTAGTGGCGGGGAGAGATCACGCCGAGGCTCTCGGCCTCGGTCAGCCTGCCTCGCACAGAGCCGAGCCCGTACGCCTCCTCCCGCCCCAAGGCGGGGGCGAGGAGGTACTCGACCGCGGCCTCGGCGGCCGCGAACGCGAGCAGGAGCGCCGCAGGGAGGCTGACCTCGGCGACCCGGCGCGCGTCGGCCAGGACCTGTCGGGCCTTGTCGCGGGCGAGCACGCGCGGCCGCTCGCGCCCGAGCCAGACAAGTTCGATCCTCCAGTTCTTGTGCCGGGGGATCAGGCTCGTGAGCTCCTTGAGCGCCGCGTCGCCCTGCTTGGAGCCTGCGCCGGCCCGCCGCACCTCGAAGAGCACCACCTCCTCGCCCTTGACCGCGACGTAGTCGGGGACGAACCCGTGCAGGAAGTCGCGAATCTCCGCCGGCGCGCCCTCGCGCAGGACCTCGTACCCGTCGGCGCGGTACTGGGCCAGGACGGACTGCAGCTCGTTCTCAAGGGTCGACGATTCGCTGGTCACGGGAGGACCTCCGTGTTCGGTGGTTCCTCGACGCGGATGTGCACGAACGGGCCCTGGGAGAGGAAACCCTCGGCCAGGGCCGCGGTCAGGCCGCTGAGGCGGAATGCGCCCGCGAGGTCCCGCACGCTGCTGGTCACGTCGTGGACGCGTTTGTCGTCATCGTAGACGATCCCGATCAGCGCGTCCTGGATCGGTTTGATCATGTTGTCGACGTCGAGCGGCGCCTCGTTGTGGAAGAACGTGATCTTCACCATGACGGGAGAGGTGCGCGGCGGGTCGCTGGTCGGCCACAGGGCTCTCGCGGCGGCGTTCACATCGCTCTTCCAGCGGCGGCGCCTGTTCGGCGAGCCCTGGAGGGATGCGGGCACGCCGAGGACGCAGACATCCCATGGAAGGCTCGGCACGCGCTCAGTTTACTGATGATCGCCGTCGGCGGGCACACGCCTCGGATTCAGCCGGATGAACCCGACGCTTCGCTGTCAGATTTACTGGGTCGCGCTTCGACCCCGGGCTCGCAGGGCGAGGTGCCGGCCCGCGCGGCGGGTCCGGCACGTGCCGGTCTAGAAGGTGCGCGTCCGGCCGCGGCCGCCGAGCACCGGGGCGCGGCGCCGCGTCGCGGCGGGCGGTGTGTAGTCGCAACGGTTGCCGCAGGCCTCGGCCATCGCGTCGAACCGCTCGACGTCCTCGGCCGCCCACGGGCCTTCGTAGGTGGTCGGGTTGCCCTCTGCGTCCTCGTACGCCTCGCACGCCTCGTCTTCGGTGGGGTATCCGGTGCCGGCGAACCAGAACCGTGTCTCGTCGTACTCGACGTCCCACTCGGGGTTGAACTCCTCCCCGTTGTTGTAAGGCCCTTCGGTCAGGGTCTCGAACTCGTAGGCTCCCATGCTCCAGGTGCCCTCGGCCGTCTCCCACGCCACGACCCTGCGATACAGGCTCATCCCGTCTCTCCCTGGTCTCTTTCCTTCGGTGGATGCCGGTCAGTCGGCTTCGCCGAGCGCGCACAGCACGGTGCTCGGGACGGATCGCCCCACGCGGATCTCGGTGT
Organism: Actinospica acidithermotolerans; assembly: GCF_018139625.1. Classification (GTDB taxonomy): domain Bacteria; phylum Actinomycetota; class Actinomycetes; order Streptomycetales; family Catenulisporaceae; genus Actinospica; species Actinospica acidithermotolerans. Next base: position 12,457 of record NZ_JAGSOH010000133.1, on the reverse strand, counting down.
TCTCGCCCCGGCGCGCGACGTGCCATCCCTCGTCGTCCTCGCCCGAGCCCCAGGTGATCTCACGGTCGCCGTCCGGACTGGTCAGCGCACCCCACAGCAGCTGATCGTGTGAGCACTCTTGACTGTGGGTCCAGCCGCGCGCGGTCAGGATGATGATCATCTCGCTCTCGCCCACCGGGTACTCGTTGTCGGCGATCGCCGCCGTCGCGGCCTTCGCGATCGCCCCGATCGTGCGGGCCGAGAGCCACGGCGAACTCGCCCGCCAGGACGTGAACGAGCGGTGACCCCACGGGCCCGCGTCCTCGCGCGGGACGCACAGCGTCACGGCGCACGCGCGCCCGTGGCCCTCGACGCGGACCTCCAGCCGACCCTCCGGGGCCTTGAGGGTGGTCGCGCTCAGACCCTTGATGAGCTCGGAGTCCTCGCGGCGCAGCCTGCTCCAGCCCGCGTCCTCCAGCTCGCCGATCAGCATGGTCGGCGCGGGCGGGTTCGAAATCGGCATGTCATGCTCCTGGATCGCCTTGGACTACGGGACGTCGGCGGACGCCGATCGGCCGCGAGAGGGTGCAGTGCGGGCTTGGCTGAAGATCTGCGCCCCACCCGACCGTTATTGCTATAATGACAGTCATATTGCTATAACGCAACACTGTCCGGGCTGTGCGGTAGGCCGGCCCGCCGTCGAGAGGCAGGCACATGTCCGACGTCGAGATCGAATACACCCCGGAGCAGGACTGGCTCTCCGACGCCGGCAAGGAGTCCGTCGTCTGGGTCCGCAAGGAGCCGCGCGGCGGCGCGATGACCGTCACCGAGGTCGGCATGCGCAACGAGGCCGGAGGCCAGTTCACCCGGCTGCCCGCGCAGATGGCGGATCTGCGCCTGCTCTGCGACGCCCCGGGCGGCGGCTACTTCCTCGAGGTGCTCTGGATCGCGCAGGGCCGTGAGCGCATGACGCAGGTCTGGTGCAGCCCGAATCCGGCCGGCACCAGCGAGCGCCGCGTCGACGAGTACCTCGCCGCCCGCTTCCTCGGCGGGCCCCGCCACGTGCGCGAGATCACCGTCGTGCGCACGCTTCGCCGCGAGCCGTGACGACCGCGCTCCTCCGAAACGTCAGGGACCGCGCCAGGTTGTGGATCGGGGCCGCCCGGGCCGCGGTGGGCTGACGGTGCGCGGGATGTCGCCGACGGCCCGGGCGCGGCCCCTAGACCCGGTGAAGCACCCTCGACCGGAAGGAAGCCGATGACCGCGCTCGCGCCCGCCGCCCGCCGCCCACTCACCGCCGTTCAGCAGATCGCGCAGGTCCCCTGCCTGCCCACGCTCGCCCTCCGCGCGCGGTGAGGGCCGCGCGGCGCCGACGAGGCGGTGATGTCCGAGCGGTGCTCGGTCCGGTCGGCTACGACGGCGCCGGCCCGTTCGTCGTGCTCGACTCCGCCCGCGGCGTATTCCGGGTGCGCCCGGCCGGACCGGGCGTCGCCCTGGTCGGCTACCACCTCGCACTGCTCGGCCTCGGCGGCCTCGATCCCGCCGCGCGCGCGGCCGCGCTCGCCGCGCACCTCGACGCGGCGCTGCAGGCCGCCGCTCACGACCCCGCCGACCGGGCGGTTCTGGCCGGCGCGCTCACCCCGCTGCGCCGACGCCTGGTCGACCTCGCCGACTCCTACGCCGAGACCGATCCGCACTGTCCGCCGCCGCTTTCGCCCGGGAGGCCCCAGCCGTGATCTACCCACCCCCCGCGACCGCCGCTGGAACTCGAACCCGAGGACGGGCCGACGACCGCGCTCCCGGCGATCGGGCGTTTCGCCCCCGGCGCCGGCGTCGGAGGGGGCGGCTCTCCCGGGGCCGCGTGATCGCCGGCTATCGCGTCGTGCGCCTCACCGCCGCTCAGCAGGCCGGCGCGGCCTGCCTGGCCTGTGGGAGGGTGTTCGGCGCCTTCGACACCCCCCGGCGCGTCCGCCACCGGCCAGGCGCCCGCCGGTGCGCTCCGGTCTGCGTCCTGGACACCGTGGCCGCGACGGCGCGCCTGTTCCGCGCGCTCGTGCCGTCGGCGCACCTGCGCATCCTGCCTGCGTCGCCGCGTCCGCACGTCGCGGCCGCGCGAGTGCTGGTGCTGGTCGACGACCGGCTCGTGGTCACTCCGGCAATCCCGGCGGCGAGCGCCGCGGCGGTGGCGGCACAGGCTCGGCGCCTTGGGCTCAGAGCCCTGATCGAACCCGCTTACCCGTTCCGGCAGTCGTCCCCCTGACAGGCCGTCGATGCCGGTCGGCGCCTACCGACGCGGGAGGGGGCCGATCCGGAGCGTTCACAGGTCGGCCCCCGGCGCTACCCGCAGGCAGCGCGCGGCGTCCAGGGGGGGTTGGACGCCGTCATCAACATTAGGATACGCCCGATCCCGTTGCCAGGTGGCGTATTCGGGCAGGTTGCCGCCGCATCGCACGGCCGCGGCGCGAACGCGGGTCCACTCCGGAAGGGTCAGACGTACTGCGCCGCGGGCGGGAGCGCGCCCGCGTACACGGCATAGGCGCAGGCGAGGACCGCGACTTCTCCCGGCGCCGGGGGGTGCGGATGCTGACGGCCGGCCTGCCGGCGGCGCACGGCGATGCGGGCGGCGGTGTCCGGGTCCGTGGCGCGCACGAGCTCGGTCCACGGGGGTAGAGCGGCGCCGGGGCAGAAGCTCCAGGTGCCGATGACCGTCCACCAGCGCGGATGCTCGTCGCTGCGCGCGATCCGCGCAATGCGCAGCGCCTCCAGGTCCAGGCTGTAGCGGCCGCCGTCGACGTCGCGGAAGCGGGTGTAGGGCTCCCACGCGTGCTCCCAGCCCCCGAGGTTCTCCACCAGGTTGGCGAGTTCGCGCTCGCGCCCGGCCGCGATCTCGGCCTCCTCGAGCGCTTCGAGCGAGTCGGCCTCCCGCGGTCGCTGCAGGTGCGCGTTCGCGCTCCACCCGACCGGCTCGTAGTTCCAGACCGAGTCGACCTCGACGAACAGCACCTTCGCCGTCGGCTCGCAGCGCAGCACGAGTGCGGCGATCCGACGCAGGGACCGTTCGAGCAGCAGGCGCTCGACCTCCAACTGCGCGTCGTCGAGCTGCTCGATCTCCTCTGCGCCGGGCGCCGGCCCGGCCCCGGTTTCCACGGGCCAGGATGCCGCGGAGTCCTTGCGTCCACTGCCTTCGCCCTGCACCTGCATGTCAGACACCATCCATTCGTGTGTCGCTCGGCGCCGCGGGCCCTCGGGGAGAGCGAAGCGTCGCGGGTGTTCGGCTCAGGTCGTCGGCTTCTCGAACCGCAGCACCACGGCGTCGTCGAGTGGGAAGACCCTGATCGCGTCGTCGTACGGCTCCCACTCGGCCGTGCGCTCGCCGCGCAGTTCCGCCACGTCGGCGTTGATCGCCTGCTGCAGCTGGTTCCATGCCCCGCCCAGCGGCCCGGTGGGGACGCGGTACTCGACGTATTCGACGACGCGTTCGGTCCGCGACCACTCAGCCACGGCAGCATCCGGTCCCGGTGGATGCGAGCACAGCGCCGGGTTCGTCGTCGTCCGGTGGCTCCCGGCCTGCGGGCGCGCTCGCGTACCCGCAGTCGAGGCACACTCCGCGCAGCAGCGGCGCGCCGGGGAGGTAGCCGTCCTCGAACACGGCCAGTTCGTACACGGCCATGGTCGGCCCGAAGTCTCCGGCACACCTCGGACAGGTCATACGCCCTGCCTCGTCGATGCTTGCGGCGCCGATGTGCCGTGAAACGCGCGCGGGGAGATTGTCCATGCTCGTAGTCGCTCCGCTCCCGGCCAGACAGGCCGCGGCGCCGTGCGCCACGGCCTGTCTGGCCGCCGAGAAGGTGGTTTGGGCGGGGGCCGCCCCCGGGGTCCTCGTCAGGAGGTCGTGCCTTGATATCCGGTCGGGTCGTTCATCAGGTCCACCAGCGTTCTGCAGTGCGCTGCGGCCAGGCGCAGTGCGCTGCCGCTGGCGCCGAGCGGGTTGGACAGGATCTGGCCGAGGGTGGCTTGGAGCTCTGCGATCCACTCCGCGCTCAGTCCGCGCTGGGCCCGGGCCGCCTCGGTCGTGGCGTGCTTGATCAGGACTCTGACCGCGTCGACGGGCAGCGCCTCGTCATCGATTGCCGCCGCGGCGCAGCTGGCCCAGCCGCCCACGGCCTCGCGCAGCGCGGCCCGGGCCTGTGTCCGTTCGTGCGCCCAGACTCCCGGAGCCGTGGGAAAGGCCTGCTCCGCATCCGGGTCGGCCGCGTGCGCCTGCTCGAGGGCGTGGACGGTCGCGTTGAGCGCGGTGGTCAGCGCGTCGCGGCGGGCGGCGGTGTCGTAGCAGCCCACGCCCCGGTAGGGGCGGTGCCCGGCTGCGAATCGCGGATCCTTCTCGAGGGTCGGGGCGCTTGGGTTCATATCTGTGTCCTTGCTCGCCGGGGCGGCCTGTCGCCGCCGCTGGAACCATTATAGCAACCGGCCTTGTTTTATAGAAATAAGGGGATCGCGGTTCTCACACCCAAGCACGGACGGGGGCGGCCACGTCCCGCGCCGAAGCCCTGCGCGATCCGGTGGAACAGCCCGCCGATTCGGGGGCGGCGACCGCCGGCGAGGCTTCGGGCGGTCAGGCGGCGGGGTCCTGGGGATGCTCCACGAGTTCGGCCTCAGGAAGCCCGGAGCCGTCCACCAGCGTGTCCGCGAACACCGCCAGGTCCACCGGTTCCCCCGGCCTGTACATGCGTGACTCGGTCTCTCCGCGGTTGGCCTCGTCCTGCTCCGGGTCGTCCGGGCGGGGGGTGTAGACGGAGGCGATGATCCACTCATCGCCGGGCATCAGGGTGAGGATGTCCTGGCCGTCGTCGGTGCTCATGCCTACTTCGAGCATTCGGGCGGGCAGGCGGTAGAAGACGGGGTCGGTCGGGTCCATGGAGGCGCTCCTTGGCGTGGGGGTTTGTGCGGGGTTTCGGGGACGGGTGGTGCGAGGGCGGCCGCAGACCGGTCGCGGCGGTTCATCCGGCGTCCCCGGCGGCAGTCGGTCGCGGGCGCCCGGGGGTTCGGTCTCGCACGGGCCGGCTGCGCGGGCGCCGGGGGCGCAGCCGGTGCAGGTCGCGGCCGTCGACTCCGCGCAACTCCGGGGGAAGCCACAGCGTGACCTTGTCGCGGTCGGCGACGGTGTTGAACAGGTACGGCTCCCTCCAGGGCCCGTCCGGCCTGACAAGGATGTCGACGCCCTCGCTCGCCATGCGCGCGTCCCGGCACGCCGCGCACAGCCGCTCGCCCCGATACGCGGTCAGCCCGTCGTAGGCCCGGCCCTTGTACTCGTACGCCGTCCCCGGATTCGCGCACGCGGTGCACTTCGAGTAGGCGGGCACGGGAACGAGTGCGCCGGCCGGGTCGAGACGGAACCGGTACGCGCAAGCCTCGAGCGCCGCCTGCAGCCGGCCGAGATCCTCGTGCCCGGCGGGCACGAACTCGTATCGGCCGGGGTCCGGGTGGTGCTGACCGTATGCGGCGCGGGCGGCCGCCTCGGTGGCGAAGCCTTCGCACGCCCAGCGGAAACCGGTCAGGTCGTACTCGACCTCCGGCGCGCCGTCGCCGAAATCCAGATCGAAGGCGTGCGCTCCGGCGCTCCACGTATCCTCGCACCCGCGCCAGACGACGACGGGGCTGATCGGCCCGGCCATCGGCTCTCACCTCGTTCCTCTCCTCGTTGGTTTCAAGCGGCGCCGCCCGGCGCCCGAGAGGTTTCGGGCGCCGGGCGGCGGGTTGTGCCGGTGCGCGGATCACTGCCCGAAGCGGTGGCGGGAGCGCTCGTCGGGGTTGGAGAACGGCAGTGTGTCGGCTTTCTCCATCCGGCCCGGCAGCACCGCGCACACCAGGAGCTTCGCGTGGTGCTCGTCGGTGGCCACCCGGGCGCTCGCGGCCCCCTCCGCGGCCAGGGCGGAGGTCGCCATCTCGTGGCCGATGAACCGCTGCCCGCCGGTGCGCTGGTTCCACCCCGCGTCCAGACGCCGGGTGGAGAGAATCAGCCCGTAGACCGTGAACTCACCCGTGGTCGGCAGTTCGTCCACCCCCTCGAACTCGATCTCCTCGTTGCGCGGGTCCTGCGGGTCGAGGTACCGGGTGTAGGCGGCGTCGACCGGGTGGAACTCCCCGCGCAGCGTCGCCGCCGCCCAGAACACGGCGTTCTCCTTGGCCGCCCTGCGCTGCATCAGCAGCTCGGCGTGCACGGCGGAATCGGCCTCGTCGAAGCGGCCGTAGCGCTGCCCGTTGTCCTCCCAGTACCCGAAGACCGTGTAGAGCTCGGGCATCTCAGCACGACCCGTTCGAGCCGCTGCCGCTCTTCGTGGTGGGCTTGACGGTGGTGCCGGTGCGGGCGTTGCCGCCGCCGTGCGTCGTGGCCGTGGTCCCGCCGGACTTGTCGCTGAGCACGGTCATCCCGAGCGAGCACCCGCGCGCGTTGCCGCCGCCGTGCACAGCCGCGCTGCCCGAGGTCCCGGTGCCGAACTTCAGCTTCGAGGTCCCGGTGACCGTCGAGCCGTTCGACCCCTTGTACACGGCCTTGCGCGAGAGGGCGCTGATCTGCGTCGAGTAGCGATGCGAGAAGGTCGCCTCGTAGGAGGTGTAGCGCGTGCGCGAGCCGGAGGGCACGTACACGAGGTACGCGGAGGAGTCGTAGTAGCCCCAGTACTCCTCGAGGTAGGCGGCCGGGATCAGCGTCGGGATCGATCCGGCGGGGCACAGCCCCGCGGTCACCAGGTCCGCGACCTCCCCCCGGTCCAGGACGTAGTAGCAGTCGAACCCGCCGGTCACCCTCACCCCGAAGGAAGCGGGCTGGTAGCTCACGGCCGCGCCCTGGCCCGAGGAGCCGTCCGAGCTACAGGCCGAGCTCGCCGTGAGGGCGAGCAGAGCGAGGGCGCCGGTGCCGAGCGCGCGGCGTGCGGTGGTACCGATGTGAATCAAAGGTCTCCCCAATCCTTAGATGTAACAGAGTGTATAGATGAGCCGGAATGCGTGCCCCGCGCGGCGACGTGGCAGCCGTGGCGGTGGAACCAATATAGCAACATGACTTGCGTTATAGCAATAGTGGGACGGGTGCCCGCGCTGCCGCCCCCTTACGGCTGCGGGCGGCGCGCGAGTGCGTGGAGGATGCGGGCCCTGACCCGCAGGAGGAGAACGACGCGGCGGCGCGGGCCGGTGATCTCGGCCAGGCGCGCGTGCAGCGCGAGCGCGTCCAGGGCCCGCCACTGCGGATCGAGCCGGTCCAAGACGGCCTCAATGAAGCCGGCGGGGTCATGCACCGCCAGGTGCACGACGGTGGCCAGCACGGTGGCGCGCTCGCCGTCCTCGGGAGCGAGCACCTCCCGGAGCGCGGTGGTGTGCCTGCGATCCAGCCCCGTAACGCGCAGGGCTGCGACGTGGACGGCGCACCCGGCCGGCGGCGGCTGCCGGCCCGCGCCCGGCTCGCCTGCCCGTTCAGCCGCGTCCACCGGCGGGCCAGCCTCCCAGGGTCGAGGACGCCGGGCCGTTGCCCGTTCCGGTGCGGGCGCGGGCGGCCGCGTAGGCCTCGCCGTCCCACGGCAGGTGCCCGGCCTCGACGCGCACGGTGCGCAGTGCGTCGGCGCGACCGCATGCGAAGCAGTACAGGATCGGCACAGGGGCCTTGTCCCAGGTCGCGGATTCGCGACCGTGCTCGCGTGGGCCTCCGCACCACGGGCACGCCGCGCTCAGCGTCATCTCCGAGGCCGACCCGGGTGAGTCCGGGACCTGCATCGCGCGGATCCGCGTGGCGGCGACGGCGCCGTTGACGGCAGCGAGGCAGGCGAGCGCGGCGATGAGCCGGTCGGCGTCCACCGGGCCCTCGTACCGGTGGGTGATGAGCCGGTTGAGGAAGTCGCGGTGAAAAGGCCCGAGCGCTACGCCGTCGTCGAGGTCTGCGTTCTCCAGGACGTCGCGCACGAAGTCGATCGCGAGCTCGTGGTCCGCGCAGCGCGCGGCCTCCAGCGCGCAGTACAGCGTCCAGCATTCGCCCGCAGGCAGCGGGCGGTACGGGTGTTCGGTGGTGTGATCGGACATGGCGGAGTCAGGGCCCTTCGTGGTGGGGTGGCGGCGCGGCCGGGACGGCTCTGCGGCTCACGCGGCCGCGCACGCGCAGCCCGCTTGGGCAGTTCGCGGGGGCTCAGTAGTCGGCTGCGATCCGGGTGCGGTGGCGTGCCGCCCACGTGCCGTTCTCGGCGCTGTACAGGTCGATCGCGCGCGGGGCCGGATCGAGGACGTAGAGGTATCCCGTCACGGTGGGCCGGTCGGTCAGCAGCATCCGCGCGGGGCCCCGGCCCGCGTCCTGCGCGCGCCGGTCGCGTTCGCCGACGCCGGCGACCGCCACCGCGGTGAGCGGGGTCTGCGAGGCTGGATACGCCCCGACCATCTCGTCGTCGAGCCGGGTCCAGTGGCTCGACATCAAGATCCGGTTGGCGCGGTGGATCTGGCCGGCGCAGGTAGCCATGAGGATCTCGGCGAGGACGCCGATGGTGGGCTCGGGGCCGGGGTCTTCGAGCACTTCGCGCCATGCGAGGGTCGCGCGGGTGCGGCTGGCGAATGCGATCAGCGAGATCGCCCCCGGCCGCGCCGGGTAGGGCGCGGCCGGGTCGGCGGCGTCAGGGGGCAACGGGCTCGCCCCCGGTGTCCAAGAGTTGGAAGTCGTGCGCCTCTCCCCCGCCGGTGAGCCACGCGCGACGGTGCTCGGGGCGGGTGACCTCGAACATCTCGCGCGCGACCGCGATCGCCTGGTCCGCGCCGACGCGCCCGACGGGCACCGGGTAGGTGCACGTCACGGTGAAGGCGACCAGGAACGGGCCGGTGGGGCGCCGGGAGGGCGCTCGGCGTTTGCGGGACATGTCCTTTTGCTCCTCGGGATCGTGTCTGCGCGGCGTGGTGGTGTCAGGACCCGGTCTCGGGGCGCGCCTGGGACTGTTCGGCGCGGAGGGCGATGGCGACCGCGCACCGGTGGATGCGCTCGCGCAGTTCGAGCGCCGCCTCCTCGGCCTGTTCGACGGACTCGTCCGCGCTCTCGACCAGGGCCAGCTCCGCTGCGGACATCAGCAGCATTGCGGCGGCGGTCACGTCCGGCAGGAGGATGCCGAGGCTGAGGTCGTAGAAGGCCCCGGCGAGGAAGTGGAGTACGGCGAGCCGGGCGGCGGGATCGGTGATGCACCACTCGATCCCGGAGGCGAGCGCGGTGTGGGCGAAGGCGCCGGGGAAGCTCTCGTCGCCGCTGGCCCGGGCCACGCCCAGAGCGAGCCCTGCGGCCCGGCCTGCGAGGTGGAAGGGGTTGAGCTCCGCTTCCGCGACGTCGCCGCTGCCCGGGCGCGCAGTCGCGGGGTCGGGCACGAGCGCCTCGATCGCGGTGATCAGGCGGGAGGCTGCGCCGGGACGGCTGGAAGGTCGGTCCTCGGCCTCGGCGCTCGGGGTTGTGGTGGGCATGGGCGTGCACCTCTCGTGTGACGTGGTCGGGGAAGATCTCGGGGGCGCTCGTGCTCCCCGGGGGCGTTCAGGGCTGCGCGGCAGCCAGTCGGGCCCGCGAATGCGGGGTGGTGGCGTGGCCGCGCAGCCTGTCCGGAGTCGGGTGGACCGCCCCGCACGGGACCAATATAGCAATACAACTTGCGTTGTAGCAATAAAGGCCCGGTGCGGAACGTTCTGAGGTCCGCCCGGCGTGCCGCTTGAGTTAGCGCACCGATCGCGGCCCGGGTGGAGCGGCGCAGCCTTAAGCGCCCTGGACCTCGTGCAGGTCGCGGCTGAGCCAGGTGAGAAACCGGATCGCCGCGCCTTGGGACAGGCGCGCCGTGACGATTCCGTCGACGAGTTCCTCGGCGAGGCCCTCGGCCGGCGCGCACGGATCCCGGCGCCACCGGGCCACCAGTGCCAGCAGCGTTCCGGCGGCCGGCCCTGCGGCGTTGAGGGCGAGCCCGAGGGCGACGGCGTCGGCGTCGAGCTCCAGGCCGAGCATGATCTGCTGCGCCGCCAGGGCGCCGGTCACCTGTTCGAGCACGGCAGGCGGAACGAGCCGGTTGAACTCTGCGATCGCGCGGCGGGCGGCGGCGACCCGCGTGGCGTGCTCATCGAGCACCTGGTGCGCCGCAGTGCGCAGTGCGCCGTCCTCGATCTGGTCGAGGTCCGTGATGGTCAGCGGCGGGCCTCCCGAGAAGCCGAGGGCGAAGGAGATGTGCTCCTTCTCGCCCTGCGGGTTGAGCAGGGTCAGCACCGCTGCGTTCGCCGGGAAGGTGACGTGGATGCTCCAGCCCCCTTCTAGTCCGGCGCGCGGCCGCGGGGTCGGGGCTGCGGCCGATTCGGTCGAGGGAATCTGCATGAGTGCAAAGGTCCTTCCGTGTGGGGTTTCGGGGCGCGCGTGGTGCGCGGCACGGTGCGGGGGCCGGATCAGGCCGCGAGGTCGAGGTCCTCGAGTTCCTGCGGGCTGCGGAATCCGAGCAGCGCAAGCAGTTCCTCGAGCGGGGGGTAGTCGGGCTCGCGCCGGGCGCGGGTGGCGTTGACGCGCTGGCCGGTGACGGATTCGAAGAGCGTGGCGAAACTGGGGCGCTCCTTGTCGTGCACGACGGCCGGCACGGCCGTGAGCGTGTGCTCCGCGGCGGGGTAGGCGGCATCGCGCGCCCGGAAGACCAGGCGGGCGACCCCGTGCGGCTCGCGTTCGAGCACCGCGCCGCGCGGGGCCGAGCGTGCGGCGATCTTCTCGAGGTCGGCGAGGACGCGGGCCCGCGGGCCCGGCTCGCCGCGCCGGCGCACCGACCTGGCCGCGGCGCCTTTGGCCTGCGGGTTTCCGTTTTTGGCGCGGATCACGCGGCGCACCTCGACCAGGACCCAGGGAACCTGCTCGAGTTGGGCCTCGAACAGGGCGATCGCCTCGGCGAGTTCCTTGCGGTGCTTGTAGGCGGTGGCCAGCGCCGAGCGCGGGTGGTGGAGGTTCGCGGTCTTGTTCACGCAGCGCGCGACGAACTCGAGCATCAGCGCCCGCGCCCCAGCCGCCGGCTCCGCGCGCCAGGACGCGAGCAGCTCCTCCAAGCCCGCCAGCGACCCGGAGAACGGGCAGTAGCTGCACGCCGAGCGCCCGGGATCCGAGCCCACGCATTCGCGAAGGTGCACCTCGGCCCGGCCGCGATCCCAACCCCAGGACAGCAAGGGGTGGGCAGGGTGGCGCAGTGCGGTGGCGTGGGCGCGGTCCCGATCGGCCCGCGTCCGCTCGTGCGCTCCGAAGCCGAGAAGGTGCGCGAAGGGCCGCGAGCCGAACTCGTCGGCGATGAAGCGGTCGAGCACCCAGTGCTTGGCTTTATCAGAGCACGAACGTCTAGTACTGGACACGCTCGGGACGGTGGCGGCCTCGATCAGCTCGCGGTAGAGCGACCAGCGGGCCCGGTCGCGGTGCAGGCGGGTCGGGGTCCGGGTGTCGTCCAGGATAAGGTAGCCGTCCTTCGCCTTGCCCGAGGCGCGCGCGAGCTGAACCGTGCGGATGCGGTGGCGCGCGAGGATCGGGAAGACGATCTTCTCGAGGTACCGCTGCGTGCGCGCGTACTCGTCCAGCGGGCCGACCACCGCGATCAGCACGACGAGCTGTTCGAGCCGGAACCAGCGCGAGCCGACGTCCAGGATCAGACGCAGCAGCAGGCTGGTCGAGTCCACCCCCATCCCGTACGACAAGATCACGAACGCGTCCGGGGGCAGGTCGGGGACGCCGGCCTCGGCGCGCGCCGAGGCGAAGTGCTTCACGCTGCTTACTCCCACCAGGTCTCTTCGGCCGGCACGGGCGCCGGCTCACAGTTCTGTTCGTCCTCGCGGCAGATGGGCCACTCGGTGCGCCGGCTGCGCAGCCGGGTCGGGCGGTGCCAGCGCACCGGGACCTTGGCCTCGGCCAGGATCGGAAGGTCCTCGACGCTACGGGTGATGTAGGCGAGCAGGTCATCGCGCGCCTCGTCCGGGCGCACCGACGCCCAGGCCGCGTACCGGCCGCGCTCGACGGCGACGGTCAGCCCGATCCGCAGCCTCATCCGGCCGCGGCGCTGCACGCGCGGGACCGCGCCCGGGCGGGTGCGCGCGCTGCGGTGGTAGCGGCGGTCGGCCTCCGTGTTGACCAGCCCGGCGAAGTCGGGAATCGAGGAGGTGATGTACGCCGTCGCATCCCAGCGCACCCGCTCGCACGCGATCCCCGCGGCATCGGCGTAGCGCTCGACATCGATGTCGCAGGTGAACTCGAACCGCGCCTTCACCGCCCCGCCGCCCCGCCCGGGGCCGGCCCGTCGGGTTCGGCCGGCAGCATCGCGAGGACCGCGGCGGCGATCTGCCCGGCCGTGGCCGACTCCGCCAGCGCGATCGCGATCTCGCCCCCTGCCGGCGCGGCCGCGCGCACGCGCATGCTCCTGCTGGCGAACTCGGCCTCGATCCGCACCGTCCCGTCCGGCGCTTCCAGAAGCCACCGCCCCACTCC
>NZ_JAGSOH010000132.1 GCF_018139625.1 Actinospica acidithermotolerans | reverse complement strand
CCCCCACCCCGTCAGCGCTCTGTCAGTGCGGTCCGCGCGGGAGACCGCCCGCCTGCCGACCGAGGGACCGGGCCGCGCAGAGCGAGAGGGGGACGCACCGGTCGCACCCCGCACCCCAGTGCGGCCTCCAGCAGGTAGACCCGTTTGAGCATCGAGAAGACCAGCCACATCGGCACCCAGAGCAGCACGCCGAGCCTGCGGTAGTAGAGCAGCATCAGGACCCTGGGCACCGTGCCCGGCAGGAACGAGACGAAGATCAGCCACGCGAGCCGGACCACGTTGTGCGCGACGCCCGGCGCGATCGCCGCGTACTGCAGGGCCAGCACCATCATGAAGAAGTGCGCGGGCGAGAAGAACCTCATGCCCGCGCTCTTCGGCAGCTGGTACCAGAAGCGCGGGCCCGGGGCGCCGTTGCCCCAGGGCGTGAACCGGCCGAAGTTCATCATCCCGGCCATGCTCCAGCGGAACCGCTGCACGCGCAGGTCGCGCAGGTTCGGCGGCACGTCCTCGTAGGAGACGATGCGCGGGTCCAGGGCCGCGCGGGCGCCGCGGCGGCCGAGGGCGCAGGTGAACTCCGCGTCCTCGCCGAACATGCCGCTGACGAAGCCGCCGAGGTCGAGCGCGGCCTGCCGGCGGAAGCCCATGAAGCTGCCCAGGATGCACGGGACGGCGTCCACCTCGGCGAGCATGACCTGGGAGAAGCCGAAGTTGAAGATCTGCTCCATGCAGCGCATCCGGTCGATCCAGGTGTAGTACGGCTCCTTGGGGACGGTGAGCGCGCCGACCAGGCCGATGCGCGGGTCGGACAGGAAGTGCGGGATCGCGTACCGGAAGCAGTCCTGGTCCACGGCGCAGTCGGCGTCGAGGCGGAAGACGAACTCCGCCGTGCAGCGGCCGAGCGCCTGGTTGAGCGCCTTCGCCTTGCCGCCGTGCGTGCCGAGGATGACCTCGCCGGTGGCGTGGGCGTAGGCGCGCATCGTCGCCTCGGCCAGTTCGCCGGTCGCGTCGGTGGATCCGTCGTCGCAGAGCACGACGTGCACCGGGCCCCCGTAGCGGCCGGCGGCCCGGTCGATCGAGCGCAGCAGCCGCTCGATGCCGAACTCCTCGTTGTAGGCGGGGATGATGATGTCGAGCGGAGGGTGCCGATCCCCCGGTCGCGGGCGTCCGCCGCCGGCCCATCTGCACAGGCCGAGCAGCACGTACACGAAGTCTGATATCGCCGTGCGCAGGCTGACCAGGATGACGAACTCGAGGACGGGGTGGTCGCCGACCCTCGCGATCAGCCAGAGCGCGAAGGGGAAGACGATCCCGGTCGACGCGGCGAGCACGAGCAGCATCTCGACGGAGTCCCGCCAGTCGCCGCGCCGGCCGATCGGCTGGCGGGTCACCCGCGGCAGCGCGTAGGTGGTGAAGACGAGCCGGAAGACCATCATGAAGCCGAGCAGGTACTCGAGGTAGATCGTGAGCACCGGCGCGACCTCGGGCGGGATGCGGAAGGCGACCTCGGCGAGCCCGACGAATGTGTCGGAGAGCGCTGAGACGGCGATGAACAGCGGCGCGTGCGCAAGGATCATCAGGCGCCTGCCGATCGTCGCCGGCAGCACGAGCGACATCGTCACCAGGTAGCCGACGACGGCGGCCGGGACCAGCGGCGTCAGGTGCTGGGCGTAGATCGTCGCCGTGCTCGGCTGCCGGTCCGCGGCCCGCACGAGGCTCGCGACCAGGCCCTGGTAGACCTGGAGCGGCTGCGGGTGCCGCATGCCGATGATCACCGTGCTCACGCCGAGTCCCACGATGAAGAAGACCGCGAGGCGCGCGTTGGAGGGCTTGCGGAACGGCGGCAGCTCGACCAGGCGGTCCGTGCCCTTGTCGGAGTCGTCGAAGCGGCGGTTGAGCGGCTGCCAGATGACGACGATGAGCGCCGCCATCGTGGCCGACAGCAGTACGAGGTTCCTTCCGTCGTACATCGTCAGCCGATCGTGACCTGGGCGCTCATCCCGGCCATCAGGCGGGAATCGTTCGAGTCGAGGCTGATGGTCACGTCGTAGTAGGTGGTGCTGCTGCTCTCCACGGCGGCGGGCTCGGTGTTCTCGACCTTGCCGGAGACGCTGAGGTTCAGCGCCGTGACGGTGATGTTCGCGGTGGCGCCGTCGTGCACGGAGGACATGTCGGTCTCCGGGACCTGCGCGACGACCGTCAGCGGCGCGGTGTAGAGCGTGAGCAGCGGCATGTACGTGTTCTGGCTCGTCGTGCCGCCGTTGCCGCCGCTGGTGGACGGGACGAACAGTTCGAAGCCCGAGCCGCTGCCGGACTGGGTGCCGGACTGCTCGCCCGGCCCCTGGTAGCCGTGCACGCCGCTGGGGCCGACGACCTCGCCGACGGCGCCGGCGGTCTCGGCGATCTCGCCGTCGGCCGGGGCGAGGATCTTCGTGTTAGCCAGCGCCTCCTGGTCGGTGGCCACCTGTGCCTGGGCGGTGGCGAGAGTCGCCTTCGCGGTGTCGATCGCGGCGGCGGTGACCGGCGCGGTGGCCGCCGCCTGCCTGGCCTCGGCCGCGGTGAGCACGTTCTGGCTGGAGGCCAGGTCGGAGGAGTCGCGCTGCTCCGCGAGCTGGACCGAGGACTGCACGTTCGCGAGCTCGGCCTGCGCGGAGGAGACGGCGGTGGCGTCGCGGTTGACGGTGGACTGCAGGTTCGAGCAGTACTGCTCCTGCTGGGTGCTCGTGGTCGCGGAGCCGGTCGCGCTCGCGGCCGGCTTGGTGGAGTCCGCACTCGCCGAGCTGTTCGCGGAGACGGCTGGGGTCGCGGCCGCGGTGGCGGCCGGCGTCGCGGCGCCGGCGGTGGCCGTGGACGAGCAGTCCGCGGCGTACCGGGCGGTGTCCGACTGGTAGGCGTTCTCCGCGCTGGTGACGGCGGCGCTCTGGGCGGCGACCGTGTGCTGCGCGGAGGACTGCTCCACCGACAGCGCGTTCTGCGCCGCGGTGACGGCGGACTGCGACTGGCTCACGCTCAGCGCGTCCGTCGCCGCCGTGGACGCCGTGGCCTGCGGGCTCTCGTCCGCCTGGACGACCGCGGCGTCGGCGGCGACGGCCGCCTGGGCGGCGGAGAGGTTGGCCTGCGCGACGCCGCTGTCCTGCGTCGCGAGCACCTCGCCCTGCTTCACGTGCTGCCCGGCCTTCACGTCGAGGGCGAGCACCGTGCCGTCCGCGGCGAAGTTGAGGTAGTAGGTCTGGGTCGGGCTCACCAGTCCGGAGTACGCGGTCGTGGTCGAGGAGACCGCGTGGTAGGTGAACATGCCGAGGCCGCTGCCGACCACCGCGGCGGCCAGCGCGACGCCGAACTGCTTGGGCCGCAGCGGGGAGCGGGCCGGCGTCATCTCGCCGACCCCCGCCTCGCCGCTGGCCAGCGCCGCGTTCATGCCGCGGGCGCGGATCCTCTTCGCCATCAGACTCGTGCCTCTCGTTCTGCTCAGGACGCGGCGAGCGCCTCGGCGGCCTTCGGCTCGGGCAGCGCGTCCACCAGGTCCGGCGAGGTCTCCATGCCGGGCCGCCAGACCGAACGCGCGATGATCTTGTGCGGGTCGACGCGGTGCCGGTAGCGCTCGGCGATCTCGGTGATCTCGGCGAGCAGGCCCTCGGAGAGCGTCGTCGGGTTCAGGCCCAGGGCGAGGAAGCGGTCGTTGCGGACCACGAGGTCGTTCTCCACCGCCTCCTGCCGCGGGTTCGGCAGGTGCGCGATCTCGATCCCGGTCAGGCCGCTGACCAGCTTGGCCAGGTCGGCCACCCGGTGCGTCTCGGTGATCTGGTTGAACACGGCCGGCTTGGCGCCGGGCTCGGGCGGGTTCTCCAGCGCGATCTGGACGCAGCGCACGGTGTCCCTGATGTGGATGAACGCGCGGGTCTGGCCGCCGGTGCCGTGCACGGTCAGCGGATGGCCGACCGCGGCCTGCATCAGGAACCTGTTGAGCACGGTGCCGTAGTCGCCGTCGTAGTCGAAGCGGTTGATCAGCCGCTCGTCCCGCTCGGTCTGCGGGGTCTGCGTCCCCCACACGATGCCCTGGTGCAGGTCGGTGATGCGCAACTGGTCGTTCGAGGCGTAGAAGGCGAACATCAGCTGGTCGAGCGTCTTCGTCAGGTGGTAGACGGATCCGGGGTTGGCCGGGTGCAGGATCTCCCGCTTCAGCTCGCCGTCCGGGGTGTCGAGCTTGACCGTGAGGTAGCCCTCCGGGATCGGCGCCGAGCCGGACCAGCCGTACCCGTAGACGCCCATCGTGCCCAGGTGCACGAGCGCCGCGTCGATGCCGGTGGCGGCCAGCGCGGCGAGCAGGTTGTGGGTGGCGCGCACGTTGTTGTCCACGGTGTAGCGCTTGGCGGTCTGCGAGCGCATCGAGTACGGCGCGGCCCGCTGCTCGGCGAAGTGCACGATCGCGTCCGGGCGGTGCTCGAGCAGCAGCGCGACCAGCCGGTCGTACTCGGCCGCCAGGTCGAGCCGGACGAAGCCGATCTCGCGTCCGGAGACCTCGCGCCAGACCCGGATCCGCTCCGAGACCGGCCGGATCGGGGTGAGCGAGTCGACCTCCAGCTCCAGGTCGATGGCCCGCCGGCTGAGGTTGTCCACGATGGTCACGTCGTGGCCCAGATCGGACAGGTGCAGCGCGGTCGGCCAGCCGCAGAAGCCGTCGCCGCCGAGGACAAGAATGCGCATCATGACAGGTGAACCTTTCGGAAACACGCCCGGAATGGACCGCGCGACAGCGGCATGGGTAATCGCTGAACCAGGCCTCGAAGATGTGGGTGAATTCGACGGCCCAGCGGACGCGAACGTACGAACGGCGCGTCGCGCTGTCAAGCACGGCCGATTTCATACTTGTTTCGGCTCCCAAGGTTTTCGGTAAACTCGCAGGCAGCAGCGTCGTGTCGAGTTTCTGACATGACGCATTCCGCCAGCACGATCCGCAGCCTGAGCAACCCTGTCAGGTTTCCGACATGACGAGTTCCGGCCATTACCACCATTGACAAAATTCTTCGAAAGGCGGTATCACAAAATGCAATGTGTTCGGGAATGCGAGACGATGAAGGAGGAACGCCATGCTTCCGCCCCACGCGCCGCCGGGCGGCCTGCGCGAACTGGCCGAGATGGCGGAGGGCGAATTCGCCGACGCCGACGCCACCGAGATCCTGCGCTGGGCCGGCGAAGTCTTCGGCCCCGGACTCGTGCTGGCGTCGTCGATGGCGGACACGCACCTGGTGCACCTGGCGCAGACCGTGGTGCCCGGGATCGACGTGCTCTTCCTGGACACCGGCTACCACTTCGCCGAGACGATCGGCACGCGTGACGCGGTCGCCGCGGTCTACGACGTGAACCTGGTCTCGGTCACCCCGAGGCAGACCGTCGCCGAGCAGGACGCCGAGTACGGTCCCCGGCTGCACGACCGTGACCCGGAGCGCTGCTGCGCGCTGCGGAAGGTCGAGCCGCTCGAGCGCGGGCTCTCCCCGTACACGGCGTGGATCAACGGGATGCGCCGGGTGGACGCCCCGACCCGCAAGGACATCCGCGTCGTGGACTTCGACGCCAAGCGCGGCATGGTGAAGATCTCGCCGATCGCCGCGTGGACCGACGAAGACGTGCAGGAGTACGCCGAGAAGCACGGCGTGCTGGTCAACCCGCTCTTCCAGGACGGATACACCTCGATCGGGTGCGCCCCCTGCACCCGGCGCACCGCCCCCGGGGAGGACCCGCGGGCCGGACGCTGGGCCGGGTTCGCCAAGACCGAGTGCGGACTGCACGCATGAGCACGCTGACCCGCCCGCACGAGCTGAGCCACCTCGGCGTGCTGGAAGCCGAGGCCGTGCACATCTTCCGCGAGGCCGTCGCCGAGTTCGAGCGCCCGGTGCTGCTGTTCTCCGGCGGCAAGGACTCGATCGTGATGCTGCACCTGGCGAGCCGCGCCTTCGCCCCCGCCCCGATCCCGTTCCCCGTGCTGCACGTCGACACGGGTCACAACTTCCCCGAGGTTCTGACCTACCGCGACCTCGCCGTCAAGCGCGCCGGGGTACGGCTGCTGGTCGCCGGCGTCCAGCAGTACATCGACGAGGGCCGCCTGCACGAGCGCGCCGACGGAACCCGCAACCCGCTGCAGACCGTGCCGCTGCTCGACGCCATCCGCGACAACCGCTTCGATGTCGTGTTCGGCGGCGGACGGCGCGACGAGGAGAAAGCCCGCGCGAAGGAGCGCGTGTTCTCCCTGCGGGACGAGTTCGGCCAGTGGGACCCGCGCCGGCAGCGCCCTGAATTGTGGTCGCTCTACAACGGTAGGCACCGGCCCGGCGAGCACGTGCGCGTGTTCCCGCTGAGCAACTGGACCGAGCTGGATGTCTGGCAGTACATCGACCAGGAGCCGATCATCCTGCCGTCGATCTACTTCGCGCACCGCCGCGAGGTCTTCCGCCGCGGCGGCATGTGGCTCGCCCCCGGAGCCTGGGGCGGACCCAGGGACGGCGAGCCCGTCGAGATCCGCTCCGTGCGCTACCGGACCGTCGGCGACATGTCCTGCACCGGCGCCGTCGACTCCACCGCTCGCACCGTGCCCGAGGTCATCGCCGAGATCGCCGCGTCCACGCTCACCGAACGCGGCGCCAGCCGGGCCGACGACCGCATGTCCGAAGCCGCCATGGAAGACCGCAAACGCGAAGGGTACTTCTGATGACCACGCTCCTTGAGCCCGCCCTGGCCACCGGATCGCTGCTCCGGCTCGCCACGGCCGGCTCCGTGGACGACGGCAAGTCGACCCTCGTCGGCCGGCTGCTGCACGATCTCAGAGTCGTGATGCCGGACCAGCTCGCCGCGGTGGAGCGCGTCTCCCGCGAGCGCGGCCTGGCAGCGCCGGATCTGGCGCTGCTGACCGACGGCCTGCGCGCCGAGCGCGAGCAGGGCATCACGATCGACGTCGCCTACCGCTACTTCGCGACCCCGAAGCGCCGGTTCATCCTGGCCGACACGCCGGGACACGTGCAGTACACCCGGAACATGGTCACCGGCGCCTCGACCGCGCAGCTGGCCGTCATCCTGGTCGACGCGCGGCACGGCGTGGTCGAGCAGACCCGCCGGCACGCGGCCGTCGCGGCGCTGCTGCGCGTGCCGCAGATCGTGCTGCTGGTGAACAAGATGGACCTCGTCGGGTTCGACAAGAACGTCTACGCCGAGATCTCCGCGGACTTCGAGCGCTACCTCGAGCGGCTCGGCGTGGACGACCCGGTGTCGATCCCGATCAGCGCGCTGCGCGGGGACAACGTGGTGGAGCCGTCCGCCGCGATGGACTGGTACCAGGGTCCGACCCTGCTGCGGCATCTCGAGGAGGTGCCGCCCGCGCCGGATCCCGCCGAGCAGCGGGCGCGGTTCCCGGTGCAGTACGTGATCCGGGTCGGGGAGCACGACTACCGGGGGTACGCGGGGCAACTGGTCTCCGGCGTGCTGCGGCCCGGCGACGACGTGGTGGTACTGCCCTCGAACCGTCGCTCGACGATCGCGGGCATCGACATCGCCGGACGGCCGGTCAACGAGGCGTTCGCGCCGCAGTCGGTCACGCTGCGGCTCGCCGACGACCTCGACGTGGCGCGCGGCGAGTTGATCGCGACGGCCGGATCAGCTCCCGAACCCACGCGGGAGCTGACGGCCACCGTGTGCCACCTCGCCGAGCGGACGCTGCGCGCCGGGGACCGGGTCCTGCTGCGGCACACGACACGCACCGTGCAGGCGATCGTGACCGAGCTCGTGCACACCCTCGACGTCACGACGCTGGAAACCGGGGCGGGCCCCGAGGCGCTGCACGTCAACGACATCGCCCGGATCCGGCTGCGGACGGCCGAGCCGATCGCCGCCGACGACTACGCGGTCAACCGGCACACCGGCTCGTTCGTGCTGATCGACCCGTCGATCGGCGACACGCTCACGGCGGGCCTGATCGGCGGCCGGCCGTGACGAAACGCACGAGACGGCTGCGGGCCCTGGCGGGTGCCGCGCTGATCGCCCTGCTCGGCGGCTGCGCCCACGCGGCGCAGATGGAGCCCGCCTCCGCCGTCCCGGCCGCCACCGGAAGCGGCACCGCGGCCGCCTCGCTGCGTCTCGGCTACTTCGCCAACCTCACCCACAGCACGCCGATCGCGGGCCTCGCCGAGGGCTTCTACCGCGCCCGGCTCGGCTCGACGAAGCTCAGCACGGTCGTCTTCGCGGACGGCCCGGACGAGATGACCGCGCTGCTGTCCGGGCAGCTGGACGCCGCGTACGTCGGGCCGTCCTCCGCGCTCAGCGCCTACTCCGCCTCGCACGGCACCGGCCTGGAGATCGTCGCGGGCGCCGAGACCGGCGGCGCCGAGCTCGTCGTCGCGCCGGGTATCAGGACCGTCGCCGACCTGCGCGGCAAGACGCTCGCCGACCCGCAGCTCGGCAACACCCAGGACATCGCGCTGCGCTCGTGGCTGCTCCAGCAGGGCATTCACACGACGCTGCAGGGCACCGGCGAGGTCGACGTCGAGCCGAGCGGCAATCCGACCACGCTCTCGCTGCTGCGCACCGGCCGGATCGCCGGGGCGTGGGTGCCCGAGCCGTGGGCCTCGCGGCTGGTGATCGACGGCGGCGGGCACGTGCTCGTCGACGAGCGCACGCTCTGGCCGCAAGGACGGTTCGCGACCACGGTTCTCGTCGTACGCAGCGACTACCTGGCCGCGCACCCGCAGACGGTCCGGGAGCTGATCGCCGGCCAGATCGCCGCGAACGCCTGGATCACCGCGAACCCGGCGCGGGCCGAGCAGGTGGTGGAGGGCCGGATCGCCGAGCTCAGCGGCGTCCGCCTGGAACCCGCCGTCCTCTCCCGCGCCTGGAGCGAGCAGTCGGTGACGAACGATCCGATCGCCTCCAGCCTGCGCACCGAGCTGCAGCACGCGGTGGCGGTCGGCCTGAGCACAAGCAGCACGTCCATATCCGGGATCTACGACCTCTCCGCTCTCGACGATGCGCTCTCTGCGGCCGGCCGGCCGGCCGCGGGCGCGGACGGACTCGGTACCCCATGACCACTTCGGACTTCCTCGAACACGCCGCGGCCGCGACCCTCGACCCGGCCCGCCCGCCGGCGGTCCGGCTGTCAGGGGTCTGCAAGACCTTCGGCGGCGCGGACGCGGTGCCGGTGCTCGACGAGATCGACCTGCAGGTCGCGGCGGGCGAGCTGCTGTGCGTCCTCGGCGCGTCCGGCTGCGGCAAGTCGACGCTGCTCAACCTGATCGCGGGCCTCGACCGGCCGAGCGCCGGGCAGATCTCGGTGGACGGCGGCCATGCGGCGCTGATGTTCCAGGAGAGCGCGCTGTTCCCCTGGCTCACGGCCGCCGGGAACGTCGAGCTCGCGCTGCGGCTGCGCAAGGTGGCGAAAGCGGAGCGGCGCGAGCAGGCGCGGCGGCTGCTGAGCCTGGTCCGGCTGGACGGGGCCGCGGACAAGCGGGTGCACGAGCTGTCCGGCGGGATGCGGCAGCGGGTCGCGATGGCGCGGGCGCTGGCTCAGAACTCCGCCGTGCTTCTCATGGACGAGCCCTTCGCCGCGCTCGACGCGATCACCCGCGACGTGCTGCACGAGGAACTGGTCTCGCTGTGGGAGGGCAACGCGCGCGAGGGCCGTCCGCTGGCGATCGTGTTCGTCACGCACAACGTCCGCGAGGCCGTGCGCCTCGGGCAGCGCGTCGTGCTGCTCTCCTCGCGGCCCGGCCGGGTGGCCCGCGAGTGGAGCGTGGACCTGCCGCAGCCGCGCCGGATCGAGGACGCCGCAGTCGCAGGACTGGCGGCGGAGATCACCGGCGAGCTGCGACGGGAGATCAGCCGCCATGCCTGACGAGACCCCGCGTATCCCCGCGCAACGCGACCTCGCGACGCTCGAGGCCGGTCTCGACGCGCTGGAGACGGCGCGCAGCACGCGGGCCGAGCCGCTGCGGCGGCTGCTGCGCATCCTGCTGCCGCCGCTGCTCGCGGCCGCCGCGCTGCTCGGCCTGTGGAACCTGCTCGTGCTCGCCCGGATCAAGCCGGGCTGGGTGCTGCCGGGGCCCGGCGACGTCTACGACGCGCTCGTCGCGGACTGGACGCGATACGGGATCGGCGACGCGCTGCTCGGCTCGATCTCCCGGGCGGTGATCGGCTTCGGCGCGTCCGTGCTCCTCGGCACGCTCATCGGCCTGGCCGCGGCGGGCAGCCGTACGCTGCGATCGGCCGTCGCGCCGCTGCTGTCCGGCTTGCAGAACCTGCCGTCCGTGGCGTGGGTGCCGATCGCGATCATGTGGTTCGGGATCACCCCGGCGACGATCTACACCGTGATGCTGCTCGGCGCCGTGCCCTCGGTGGTGATCGGGCTGATCGACGGCATCGACCAGGTGCCGCCGATCTACCGGAAGGTCGGCGGCAACCTCGGCGCGCGCGGACTCGTGCTGGTCCGGCGGGTGCTGCTGCCGGCGGCGCTGCCGGCGTACGTGTCGGGGCTCAAGCAGGGCTGGGCCTTCTCCTGGCGCTCGCTGATGGCGGCCGAGCTCATCGCCGTATCCCCGACGCTCGGCCCGGGTATCGGCCAGACCCTGGAGCTGGCCCGCGAGAACCAGGACATGGCGCTCGCCTTCGCCACGGTCCTGCTGATCCTCGGCCTCGGCGTGCTGGTGAACGTCCTCGGATTCGCGCCGGTCGAGCGCGGGCTGCGGCATCGGCGCGGGCTGGAGCGTGCCTGAGCCGATGCCGCGGACCGTCGCGATACCCGCAGAGTCAGAGCAGGCCGTGCCGCACGGCCTGCACCCCCGCCTGGAAGCGGTTGCGCGAGCCGAGCGTCTCCATCAGGTCGCTGATGCGCCGCTGCACGGTGCGCGCAGAGACGCCCAGCTGCCGGGCGATCGCCTCGTCGGTCATCCCGGCGGAGAGCATGGTGAGCAGGCCCTCCCAGGCCGAGCGCCCCTCGGCGTCGGGCGCGGCCTCGCGGCCCGCGTCCTGGCCCTCGGCCCTGGCGCCGGTGCGGCCGGCGGGTCTGGGCACCGGCATGCCGCGGGCCCACTGCGTCTCGAAGACCTCGATGAGGGCGTCGAGCAGCGGGGACGGGCGCACGATGAGCGCGGCGGTCAGCTCGGTGCCGGCCCCGAGCGGAAGCAGCGCCCGGCGCCGGTCCACCACGGCCAGCTTGAACGGCAGTTCCGGCACCATCACCGCCGTCTCCCCCGCCGTGATCATCTCCTGCACCTCGGCGAGCTTCGCCGGATCGAGCAGCGAGGCCCGCTCGTAGACGCCGCGGGCCTTGACCCCGCGGGCGAGCATCTCGATCTCCGGGGCCGGGTCCTCGTCGTCGGACTGCACGAACGGCGGCTTGTCGAAGACGTCGACCGAGCTGCGGGCGCCGGCCTGCAGCGTGGCCCAGACCTCGCCGATGCTGTCCAGGCCGGTGACGACCTCGACCAGTCCCGCGGCCACCGGATCGCGCTGGCCGCGCTCGCGCAGGTAGCCGTCCAGCAGCCGGGTCAGCGCGTCCCGCGCGGTCCGCTCGGAGCGCTCCCGGCGGGCCAGCGTGCTCTCCAGGGCCAGGTCGGGGGCCAGCGCGCGCCAGGTGGCCCGGCCGTCGAGCGCCGGCCCGCGGACCAGGCCCCTGATGCGCAGCCCGAGCAGCGCCTGGAAGACGGCGTCCAGGTGCAGGTGCTCGGCCGCGGCCAATTCCTCGGCGCTCGCGGCGCCCTTCCGGCAAAGTCCGAGGTAGACCGACTCCTCGGACCGGCTCAACGCGTCGGCCGGGCCGCCTTGCGGCGGCTCGGCAACCTCTGTGCTCACGCGTCAGTACCTTTCTGTGGGTGGCGAAAGGACACCGTTCGCGGACCTGGGCTCCCCGGGGCGTCCGTGAGTTCCGGGCCGAGGCCCGGTCCGCTCCGCGTGGTGACGGAGCCTCAGCTCACCGTAGGTGCGATTCCCGGACTCCTTTTCCGAGGAGGATCCGGCGCCGATGTTAGCCTTCGAAGCGTGGGTCGTCGAGGACCGCATCGGGCGATGGATCTCCTTTTACTTCGTATCCCTACCGTGTCCGATACTTCGGTACCCGATATTCTCCGGATCAAAGGCTGCTGATGGGTTACCTGCGCGTAACGATGCCCCGTGGACGGATGTGGCGACGCCCGGCGCTGCTCGGCTCCGGCCTGCTGCTGGCCCTGGCGGGCTGCGCCTCGGGCTCGCCCACACCCGCGCCGAGCTCGGCGGGAACCGCTTCGGCGACCGGTTCGGCGAGGGCCGCGACCGCGTTGACCTGGGTCGTCAACCGCGCGGCCCTCGCCGATTTGGAGAGCGGGGGAATGTCAAACAATCAACTATCAGAACTCTTCAATAACGCACGCACGTATATTGTCGGCGAAGCCAATACCGCGGCGGAATCTGCGGACATCAGCAATTGGATAAGCCCGCGGTCGGTCACGGTGACGGACCTGCGGCCCGCCGGATTCGCCCGGGGCGCCGCCGCCGTGCTCTACGACGACGAGGACTGGCCGCTCACTCCGAAAGCGCAGCAGCGCAATCCCGGGGAATACGAGGCCGAGGGATACCGGCTGGCCCGCGCCCGTGGCGTGGTGTTCATCGCGGCGCCCGCGATGGACCTCGTGCGGGTTCTCGACCCGGACGGGACCGGCACCGTCGCCCAGCGCTTCCTGAGCCTCGACCTGATCGGCCAGGCCGCCAGGGACGCGGACATCGTGGACATCCAGGCACAGGGCCTCGAGGGCAGCGCCCAGTACACCTCGTTCGTCCTCGCGGCGGCGAAGCAGGCGAAGGCGGCGAACCCCGCCGTCAAGGTGCTGGCCGGGCTGAGCACGAACCCCTCGGGCCGGGCGATCGCCGCGTCGGTGCTCGCCGAGGACGCGGATTCGGTGCGCGGCGCCGTCGACGGCTACTGGCTCAACATCCCCTCCGGCGGCACGGCCTGTCCCAGCTGCGGGACGGCCCGGCCGCAGGCGGCGGTGCCCTGGCTCGAACAACTGCTCCGCGGCTGACCGCGCCCGCGGCACGCGTCACAGGCGGCACGGTGCGCGTCACAGGCGGCGGTGCCCTGGCTCGAACAACTGCCCCGCGGCTGACCGGGCCCGCGGTACCCCGCCGTCCTCTCCCCCGAAACCGCCCATACCCGTACTAAGGATGAGATCTGCGATGTTAACGCTCACGCGGCGCGCGGCGATGCGCGCCGGCGTCCTCGGCGGCGCCCTCTACTCGCTGCCCGCCGGTCCCCCCGCCCACGCCGCGGCATCCACCGCGGTCTTCAACGTGCAGACCTACGGCGCGGTCGGCGACGGCTCGACCGACGATACGGCGGCGATTCAGGCCGCGCTCGACGCCGCGGCCGAGGTCTCCGGGTCCTGCGTCGCCTTCCCGCCCGCGCCCGGCGGCTGCTACCGCACCTCGGGCCTGACCGTCTCGGGCGGCGTCGGGCAGCTGATCGGCGAGAGCGCGCTGTTCGACGCCGACGGGCCGAGCGCCGCCTCGCTCACCGGCTCGGTGCTCGCGCCGCTCACGTCCACCGACACGGTGCTGCTGACAGTCGGATCCAGCGGCTCCGGCACGGTCGTGACCGGGAACCCGCACGGCCTGACCGTGCACGGCCTCGGCTTCCGCGGCACGACCGAGGACGGCAAGGTCGTCTCCGGACTCTGGGGCGCCGACGTCGTCGACACCTCCGACGTCACGTTCGACGAGTGCCGCGACCTCTACTGCGGCGCCTTCGAGTACGACGGCTACCCGCAGGGCGGCGACGGGCAGGGCGGCTTCGTGCGGTTCCAGTCCTCCGGCACCGGCAACGGCTTCTCGGTCAACGGCAGGGTCCTGTTCTGCAACTCGTACGGCGCGGGCACGTTCCTGCTCGCCGACGGCCTGTCGAGCACGTACCCGGGCGGCGGCAGCACGGATGGACGCGCCGTGTGCTGCCAGGTCAACGGGCACGGGTACGGGGTGGTGCTCGGCCGCGACTACGCCGGGGCCGGCGGCTGGGCCGTGCTCGAGACGCACTTCTCCTCAGAGCCCGGCAAGTGCCACATCGTCTACGGGACGGCGGGCAACGCCTGGACGCTGCGGGTCGAGGGCTGCTACCTCGACGTGTGCGGCGACGTGCACATCGCCTGCGACAGCCGAGGGCTCCAGGCGGTCGGCAACTACTTCCGCGGCCAAGCCAACGAATCCGCGATCCGCTTCGCCGCCGCGCTGAAGCACCATCACCGCGACCCGGCCGGCCAGATCGTCGGCAACACCTACGACCTCGACGGCAACACCGCGGCCGTCGACTTCGCGCGCTTCGCCGGCTTCACCGCGGCCGAGTTCGCCAGGTACGGCGGCGGCGAATACAGCGGCAACCTGGTGCACAACCACGGCGCCGCGATGCCCTCCACCTGGAAGGGCCAGTTCACCGGCTCCGACAGCAAGGCGATCCCGAACACGACCACCGCGACGCTCGGACTCACGCAGGGCCCGGTGCTCTCCGCCTGAACAGCAGGGCAATCGCGAACACGGCAAGAAAAGCGCGACGCTGGGGCTCGCACAGGGCTCCGGTGCTCTCCGCCTACGCGGCAGAGTGATCGCAACGCTGCGACGCTCGGGCTCGCACGGGGCCCGGTGCTCTCCGCCTGAGCGGCGCGCGGCCGGCCGTCGTCCGCTGTCCGGTGTCCGCTGTCCGGTTTCTGCCTTCCGGTGTCTTGTCTGCCTTCCGGTGTCTGCCTTCCGGTCTCCGCCGTCCGGTGTCCGCCGTCCGCCGCTATCCGTCCTCGATGCGGTCCTCCTCGTCGGCGTCGCCGCCGCTCCCGCTTCCGTCAGCGCCGCGGCTCCCCTTGCCTTCGCCGTTCCCGCCCCCGTCGCCGTTGCCCGTCCCGTTGACGTGGTCGGCGATCCTGCGGTTGAGCGGCTTGGCGAAGCTCAGCGCGAGGTAGCACGCGGTGCACAGGGCGCCCAGGATCGGCAGCCCCGCCGCGCACGCGGCACCGACCGCGGCGGTCATCCATATGCCCGCCGCCGAGGTCAGGCCGCGCACCGAGCCGCGCTGCGTGAAGATCAGCCCGGCGCCGATGAAACCGAGGCCCGACACGATCTGCGCGGCCACCCGGGAAGGATCGAGCTGCACCGTGCCGCGCGCCACGACGTCGCCGAACCCGTACTTGCTGATCAGCATGAACAGCGCGGAGCCGATGCCGACGACGGTGTACGTCTTCAGGCCTGCGTCCTTCTGCCGCCACTCGCGCTCCAGGCCGATCAGCCCGGACATCAGCACGGCGAGTCCGAAGTCGGCGATCTGGGCCCAGCCCTCACCGGTGCTCTGCGCGATCCCGCCGGCCAGTGGTGTCATCGGACCGCTGCCGTCAGTCGCGGCCCTCGTCGGCCGCGTGCTCGCCGTGCGCGATCTGGTCGACCAGCACCCTGCAGAACTCCGCCACATCCTCCGGCCCGCGCCCGGTGACCAGGACGTTCGGTCCGCAGCGGCAGACCACGACCGGGCAGTCGTGCCAGAGTCCGCCGGCCGCGGTGATCTCCTCGGCCAGCCCAGGCCAGGAGGTGAGCATCCGCTCGTCCACCAGCCCCGCGCGCACCAGCAGGCCGGGCGCCCGGCACAGCGCGGCGATCGGCTTGCGGGCCAGGAAGAACGCCGTGACCAGGGCGATCGCGGCGGGCTCCTGGAGCAGCGGGTCGTCGGTCTCATGGCTCCCGCACAGCACGAGCGCGTCGTAGTCGTCCACGTGGACCTCGCTCAGCCCGCGCTCCAGCGGCGGCTCACCGCCCCCGCCGAACGCCTCGAACAAGCCGGCCTCGTCCTCATCCGGATGGACCAGCACCGCGCGGCCGCCCGCCGCGCGCACCGCCGCCCACGGGTGCAGCGCCTCGTCCTGAGCGGCACCCTCCGCGCCCATCAGGAAGGCCACGGTCCGATCCGCCAGCACGCCTTCGACCTGCGCCTGTCTCGCCATCTCGGTGCCCATTCCGACCTCCTGTCCGCAGCATCCGCCCGCTGGCGGCTGCTGCGCGATCCGCGCTCATGTGTCCGTTCCGGACACCGCTAAACGAACCCGGCGAGAGGTGTTTGATCGCCCCGCGCAGGGCAACCCGTCCCAAATGACCTCTACCGTCCACTCGCCCATCACCCCCTCCACCGAACCCGAGTCCGTGCTCGCGCTCGCGCGGCAGCTGCGCGTCGACTCGATCCGGGCGACCACGGCCGCCGGCTCGGGGCACCCGACCTCCAGCATGTCCGCGGCCGAGCTCGCCGCCGTGCTGCTCACCCGGTACCTGCGCTACGACTGGGGCGATCCGGCGCGGCGCGACAACGACTACTTCATCCTCTCCAAGGGCCACGCCTCGCCGCTGCTCTACGCGATGTACCGGGCCGTCGGCGTGATCGACGAGGCCGAACTGCTCGGCACCTACCGGCGCGGCGGCCGCCTCGAGGGGCACCCGACGCCGAAGCTGCCGTGGGTGCCGATGGCCACCGGCTCGCTCGGCCAGGGCATCGCGTACGCCACCGGCATCGCGCTGGCGGGCACCCGGATGCACGACGAGCCGTACCACGTGTGGACCCTGTGCGGCGACGGCGAGCTGGCCGAAGGCTCGGTCTGGGAGGCGCTGGACAAGGCCGGGCTGAACAAGCTGACCCGCCTCACGGTGATCGTCGACGTGAACCGGCTCGGGCAGACCGGGCAGACCGAGTACGGCTGGGACGTCGCGGCGTACGCCGCGCGGGCCCGCGCGTTCGGCTGCAAGGTCGTCGAGGTCGACGGGCACGACGTGCGCGAGATCGACGCCGCGTACGACGCCGCGCTGATCTCCGACCGGCCGACCGTGATCCTCGCGCGCACGGTCAAGGGCTACGGCTGCTCCGCGGTGGCCGACTCCCCCGAATGGCACGGCAAGCCGCTCCCCGCCGACCTGGCCGAACAGGCCGTCGCCGAGCTCGGCGGCCCGAGCCACCTGCGGGTGATGGGCCCGGGCCCGCTCGGCGCGGACGAGCGCGACGCGACCAGGCGGCGGCACGTGCCCTCCCCCACCCCGCCGTTCGTGCAGGCCCCGACATTCGAGCAGGGCGAGAAGGTCGGCACCCGGGTGGCCTACGGCAAGGCGCTGGTCGCCCTCGGCGAGGACCAGGACGTGGTGGTGCTGGACGGCGAGGTCGGCAACTCGACGGGCACCGGCCAGTTCGAGGAGGCGTTCCCGGAGCGGTTCGTCCAGTCGTACATCGCCGAGCAGCAGATGATCGCCTCGGCGGCGGGCTTCGCCGTGCGCGGCTGGCGGGTGCACGCGGCGACCTTCGCCGCCTTCCTCAGCCGGGCGCACGACTTCCTGCGGATCGCCTCCATCGACGGACCGCCGATCCACCTGGCCGGCTCGCACTGCGGCGTGGAGATCGGCCCGGACGGGCCCTCGCAGATGGGCCTGGAGGACATCGCCATGATGCGGGCGCTGCACGGCTCGACGGTGCTCTACCCCGCCGACGCGAACTCCGCCGCGCAGCTCGCCGTGGCCGCGAACCGGCTGCCCGGCATCAGCTACCTGCGGATCACCCGCGGCTCCTACCCGGTGCTCTATCCGTCCGACGAGCAGTTCCCCATCGGCGGATCTAAGCTGTGGGGCGAGGGCGCGGACGACGTCGCGACGCTGGTCGGCGCGGGTGTGACCCTGCACGAGTGCCTGCAGGCCGCGCGCGAGCTGGCTCACGAGGGCCTGCCGGTGCGCGTGCTGGACCTGTACTCGGTCAAGCCGATCGACGCCCGGGCGCTGCGCCGCTGCGCCACCCGAACCCCCCTGGTCGTCACGGTCGAGGACCACCGGCCCGAGGGCGGGATCGGCGAGGCCGTGGCGGCGGAGCTGACCGACGTGCCGTGCCTGGTCCGGCGCCTCGCGGTGCGCGACGTGCCCGGATCCGACACCCCGGAGCGCAACCTGGACGCCGCCGGGATCTCGGCCCGGCACATCGTCCGGACGGTGCGCGAGACCGTCACCCGGGCCACGGCCGATTCCGCCTGAGGAACGGAGGGACCATGACCATCCCGGACACCGGGAGCATCCTGACCGACGAGACCGCGGTCCAATCGAGCGAGGACGAGGTCGAGGCGATCTCGGACAACTTCCGGCACATCATCTGCCTGATGTGCTATCCGGCGTTCGCGGAGCAGACGGTGGCCCCGCACGACGCCGAGTGCATCTGCGGCAAGCAGGTGCACGCAGGCGAGCTACAGGCCCCTGACACGGCACCGGAATGCGTGCTCTGCCACGAGATGGCCGACGGCCACTACCGCAGGAAGCACGCCAAGAGCTGAGCCGGCCGGGAGGGG
>NZ_JAGSOH010000131.1 GCF_018139625.1 Actinospica acidithermotolerans | reverse complement strand
GCACGGACGCACCAGCACCAGATCGACCCCGTCGGCCGGCGCCGCGACCACCTCAGGCCACGCCTCGCCCGGCGACGCCACCACCAGCAGCCGATCCAGCGCAGCGCCCCGATCTCCAGCGCCTGCCCCCGCGGCCAGGTCGGCCAACGCCAGCCCGCCGAGCTCCGGCACCCCCACCACCGCGCACCACAACCCCGAAGCCAGCGCCCCGGCCAGCAGCGCGAGCGCGAGATAGTCACACATCCCACCACGTGCCTGCACCGAGACCGCATCGCCGCGCCGTATCCCGTCCGGCAGCAGCCCCGCCAGCGGCTCGAGCACAGGAATCGCCTCCTGCCCCAGGCCACGAGCCCCAGACCCTACGCTCTCGGCCAGCGGCGCCGCGCCGAGCACGGAACGCAGCCCGTCCTCCCGGGTAACCGGCAGCCGCTCAAGCGCCGCCGCGAGCGCCGCCCGTCGCCCGACGAGATCAGCCGGACCTTCGAACAAATGAGCGAGGCCGTCCACCCGCCCATACTCGCGCCGGATCCGGCAAAAATCAAACACTAGACTTACCTGACACGCCCTCAGCCCTCGAACGCGTGGCTGCTGCTGTGCCGAGCCACGATAGGTGGCACCTCGATCCCCACAGCTCGACTGGCTCAGGCCGCCGCCTATAGCTGGGTGTCGCAGGGCCGGTCACGCGCCTATGGCCGGTCTTGCGGGTGCGTTGCGCCGTGTAACTGGCCAAATTGGTTCGACTATTGACCTTCAAAGCGCGATGTCGCTGGAAATCGAGTCGGCTGTAGCGCGCTGGCGGTGGGCCTGGGCGAGCCAGGCCCATCCGTCGAGGTGCGCGAACGCGCGGTCGGTTGTTGGCCACGCGGAGGCGGTGAGGGCGTCGATGAACGCGCGGACCACGCCTGGCTCGTTGAGGTTCAGCGATCGTCCGGCGTCGTCGCGGACGACGCCGGATGCCGAGGTGCCGCCGTCGGGTATCGCGTGTCCCGGCTTGGGGTGGAAGTGCAGCGCCCTTCCGCTCGAGGATGCGACGCGGCGGATGCTGAGGATCTCGTCGCATCCGTCGTCGTGGCGGTGCCGGACGCGCCAGAGGTAGGTGTGCTCCCCGGCCGCGAGCGCGCGGTACGTGCGGTTGCGCGACATGGCGGCATGCTACTGGCCGGCGCACGTCACGGCGGCTGGATATTCAGGACGAGTCCGGTGCCGGCAAGACAGCCGTCGATCAGGCCGGGTTGGTGCTGGATGACGCGTAGGCGTTGGCGTATGGCCTGTTCGAGGTCGGTGAGGTCGGCGAAGGCGATGTTCGCCAGGGCGCGCCGGAGCAGCGACCAGATGCCCTCGGTCGGGTTGAGATCGGATGCGTAGGCCGGAAGTTGGTTGACGGTCAACCAGGCGTGATCGGCGATGAACTTCTTCATCGCGGCGCACACGTGGGTGTTGAGGTTGTCCCAGATCATGAGGATCGGGCCGCCGAACTGGTGGTGGGCGGCGATCAGCAGGTCGCGGTAGTCGTGCCAGGCGAAGCTATCTTCCGCCGCAGGCCAGGTCTCCTTCACCCACGCCGCGATGGCGTGCTCGTCGCGTTCGACCGCACGACGCGCAGGAGTCTGGTAGCTCTAGCCTTGCCGGTGCAGCAGCGCGGCCGCGACCCTGGGGGTGTGGCTCTTGTGGAACCGGCGGCCGATCACGGTCTTGATGCGGGCGAGCGTCCAGGTCTGATCGGGAAAGCCGTGCACCTCGGGGCCCTTGTTCAACTCCGCCTCCAACTTCGCGAACAACGCGTCGCTGAGCACGGGCAGGGATGCCGGACCCTTCGAGACCAGCCCGCCCTCGCCGACCTCGGACCAGGCCTTACGCCAGCGCTGGACCGAGCGCATGTGGACACGTAGATCCTTCGCGATCAGCGCGTTGTCCTGCCCGAGGGCGAACCGATCGGCCGCCTCCATCCGCAGGCGCTCGCGCACCTCCCGCGGCTGCGCGGTCAAGCCACCGCCTTGTGGGTACCTCACGAGAACGGCTTACCGCACAACTGACGACACATCAGCCGCTCGCGACATCACGCTTTGAAGGTCAGTAGTTGGCCCACCGCTCAGTCCAGAATCCGACCGGTACACCATCCGCCAACTATGCTGAACGGGGTTGAAGACCTTCCGCTGCACGTCGGCGATGCGTCCCGGGTCAGCGGCCACGCCCTTGTCCAAACCGATAGCGGCGAGTTTCGCGAGAGTGTATCGACCGTCGGCCACGTCGGCTGCCAGGGGTCTGAGCGCACCGCGACCTCGCGGGCGTAGCCTTGGAGCGTGTCGGATTCACCCGTGCCCCAGGGATACTTCGCCAACATCGCCACAGCAGACGACGACCCGGATCGGCCCAAGTCGATCATGTGGGAGCAGTACTCCGAGCAGGTCAGGGCACAGTGGGCCGTGCTGCTGGATACCAACCCCGAAGAACGCGAGATACAGCGCTTTCTCGAACTGCATCCAGCGATGATCCCGGGAGGCAGCGGCGATATCGGCCCCGGTGGACACCACGGATCGGATCTGATGGCAGTCTTCCGTGAGCCAGTAATAACCGGTCGCGGTCGCGCGTTCGAGCCTGACTTTATGTGGGTGACCAGGTCGTCCGGGCTGATCACGCCCATCCTGATCGAGATAGAGAAACCTTCTAAGCGCTGGTTCTTGAGGAACGGCAGGCCGTCAGCTGAATTCACCCAGGCCCACGATCAACTCAACGACTGGCGCTCATGGTTCTCGCGCGACGGGAACGCCGCGCTTTTCCGAGACAAGTACCTGTTCCTTGAGCGCAAGTACATGAATCGTCCGCTCAAGCCGCAATTCGTTTTGATCTACGGACGCGAATCAGAGTTTGAGTACGAAGGGGGGCATGCAAACCCGGACGATCTGCGCTACAAGCGGGAC
Organism: Actinospica acidithermotolerans; assembly: GCF_018139625.1. Taxonomy (GTDB): domain Bacteria; phylum Actinomycetota; class Actinomycetes; order Streptomycetales; family Catenulisporaceae; genus Actinospica; species Actinospica acidithermotolerans. The sequence continues at coordinate 15,432 of NZ_JAGSOH010000131.1, read as the reverse complement.
CTGCAACGCGGTCCGGACGAGGCATTCATGACCTTCGATGCATTGCGGCCTCGCTACGACCAGAGCAATTCGATGACCCTGACGATGACCGTCGAAGGGCCGGAAGTGTTCGCATTCTCCCCGACCTACGGGACTGGCCCGGACGTTGGCGAGGGAGCGCTTATTTTGGGCGATCCCAGCGAAGCCTTGAAACGCTCGGAGATGATGACCGAGGAGCGGCGCGCTTACTTGGCCAGCCGCTGGATGTACTGGAAACAGCACGAAGCCGACAGGAGAGCCCAGTCCCTCGCCGGACGGGGACGTGCTTGGCGGCCGGGCGTCGAGTACTCCGAGCGCTCGGCGGCTCGGCGACCTCTCGGGTCGACCGCACGGAACGACAAGCCGATGCCAACAAGCAGGCAACTCCCCGCTGGTGCCAGGTCCAGACGCTGCAAGAGGCGTGGCGCAGCGGCGTCCGGACTTGTTTTCCGGGCGCCGCTGCGTTTGCTGGGGCCGGTCGGCGTGTGGGGCAGGTGGCGCGCGTGTCGGTTCTCGACGCGTGGTCCAGACTGATATTCGCGGGTTGGTTACCGCAGGGCGGAGTGTTCGGCGGGAGCGGGTCCGCTTGTCTAGCATCGAGCGTCGCGGCCTCGGCCGCTGCTCATAGTTGAATCGCGGATCGCTCCTCACGCTGCCGCCACCGGCGGTCGCCGACCGGCCGGTCTGTGCACCACCTCGTTAGTCGGGCAGGGTCGCCAGCGACCAGCACCAACCGGCTAGTTCGCGGGCGATGGCGACGTCCGCTACGACGGGTCGCTTGTGGTGTTCGGTGAAGGTCAGCCACCGTTGGTGCAGGCGCTGGTTGCCGGCGTGGCCGCGGGCGCGGGCGGCTGCTGGGGCGAGCTCCCAACGACGGCGCAGGGTGACGCCGGGCCGGTAGCCGGGGCGGTGGTGCCAGGCGGCCTCGACCAGCAGCCGCCTGGCGTGGGTGTTGCCGGTCTTGGTTATCGAACCCTGAGATCGGCTTTCGCCGCTGGAGGACTCCGAGGGCACCAGTCCGAGATACGCCCCGATCGAGGACCCGGTAAACCGCTGCCAGTCGCCGATCTCCACCGCGAGGCCGAGCGCGGTGAGGGTGTCGATCCCGCGCAGGCAGCCGAGCCTGGTGACCACCGGATGCCAGGCCGGGTCCAAGGCCAGTGACCCGATCGCCCGATCGAGCCGGGCGCGGCGATCCTCGGCCATGACCACCGCCTCGTAGGCCGCATCGTACGCGGCCTGCACCGCGACGGACTCGAAGCGCTGCGCGGCAAGCCACGCGTGATGCCGCCCGGTCCAGGTGCGCCCGTCGCTGTAGAGGATTCCACGACGCAGCAGCAGCTTGCTGATCCGGTGCCGGGCGCGCATCAGATCCCCGCGCACATCCTCCCGGGCGCGGATCAGGTCCCGGGCGGCCTCCTCGACGACCGGCGGCACCCGTACGCCGGTGAACTCGTCCAGGCGCAACAACCTCGCCAGGTGCGTCGCGTCACGCATATCGGTCTTGACCCGGTCCCCGGCCGGCCGCTGCAACTTCGAGGGCGCGACCACCTCGCACCGCACGCCCGCCGCACGCAACGTCCTGGCCAGGGCGAACCCGGTCGGACCCGCCTCGTAAGCCACCGCGACCGGAGCGGGCAGCCGCCCGAGCCAGCCAAGGATCTCGGCGTGCTCGGGAGTAAGACGCGACCGGGTCAACTCCCCGGTCACCGTGTCGATCGCACACGCCACCACGCTGCGGGCGTGCACATCCAACCCAACGCTCGTACGCTCAGAAAACACCGGGGCCTCCCGCAAATGTAGGCACTACCGGCCAGGCTGCGCCCGACCGGCAACCCACGACAACTTGCGAGCGAGGCCCCGGCCCTGCAAACCCGGCTGACCTACATACCGTCTAGCGTGGCCAGGCACAGCTTGCGTCCAGGGACGTGGTGTACGGGGTAGCTCTGATGGGCGTATCGCGGATACGTGAGGCGGCCATCGGGTGATCCTTCGAGATGGATTGATGATCTTGAAGGAGGAGTACTCGATGACCGCTTTGACCAGTGTGCCTGCCGGTGACGAGTTCGAGCGGCAACTCGCCGCGGCCGATCCGGACATGCTCCGGTTGATGGTGAAGTCCTTCGCCGAGGCGTTGATGTCGGCGGAGGCGGACGCGGCCTGCGGGGCCGGGTACGGGCAGGTCAGCCCGGAGCGGACGAACTCGCGCAACGGGTATCGCACCCGCGGCTGGGACACGCGGGTGGGCAGTATCGAGCTGGCGATCCCGAAGCTGCGGGCCGGCTCGTACTTTCCCGACTGGCTGCTCGAGCGCAGGCGTCGTGCGGAGCAGGCGCTGATGAGTGTGGTGGCCACCGCCTACCTGCTCGGGGTCTCCACGCGCCGGGTCGAGCGCCTGGCCGCGGAACTCGGGGTGACTCAACTGTCGAAATCGCAGGTCTCGGCGATGGCCAAGCACCTCGACGAGCAGGTCGCGGCCTTCCGCAACCGGCCGCTGGACGCCGGCCCGTACCCGGTCGTCTGGGTCGACGCCCTGACCCAGAAGGTGCGCGAGAACGGCCGGGTCGTCAACGTCCACGCCCTGGTCGCGGTCGGGGTCAACGGCGACGGCACGCGCGAGATCCTGGGCATCGACGTCGCCTCGGCCGAGGACGGCGCCGGCTGGCTCGCGTTCCTGCGCTCGCTCACGGCCCGGGGACTTTCCGGGGTGCAACTGGTGATCTCGGACGCGCACCGCGGCCTGGTCGAGGCGGTCGGCGCCGCACTGCCGGGAGCGGCGTGGCAAAGGTGCCGCGCGCACTACTCTCGCAACTTGGCCAATCAGGTCCCGAGGTCCGCCCAGCCGTGGGTGGCAACCCTGCTGCGCACCGTGTTCGAACAGCCCGACGCCGAGGCCGTACACGCCCAGGCCCAGCAGGTGATCTCGACGCTCGAGACGAAGTTCCCCAAGGCAGCAGCCCACCTCGACGAGGCCCGCGCCGACCTGCTGGCGTTCACCGCGTTCCCGCACGAGATCTGGCGCCAGATCTGGTCGAACAATCCCCAGGAACGGCTGAACAAGGAGATCCGCCGCCGCACCGACGTGGTCGGCATCTTCCCCGACCGCAACTCCCTGATCCGCCTGGTCGGCGCGGTACTGGCCGAGCAGAACGACGAATGGGCCGAATCCCGCCGCTACATGGGACTGGAGATCCTCGCTAAACTCCGGCGCACAGGCCAGGAACCCGAGCCGGCCACCGAACCGGCCGCCCTGATCGCCTAACGAACAACAGGATCACCCGGTGGCCACCCATACACCACCACCGCGGACGTGACCCAGGCACAGGCTGCTGTCACTGAGCCCGATACCTGGCCAGTTGACGGCTGCGTGGGCCGAAATGGTGCCGGGGCAGGTCGAAGGCTCGGCACGCGGTAGCGGCGGGCCGCCATCGTGAACGGTGGTTAGCCCACGCTGGCGTTGCGAGTCACACATCGGTGAAGTACGAAGCCACGGCACGTTCAGCGAGATTGTTCCAAAGCTGCCCGGCGGCTTGTGCAACCAGTGTCAAGTCAGCCGGAAGCTGCATGTCGGAGTATGCGGTTTTGAGCAGGAGTGAGCACGCGAGGAAGGTGTCTCGGTAGTTGCCCCAGAACCTCCCGAATGCTTCCGGGACGAAAACCGGGCCGTTACTGGCCCACATATCCGCATTGGTATGGCCTGGGCTGCCATGGGCGAAGTGACACAGTTCGCGGTATAGCTGACGGATGACACCACCCTTCCCATACATGGTTCCCGGCGGAAGCGAGGATCCGAGTACGCTCGTGGATGAGTGCCGCTCAAGGTTGTCTACAGAGTTTGCGAATTTTAGCTCGATGCTGCCGTCTCGCCACTTCTCGTACTGCTCCTCCTTGCCACGAACGATGCAGTTGGCAGCGTGAGTCATGACTTCCAAGGCATTGCGCAATCCGCCGGTTGCTTGCTGGTACCAGCCGTGTGCGACGACGAACGGCGCTGCCTTGAGTGCATCGTAAGCATCGAGATAAGCAGCGAACACCAACGGGGGATCCACGCCGTCCACAGGCGTGATCACGTCCAGCCACATCGACGATATGTTCTGCATCTCCCGAAACTTTGTGCCGAAATGATCAGTCGTACGCAGTAGTACATCAGTCGGCAGGTCCATCAAGTTCTCCCAGACCTCTGGTTCGATGAGGTCGGTGGGGTCGTCGGTGCCGTCGCCGGGTTCGACGTATGCGAATGCTTCGTCGCTGAGATTGACCCTCTTTTCCCGGAACTGCCCATGGATCAATGGCGCGCTGAACTCGGCTCGTGGCATCGGCTTCCTCAGTTCGAAACAAAACTCTCTACGTGACATGTACTGCCCCTCGCTCGCGCCGCTACGCGGAAAACGCGCCGTCCGAGGGACTTCAGGAGCGGGCCAGTTGTACTCCAATTGGCCAGATAGCAGCTCAGTCACAGCTGCTGCCGAGATCACCTGCCGGTGCGGTCGCGTCCGGCTAATGCCCGCGGGGTGTCGGCGGGGGCGAGGTCGGGGCGAATCCTGTCGAAGTGCACGAGATGCCGATAAGCGCCGCGTGGATCTTGAGCGAGGTCGCCGGTGAACTCGGCCACCACCTCGGGTCTCACCAGCGTGATCTCTTCAGGATTCGGCGGGTTCCAGCGCGGCGAGGGCTTGCGCGGGTGCCACGGGTGGGTCTCGTCGGCGGGCGTGAGCACGGCCGCGAACTCGACGGCGGTCCTGCGCTCAAGCTGCGTGGTACGCGCGACGTACCGCAGACGGCCGTGACTGTCGAGACGGCCGAGCAGCAGAGAGGTCGGGCGCGCGGGCGTTCCGGTGACCGCGCCGATGATACCTTCCGCGCTCTCGTGCAGGCGGTAGCGCCGCCATGCGCGCGCGCCGGGGCGGTAGGCCTGCGAGGGATTCTTCATCACGATGCCCTCGGTGCCGTACCTGCCGGGCCATTCGGTGAGCCATTCCGCGACGGTGTCCCGGTCGGTGCTCGCCGGGCACAGCTCCCACGGCTCGCCCAGCTTGAGTACCTCGAACGTGCGTTCCAAGAGTGCGCGCCGGTCGCGGTAGGGCTGGTCGACGAGCGAGAGATCGCCGAGGTGAAGAAGATCGAACACGACCATCTGAGCGGGATGCTCCTTCGCCAGGCGTCGAGCGGTGGCGGGCTTAGCGCCGATCCGGGCCTCCAAACGCTCGAACGCGAGCTTCCCGGCTTCCCTAATCACAAGTTCTCCGTCTAGGAGAACATCGCCGATCCGGGCGGGCAGCGCGGCGGCGGCTTCCGCGATCTCCGGGAATCCGGTCGTCAGGTCGGTGCCCTTGCGCGAGCGGATCAGAACCCGCCCGTCATGCCAGCGGGCGATCATCCCGCGGAAACCGTCGTACTTAGGTTCGACCACGAAGCCGGCCGGTACCGCTGTCGTGTTCTTGGCGGCGGTGAGCATCGGCTTCGGTGGCACCTGCATGGCCATGCTCGACACTTAACACTCGAGTGTCGCGTGCGCACGCCGAGCTGGCCGGCCACGGGCGGATTGGACGGCCCACCAGGATCGGCGCCCCCACGCTGGAGGATCCAGGCACGAGTGCGACCGGGATGGGTCGGGCGCACACGGGTGCGCCCGTCGCTCAGATGGAGCGTCCCGATCGCCGCCTCCAGCCCGCGCCCCTAGGGTCGGGAGGGTGACGACGAAGGCGGCGAGCGCGCCGACCAGCCGGAGCGCCGCGCGGCGTGCCGCCGACGCGATGGCCAAGCGCGCCGAGGAGTTCGCCGCGCGCGAGAAGGCCCTTGAGCGACTCGTCACGGCCTTCCACGCGGCGGATGAGAAGGCGGCGAAGGTCCGGGCCGGCGCGCAGGGCAAGGCGGCGAAACTGCTCGCCGATGCCGAGCAGAAGGCCGCGCAGCTGCGGGAGAAGGCTGAGGCCGAGGCTGCAGGGTTCGACGCCCAGGCCGAGGCCCTGGTCCGCGAGATCCTCGATGCAGGAGAGTCCCCCGAGTCAACCGCACAGCTCACCGGCTGGACCCTCGCCCGGGTACGCCAAGCCCAGCGCGCCAAGCAGGACGCCCCCGCGAAGCGGTCCGCCGCCCCTGCTCGGTCACCGGCAGCGACGGCGACCGACGCGCACGGCGAAAACTGATGGCCCTGGGCGCGCCCCCGCCCCTAACCTGGTGCCTTATCGCACCGCGGGAACAAGTAGGCCGGAAGCGTGTGAGCCGAGAGAGGCGCCGGAAGCTGGGAAGGCGCTCTCACCGCTCCGGGCGAATCCACTCCCTGCGCGCGGACGAGCGAGGGCACGGCGACAGCCGATCCTTTTGGTCCGCCGGTTGCCCCGACCGCCGATACGGGGTGTTGAACGAGGCCGCCCGTTTCGGGTGGCGAAGGCGCGGTGGCACCGCGAGCACCCCGCTCGCCCGCGCCCCCAAGGGGATCACACCGGCCCCTGCGGTGGGCCGGACGGACACGGGAGAACTCGTGCTCGACCCTGCATTGATCAGAACTGAGACACCGTATGTGCGCGAGCGGCTGGCCGCACGCGGCATCCAACCCGACTTCGAGGCCTACCTCGCCGACGACGCTGGGCTGCATGAGACGCGCGCCGAAGTCGAGCAACTGCGCGCCGAACGAAAGACCATCGCCCGCGCCGTCGCCGCCCTCGACCCCGATGATCCCGCCGCCGGACGACTACGCGCGGACGGGACCGCGGTGGCCGAACGCCTCACGGCGCTGACCGCGCGCCAGGCGCGGCTGGAGACGGCGTGCCGAGCGTTCCTCGACGCCCTGCCGAACCTGCCGGATCCCGACGTGCCTGCCGGGGGCAAGGAGGCGAACCGTGTGCTGCGCACGGCCGGCGACCCACCGGTCCTTCCCGAGGGCGCGCTCGATCACGTCACCCTCGCCACCCGCCTGGGCCTGGTCGACTACGAGCGCGGCGTACGCATCGCCGGCACAGGGTTCTGGGCGTATCGCGGATCCGGGGCCAGGCTGGAGTGGGCGCTGCTCAACTACTTCCTCGACGCGCACATCGCGGCCGGGTACGAGTTCGTGCTGCCGCCGCACCTGGCCACCGTCGAAAGCGTCTACACCGCCGGGCAGTACCCGAAGTTCGCCGACGACCTCTACCCGGTGGGCACCGACGGTCGGGAGCAGGAGGTGTTCCTGCTCCCGACCGCGGAGACGGCGCTGGCGAACCTGCACCGCGGTGAGATCCTCGCCGCAGAGGACCTGCCGCTCCAGTATGTCGCCTACACCCCGTGCTACCGGCAGGAGGCCGGCGGGTATCGCACCGCGGAGCGCGGCACGCTGCGCGGGCACCAGTTCAACAAGGTCGAGCTGTTCTGCTATACGACCCCTGAGAACTCCGACGCACTGCACGAGGCGCTGATCGCCCGAGCCGAGGCGCTGGTGGCCGGGTTCGGACTGCACTACCGGGTCACCCAGCTCGCCGCAGGCGACACCTCGGCCGCCATGGCCCGCACCGTCGACATCGAGGTCTACCTGCCGAGCCTCAAACGGTATGTGGAGGTCTCCTCGGTCTCCAACGCCCGCGACTACCAGGCCCGGCGCGGAGGCGTGCGCTACCGCACAGGACGCGGCAAGCCGCGGCTCGTGCACACCCTGAACGGATCGGGCCTGGCCACCAGCCGCCTGCTGCCGGCGATCTGCGAACAGTTCCAGCAGGCCGACGGCACCGTCGCGGTGCCCGAGGTACTGCGCCGGTGGACCGGTACCGACACGTTGCGCATGCCGTGACCCGCTAACGCCGTCAGCGCGGTTCATGTGGAGCGCGCCGGGGCCCGGCCCGATGGACGGAGTGCGGGCGGGCGGAAACCGATAGGCTTTCGGTTTCCGCCCGCCCCGCGGGTGGCGGCGACGGTCCGCTCACGGAGGCGTGATCAGAGATTCGAGCCACCAGTTGGTGTCGTAGTCACGAGGCTTCATCCAGCAGGCCGGGCCGAGCACAGACCCGCCCGGCGTCCGTGCGATCACGGTGACGCGGTGGACGAACAGGTGGCCGCCAGGCCACACGGCGGTGGTGGCAACCGCCTCGCGCCGATCGTCGACATCGCCCGCGCGCGGCAGATCGTCGGGCGCGAAGCGCTCGAACACCGACAGCGGCTTCGAGACATAGCCCAGCCAGCACTCGACGGTGTACGCGGCCGCGACCGCCGCGATCCGCTTCGCATGGCGGCGAAGTCCCGCGCTGCCGTCCGCGTTCGGGATGCCGCCGGGCATCACGATCACCTCAGCAGTGTGGTCGGGGGTGAGCAGGAGTAGCTGCGGGACGGTGATCCCTATCTCGACGTGGGATATTTCGCCTGCGTGGTGCAGGAGTGTGCAGGCCTGCTCGAGCAGGGAACGGGTGAGGGTCATTGGACCGGCCTTCCGCGGTCGATTCCGCACGCCCGCACGGCACGCCCCGTGGGGTGCGGTGGCGTGCCGTGCGGGTGTCGGACGGGGTTACTTCGCCGCCTTGGCGAGGAAACGGAACTTGCGCGGCTTCTCGCAGGTCATCTGCGCATCACCTGTCTTGGCCAGGGCGTCGAAGTTGTTCGCGATCGCGCCACTGGACTTGCCCAGCGCCTTGGCGACCTGCGGGGCGGTGAAATCCTCGTCCGGATGCGCCTTCAGGTGCTCGAACACCATCGCGCGCAGCTCGCCCTTGCCCAGGCGTACCGTCGCTCTGGTCTCGCTCGGCGCGGCGGCGTCCGCGTTTCCGCTGTCCGCAACGCTGGTCGCGCTCCCGGGACCCGGCGCGCTGTCCGCGTCCGGCTCGGGTCTGTCAGCTGTGGCGTCGTGCGCCTGCCTCTGCGGCCCGTGCGCGGGATCTGTCGCGGGGCCATCGACGGCAGGATCCGGGTTCGCGTCGGGCTCGGGCCCCGGGTGGGCGTCGGAATCCGGCGGCGTGGCCGGGTCCTGGCAGCCGGATGCGGCGCCGGGTCTGGATTCCTCGTTCGTCTGCGCCGAGAGCCCGCCGTTGCCATCATCGTCGTTCGCGTCCGCGGTGTCGGCCGCGCCCTCGGGGTCGCTGTTCATCGTGGGCGCCGGGTCGTCGACGTCCGTCGGCGACGGGATGCCGGACGACGGGGTCTCCGGTTGGGACTTGGGGGTGTGGTCCGCGGGTCGGTTTCCCGCGTCGTCAGGCTCGAACTGGTCGGTCGTCGCGGTGAACCACAGGTCGGGCGAACTGTGGTCGGCGCTACGGTCCGGACGTTCGCGCCGGGCAAGGCCCATGCCCTCGAGCGTGGTCAGGACGCGGGCGGCGGTGGAACGGCCGAGGTTGGCGCGCTTGGACAGTTCAGTCACGCTCGCTCCGCGGTCGGCGGACAACGCGGCGAGCATCGCGTTCATCGACGGGGTCATGGTGGTGGATTCAGTTTCGGGCATGGCTCATCCCTGGTCAGGAGGGTGATTTCGGGTGGTCATGCCCCGGCCGGGGCGCGCCCGGCGGATCCGGGCACTTCCGTCCGCTCGGCACGTGCTAGCGGGTGCGTCGTCGCGGGGCGGTGTACAGATACAGCCATCGTTGCCCTGATGAAGTCAAGCGATTCACCCTGACAATGGCATATGTGCAGGTCAGAAAGCCCGTGTCGACGGACGACAGTTGGCGGAAAAGGCGGGCGACAGCTGGCAGAAAATGCCCCGATTGGCGTGCATCCTGGCCGGGTTGTGGACTTGGGTCTGGCTTGGGCACGGGCCGCCCGGGTGTCCGAGCCCGCGGCTATGGTTGCGCGCATGATGGACGGCGGCGGTGTTGCCGTGAGTGTGGGCCAAGTGCTTGACGTGCTCGGCGGCACGGTGCTGCTCTTGCCCGAATCCACCCTCGATGCCGTTACCTGCGAGGCGCTTGCGGCATTCATTGCGGCGGCCGAACGCACGACCGGGGCCATCATTTTCATGGTGCCTGACGAGTACCTGACCGATTTCTAGTACCCCTCACCGAGTGAGTGTTCTCCATCCTGAATGCTGGTCGGCGGGCTGGTCCGGTGCAGGTGGAGTGTGCGGGTGGCTACTCTGTGCCGGTTTCGTGGAGCCGCAGGGCGTGATCGACGATCTGGACAGCTGTTGTGCGCGAGCGGCGGACAGGAGCGACGGGGTCCGTGAGCGCGTTAACCAGCATCTCCCGTAGCGTGATGATCGGGTCTGCGCTGTGCTGGGCCGCGATGGCGCGGATGATCGGCACGACGATGTCGGCAGCCTCGCGGGTGACCGTGGTGCACTGGGTCAGGATGACTGCGGCGGTCAGGGCGGTTGCGGACGCCGTGTCGGCGAATGCGGCGGCGGCCCCGGTGGCGATGGCCGAGGTGAGTGGTGCGAGGCTTGATGGGTCGCGCCAATAGGCGGGCGTGACGATGCCGGCGACGGTTGCGGCAAAGTCACGGGTATGGACCTGCCAATAGGTCGGGCGCGCGAGGTTGATCAGGACGGGTCCGCTGGTGGCGTCTCCGGCGTTCAAGGCGTTGCGGATCAACCCGGCAACGTCAGGTAGGTCGACGGCGTGGTGCGCGAAAAGTAGAGCCAGTGCCATGCCGCGGTCGGGGAGGACGTCGCGCTGAGTCCCGAGGGTTTCCAGCAGCGCGAGGCTGCCGAAGGCGGGCACGCCGTAGGTTCGAGCCTGGGCGCGGATTGAGGCGTCGTCGCTGTAGAGCGCGATACCGCGTTCGACGGCGAGGGCGATAGGGGCGAGCCACGGCCAGGGGCCGTTGATGTCCCGCGGGGCTTTCGCGCCGAGGGCGCTGAGGTCGAGTTGATGCGTGACGGTGCAGTCCTGGGTAGCGGAGTGGACGGCGGTGACGTGGCGGCGCATGCGCCGCAGCGTTTCAGCAGGCGTGTTCGCCGGGATGGATCTGAGGGTCGACAAGTCAGTGCGGTAATAGTCGACGTTCCCACCGAGCGCGCGCGCAGTCAGGTGGCTCATGAAGATGTCGTGCGCAGCGCGCTCCGCTAACAGGACACTGCCGAACTCAGGGTGGATGTTCACCCACTGATCAAGCAGCGCTGCGCTGACGAACAAGGCGGTGGTCTCGATGCTGACCGGCTCGCCGAGGCTCGCGTCGGCAGCCGAAAGCTCGCCTCGGTAGATGTCCGGGTCGGGATCGGCGATCGGCAGGATCCGGGCTCGGCGTTCGGCGACGGCCAGCAGATACGGCGTACCGGCGACAATGCTGGCCGCGCCGACCGGCAGTTTTCCCTCCCAGATCGCGGCGTCGGCGAGGGTTTGGCGCGCATAGTCCGGCAAGGCCCGATTAGTGAGTTCCTGCTCGCTGAGCATGCCGCTGCCCTGTCCTGGTGCCTCGGCTGCGGCGCGCCTCTGAAAGTGGGCATTCCAGGCCTCGGTGATCTTTTCGTGCAAGGACGGCGGGATCGCGATCCGGTCCAGGTCGTCGGACGAGGTACCAGCACCAGGGCTCTCGCTCTCCGCCGATCCCGCGTGGGTGACCGTGCTGTCCGGCTCGCACGTTTGCACCAGGGTGAACAGAATCCGGCCGACCAGCATTTCAGGGAAGGCTCCATGCTCAGCCAGCTCGAACGCGCGCACGATGTCCTGTTGTGTCCAGCCATGCAAGCGGTGCAGATCAAGCCAGATCTCGGCTTCGAACGCCTCGCGGATCTCTGGTGCGAACTCCTCGAAGGTGGCGAGAGCGCGGGCGGTGTGGCCGCGGTTGAACTGCTGGGTGATGAGCATCAACACGTACCCGCGCTTCAGTTCCTGGAGATCGTCGCTCGCGGTCTCCGGAAGGGAGAGCTGGTCGACCTTGCCATCGTGCAGGTCGTCGAGCAGCGCGATCACTTCTTCCAGCCCGTCACGGCTTAGGCGTTCGGCTGCGGCCCAGTCTCGGCGCTGCTCGTGGAGTGCGAGGAGTCGGCTGCGCACATGGTGGCGCAGCGAGTAGGGCTGACCAGAGCGGGAGAGAAATCCTGCCGCACGTGTTAGGAGCTGCTCGGTGCGGCCCTCGGCGCCAGCCAGAACGTCGAGGGCCTGCAGGTCGTGGCGCGAGCCTCCGAACTGCGATGAGGCCGCGTCGCATACCGCGATCGCGTCGTCGATCTTGTCGTCGGCGGCCAGCAGTGCGACGTAGCGTTCCGCGGCCAGGGCATTGGTGGCCAGGTGCCTGCGCAGCAAGACCTGAGCCTGCCGCGTCTCACCGCGCGCGGTGAGCGCGCGGGCATGGATGAGGTCGTACATTCCCGGGCGCAGCTGCTGGTCGTCGCGTAGCCGCTCCAACTCGCCCAGCGGCCAGCATCCCAGGTCTGCGAGCTCCCCGAGGATCATCAGCTGGGTGCCGGTATCCGCGGTGGCCGCCAGCGCGTCGCGCCAGCGCGATTCTTGCCCCTCGCTGCCCTCGGCCCGCGCGCGCACGGCCGCCAGCATCGTCCTCGCTTCGTGATCGTCGCTGGCCTCGACGATGGCGGCGAACGGTTCTGCCCGCTCCGGACGACCTTGCTCGTAGGCGACCCTCGCGACGTGCATCGCGAGTTTCGGCGAGGCTGCCTCCGCATCGGTTGCCTCGCCGTCCGGTTGCGCGCGGGAGACGCGGAACGCACGATCGACGTCTTCGGCGAGCAGCAGCGCCGACTGCAGCAGATAGGCGGCGGGGACGCTATCGCCGAGCCAGCGGCGTTTCCCGGCGCGCACACTGGAGGCGAGGTTGGCCGCGCGCCTGTAGTCGGACATCAGCCGGGCCGCGGGAGTTCCCTCGGGTCGGCGAAGCAGGATCTCGGCGAGCGCGAGTTGCTGGTTGGTGTTGTCCGGGGCAAGCCGTAACGCCTTCTCGTGATGCTCTAGTGAGAGGTTCAGATCGCCGGCGCGCTGCGCCTGGTCGGCCAGGAAGCGTTGGATCGCCGGGTCGCGCTCGGTCTCGTCGGCAGAGGCCAGCACGATGTCGGGCAGCGGCACCGGCGCGACGTTAAGGCCGTGGTCGAGGATGGCCAGGCCGATCGGTCCCAGGAGGCGTCCGCCCGGCGTCGCGGAAGCCTCGGTCAGTAGCTCGCGTGCCCGGTCTGGGTCGGTGGGGGACAACATCGACCCGGCGAACGCGGTCCATCGGCCACGCTGTTCGGGCTCGGCCGTCGCGTCGATGCGGATGAAGCAGTCGATTGCGCCGATCCGGTCTTCGTATTCGACGGCGTACTGGCCGAGGATCAGCCAGGCTGTGTGCGGCCAGGTCTCCGGCGCCTGCGCGGCCAAGTCTTGGACGGTGCGCGCCGGCGTGGTGCGCCCGTTGACGAGGGCACGTGCCAGGCGGCGGGCGAGGCTGGGCGCCTCGCGGTCCAGTGCGCTCAGGAGCGCTGCGCACGACGGGGGCAGTTGGAGGAGGAACTCCTGCAGGCCGTTTGCGCCGGCACGCTCCGCGAGCGCGGCCAGCGCGTCCGCGCTGTCGGCGTCGATCCGCTGGTTGTTCGGCACGAGGATCTTGAAGCCCTTGCCGGTGTCCGACACGGTCTGTGAGGTGATGTGCTGCCAGTAGCCGACTTCCCGGTCGATGTCGTAGAGCACGAGGATCACCGGAAGCGGATAGTTGAGCCAGTAGTCCAAGTGCTCCAGATCCATCCGGAACACCCACCCCGAGCCGTCGGCCGCGGGCTCTTTGAAGGCCGACGGGCCGGACTTGACTTGGACGCCGAGGAGCCGGGCGGTGGCATCGCCGTCGCCCGCGCCGACCTCGATCTGCATATCGATACCGACATCGGGATTGCCCTGGCGGCGTGCACACCAGCCCAAGCGCTCCATGACGAGCTTGGCGACGCCGTTTTCCCCGGACTCGCCGGTCAATGCGGTGGCGAAATTTGGCACGCGCTCACGCTACGCGAACCCGCCGACACATAGCTGGGGATCGTCCAACGCAGGGGTAGCGCCGGCCTGGCTTGCGAGGCGCGTGCGACGTTCATTGCGGCGGCTAAGCGCGCGACCGGGTCATCATTTTCGTCGGGCGGGACGAGGGCCTGAACGACTATCAGAGCCTTTCACCGGAGGAGGATCCTGCGTGATGGGGCGGCTTCCAGCCCTGAGTGGGAGTCCGTCGTTGTGTGGGGGAGCCGCGGCTCAGGTATGGGATATGTGCGATAAGCGGAATGTCCGGCCCGACGCCGGGGGGGATAGCGTCGGACCGGACGAACGCCGACCCGTTCGGATGGGGGGGGGTATCCGGTGCGGGCAGCGCCTGCCGACATGCGGCATCGAGACCACATTAATGCCTGCACCGTCCCGGCCGCCATGATCCGATCAGCACACGCATTCAGGTCGACCCAGGGGGTCCCGGCGGACGGTAGCCAGTCCTCGGACGGCGGGCTTACGCGGCGCGGCGTGCGGCGGGTCGGGTGTGCTCGCCGATTGGCTGTCGACCCCGTGCGCGGGCGATGATCGCCATGGTTTCGGGGGCCGGGGCGAGTCCGTCCGCGTTCAGGCGGGTCAGGAGCAGTTCGCAGGTGGCTGTCGCGTCAGCGTGGTGGCGAAGCCGTGTCTGGAGCGTGATGATCTGCCGGTAGACCTCTTCGTTGTCGTCGATTTCCAGGGCGCGCTCCCACCAGGTCAGGGCCGTTTCCGGATCGTCGGCGCGGTCGGCGAGTTGGGCGAGGAGGGTGGCGGTGGCCAGGGCGTCGCGGCGGGTCTTGGTGCGCGGCGCGATCATCCACTCCTCTTCCTCGCCGGCGAGCAGTTCACCGTCGTAGAGGTCGAGGGCGGCGATCGCCGCTGCGCGGCGCTCGCCGGCGTCGCGGGTTTGGGCTGCCAGGGTGCGCAGTGCGGTGAAGGTCGCGAGGTCGGTGGCGACGGTCTGTTCGTTGAACGCGTAGCGGCGGTTGACCTGGGTGATGTACCGGTTCGGGTTGCCGGCTGAGTCGCCGCAGCGTGCTCGCAGGGTTTTGCGCAGGTCGTAGATCGCGTTCTTGACGGTCACACGCAGTACCGCGTCGTCGTGGTCGGGCCAGAGCACGGCGAGGTCGTCGAGGTGCTGGCCGTATCGTCCGGCGATGGCGATTTTTATCGCGGCGCGCCAGGCGTCGCCGCGTAGCCGGGCGTCGATGCTGCCGGTCGGGGTGGTGATGGCCCGGACGCCGAGCACCTTGATGCGCACGGGGTGTGCGGCGTAGTCGTCCGTGATCGCTGCGATCCGGTCGGGACCGGCTGGGGCCACGAGCAGCAGCGGCCCGGCCGCGGCGTGTGCACCCGCTGTGCCGGCCTTGACCGGATGCCCGTGTGCTTTGCCTCGGTTGGAGGTGGGGTTGCTCGCCTCCCGGTGATCAGGTGCCGTGGTCGGCTCGGCGGCCGTGTCTTCGGCGGCGTCGTCGTGCTCTGGCGCTTCGCTGTCGAGGCCCGAAACGCTGATGGTGCCGGTCTCCTCCGCTTGCGCTGCTGAGCCGGTGACTGCTTCGGGAGCGGTGGTGGGGGGCTCGGGGTTGGTTTCCGG
>NZ_JAGSOH010000130.1 GCF_018139625.1 Actinospica acidithermotolerans | reverse complement strand
CTCACCCGTTCGCCACTAATCCACCCCGAAGGGCTTCATCGTTCGACTTGCATGTGTTAAGCACGCCGCCAGCGTTCGTCCTGAGCCAGGATCAAACTCTCCAAAAAAGAATTCAAAACCTGGCTAACGTCCCGACGGGGGTCGGGACAGTCTAGCCAATTTCAAAACATTGGCATCGACGATTCATTATGACACGCTATTGAGTTCTCAAGAAACAGTCACGCGCTCGGTACTTCTTTTTGTTTCCCTTGCGGTGTTCTCTACTCTATCAGGTTTTCCCGGGGGCTTTTTCACCGCCCGGTCCGACCCGACAGGTTCGAGACCGTCTACCGCCTCGCGGACCAGCGGCCCGTCGTGGCGACTCGGAGAACATTAGGCAACCGCGCAGGACGAGTCAAATCGAGGTACCAACCCCCTGACACCCCGTCCGGCGGCCCGGCGGACCGGCCGCCGGCCGTTCGCAAGTGATTCGCCATCAGGCCGCCGCTCGTGCATACTGGACGCACACCACATCGCGGGGTGGAGCAGCTCGGTAGCTCGCTGGGCTCATAACCCAGAGGTCGCAGGTTCAAATCCTGTCCCCGCTACGCGATAGAGGCCCCTCCGACCAACCGGTCGGAGGGGCCTCTTGGTATTTCGGCCGGGTATCGCCCGGCTCACGCGCGCAGAGCGCGATCCTCCGGAAGATCCCCGGAGAACGCTCCGGCCAGCCGGAGCCAGAGCGCCGCCTCGTCACGGCGGCCCAGGCGCTCGAGTGTGCGGCCGAGCATCAGGTGCGCGTAGTGCTCGACCGGGTCACGCTCGACGACCACGCGCAGCTGCTCCTCCGCCCGGTTGAGCTGCGCGGAGTGGTAGTACGAGCGCGCCAGCAGCAGGCGCGGCGCGGTCAGCTCGGGCACCTCGTCGACCACGTCGGTGAGCAGGCGCGCGGCCTTGGCGTAGTCCTTGGCCTCGAAGAGCAGCTGCGCCCGCTCCCAGCGCTCGAGCGCGCTCTCCTCGTGCTCCGCGCCGCCGGCCCCGTCGTCGAACAGGTGCAGGGCGCTGGCCCAGCGGTCGGCGGCCGGCTCTCCGTTCGGCGCGTAGTCATTGAAGTTGAAGTTGCCGTCGACCATCCGGGGCTCCCCTCAGAGTCACCGTTTTCCTTGTTGATGATTCAACAACTCGCCGAACATCCGCCGCGACGGCGCTATTCCAGCGGACCCGAGACGGACGCCCTCGTCGGCGTCCTTCAGGGAAACCGCCCGCAACGACAAGAATCCCGGCCAGTCGAAGACTGGCCGGGATCTTTTGGTAGCGGGGACAGGATTTGAACCTGCGACCTCTGGGTTATGAGCCCAGCGAGCTACCGAGCTGCTCCACCCCGCGTTGGCGTTTCTCTACTGTACGTCGAAGCCGTCCGGCGGCGCAAATCGGTATCCGGGTGGTCGAGAATGGTCGGCATGGATCCTTCGAAGAACCCGGCGCTGACCCAGGCGCTCATCGAGTTGGAGCAGCACGTCGCCAGGGACGGCTGGGACCAGAACGTGCGGCTGTTCGCGCTGGTCGACACCGCGCAGCTGATCGCCGCCGAGCCGCGGCTCGCGGCCGCGCTGGCACCGGAGACGGTGGAGTTCGGCGGGCAGATCGGGCCGCAGCGCAGCTACACGTCCATCGAGCAGGAGGGCGTGCCGGCCGACCGTCCGCTGGACGAACTGCTGGCCGGGATCGCCTGGCCGGAGACGGTGGACGGCGCCGCCCTCGTCATCGAGCGGCTGATGCTGCCGCCGAGCGTGCAGGACCAGCTCCCGGCCGACGAGCAGGACGCGGACGCGTGGGTGGCCGCGCATCCGGAGCGGCAGGAGGTGCGCATCGCGGTCGGCGTGCTGCGGGACGGGGCCAGGGACTGCGCGCTGCGGCTGCGGGTGAAGGACAAGGACGACGAGGTGCTCTCCGGCGCCGACCTGGTGCCGAACCTGGTGCGCGCCCTCGCCGACACGCTGAACGACTAGGCCGTGTCTTCAGACCGGCGTCGGATGCTCAGGCCGCAATGTCCCGCTGGCCGCCGGGGAGCGCCCCGGCTGGCTGGCAGTTAACAGAGCGGCGGCGTCTTGCCCTCGCGGACGTCGGCGAGCGCGTTAAGCGCGTCGTCGAGGGTGTTCACCTTCACCAGCTCCAGGCCGGCCGGCAATCAACAGAGCGGCGGCGTCTTGCCCTCGCGGACGTCGGCGAGCGCGTTAAGCGCGTCGTCGAGGGTGTTCACCTTCACCAGCTCCAGGCCGGCCGGCTGGTTCGCCTTGGCCTCGGCGCAGTTGCTCGCCGGGGCCAGGAAGACGGTGGCCCCGGCGTCGCGCGCACCGATGGTCTTCATCTGGATGCCGCCGATCGCGCCGACCTGGCCGTTCGCGTCGATGGTGCCGGTGCCCGCGACGATCCGCCCGCCGGTCAGGTTGGTGGAGGTCAGCTTGTCGATGATGCCGAGCGCGAACATCATGCCCGCGCTCGGTCCGCCGACGTTGTCGAGCTGGATGCTCACCGAGAACGGGAAGACGTTCTCGCTTTCGATGGAGATGCCGACCTCGGCCTTGCCCGAGCTGTTCTCGGTGCCGGTGGTGACCGTCTGCTGCTTGCCGTCGCGGCTGATCACGAAGGTGACCTGCGCGCCCGGGGTGACCTTCTTGATGGCCGCGGTGACCTGGTCCATGCCGGTCTGGCCGCCGGTGGTGATCGCGGTGCCGTCCACCTCGCGGATGACGTCGCCCGCCTGCAGCTTGCCGGCCGCCGGTCCGCCGTCGGTGACCGAGGCGACGACGACCTCGCTGCCGGTCGGCTTGATGTCCAGCGCGGCCAGCGCGGCGGTGACCGCGGAGTCCTGCGAGTCGGTCATCTCCTGGGTGTTCTGGGCGTCGGACTGCTGCTGGGTCTGGCCCGCCGGGTAGATGGTCTCCTTGGGCACGATCGCCGTGTCGCTGCTCAGCCAGCCGGCCATGGCCTCGCCGAGCGGCATCTGGTAGCTCTCCTCGGAGACGCCGACGGTGACCATCCGCAGTTCGCCGGTCGTCGGGTACGTCTTGGTGCCGGTGATCGTGATCAGCGGCGTGCCGTCCTGCGAGCCGAGCACGTTGAAGGTCGGGCCCGGCGTGAGCTCCGCGTAGGGCACGGGCTGGAACAGCGCCCCCGCGGCGAAGCCGGCGAGCAGGGTGCCGGAGACCGCGAGGGTGACGGCGCGTCGACGAGGCATATCCCGACCTTAGTGCACGCGGATGAGCGGCGGCGGGCGGGATTACTCCTGCCGCGTAGCCTCCGGTCGCGGGCTCGCGGCGACCCCGTCGGCCGAGGCGCGGGCCAGCACCTCGCGGGCGCGCCGGTAGTGGTCGAGCGTCTCCACGTCGCTGCGCGCCACGCGGACCCGGCGCGCGATCGCGATCACGATCGCGGCCACCGTCGCCGCCGCCACCGGGACCGCCCACCAGATCAGGATGGAAAGCACATATCCGACAGTAACTCAGATGCCGGCCCGAGTGTGGGAAGCGTGCTGCCTCAGACGCCCACCCAGGTGTGCGTGCCGTCGGCGAAGCCCTCGCGCTTCCAGATGGGCACCTCGGCCTTGAGGGTGTCGATCAGCGCGCGGCACGCGGCGAAGGCCTCGGCGCGGTGCGCGGCGGAGGCGACGACGACCACGGCGGCCTCGCCGACCTGCAGCGGGCCCACGCGGTGCTCGGCGGCCAGCGCTATCACGTCGTGGTCGGCGGCCACCTTCTCGGCCACCTCGCGCAGCAGGCCGCGGGCCTCCGGGTGCGCTTCGTACTCGAGGCCGGTGACGACGGCGCCCGGGGCTTCGGGCGTGTGGTCGCGGACGGTCCCGACGAACACGGCGGTGCCCCCCGCCGTCGGATCGGCGGCCAGGGCCAGCAGCGCGTCCACGGACAGCGGTTCGGTGCGGATCTCGACGTGGATGCTGGTCACCACTCCATCATCGCGCATCCGCGGGCCGGCCGGGTAACCATGCGTGCACGGCGTCGGTCCGCCGTCAGGTCCGGCGCTTCTTCCGGGCACGGCGCACCAGCGCGGCGGTGCCGACCAGGGCGACGGTGGCGCCGGCGGCGCCGAGCGAGGCGGCGGCGTCCTTCTTGCCGAGGCGGCGGGCGAGCGCGGCGTGATGGCCCGCGACCTCGTCGAGCAGCGCCTGGAAGGCCTCCTCGTTGCCGAACTTCGGCACGTACCCGGCTGCCTCGAGGCGCTCGGCGGACACGGCCCACGGGTGCATCACGTACTGCAGGTCGGTCGCCGGCGCCGGGGTCAGGTGCAGCCGGTGCAGCCGCTCGGCCGCGCCGAGGGCCAGGCCGGCGGGCAGCTCCATCCGCCGCAGCCCTGAGCTCTCCTCGATCTGCTCCTGGCCGAGCCAGCCCGGGCTGGCGACGTTGTACGCGCCCTCGATCTCCTCGTGCGCCGCGGCGAACGCGAACGCGCCGGCCAGGTCCTCGAGGTGGCAGAACTGCCAGCAGGGCTCGGTGTCCTTGACCACGAGCAGCCGCGGGGCCTCGAAGTGCCGGGTGAAGACCGTGTCGACGCCGGGGCCGGTGACGATCGCCGGGCGCAGCACCGTGACGTGCAGGCCGAGGTGCGCGCGCGGCGCGCGGCGGCCGAGGCGCTCGATCTCCAGCAGGTCGGCGATCAGCGAGCCGTCCGGCACCGCGCGCAGCGGGGCGCAGTCGGGGATCGGCACGGGGTTGTCCGGCAGGGCGCCGTAGACCATGGCGCTGCTGCGCAGGATCACCCGGTGCACGCCGGCGGCGGCCGCGGCGGTCAGCACGGTCTCGGTGCCGCGCACGTTGTGCCTGGTCCGCTCGGCCGGGTCGGTGTCCGGGCTGGCGTCCAGGTCGGTGTGCACCAGCACGTCCACGTCGGCGAGCCGCTCGGCGAGCGAGGGATCGAGCAGATCCGCCGCGCGCCGGTCCACGCCCTCGGGCCAGTCCTCGCCCTCCGGCTTGGATCCGCGCGGGACCAGCCCGACGCTCCGGCCGACGCCGTCGTGCCGCGCCAGGTGCCGCAGCACCGCCGCGCCGACGTGTCCGGCCGCGCCGGTGACGGCCACGGTCAGCGGTCTCGCGGGCTCGTGCGCGGGCCGCGTGTCGCCGTCCGCCGGCCGGAGCCGGGCCGTACGCTTGCCGTCGTCTGCCGGGGAACTCAAGAGCACGCTCCGTTAGTTACGGTGGGAGAGGGAGGTTTCCCGCCTCTCATGATCGCCGATCCTTCCGCGGGCCGGTGCACCGGCTCCGGAACTTAAGCCAGTCGAGGTATCGAACGTGAACGAGCACCCGGAAAGTTTCCCCGACCCGGAGGACGACCCGAACTCGGTGCCCTTCGAAGAGGTGGTCAAGGGGCTCGAGGGGCTCGGCGCCGACGTCGAGCGCGAGGAGGCCGAGCGCGCCGAACGCGAGCGCCGGGAGCGCGAGCAGCAGGAGCAGGCCGCCTCGGAGGAGCCGGGCCGGCCTCCGTTCCCCGGCATGCCGCCGGGCTTCCAGCTGCCCGGGCCCGAGCAGCTGCAGCAGCTGCTCGGGGCCTTCGGCCTCGGCACCGGCGAGGGCGGGATGCCGGATCTGTCCCGGTTGAACATGGAGAACCTGGCGGCCGGGCTGGGCGACCAGATCCCGGGGCTCGACCCGCAGATGCTCGCCATGATGATGGGCCGTATCCAATCCCTGATGAACTCGGGCGAGGGCCCGGTGAACTGGGCGCTGGCCAAGGACATCGCGCGCGGCGCCTCGGCCGCCTCGCCGGACCCGTCCCCCACGGCCGGCGAGGTGTCGACCCTCGCGGACGCGGTGCGGCTGGCCGAGCACTGGCTGGACGAGGTCAGCGACCTGCCCGCGGGCACCACCGGGGCGCTCGCCTGGAGCCGCGCCGAGTGGATCGAGCAGACGCTCCCGGTGTGGAAGCGGCTGGTCGAGCCGGTGGCCCAGGGCATGACCGGCGCGATGAAGGGGATGCTGCCGACCGAGGCCGCCGAGATGTCGGGACCGATGGGCGCGATCGTGGGCCAGATGGCCGGGACGCTGTTCGGCCACCAGATCGGCACCGCGCTCGCCGAGCTGGCCGGCGAGGTGCTCGGCTCCTCGGACATCGGCCTGCCGCTCGGCCCCGAGGGCAAGGCCGTGCTGCTCCCGGCGAACGTGGCCGCGTTCGGCGCGGGCCTCGAGCTGCCGGCCACGGACGTGCGCCTCTACCTCGCCCTGCGCGAGGCCGCCTACCACCGCCTCTTCGCGCACGTCCCGTGGCTCAGCGACCGCATGCTCGGCGCCGTCGAGGCGTACGCGCGCGGCATCTCCGTCGACGAGGGCAAGATCGAGGAGATGATGCAGTCGATGCAGAGCCCTGAGGCGATGATGAACATCCAGGAGGTGCTCGGCGAGGGCGGCCTGACCTTCACCGCCCCCGACACCCCGGCCCAGCGCGAGGCGCTCTCCCAGCTCGAGACGCTGCTCGCGCTCACCGAGGGCTGGGTGGACACGGTCGTCGACGCCGCCGCGGCCGGCAAGCTCCCCGGCGCCTCCGCCCTGCGCGAGACCTTCCGCCGCCGCCGTGCCGCCGGCGGCCCCGCCGAGCAGACCTTCGCCGCCCTCGTCGGCCTGGAACTGCGCCCCCGCCGGCTGCGCGACGCGGCCAAGCTGTGGACC
This sequence comes from Actinospica acidithermotolerans, assembly GCF_018139625.1. Taxonomy (GTDB): domain Bacteria; phylum Actinomycetota; class Actinomycetes; order Streptomycetales; family Catenulisporaceae; genus Actinospica; species Actinospica acidithermotolerans. Next base: position 11,815 of record NZ_JAGSOH010000130.1, on the reverse strand, counting down.
CTGCTCGCCGAAGCCCGCGGCAGCGACGGCCGCGACGCGCTGTGGGCCCACCCCAACCTGCTGCCCACCGCGGCCGATCTCGACGACCCGGAGGCCTTCGTCCGCCGCCGCGAGGCCGACCTCGAGGTCCTCGGCAAGCTCATGGAGTCCGAGAACGAGGGCGGCGCGCAGGACGGGAACGACGGGAACGACGGGAACGACGGGAACGACGGCGACGACAAGCACAAGGGGAACGACCGCGAGTCTGGGGACTGACGACGGCCGTTCAGCAGGGCGAGCCGCCCGAGAAACACGGCGGTGAGGGCGGCTCACCCGACCCACAGCCAGCCGGCGCAGATCGGCCGCGACGCTCCAGCAGGGCGAGCCGCCCGAGAAGCACGGCGGCGAGGGCGGCTCACCCGACCCGCAGCCGGACGGCGTAGGTCGGGCGCGACGCTTCAGCAGGGCGAGCCGCCCAAGAAACACGGCGGTGAGGGCGGCTCACCCGGCCCGCAGCCAGCCGGCGTAGGCCGGCCGCGAGGAGAATCGGGCGCGCGTTCTCATCCCAGGCGCGACGGCAGTTTCTCGGTGAGGCGGCTTCCCGGCGAGGCGGCGGCAGGCACCGCGCCTCCGGCCCTGCCGCCCTCGTCAGTCCTTGCGGATCTCCAGCAGGGGAACCAGCTGTTCGGCGGACGTGAGCGAGCCGTGCATGCCGACCTGCCGGGAGTCGATGGTCTCGCGCTCGCTGGCGATGACGGCCCAGTCGTCGCGCATCGCGACGATGACGTCGCCTACGCGCGCGGCCATCCGGGCATCGACCTCGGAGGGCGGGCCGAACCAGCCCTCGGCCACGGCCTGGTCCCTGCCGCGGACGAGGGCGATGCCGTCCAGGCGCTCCTGCCAGATCGCCAGCACGTCGCGGGCGGCGCCGGGGGTGGCGTAGACGTGCCTGGCCCGCGCCTCGCCGCCGAGCAGGGCCACGCCGGCGCGCAGCTCCCAGTCCTGGTCCATGTCGATGCGGCGGTCCGTCGGCACGTCGACCATGCCGTGGTCCGCGGTCACGAACAGGGTCGCGTCGGCGGGCAGTTGCCCGGCCAGGCGTTCGACGAGGTTGTCGACGTAGGCGAGTTCCTCGCGCCAGCGCGGGGAGCCGACGCCGGTGGTGTGGCCGATGAAATCCAGGTCCCGGTAGTACAGGTAGACGAAGCCGCGCTCTGATGCTTCGAGGGCTTCGATGGCGCGGCGGGCTTGGTCGTCCACGGTTTCGGCGCCGGAGAAGCGGGCGCCGCGGAACACCGAGCGGGTCAGGCCGGAGTCGGCGAATCTCGGGGCGGCGACGTGGGTGACGGCGATTCCGGCGGCGGTCATCCGCTCGAACATCGTCTCGTGCGGCTGCCATTCGAGGGGATCGACGTTCTGATCCCATCTCAGGAAGTTCATCAGCCGCCCGGACGCGGGCACCATGAGCCGGTAGCCGAGCATGCCGTGGGCGCCCGGGGGCAGGCCGGTGCCGATGGAGGCCAGCGACGTCGAGGTCGTCGACGGGAAGCCCGCGGTGAGCGTGTGGCCGCCCTCCGTCGCCAGCAGTGCGGTGAGATACGGCGCCAGATGGGCGTGCGCGGACAGCAGTTCGCGGCCCATGCCGTCGATCAGGAACAGGCAGGCCTTCTTGGTGGGCGCGGGCGCCCAGAGGCCGTATTCGCGCTCAGGACCGGGCACGCCCAGGGCGGCGCCGATCGCGGGTACGACGTCGCTGAGCGCGCCCGACTGGTAGGCGGGCGGTTCGAGACCGTCCTCGTCGACGGCGGGATCACCCACCTCAGCACCCACCTCAGCCGCGCAGTCCGGCGGTAGCGGCGCTCAGGGCCGTCGCGAACTCGAGGGTCCGGGCGACCGCCTCGGCCCCGTCGGCGCCGGTCGAGACGCGCAGCTGCAGGTCGTCGCCGGACATCGTGCCGGTGTAGCCGTGGTCGGCCTCGCAGTGCGGGTCCCCGCAGCCGGCCGGCTCCAGGTCGATCCGCGCGATCGCGCCCCAGCCGACGGTCAGCACGGCCTCGCGCGGCAGCGTGCCCGGCACGTGCTTGGCCGGGTCGTCGACCACCCTGGTGATCACGCAGGTGGTGATCCGGTCGAGCCGGATCGCCTCGGTCGAGGTGGAGGCGTACGAGCTGACCTGGCTGTCCATCCCGTCGATCGCGGGCTCGGTGCCGTGCTCGTCCGTATGTCCGATGATCAGCCGGGAGGCGGTGAGCGCGAGCACGCTCACGTGCCGGCGCACCTCCTCGTTGTCGAAGGTGGTCTCCTGGTGCACCAGGTGGCTGAGCACCGGCTCCGGTCCGATTGCCGCCTCGATGGCCTCGGCCACCAGGGCCGGGTAGTAGCCGCTGCGCTCGATCGCTTCGCGCAGTCCGGGGTCGAGCGGGGTCGTGTTCGGCATGCTCCAATCCTTGCACTGAAAGGGCCCCCGCGCGCACACCGGGGCGGGGCATTTCACACGGTGTCCTCGGCAGACGGCACAATGGGGTCGGTCCTAGCGAGTTCCCACGTGGCGAGAAGCGAGAAGAGTCCGATGGCACGGCGTAGCGCACCCCGGGATACCGAGCCCTTCGAAGAGCGGATCGTCGACATCGACGTGACCGACGAGATGTCGAACTCCTACCTGGAGTATGCGTACTCGGTCATCTACTCCCGGGCCCTGCCGGACGCCCGGGACGGCCTCAAGCCGGTGCACCGGCGGATCCTGTACCAGATGGGCGAGATGGGCCTGCGCCCCGACCGCGGCTTCGTGAAGTCGGCGCGCGTGGTCGGCGAGGTGATGGGCCGGCTGCACCCGCACGGCGACGGCGCGATCTACGACGCGCTGGTCCGGCTGGCCCAGCCGTTCTCGATGCGGCTGCCGCTGGCCGACGGGCACGGCAACTTCGGCTCGCTCGGCAACGACGACCCGCCCGCGGCGATGCGGTACACCGAGGCGCGGCTCTCGCCCGCCGCGCTGCTGATGACCAATGACATCGACGAGGACACCGTCGACTTCGGCCCGAACTACGACGGCCAGGAGACCGAGCCGCAGGTCCTGCCGTCCGCCTTCCCGAACCTTCTGGTGAACGGCACGGCGGGCATCGCGGTCGGCATGGCCACGAACATGCCGCCGCACAACCTCGGCGAGGTGGTCGCCGCCGCCCGGCATCTGATCAAGCGTCCGGACGCGACGCTCGAGGAGCTGGTGCGCATCGTGCCGGGCCCGGACCTGCCGACCGGCGGCCGGATCGTCGGGCTGAACGGGGTGCGCGACGCCTACGAGTCGGGCCGCGGCGTGTTCCGGATGCGGGCCACCGCGCATGTGGAGGCGATCGGCCGGCGCCAGGGCATCGTGGTGACCGAGCTGCCGTACAACATCGGCCCGGAGAAGGTGATCTCGAAGATCAAGGAGCTGGTGCAGGCCAAGAAGGTCCAGGGCGTCGCCGATCTCAAGGATCTGACGGACCGCACCAACGGCCTGCGCATCGTCATCGAGGTCAAGAACGGCTTCAACCCCGAGGCGATACTGGCGACCCTCTACAAGCTGACGCCGCTGGAGGAGTCCTTCGGCATCAACAACGTGGCGCTGGTCGACGGCCAGCCGCTCACCCTCGGGCTCAAGGAGCTGCTCGAGGTCTACCTCGACCACCGCTTCGAGGTGGTGCGCCGGCGCAGCGAGTTCCGCCGGAAGAAGCGCCAGGACCGGATGCACCTGGTCGACGGCCTGCTGATCGCGCTGCTCGACATCGACGCGGTCATCGCGACCATCCGCGAGTCGGAGAACTCGGCGGACGCGCGGGCCCGGCTGATCCGGCAGTACTCGCTGAGCGAGATCCAGGCGAACTACATCCTGGACACCCCGCTGCGCCGGCTGACCAAGTTCGACCGGCTCGAGCTGGAGAACGAGCAGGAGCGGCTGCGCGCGGAGATCGCCGAGCTGTCCGCGATCCTGGAGTCGGACGCGCTGCTGCGCAAGGTGGTCTCGGACGAGCTGGCCAAGGTGGCGAAGGACTTCGCCACGCCGCGCCGCACGGTGCTGCTGGAGGCCGACGAGGTGCCCGCGGTGGTGGACGTGCCGCTGGAGGTGGCGGACGAGCCGTGCCGGGTGGCGCTGTCCTCGACCGGCCTGCTCGGCCGGCTGCCCGCGGACTTCGTTCCGGAGCCGGGCCGCGCGCGGGCCAAGCACGACGCGCTCCTGTCGGTCATCGACGTGACCACGCGGGCCGACCTGGGCGTGGTGACCTCCGCCGGGCAGCTCTACCGGGTGGCCGTGGTGGACATCCCGCTGATGCCGCAGGACGCGACCGGCTTGGCGGGCGGCATCTCGGTGCGCGAGCTGGTGCGCAACCTGCCGGACGACGAGCAGGTGCTGTGCGTGACGAGCCTGAACCCGGAGTCGCCCGGCGTGGCGCTGGGCACGGAGCAGGGCGTGGTCAAGCGGGTCGTGCCGGAGTACCCGGCGAACAAGGACACCATGGAGATGATCACGCTCAAGGACGGCGACCGCGTCGTCGGCGCGACGGAGCTGCGCACCGGCCAGGAGGACCTGGTGTTCATCACCTCGGACGCGCAGCTGCTGAAGTACTCGGCCGAGCTGGTGCGCCCGCAGGGCCGGCCGGCGGGCGGCATGGCCGGCATCAAGCTGGACGGCGGCGCGATCGTGCTCTCGTTCACGGCGGTGGACCCGGACAAGGACGCCGTCGTGGTGTCGGTCGCGGGCAGCGGCGACACGCTGCCGGGCGTGATGCTGAGCACGATCAAGGTGACGCCGTACCGGCTCTACCCGTCGAAGGGCCGCGCGACCGGCGGCGTGCGCTGCCAGCGCTTCCTGAAGGGCGAGGACCGGCTGGTGTTCGCGTGGGCCGGCGAGTACCCGGCGCGCCCGGTGGACGACGAGGGCCGCGCGCTGGACCTGCCGGCGCTGGACGAGCGCCGGGACGGCTCCGGGGCGCCGCTCGCCAAGCCGATCGCGGTGATCGGCTACTAGGCCGTGTCTTCAAACTATCGCCGGGTCCGCGGCGCCTGCCACGCACGCTCGCGGCGTTGCAGGGGCGGTTGCAGACGACCGAGTATGCGCCCGCCCCTGCGCCTTGCGAGCGCACGCGTCAGACGCCGCGGCCTGATCCGACGCAAGTTTGAAGACACGGCCTAGGCGACGAGGCGGACTCGGCGACCCGGACGGACTCGGCGACCTACGTCGAAAAGGTCCGGGTCCGCAGCTAGGCGACGAGGCGGAGCCTGCGGCCGACGAGGCGGAGTCGACCCGACGGACTCCGCGGACTCTACGTCCGCGAGGTCCGGGTCCGCAGCCGTGTCCGGCGGCGGGGTGGGAGCGCGTGCTCCTGCCCCGCCGCCGCGTTCCCGGGCCTGGGCCCGGCGTGCAGCCGCCATTCGCCGAGAGCGAGGGTGGCCAGGCAGAAGGCGAGCATCGTCGGCAGGATCGGGCCGCCGAGGGCCAGCCAGACGGCGATCGGAACGAACGCGATCGCCAGGCCGCGCAGCGCCCGCAGCCGGTTTTCCCGCCTGATCCTGGCCGGGCCGATGAGCACGCCGGACAGGCCGAAGGCCGCGCCCACCAGCACGGCTGTCGGGGTCGGGCCCATTCTCGCCGCCGCGTCCTTCAGCAGGGCTGCGCGTGGATGACGGTGCGCCACGGCTCGGGGCGGTAGTCGAAGAGCCCGGGATCGAGCTCCTCGTCGAAGCGGACGCCGACCAGCCGGACCTCGCGGCCGGAGACCAGGTCGCGGTCGACGAGCACGATGCCGAACTCCGCGTCGAGGGTCAGCACCCGGTCGTAGCCGCGCACCGACCGCGGGCGCTCCACCTCGACGACCAGCGCGGCGCGGCCCTCGTACGTGGCGTCGTCGTCCACCAGCCGGACGTCGCAGTCCTCGATCATCGTGCGCGGGTCGGTCATCGCGTCCAGCGGCAGCTCGCCGCGGGGGCCGGCCACCACGGGCCCGGCGTGCGACGGGATCTCCCAGCGCCATCCGCCGGACGCCAGCACGGTCGAGGAGGCGCGCTCCTCGCGGCAGTCGCCGGAGCGCCACAGGCAGCGGTAGCGCTGGTCGGCGCGGGCCGTGCTGCGCATCGACGAGACGACCACCGTGCAGCTCAGCGTCGTGAGCTCGACACGGCGGCCTATGAGCGCCCGCACGTTTTCGGACAGCCCGAACACCCCCGAGAGCATGTGCGTTCCCTTTCCACCGGTACCCACGCGGCTTTGGACGGATCCACCCGCCGTCGTCGGCCGAAGCTCCATAGTAAGGGCTTACACCAGAGCATTGCGGTAATGGGAACGTCAATAACCAGCACAGATACCCCCCGATTCTCATGAAGCCGGTTCGCGCCAGGGCTCTCGTGGGACGTGAAAGAATGGCCCCATGCGACCTTCGTTCTCGACCGCCGGCGTAGTGGACCTGTCCGCGCTCAAGAAGCCGGCGGCGCAGCCGGGGACGGCGGCCTCCGCCGCGGCCGGCGGCAGCTCAGCGCACGTCTTCCACGCGACCGAGGCCGACTTCGAGACCTCGGTGATCCAGCGCTCGGCGCAGGTGCCGGTGGTGCTCGAGCTGTTCGCCGAGCAGTACGAGCCGTCCGCGCAGCTGGGCGCGATCCTGGAGAAGCTCGCCGAGGAGTTCGGCGGGCGCTTCGTGCTCGCCAGGGTCGACGTGGACGCGAACCCGCAGCTCGCGCAGGCGATGCGGGTGCAGCAGATCCCCGCGGTGAAGATCGTGATCCAGGGCCAGCTGATCGGCGAGTTCGACGGCGTGCGCCCCGAGGCCGAGATCCGCCAGCTGCTGACCGACCTGGTCGCGCTGGCCGAGCGCGAGTTCGGCATGACCGGCCCGGCGGACGCCGCGCCCCTGCCCGCGCCGCCGCTGGACCCGCTGCTGGCGGCCGCGTACGAGGCACTCGAGGCGGACGACCTGGACGGCGCCGCGCGCGCCCTGCAGAACCTGCTGGCCGACCAGCCCGCGCACCCCGAGGCCAAGGTGATGCTCTCGCAGGTCGAGCTGATGCGCCGGACCGCCGCGGTCGACCCGGACGCCGTGCTCGCGGCGGCGAAGGACGCCCCGGACGACGTCGAGGCCCAGTGCTCGGCGGCCGACGTGCTCATGGCGTCGGGTCACCAGGAAGAGGCCTTCGCGCTCCTGCTGGACGCGGTACGCCGGTTCACCGGCGCCGAGAAGGACAGGGCGCGGCTGCTGCTCATCGAGTACTTCGAGCTGCTCGGCACCGAGCACCCGGCGGTGCCGAAGGCCCGCCAGCGGCTCGCCGCGCTGCTGTTCTGAGCGCCCGCGGAGCCACCCGAACAGCCTCAATGTTCGTGTTCAGTAACGCCGAGCCCGTCATCGCGAGATATTCGCTGGTGATGGGCTTGACCGCGTGTCGATAGCGGATCGCGCAGCGTGCCCGATCCCGCGCGCGCCATCCGGCTATGGCCGATACATTACTGACTCTTTACCAAGTCGCACGCGCCGGAATATCGTGACGCTGCGTAATATAGCTGCGTGCCAGCATGGCGTTTACCTGGCCTTTGTCCGGTTTTTTCCGGGCACGTTGGGTAACTGAATGGGCCTGATGAGGTGGATCTCCATGCCCTGCGCGGATACCTAGGTTACTAGCCGGTAACGGGACTCTTGTGGATACGGTTGGGTCTCTACGAACATCCCCCTACCGGCCTTCAGCCGGACCTACGGTCTGCACATTGGTCTACATAGGAGTGGACGCGGATGAAAGACACCTCGGGAGCCCAGGTTCTCGGGCGCACCTCGCTCAAGCGGCTGGGCATCGTCATGGTGCCGACCGTTATCGCGGCGGGCGCTCTGACCGTTCTGATGGCGAACGGAGCGATCGCCGTCTCCTTCGCCATCTCGGGCCAGACCGCGCAGATGAAGATCGGGCAGCTCCAGGGCACCGGCTTCGCGCAGTACGGCGGCGTGGACGCGGGCGCGGGCGGCAGTGAGACCGCCGTCGCCGTCTCCGCCTTCAAGACCGCCACCATCAGCAACGGCCTCTGCCAGTCGGTGGAGACCAACCTCGGCCCGCTCGGCACCTACACGCTGACCCTCAGCGCGACCGGCGCGGACGCCAGCGACCTGATCATCGACATGCAGTCGCTGAAGGCCTCCGAGGCCGACTTCAGCTCGATCAACATCGGCGTGGACGCCTCCACGATCTCCGGCAGCGCCAGCGGCGCCAAGGGCACGGCCGGCCTGTTCGGCCAGGAGGCGGACGGCGCCACGCTCACCAACATCGAGCAGGTCTCCAACGCCACCACGGCCGGCAGCTTCGACCTGCACAACATGTCGCTGAGCATCGCGAAGTCCACCACCGGCTGCATCAGCTAGCCAGGGCGAGCGGACCGTCACGTCCGGACCGTGGCACCGCAGCGTCGCCGCGTCGGCCGCATCGTCGACCGCGCGGCGACGCCGCGTACCGGCAACCGGACCGTCAGACTCGAACAGCCCGTCCTTGGAGCACTGAATTCATGATCAGCACCCCTGAGCAGCGGAACGGAGCCGGCAACCTGTGGGACCGGTTCACGGCTCCGACCGAGCCGTACCGCAGGCCTTTCCGCCGCTGGCGGCGGGAGCGGCCGTTCGGCGCGGGTCTGAGCATCCTGCTGGCCGGCCTGGAGATCTACTGGGCCCCGCACAGCAGCGTCGGCAAGATGCTCTCCATGGGGCTGCCCGGCATCTCCAGCATCTTCATCGCGATCTTCCTGGTGGTCTTCGGCATCACCGTGTGGTTCTTCCCCACGTACCGGGTCTTCTCCGGGATCGCCTCGATCCTGCTGGCCCTGCTCTCGCTGGTGGCCACCAACCTCGGCGGATTCTTCGTCGGCTTCCTGCTCGCCATGTTCGGCGGCGCGTTCGCCGTCGCGTGGGCGCCGCGGACGGACTACACCGCGGAGACGCGCAGGCAGCGCCGGCACCGGGTCGCGGCGCAGTCCGCGGACGGCGGCGCGGGCGACGAGGCCGGGACGGCCGAGTTCACCGCGGCCCCGGAGACCGCGCCGGGCGCCGAGCCCGTCGCCGGGTACGCCGAGGCCGAGGCGGAGCCCGGCGCCGAGTACGCCGAGAACACCCAGATCATCGAGCAGGCCGCCCGCCCGGGCCCGAACGGCCCGAAGGGTCCGAACGGAACCGAGCCCACCAGCGAACAGGAGTGAACTGTGCCCGCCCACGCTCGCTCCACCCAGCGCCGGGCCCACGTGCTGCGCTCCCGCCGGATGACGGCGATCGGAGTGCCGAGCGCGATGGTCGCGCTGGTCGGAGTGGCATTCGCAGCGGCCCCCGCGCTCGCCGCGAACTCCAGTAGCACCGCGCTTCCCTTCCCGACCGTGTGCTCGTCCACGCAGTCGGCGGCCACTTCCGCCAAGGCGTCGGCGAGCTCCTCGAGCGCGTCGCCGAGCGCCTCGGCGAGCAGCAGCACGCCCACCCCGAGCGCGTCCAGCGCCGCGGCCTCGGCCAAGGCGCAGACCGCGAAGACCACGTCGCCGTCGACCACGACGAGCACGACCGCCGCCGGCTCGACCGGCAGCGCCTCGGCCTCGCCCAGCGCGAGCGCGAGCTCGTCCGCGTCGAGCGCCGGCGACGGCGTCTGGGGCTGGCTCAACGGCATCTGGACGTGGATCACCGGCGCGGACGCCCAGTCCACGTCCTCGGCCAAGGCCGTCACCCCGGCCACCGCCTCCACGACGCAGAGCGCCGCCAAGGTGGAGAACGTCTCGGCGGCGACGGGCTCGAAGAGCACCGGCTCGTCGAGCGGTTCCTCGACGAGCGGCACCTCGACGAAGGCCGCCGCCAAGGCGACCACCGCCGCCGCCTCCCCGAGCGCCGCGGCGACGAGCGCGAGCGCGTCGCCCACGGCGTCGTCGAACTGCATCTCCTCGGCGTCGGCCGCCGCGCTGGCGAAGAAGGCCGCCGCGGCCGGCACCGCCGAGGACGTCTACGCGAACTACCTGCCGTGGGTGATGGAGACCTCTGACCTCACGATGTACGACCTCACGTACAACGGCGTGAAGACGGTCCAGGTGTGGAACGGCTCGGCGTTCGAGTCGGAGCAGGTGCTCGACTTCACGGCGTCGAAGCTCACGATCGCGTCGATGGTCACCTATTCGATCCAGAACGGGCAGACCGTCTACAACAACGCGGGCTCCGGCACCACGACCACGCTCATCAACCCGCACCTGATGGTCACGAAGATGACGGCGTCGCTCTACGGCCTGATCCCGCAGACGTACACGCCGACCAACCAGCCGCCGCTCCCGGTGGGCCTGACGATTCCGCTGATCCCGGTCGTGTTCACGGGCGTGACCACGCAGCTGGCGTATCTGCACACGGACTCGATCTCGGTGCCCGGCTTCGACGGCTTCGGCGTGACCGGTACTGCGTCACCTGAATAGCAGATTTGATAGGACAAAGCCGGGCCGGTCCGCGTGGACCGGCCCGGCTTTGCCCGTCTCCGGGGCTCAGCCGCCGAGCAGCTTGGAGCCGATCTTCAGCGCGGCCGCCGCGCCGCCCACCGCCGCCGCGGTGCCCGCCGCCCCCTCGGCGCCGGCCGCCGGGCTGTAGTAGCCGGACTGCAGGCCGACCCGGCCCGGGCCGGTGAAGCGGTTGAACACGATGTTCCCGCCGCCCGCGAGCAGGCCGGTCTTCAGGCCGTACATCTGCTGCTGGTAGCCGACCGAGACGTCCCGGTAGATCCAGGAGCCCGGCTCGACGTCGATGACCTCGCCCGGCTGGAGCACGACCTCGAAGGCGTTGCCGTGCGCGTGCAGCCAGAGCAGGCCGTCGCCCTGCGGGGCGTCGAAGCGGTCCTGCCAGAAGCCCTGGCCGCCGAGCAGCATCGAGCCGATGCCCTTGATCCGCTCCGGGGCGAAGGTGAGGTTCATCGTCGCGGCCAGGAACTGGTGCTCGCGCACGTAGAGCGACTGGCCGTGCGGGATGGTGAGCGGGAAGACCTGGCCGGAGGCGTCCCGCGAGAAGGCGATCTCGCCGTAGCCGACCGCCTGGGTCATCATGATCGGCATGCCGGCGATGACCCGCTTGAAGGCGCCGGGCATCCGCATCAGCTGGATGTCGATCTGCGGCTGCTTCCAGAGCACGACGTGGTGCTCGAAGTAGACCGGCATCTGCCCGTTGAGCGCGAGGTGCAGCACCGGGACGAGCTGCCCCTCGATCCGGTAGGCCATGCCGGGGCCCTGGCCCTCGGTGACCTGCGACGGCAGCAGGCTGACTGACGCAGTCATCCGGCCCCCCCTGTTCTGTTCGCTTGAATGGTCGTACGAATGACGCCATCAGTGTTCCAGTCATTCGCCATAACGCAAAGGGCGAACAGAAGCAAGGGGGTGGCTGACGGGGGCTCAGGCGTCAGCCGAGGCCGAGGTCCTTGCGCAGCTTCGCGACGTGGCCGGTGGCCTTGACGTTGTACTGGGCCAGCGCGATGTTCCCGGCTTCGTCGACCACGAATGTCGAGCGGATGACTCCGACCACTGTCTTTCCGTACAGCTTCTTCTCGCCGAACGCGCCGTACGCGGTGAGCACGGCCTTGTCAGGGTCCGAGAGCAGCGGGAAGTTCACCGCGTCGCGCTCGCGGAACTTCGCGAGCTTCTCCGGCTTGTCCGGGGACAGGCCGAGCACCGCGTACCCGGCGGCGGCGAGCGACTGCAGGCTGTCCCGGAAGTCGCAGGCCTGCTTGGTGCAGCCCGGGGTCATCGCGGCCGGGTAGACGTAGACGATGACCTTCCGGCCGGCGTAGTCGGCGAGCGAGACCGGCTTGCCGTCGGCGTCGGGGAGGGTGAAGGCAGGGG
>NZ_JAGSOH010000012.1 GCF_018139625.1 Actinospica acidithermotolerans | reverse complement strand
TCCCCACCCTGATCCCCCACCGGTCGCTCCGTCGCCCGCCGGGCCCCTCCCCGAGGCCCGGGGGGCGATGGAGCGGAGACCGGATCGGGCTCTCCCCTTCCCGACCCGGTCGATTACTAGAGCGCCGGGGACCCGCCCCAGATACATGCGGGCCCAAGAAATTCAGCAGAAAAATATCCGCGCCGAATGTCCGCATTTGCCGGATTGCGCGCCCGATTTCACTCCGAGGTCGCGTACCCGCCGTGTCGAGTGGGCGGTTCTATAGGTTAGGCTCGCCTAAGTTTGTCGTGAGTCGGCCGAATCGAGGAGTGTCCCGCCCGACATGTGGAACACCGCGTTTCCCAGTTTCCTGATCGGCCTGCGCGAAGGCCTGGAGGCCGGGCTCGTCGTCTCGATCCTCGTCGCCACCCTGGTGCGCGCGCAGGCCAGGGACCGGCTCGGCGCCGTCTGGACGGGCGTGGCCGCAGCGGTCGCGCTCAGCCTCTCCTTCGCCGCGGTGCTCTCCTTCACCTCGGCCTCGCTCCCGGCCGGCGGCCAGGACGCGTTCGGCGGCGTGCTCTCGCTGCTCGCGGTCTGCTTCGTCACCACGATGGTGTTCTGGATGCGCCGCAACGCCAAGAGCCTGTCCGGCGACCTGAAGGCGCGGGTGAGCGACGCGCTCGGCCGCGGCGACAAGGTGCTCGTGCTCACCGCGTTCCTCGCCGTGGCGCGCGAGGGCCTGGAGACCTCGCTGTTCCTGTGGACGACCGCGAAGTCGGCCGGGCAGGCGCGCGGGCCGATGCTCGGCGGCCTCGTCGGCATCCTGCTCGCCGTCGCGCTCTGCTGGGGCCTGTACCGCAGGGTGCTGAAGATCAACCTCACCCGGTTCTTCGCGTACACCGGCGGCGTGCTCATCGTGATCGCGGCCGGAGTGCTGGCGTACGGCCTCGGCGACCTGCAGGAGGCGGGCCTGCTGCCGGGCTATGCGGCGCACGCCTTCAACCTGAGCATCGACGCCGGCTCCTGGTACGCGACGCTGATCGCCGGCACGCTGAACCTGACGCCGGTGATGACGTGGCTCCAGATCGTCGGCTACGTGCTCTACCTCGCGACCACGATGACGCTGTTCGTGCACGGAGTACGCGCGGCGGGCGGGGCGCAGTCGGCCGCCGCGTCCGGCGCCGCATCCGGTGCGCCGGAGCTCTCGCGGGCCGAGCGCGCCGCGGCCCGCCGGGCCGCCGAGGAGACGGCTCTCGCCGAGCAGCTGGCGGCCAAGGCGCGGGCCGCGCGGAACCCGGGCGGCGCCGAGCCGAAGCGCCGGGCGCCGCGCTGGGCCGTGTACGGCGCGATCGTGGCGGTCCCGGCGGTCGCCGCCGTGGCCACGATCTCGGTGATGGGCACCGCGTCCGCGAACAGCACGATCCAGATCGCCATCAGCGAGGCGACCTGCGGCACCGGCTGGAGCTCGCCGACCGCCGGGACGCTCAGCTTCGACATCACCGACAACGGTGCCAATACCGCCGAGGTCTACCTGATCAACCCGCTCAGCAATGCCGTCTACGGCGAGGCCCCGGACGTCACCCCGGGCGCCGCCGAGGTGATGAACGTCTCGATCGGCGCCGGGGACTACGTCTTCCGCTGCTCGTTCGTCGACGGCACGGTGAAGAACTCGGCGACCTACCACGTGACCGGTTCGAGCGGCGGACTCGCCGCGGTGATCCCGGTGACCGAGCAGGACATGGAGCAGCCTGTCTCCGACTACCGCAGCTACGTGCAGTCGGCGCTGCCCGGGCTGCTGACCGCGGCGGCGAAGCTGGACGCGGACCTGCGGGCCGGAAACCTCGCCCAGGCCGAGACCGACTGGCTGCCCGCGCACCTGGCCTACGAGCGGCTCGGCGCCGCGTACGGCACCTTCGGCACCTTCGACAGCGAGATCAACGGCTCGGCCTCCGGACAGCCCCAGGGCACCGCGTCGAAGGACTGGACCGGCTTCTTCCGCATCGAGTACGGGCTCTGGCACGGCCAGAGCGCCGCCGAGCTGGCGCCGTACGGCGACAGGCTAGTCACCGACATCAAGGGACTGATCAAGGCGTTCCCCGGCCAGACGACGCCGGCCACCGACCTGCCGCTGCGCGCCCACGAGATCCTGGAGAACGCGCTGCAGTTCCAGCTCACCGGGATCCAGGACTACGGCAGCGGCACCACGCTCGACACCCTGTACGCGAACACCCAGGGCACCCAGGAGGTGCTCTCCACCATCAGTTCCCTGATCCAGCGCGGCGACCCGGCCCTGCTGAGGCAGATCGACCAGGAGACGGCCGTCGTGCAGGCCGACCTGAAGTCCGTCGGCGCCGGGCCGTGCACCGCCGCGTGCGCCGGAACGCCCGCCGCGCTCTCCGCGCTGAGCACGGCGCAGCGGCAGAAGATCGACGGCGATCTCGGCCGGCTGCTCGAATCCCTGTCCCTCGTGCCCGATCTGCTGGAAGAACGGACCGCCGCCTGATGTCCGAGTCAGAGAACGTCGAAGCCGCGGGCGCGAGCCCGGAGACCGAGGCGAACCCGGAGACTGCGCCGGCCGCGGAGCGCCCGGCGAGCGCGCAGCCGGCCGCCTCCGCGTCCGGCGGCTGCCCCTTCTCCGGAGCCGCCGACGGCGCAGGCGGCGCGGTCGACTCCGCCACCCTGCACGCGGCCCTGCGCCGCCGCTCCTTCCTGCGCGGCGCGGCGGTCGGCGCGGCGGGCGCGGTCGTCGCCGGCGGTGCAGTGGCCGGTGCGGCGGTCGCCATGGCCGACGACGGGACGACCACCGGCTCCGGCCGCGTCATCCCGTTCCACGGCGCGAACCAGGCCGGCATCCTGACCAAGCCGCAGGCCTTCGCCACGTTCGTGTCCTTCAACGCCACGGCCGGCAACCGCGCCGAGCTGGTCGAGCTGTTCAAGACGATCACCGCGCGCGCCCGCTTCCTGACCGCCGGCGGCACGCCCGCCGACCTCGGCCTCGCCTCGCCGCCCTCGGACAGCGAGACCCTCGGACCGCAGGTGCCCGCGGACGGGCTGACCGTCACCCTCGGCGTCGGCGCCTCGCTCTTCGACAGCCGCTACGGCCTGTCCTCGCGCAAGCCGGCCCGGCTGTCCGCGATGCCGGTGTTCCCCAACGACGACATGGTCGGCTCCCAGGAACTGCACGGCGACATCTCGCTGCAGATCTGCGCCGACCACCAGGACACCGTGATGCACGCGCTGCGCGACATCGCCAAGCACACCCGCGGCGGCATGCAGGGCAACTGGAAGATCGACGGCTTCCAGTCCGTGCCCCGCCCGAGCGGCACCCAGCGCAACCAGCTCGGCTTCAAGGACGGCATCGCCAATCCCGACGTGAACGACGCCACCGCCACCAGCGCCCTGATCTGGGCCCACGGCGGCCTGCGCGGCGAGCAGCAGTGGGCCGACGGCGGCTCGTACCAGGTGATCCGCATCATCAGGATGCTGGTCGAGTTCTGGGACCGCGTCTCCCTCAACGAGCAGGAACTGATGATCGGCCGCAGGCGCGACACCGGCGCGCCGCTCAGCGGCACCGCCGAGTTCGACACCCCCGCGTACGCGAACGACCCGATGGGCAACGTCATCCCCCTCGACGCGCACATCCGCCTCGCCAACCCGCGTACCGAGGCCACCTACGACCAGCAGATCCTGCGCCGCGGCTACAACTACGACCGCGGTTTCGACATCGACGGAAACCTCAACGTGGGCCTCGCCTTCTGCGCCTACCAGCAGGACGTGGTCCGCCAGTTCGAGGCCGTCCAGACCCGCCTGATCGACGAGCCCCTGGTCGACTACATCTCGCCCACCGGCGGCGGCTACTTCTTCGCGCTGCCCGGGGTGAAGGACTCGTCGGACTACTTCGGGTCGGGGATGTTCGCGTAGGGGAGAGGCGGGCAGCCGCAGACACCTCGCCCCCGCCACGGATTCCGTGGCGGGGGCGAGGTGTCTGCGACTCGGATCCGGCGAATCGAACTCGGCGGATCAGCGGGCGACTAGTCGCGCAGCACCGCTCCGGTCGTCGGGCTGAGCAGCACCCGGCGGGCGGACTTCTTGCCGAAGTCGAACATCGAGTCCAGCGAGCCGGCGTACTGGGCCAGCGAGCCGGAGATCGTGCCGGTGCTCCAGTTCTGCTCGATGAAGGCCAGCGACGAGGTCTGGTCGGTCACCGAGTGGTCGACGAAGTTGGACTTGGCGTAGGGGGAGATCACCAGCTCCGGCAGGCGGGGGCCGTAGCCGCAGCGGTCCTGCTCGCCGGCCAGCGGGGTGCGGGCGGTCGAGCCGCACTTGCCGGTGCCGTCGAGCGCGTCCACCGCCGGGTCGGCCGACGAGTTCACGTTCGGCGGGGCGGCGTGGTCGTACCAGCCGTCGGAGTCGTCGTACTGGATCACGATCGCGGTGCTGCTCCAGTACTTGGAGGACTCGATCGCGTTGATCGTGTTGACGATTCCGGCCTGCTCGTCCAGCGGGTCGGAGTAGCCGGCGTGCCCGTCCTGGTACTCGGCCTGCTTGACGTAGGAGACCGACGGCAGGTTGCCGTCCTTGATGGACTGGTAGAAGTACGACAGGTCGTACTGGTGGTTGGCCTGGCCGTTGCGGCCGACCTCGGCCTCGGAGGCCGGGGCCACGTGGTGCGGGTTGGCCGTCGAGGCGTAGTACTCGAACGGGTCGTGGTGCGCGCTGTAGTCGGCGATGGTCGCGCCGCCGATGTTGGTGTGCGTCGCGCCGCACACGGCCTTCGTGCTCGAGGTGGCGGCGGTGGTCGCGCCGAAGCCGCCCTGGAACCAGCCCCACGTGACGTTCTTGGCGTTGAGCAGGTCACCGATGTTGGTGCCGGTCATCTTGAGCGTGTTGCCGGCCTTGGAGCAGTCGTCGTAGTACGGGTCCATGTCACCGATGTCGGTACCCAGGTCGCTCGAGTTCGGCGAGGCGACCGTGGAGGTGGCGGTGACCGGGTTGCCGTTGGCGTCGACGACGGTGCCGCCGTAGGTCTGGCCCGAGATCAGGTTGATCGCGCCCGGGGTCGAGGGACCGTAGGTGGTGTCGTACGAGTTGTCGCTCATCGCGTAGTTCTGCGCGTAGTTCCACAGCGCGGTGACCGTGTTGCCGTCGTAGTAGTCCATCACCAGGCCGGACATGCCCTGGTCCGGCGAGGAGCAGGTCGCCACGCCGGTGTTGGCCGGGAACTGGTCCGCCAGGCCCATGTCGTAGGCCTTCTGCTCCGCGGTGTCGTTGTGGTCCTGGTCGCAGGTCAGCGCCTGAGAGGAGTTCAGCCGGCTCGGGTTGACCCCGTTCGGGTTGTTCTCCAGCAGGCTGGTCGACAGGCCGTCGACGGTCGGCGTGTTCGCCTTCGCGTGGAAGGTGGTGCCGTCGGTGTTCGCAGCGTTCGGGTACGTGCCGAAGTAGTGGTCGAACGAGACGTTCTCGTCGAACAGCACCACCACGTGCTGGATCGGAGTCGTCGTGCCGGCGTGCGCGCCGGTGAGCACGATCGAGCTTCCCGAGGACTGCGGTGTGATGGTGCCGGCGTTCTGCGAGCCGAAGCTCGGCTGGGCCACGGCGAACGTCAGTCCGACGGCGACCGCACCGGCAGCGGCGGTGACCGCCGCGCGACGCTTGGTCTTGGCTTGCATCAGGGATTCCCCTCCGGATGAAGGCAGGGCAGCGGATGGTTCTGAGCCTACGATTCCGTAGCCTCGACTCCACGGGAATCCCCGCGGCGAGCCCCGGCCGAAGCAACGGTGAACTTCGGCTGTACTACTCATAAAGCACTCAGGATCGAGTGTTCACACCGCGCGATCGGGCGACATCAGTCCGCTGATGTCGCCCGATCGGAAGTCACCGCTGGTCGCCCCGGCCGGCTCAGTCCGCCTTGCGGCGGCGCGTGCCGAAGACGATCTCGTCCCAGCTCGGCACCGTGGCGCGGCGGCCGGGGCTCACGCCGTCGTTCACCGCCTGCTGGTCCGTGTCGCCGCGCAGCCGCTCCTTGTGCGGGCCGACGGGGCCGAACAGCGCGTCGGAGTACGCCGAGCCTGCGCCGGTTCCACCCGCCGCCGCGGCCGTACGGTTCGCCGAGGCCCCGCCGGCCGCGGCGGCCGGGCTCTGCGCTGGGGTCTCGGCCACGTCCACGTCGCCGTTCGCCGACGCGGGGGAGCCCGCCTCGGGGGCGGCGGCCACCGTGCCGGCCGCGGAGCGGGTGCCGTTGGGCCGCACCGGAAGCGCTGTCACAGAGCCCTGACCAACCGCCGGACGGCCGTGCCAGGACTGCAGGGAGGTCACCTGCGCCGAGCGCGGGCCGCCGGCCGGGCCGCCGCCCACCGCCGCGGCCGCGGAGCGCGCGGCGAACGGGAAGGCCGTGTCCGGCGCGGCGTCGCTGGACAGCAGCCGCGCCTCGTCGTCCACCGGGTGCACCAGGCGCCGCGGCGGGTCGAAGCTCCAGGTGGCCTCGTACGGCAGGCCGCCGATCCGGAAGCTCATCCGGACCGTCCAGACGCTCTCGTCCTTGCGCCACGAATCCCATTGCACGGAGTCGATATCCGGCTCGCGCGCCGCGAGCCGCTCGCGCACCACGTCGCCCAGCTTCGGGCCGTGCGTCTCGCCGGACCGGCGCACCTGCGTGTTCTGCGCCCGCTCGGCCATGAAGGCGCGCTCGGCGAGCACCGGGCCCTCGAACCGGCGCACCCGCTCCAGCGGGATGCCGGCCGCGTCCGCGACCTGCTCGGCGGTCTGTCCGGCGCGGATCCGCGCCTGGATGTCGCGCGGCCGCAGCTGCGCGTCGAGCTCTATCTCGATCTGCCCGAGCCTGGCCCGATCCCCGCGCACCGCGGCGCGCAGCCGGTCGTCGATCGCGAGGAAGAACTCCTGGCCGTCGGGAGCACGCAGCACCAGACGGTCACCATCGCCGGTGACCGCCATCACTCGCAGTTCGGTCATGGGACCTCCTGTGTGCTGCCCCTGGCGGGTTGGGCCGAGCGCGCTCCTGTACCGAGTGTGAAGGCATTCCGCGGCCCCTGGGAAGGGACCACGCCCGTTCGGCGCAACGCCGTGACACACGCGCTACCCGTTCGGGGGACTAGTCGACCGCGTATACGGCCTGAGCCGGTGACGCATGTCGCCATCTGTACCTATCCCCCAGGCGGATCCGGAAACCTCCGTCGGCACCCGGTCGGGCGCTGCATCCACGGTATCAGTGCGCATCGCTTGAACGGAGGCCCAACACAGTACATCCCGAAGCAAAGCCAGCGCGGAGTGAGCCGGTCAACACACCTCGGACATTTGGTGTGCGATGGCGTATCCCCGGATTCGCTTGGGATCATTGACCTATGCTCGCAGCTCCGGCCCCTCATCTGCCTATTGTTTTCGACCTGCTCGGCATCCTCACGTCCTCGGCCGCGGGGGCGCTGACCGGCGTGCGTAAGGGACTTGACCTGGTCGGGGTTCTGGTGCTGGCGGCGGTGACCGGCCTCGGCGGCGGCGTCCTGCGGGACCTGATGATCGGCGCCGTCCCGGTGGCCATGCTCACCGACTGGCGATATCTGGCCTCGGCGACTTTGGCCGCGGCCGCCGTGCTGATCGCGCAGCATCCGCTGATTCTCGGCAGACGGGTGCCGATGGTGGACCGCGTGCGCCGCCGGATTCCTTTGTCCACGGCGTTTCTGGTGGCCGATTCCGCGACGCTGGGTTGTTTCGCGGTCTCCGGCACCGCGAAGGCTTTGGACTACGGTCTCGCGGTGATTCCGGCGGCCTTGATGGGAGTGGTGACCGCGGTCGGCGGAGGCGTCGTCCGCGATGTGCTGGTGAACGAGGTGCCCACCGTGCTGCGGCGCGAGCTGTACGCCGTGCCCGCGCTGGTGGGCGCGCTGATCGTGGGCACGACGAACCAGCTCGATCCGGCCGCGACGGCGCTCGCGTTCGTCGCCGCGGCCGTGACCATGGGACTGCGGCTCCTGGCCGTGCGCAACGATTGGCACGCCAGGCTTCCCGCGCCCTGATCGGCGGTCGATCAGAACTCGAGCTCCGTGCGCCCGCCGCCCGCGCGGTCGAACACGGCGAGGCTCGGCTGCACGTAGTCGGCGCCGCGCGGTCCGTGGATGTGGACTCCGGTGAACACCGCGATGTCGGCCGGGTGCGCGTCGTCCCGCAGCACGTTGATCACGTCGGCCGTGCCCTCGTCGATGAGCTGCCCGGCGATCCGGGTGATCTCGAGCAGGTCCGCCTTCGCGTGGTCCGTGACGCGCGGCGCGATCCGGTCGCGCAGCCGGGACTGCTCGGGATCCTCAGGGTCCAGATACGGGTAGTCGGAGATGTGCACGTCGTCGCTGCGCAGCGAGTCGCCGACGGCCAGCAGCGCACCGCAGGCGTAGGTCACGCCGGGCACCCCGAGGCGCTCGCACTCGCCGACCGCGCCCGAGGCGCCGACGCCGACGTGGGTCAGCCCGATGAGCACGAACGTCCGGCGCCCGTCGACCAGCGGAGCATGCCCACGCGCCGCGATGACACCCGTACGGCCCAATGTGAAAAGGCCGGCCAGGCCGGCCATGTTGAACGCCCCGCCCCAGGCCCGCTGCAGCTCCGCGGTCAGCCCGAAGGCGAGCTCGTCCCGGCAGGTCGCGATGAGCGGCAGCGCCCCGCCGCGGATCACCCCGAACTGCGCGAGTAGGTTCTGTGTTCCGTTCACGAACTGGTTCGCCGGGACGGCGCCGGGAAAGTCCCGGGCCAGGGTCTCGGTGAAGGTCACGGCCGCGGCCTCCTGCTTCGATCCGGTGATGCCCGGTCGGGCTATCGCTTCCATGATGATCGAGTGGCCGCGTTTCGGCCACGTGAGTTTCGCCTCGCACCCGGGTTCGGATTAGCCCGGAGGATGGGGTATCTTGATGTCGAGATAAAGTCACACGCCACACCAGAGGAGACCCGCGGTGTCCACCAACAGCCTCGGAGCGCGCGCCGACCTGCGCGTCGGCGAAGAGACGTACGAAATCTTCCGGCTCGACGCCGTGCCCGGTGCCGAGCAGCTGCCCTACTCGCTGAAGGTGCTGCTGGAGAACCTGCTGCGCACCGAGGACGGGGCGAACATCACCGAGGGGCACATCCGGGCGCTGGCCGGCTGGGACCCGCAGGCCGAGCCGGACACCGAGATCCAGTTCACCCCGGCCCGGGTGATCATGCAGGACTTCACCGGCGTGCCCTGCGTCGTGGACCTGGCCACCATGCGCGAGGCGGTGGTGGCGCTCGGCGGCGACGCGTCGAAGGTCAACCCGCTGGCCCCGGCCGAGCTGGTCATCGACCACTCCGTCATCGCGGACGTCTTCGGCACCCCGGACGCCTTCACCAGGAACGTGGACATCGAGTACGAGCGCAACCAGGAGCGCTACCGCTTCCTGCGCTGGGGCCAGACCGCCTTCGACGAGTTCAAGGTCGTCCCGCCCGGCACCGGCATCGTGCACCAGGTGAACATCGAGCACCTGGCCCGCGTCGCGATGGCCCGCAACGGCCAGGCGTACCCGGACACCGTGGTCGGCACCGACTCGCACACCACCATGGTCAACGGCCTCGGCGTGCTCGGCTGGGGCGTCGGCGGCATCGAGGCCGAGGCCGCGCTGCTCGGCCAGCCCGTCAGCATGCTGATCCCGCGGGTGGTCGGCTTCAAGCTGACCGGCGAGCTGCCGGCCGGGGCCACCGCCACCGACCTGGTGCTCACCATCACCGAGATGCTGCGCAAGCACGGCGTCGTCGGCAAGTTCGTCGAGTTCTACGGCGAGGGCGTCACCTCCGTCCCGCTGGCCAACCGCGCCACGATCGGCAACATGTCGCCGGAGTTCGGCTCCACCTGCGCCATCTTCCCGATCGACCAGGAGACGGTGAACTACCTCAAGCTCACCGGCCGCACCGAGCAGCAACTCGCGCTGGTCGAGGCGTACGCCAAGGAGCAGGGCCTGTGGCACGACCCGTCGCACGAGCCGAAGTACTCCGAGTACATCGAGCTCGACCTCGGCACGGTCGTCCCGTCCATCGCCGGCCCGAAGCGCCCGCAGGACCGGGTGATCCTGGCCGAGGCCAAGTCCCGCTTCCGCAGCGCGGTCCGCGACTACGTCACCGTCGGCGACGAGTCCGGCATCGAGTCCTTCCCGGCCTCTGACGCCCCGGCGGTCTCGAACGGCGTCTCCAAGCCCACCAAGGTGACCGCGCCCGACGGCTCCGAGTTCGAGGTCGACAACGGCTCGGTCGTCATCGCCTCGATCACCTCGTGCACCAACACCTCGAACCCCTCGGTGATGCTCGGCGCCGCGCTGCTGGCCAAGAACGCCGTCGAGAAGGGCCTGAAGGCCAAGCCGTGGGTCAAGACCACGCTCGCCCCGGGCTCGAAGGTCGTCACCGACTACTACGACCGCGCCGGCCTGACCCCGTACCTGGACAAGCTCGGCTTCAACCTCGTCGGCTACGGCTGCGTCACCTGCATCGGCAACAGCGGCCCGCTGCCCGAGCACGTGTCCGCGGCGGTCAACGAGGCCGACCTCGCAGTGGTCTCGGTGCTCTCCGGCAACCGCAACTTCGAGGGCCGGATCAACCCGGACGTCAAGATGAACTACCTGGCCTCGCCGCCGCTGGTCATCGCGTACGCCATCGCGGGCACGATGAACTTCGACTTCGAGCACGACGCCCTGGGCACCGACGCCGACGGCAACGCCGTGTACCTCAGGGACATCTGGCCCTCCCCGGCCGAGGTGCAGGAGGTCATCGGCTCGGCGATCTCCGCCGAGATGTTCTCCAAGGACTACGCGGACGTGTTCGCCGGCGACGAGCGCTGGCAGTCGCTGCCGACGCCGACCGGCAACGTCTTCGAGTGGGACGCCGACTCGACGTACGTGCGCAAGCCCCCGTACTTCGAGAACATGCCGGCCACCCCGGCCCCGGTCGCCGACATCGCCGGCGCCCGCGTGCTGGCCAAGCTGGGCGACTCGGTCACCACCGACCACATCTCCCCGGCCGGCTCCATCAAGGCCGACTCGCCCGCCGGCAAGTACCTGGCCGAGCACGGGGTCGAGCGCCGCGACTTCAACTCCTACGGCTCCCGCCGCGGCAACCACGAGGTGATGATCCGCGGCACCTTCGCCAACATCCGGCTGCGCAACCAGCTGCTGGACGGCGTCGAGGGCGGCTTCACCAAGAACCTGCTGACCGGCGAGCAGACCACGATCTACGACGCCTCGGTCGCGTACGCCGAGGCGGGCGTGCCGCTGGTCGTGCTGGCGGGCAAGGAGTACGGCTCCGGCTCCTCGCGCGACTGGGCCGCCAAGGGCACCGCGCTGCTCGGCGTGAAGGCCGTCATCGCCGAGTCCTACGAGCGGATCCACCGCAGCAACCTGATCGGCATGGGCGTGCTGCCGCTGCAGTACCCGGCGGGCAAGAACGCCGCCTCGCTCGGCCTGACCGGCGAGGAGGAGTTCACCATCACCGGCGTCACCGCCCTGAACGAGGGCAGCACGCCGAAGACGGTGAAGGTCAAGGCGGGCGACGTCGAGTTCGACGCGGTCGTGCGCATCGACACCCCCGGAGAGGCCGATTACTACCGCAACGGCGGGATTATGCAGTACGTGCTGCGCAACCTGCTGCGCGGCTGATCGATAGCCGGACCGGGCCCCGCGGCGCACGCGCGCCGCGGGGCCTTCCTGCTTAGCGCGTCCTTATCCGGCGACGCGTATCAAGGAAAGCGTGACGACCGACGCGGACCGCTCCCTGATCGCCCATCTGCTGCGGCGCACCGGATTCGGCGCCAGCGGGCCGGAGATCGACGCGGCGCTGGCAGCGGGCTTCAACGCCACCGTGGACAGCCTGTTTACCGCCTCGCCGAGCGCCGACCCCGGCGTGGCCGCGACGCCCGCGCCGAAACTGCCGTCGGCGATCGACACGGGCGCCGACGCCGACCTCGTCGCCTGGTGGATCGCCCGGATGACGGCGGCCCGCGATCCCTGGCCGGAGAAGCGCACGTACTTCTGGCACGGCCACTTCGCCACCTCGCTGCAGAAGGTGCGCTACGCGTCCCTGATGCTCAGGCAGAACCAGACCCTGCGCACGCTCGGCGGCGGCGACTTCCATACGCTCTTCCGGACGATCCTCACCGACCCGGCGATGATGGTCTGGCTCGACGCCGAGGGCAGCACGGCCGAGGCCCCCAACGAGAACCTGGCGCGCGAGTCGATGGAGCTGTTCGGCCTCGGCGTCGGCCACTACACCGAGACGGACGTGCGCCAGGCCGCGCTCGCCCTCACCGGATGGCGGCTCGACCGGATCAGCGGGGTCGCGACGTTCGCGGCCAGGAACCACGCCGCCGGGCCGGAGACGATCCTCGGCCGGACCGCCTCCTTCGACGCCGACTCGTTCGCCGATCTGATCCTCGCGCAGCCGGCAAGCGCCGAGTTTGTTGTCGCCCGCCACTGGTTCCGCCTGGGCTCGCCGGCGACGATCCCCGCCGCGACCCGGGGGAGCCTGCTCGCCGCCTACGGCTCCACGGGCGATCTCAGCGCCCTCGCACGCGCCCTGTTCACCGATCCCGCCTTCACCGGCTCCACGGCCCGCTACGGGCTCGTCAAGCAGCCGGTCGAGTACGTCGTCGGCGCACTCAGGGCGCTGAAGATCACGCCGACGCCGAAGGACACGCCGGCTCTGCGGGCGGTGCTCGACGGCCTCGGCCAGCTGCCGTTCTACCCGCCGAACGTCGGCGGCTGGCCGTCCGGGCAGCTGTGGCTGACCACGGCGGCGCTGCAGGCGCGCATCGACTTCGCCCGCTGGGCCGCGGCGGCGGGGGACCTGTCCACCGTCTCCGACTCCGCGACGGGCTCGCGGATCGACGCCGTGGCCTACCTGCTGGGCGTGGACTCCTTCTCGGCGCGCACCGTGACCGCCCTCTCCGACGTCGCGGCCGACCCGCCGAGCCTGGTCGAACTCGCCCTGCTCAGCCCCGAGTACCAGGTCAACTGAGGGAGCCCACGTGGACACCGTCACCCGCCGCAAGTTCCTGATCGCCTCCGGGGTCGTCGGCGCCGGCGCGCTGGCCGCCGGCGCCGGCACCCTGACCTGGGACGCCCTGCACCGCGCGGCGCGCAGCGCCCCGCTGGAGGCCGGCCAGGGCATCCTCGTGCTGCTGACCCTCTACGGCGGCAACGACGGCCTGAACACCGTCATCCCGGCCGCCGACCCGGTGTATCAGAGCTCGCGGCCGGGTTTGTCGTATTCCGAGTCCGAGGTGCTCGACCTCGGCGAGGGCCTGGGCCTGAACCCGTCCATGACGGGGATGCACCAGCTCTGGCAGGACAAGAAGCTCGCCATCGTGCGCGGCGTCGGCTATCCGAGCCCGAGCCACAGCCACTTCGTGTCCATGGACATCTGGCAGACGGCGTCGCCGACCGACCCGCAGACCTCGGGCTGGCTGGGCCGCTGGCTCGATGCGCAGCCGGACGACGAGATGCGGGCGCTGCGCGCCGTCTCGCTCGGCGGCACGCTTCCGCCGCTGCTCGCGGGCACCGAGACGGCCGGATCCTCGCTGCCGCTCGGGCAGTTCAAGCTGCCGAAGGGCGCGACGGGCACGGGCCTGCGCGCCCTCGCCGAGAGCTCGTCCCAGGACTGCGCCAACGCCGCGTACGCCGCAAGGGACACCGGCGATCTGTTCACTGTTGCGGGCGCGTTCCAATCGGTGCTCCCGGCGCGGAAGGGATCGAGGAAGACCGGTGAGCTCGCTGCGCAGCTCGACATTGTTGCCTCCTGCATCGAATCCGCGGTTCCGACCCAGGTGTACGCCGTCAGCCTCGGCGGATTCGACACGCACTCGGCCGAGAAGGGGACGCAGAGCGCCTTGCTCGGCGAGGTGAGCGCGGCGGTCGCCGCCTTCCAGCAACGAATCTCCGCGGGGAACCGGGCGAAGGACGTCGTGCTGGTCGCCTACACCGAGTTCGGCCGGCGCGTGGCCGCCAACGCGAACGAGGGGACCGACCACGGCACCGCCGGACCCGTCTTCGTCGTCGGCGACTCGGTGGCCGGCGGCTTCCTCGGCGAGCAGCCCTCGCTCACCGACCTCGACCAGGGCGATCTCAAGTTCGGCACGGATTTCCGCTCGGTCTACGCGACGGTGCTCGCGGACGTCCTGCGGGCCGATCCGGAGCGGGCCCTGGGCGCCTCGTTCCCCGTACTGCCGCTGCGCTGAGATCTGTGAACGGGCTCGGTGGCCGAAGAGAGTGCAGCTTTGCGACGCGGGCGTTTGTCGCCCGCGCGACGCGGCCGGGGCGACCGAACCGCGGCGGTGCTCGCGGTCGGGGGCCGGGGAAGGCCCCGAGCGGGATTCGGGTGATCCCCCTGATGCCCCTGTGCCGCTCCGCCATTCGGGTACACTCCCCACTTAACGGTTTGGTCACGGGATTGTGCGGGTTCTGATCTTCATTCCAAGATCGTTGATCTTGTCTTTAGTCGAGCTAAATTGTTGCCGGGGGCTACATGAAATCCGTGTTACGGCCGGTCACCGCGCTGTAAGCAGTCCCGGCTCCGCGTTCTCCCTGTCCAAAACGTGACAACGTTGCCATTCGACGTCTCGTAGAACTCGATCATCGATCCTTGATCATTGTTAGCGAGCCGTTACCGTAGGGCGCTGCGTCGCTCTCGCGGCCTCTTCACAAAGGCTGGCGAGCGGAATACGTTGCGGGTCACAACTTTTGGCGTCCCGGCCACGGGACGACTGCACAGCACGACCCCCGCCTCCCGGCTCCACTCCGCACCGTCGCGCGCGCCGCGCCGGTATCCGAGAAGGGAACAGCGCAATGATGCGCAAGCGAATCTATGCCGCAGTGGCCGTCGCCACCGTGGCCGCCACCGCGTTGGCCGGCTGTTCGAGCTCGAGCAAGAGCTCCTCCAGCTCATCGTCGTCGAACAACAAGGTCGGCATCCTGCTGCCGGACACCGCGTCCTCGCCCCGCTGGGTCTCCGCGGACCCGAAGCAGATCGCGGCCCAGTGCGCCGTGTACAAGCTGGACTGCAAGATTTACAACGCCAACGGCTCCGACGCCACCCAGGAGCAGCAGAACCAGCAGCTGATCAGCTGGGGCGCCGGCGTCATCATGCTCGTCGACCTGGACTCCTCGTCCGGCGCGGCGATCGAGAAGCTGGACAAGTCCAAGGGCGTCGTGCCGATCGACTACGACCGGCTGACCCAGGGCGGCGGCGCGTCCTACTACGTCTCCTTCGACAACGTGAAGGTCGGCGAGGACCAGGGCAAGGCCCTGACCCAGTGCTCGCAGGTCGCCGGCAAGAGCGGCGTCGGCTACGTCGAGATCGACGGCGCCTCCACCGACAACAACGCCACGCTGTTCGCGCAGGGCTACAACTCCGTGCTCGGCTCGCAGCCCGGCTGGACCAAGCTCGACGACGGCAACGGCAACTGGAGCGCCACCACCGCGCAGTCGGTCTTCCAGAACCAGCTGGGCAAGTACGGCAGCAAGATCAACGCCGTCATGGTCGCCAACGACACGATGGCCCAGTCGGTCATCAACGTGCTGCAGCAGCAGGGCCTGGCCGGCAAGGTCGCGGTCTCCGGTCAGGACGCGAGCGCCGGCGGCCTGGACAACATCATGGCCGGCACCCAGTGCTTCAGCATCTACAAGCCGGTCGCCGGTGAGGCGGACGTCGCGGTCAAGCTGGCCTCGCAGATCCTGGCCGGCCAGAAGCCGACCGCCCCGGCCACGGTGACCGACCCCTCCAACGGCTCGAAGGTCCCGGCCTACCTGGCCACGCCGACCGTGATCACCACGGCCAACGTCGGCCTGCCGGTCAAGGACGGCTACGAGACGGCCGCCTCGGTCTGCGACACCAACTCGACGACCAAGGCCAACTGCGCCAAGTACGGCATCAGCTAAGCCGCTGACACCCGGTAGCCATCCCGGATCTTCCCGTCCCCGGCAGGCTCCCGCCTGGGCCTGCCGGGGACGGGAATCAGCCACATCGACCCTAGGAGTCAACCGTGAGCGTGGACGCCGGTCCCCGCGGCGCGAGCGAGCCGATCCTGCGGCTGCGCGGCATTCAGAAGTCCTTCGGCCCGGTGCACGTCCTCAAGGGCGTGGACTTCGAGGCCCGATCCGGAGAAGTGACCGCGCTGGTCGGCGACAACGGCGCCGGTAAGTCCACGCTGGTCAAGTGCATCGGTGGCACCTACGCCATCGACGAGGGCGAGTACATCTTCGACGGCAGGCCGGCTCACGTCCAGAGCCCGCGCGCCGCCTCCGCCCTCGGCATCGAGATCGTGTACCAGGACCTCGCCCTGTGCGACAACCTGGACATCGTGGAGAACATGTTCCTCGGCCGCGAGGAGGTCGTGGGCGCGGCGCGCACCCTCGACGAGGCCAAGATGGAGCTGATGGCGGGCCAGACGCTCGCCTCGCTGTCCGTGCGCACCGTGAAGTCGGTGCGGCAGAAGGTCTCCAGCCTCTCCGGCGGCCAGCGGCAGACGGTGGCCATCGCCAAGGCCGTGCTGTGGAACTCGAAGCTGGTCATCCTCGACGAGCCGACCGCCGCGCTCGGCGTCGCGCAGACCGCGCAGGTCCTCGACCTGGTCCGCCGGCTCGCCGACCAGGGCCTGGCCGTCGTGCTGATCTCGCACAACATGAACGACGTGCTGCAGGTCTCGGACAGCATCGCGGCGCTCTACCTCGGACAGATGGCGGCCCAGGTGCGCCGGTCCGAGGTGACGCACACCCAGATCGTCGAACTGATCACGGCCGGACGCTCCGGCGACCTCGGCCTCACCTCGTCGGTCGCGTCGGCCGTCGAGGGGAACGGAGCGCAGGCATGAGCACCATCGGCAACGAGACGCCGCAGCTGCGGCAGGGCGAGGAGCAGCCGTTCCAGCCGCGTGAGATGAACGCGGTCGAGTACGGGCGCGACTACGTTCAGCGCCTGCGCGGCGGCGAGATGGGCGCGGTACCCGGCCTGATCGGCCTGGTCGTGCTGGTGATCCTGTTCGCCATCCTGCAGAGCGGCTTCCTCTCCGCGTACAACGTGGAGAACATGGTCATCGACGGCGCGCCGACGATCATCATGGCGATGGGCCTGGTGTTCGTCCTGCTGCTCGGCGAGATCGACCTTTCCGCGGGCACCGCCTCCGGCCTGTGCGCGGTGCTGGCCGCCGTGCTGCTGGTGCGCCATCAGGTGAACTGGGTCGTCGCCGTCTTCGCGGCCGGCCTGCTCGGCGTGGTCATCGGCGCGAGCATCGGCTGGCTGCGCGCGAAGGTGGGCATCCCGTCGTTCGTCATCACCCTGGCGGCGTTCCTGTCCTTCCAGGGCGTGACCGTCATCATGGTCGGCGGCAGCGGCTCGATCCTGGTCACCGACCACACGCTGGTCGCCCTGGAGAGCGCGAGCATCTCCGATTACATGCCCATCTGGGCCGGCTGGCTGATGCTGGCGATCGTCGTGCTCGGCTACGCGGTGGTCAAGTTCCGCACGCTGTCCAAGCGGCGGGCCGCCGGACTGTCCACCGAGCCGAACTCGATCGCGCTGATCAAGATCGCGGCGCTGGCGGCGCTGGGCGCGGTGTTCATCTACTACATGGGCATCAACCGCATCATCACGCACACGTTCCTCACCTCGAACCAGACGTCCGAGGGCGTGCCGTGGATCGTGCCGCTGATGCTGATCCTGCTGTTCGCGCTGACGTTCCTGCTCGGCCGCACCCGGTACGGCCGGCACGTCTACGCGGTCGGCGGGAACGACGAGGCCGCCCGCCGCGCGGGTATCCGCGTGGACATGGTGCGCATCTCGGTGTTCGTCATCTGCTCCTTCCTCGCGGCGCTCTCCGGCCTGGTGCAGCTCTCCTCCCAGGCGGGCGTGAACTCGGCCCAGGGCGGCGGCAACACCCTGCTGCTCGCCGTCGGCGCCGCGGTCATCGGCGGTACGAGCCTGTTCGGCGGCCGCGGCCGGGTGATCGACGCGGTCATCGGCGGTGTCGTGGTCGAGGTCATCTCGTACGGCATGAGCGACCTGATCTCGGGTTCGAACGGCCCCGGCTGGCAGCAGATCATCACCGGCATCGTGCTGCTCGTCGCCGCCGGCTTCGACGCGGTCTCCCGGAGGGCGGGCCTGAGCAGGCAGTAACGCGAAAGCGGGTTACGGACGTAGCGCAGGAGTGAGGAGCATCAGCCGCCGCGAACGGGCGCCGACCGAGAAGGAACGGACAAGCACGATGACTGCTGCCGGCACGGCGGGGTCGACGCAGGACGAAGTTCGCAGGCACAACGTCTCCACGCTTTTGCGCTACGTCCATGTGCACGGCCCCACCTCGCGGACCGAGTTGACGAGCGTGATGCAGCTCAACCGGTCGACGATCGGCGCATTGACCGCGGACCTGACCCAGGTCGGGCTCGTCCGCGAGGAGGTGCCGGCCCGCTCGCGCACGGCCGGTTCGGGCGCGGGCAGGCCCTCGCTGGTGGTGTGCCCGCGGCCGGAGAAGGTCTACGTCTTCGCCTACGACATAGGCGTCGACTACCTGATCGCGGCGCGGGTCGGCCTCGGCGGCTCGATCCTGGACCGCCGGGAGCTGCACCGGCTGCGCGGCGACTACGCGCTCGAGGACGTCGCCGCGCACCTCGGCAGGTTCACCGCCGAGATGCTCGGCCGGGCGGAGCCCGGATCCGTCTGCGTCGGCGTCGGCGTGGCCATCGCGGCCCTGGTCAGGGAGTCCGACGGCCAGGTGCGCTACGCCCCCAATCTCGGCTGGGTGGACGCGCCGCTGGGCCGTTCGCTCGCCGACATGCTCGGCGAGTACGGGATCAAGGCGCGCATAGTGGTGGGAAACGACGCCGACCTCGGCGCTCTCGCCGAGCACGTCAGGGGCGCCGCCGCCGGCTCGTCCGACGCCGTCTACCTGACCGGCGAGGTCGGCGTCGGCGCCGGCATCATCGTCAGCGGCGAACCGCTCAGAGGCCACGGCGGCTACGGCGGCGAGATCGGCCACACCGTCGTCAACCCGGCCGGCCGGCTCTGCCGCTGCGGAGCCCGCGGCTGCTGGGAGACCGAGATCGGCGAGAAGGCCATCCTCGACGCCGCCGGCCACCCCGACGGCCCCCGGTCCACCGTCTCCGCCGTCGTGGCCGCCGCCTCCGACGGCGACGCCCGAGCCCAGGCCGCCATGCGCCACGTGGGCGAATGGCTCGGCATCGGCGTGGGCAACGTTGTCAACATATTCAACCCAGAAGTGGTCATCTTCGGCGGCCTGCTGCGCGACGTCTTCCCCGCCGTCGAGCAGCAGCTGCGCACCACCCTGCTCACCACGGGCCTCGCCGCCCCCCGCGAGCAGGTCCGCCTCGTCACCCCGGGCCTGGGCGCCGACTCCACCCTCGTGGGCGCCGCCGAACGCGCCTTCGCTCCGCTGCTCTTCGACCCGATAGAGGTCATCACCGGCCTGATGTAGGGCGGCGCCCGGGCCGCCGGGGGAGGCGGAACGGGCGCCGGATCCGGGACTCAGCGGTTCACGCGGGCGAGACGGCCGGCTGGCCCAGGTGGCGGGCGAAGAAGCGGACCGCACTGTCGGCCTCGAAGCGGGGGAGGTCCTGGTGGCGGCCCGTGTTGACGTGCAGGGACTTGTCGGGGGAGGCGAAGGCGTCGAACAGGGCCAGGCCGGCCTCGCGGTCGATGTACTCGTCGTCCCACTGCATGTCGAACTCGACCGGGATGGCGATCCTCCGGGCGTCTTCGGCCAGGCGGTCGGGCCAGTGCAGGCCGAAGACTGCGGCGGCGATCCGGGGTTCGCCGGCCACGAAGGGGACGCCGATGGCGGTGCCCATGTTCAGGCCCCAGAAGCCGACCGGGCCCTCGGGGCCGATGTCGGGCAGCTGCTGGAGGGCGTCCAGCAGCGCGCGGTACTCGGGGACGGCGCGTTCGGCCAGGTGGGCGTTGTAGCGGACGATGATCGGGGCCTCGGGTTCGCCCGCGTCCCTTGCCGCGTACATCGCGGCGATCTCGCGCTCGTCGTGCGCGGTGCGGGGGCGGTCGCCGTGGCCGGGGGCGTCGATGACGGCGGCGTGGAAGCCGGCGCCGGTCACGAGGCGGTGCGCGCGGCCCCACATCGCGGGGGCCTTCTTGTGGAGGCCGCCTCCGTGGGCCAGCAGCACCAGCGCGGAGCGCTCGGCGCCGGCGGCCGGGGACCAGAGGACGCCGGGGAGGTCGCCGATGGTGAACTCGCGTTCGCGAATCTTGTCGGACGAGTCGTCAGAGGTGAAAGTCAGACAGGACAAGGCCATGTCGCACAACCCTTCGGGAATGCCTGGTTTCTCGGCGCTCCCGGCGACGGCTTCGTCTATCGCCTGACCGTGACGGGGTGGGGGAGCGCCCACGTCGATGCAGCCTGCATGGGTCGTCTCACCTCCTTCAGTCCCGCGGTCGGGCACGGTGCTGCGCACGCTACCAACGCCCGCACGGCCTAATCAACGGGATTTCCGCAGCCCGGCACCCGCCCGCCCGCGCCGACCAGTGCCGATGGGCGCGCCCCGGCCGACGCACGCGTGGCGCAGCGGTTCCGGATCGGCGTGATCAGCGGTCCGGCCGACGGTATCGTCGGCAGCACCCGTCTGCCGGGCCGACTCACCCACTCACTGGAACTGGACTGCCTACCGATGACGACATCCCATGCCGATGCCCGGATCGTGCTGCGAGCCGCAGGGGTCTGCCTCGTCCTCGACGCGACGGCGGGCCGGCTGCCCGCGGTCCTTCTCTGGGGGCGCGACCCGGGCGTGCCGCTTGCGGCCGACCTCGACGCGCTCGCGCTCGGAGCGGTCGCGCCGCACGCGCCGAACGGGGTGGACGAGCCGATCCGGCTCTCGCTGCTGCCCGAGCACTGGACGGGATGGATCGGCACGCCGGGGCTTCGCGGATCGCGGTCGGGCCGGGCGTGGTCGCCGCGCTTCGTGACGTCGCGGGTCGAGGTCGACGGGGTGGCCGACGCATCGCCGATCGTGCTGCGCGAGGGTGCGGCGCACATCGCGTTTCACGCGGAGGACGCCGAGGCCGAACTCGCGCTGGAGATCGAGGTCCAGATGGACGCGAGCGGCGTGGTGCGACTGCGTGGAGCGGTGCGCAATACCGGTCGGGATGATTATCAGCTCGATGAGCTGCTGCTTGCCCTGCCGGTGCCGCAGGAGGCCGGCGAGCTGCTCGACTTCGGCGGACGCTGGGGCAAGGAGCGGGTGCCGCAGCGTGCACCGATCGCTCAGGGCACGCACCGGCGCGAGGGCCGCCGCGGACGGACCGGGGCCGACTCCGCCTACGTTCTGCATGCCGGCGTGCCCGGCTTCGACTTCGCCAAGGGCGAGGTCTGGGCGCTGCACACCGGCTGGTCGGGCAACCACGTCCACCAGTTCGAGCGGGTGGACAGCGGTGTGCAGGCGCTTGCCGGGGGAGAGCTGCTGCTGCCCGGCGAGGTGAGGCTCCGTCAGGGCGAGACGTATAGCGGGCCGTGGATCTACGCAGGATACGGCGACGGGCTCGACGAGGTCGCGCGACGGTTCCACACGTATCTGCGCGGCCGCCCGCAGCATCCGCGCACGCCGCGTCCGGTGACGCTGAACGTGTGGGAGGCGGTGTACTTCGATCACGACCTCGACGTGCTGCTCGAGCTCGCCGAGCAGGCGGCCGCGGCTGGCATCGAACGCTTCGTGCTCGACGACGGCTGGTTCGGCGCACGGCGCGACGACCACCGAGGGCTCGGCGACTGGACCGTCTCGCCGGAGGCGTGGCCCGACGGGCTGCACCCGCTGGTGGACCGGGTGCGCAAGCTCGGCATGCAGTTCGGGCTCTGGTTCGAGCCGGAGATGGTCAACCTCGACTCCGACCTGGCACGCCGTCACCCGGAGTGGGTCATGTCCACCGGCGGCCGGCTTCCCGTCGAGTCGCGTCACCAGGAGGTGCTCGACCTGGCGATCCCGGAGGCGTACGCGTACATCCGCGATTCGATCTGCGCGATCCTCGACGAGTACGACATCGGATACATCAAGTGGGACCACAACCGCGACCTCATCGACGCGGGCGGACTCGACGGACGCCCGGCAGTGCACGAGCAGACGCTTGCGTTCTACCGCCTGGTGGACGAGATCAAGGCGAAGTATCCGGGCCTGGAGATCGAGTCCTGCTCCTCCGGCGGCGCGCGCGTCGACCTCGGCGTGCTGGAGCGCACCGACCGCGTCTGGGTCTCGGACAACATCGACCCGCTCGACCGCCAGCAGATGATGCGCTGGACGACGCAACTGCTGCCGCCGGAGCTCATGGGCGCGCATATCGCCTCGGGCAGCTCGCACAGCACCGGTCGTCGGCACGACCTGTCCTTCCGCGCGGCCACCGCCCTCTTCGGCCACCTCGGCGTCGAATGGGACCTGCGCTCGGCGACCGCGGCCGAGCGAGCCGAGCTCGCCGACTGGATCCGCTTCCACAAGGCACACCGCGAACTGCTGCACGGCGGCGACCTCGTGCGCATCGACCATCCCGACCCCTCGATCGTGCTGCACGGCGTCGTCGCCCCCGACCGCTCGGAGGCGATCTACTCGTACGCGGTCACCGCGCGCAGCCCCTACGTCTCGCCTGGCCGCATCCGCTTCCCCGGCCTCGACCCGGCGCGGCGCTACCGGATCGAGCCGGTGTTCCCGGAGTTCCTGCACGCCGACACCCGGCCCGCGGCCTGGTGGCCCGGCGTCACGATGAACGGAGCGCTGCTCGGCGCGGCAGGCCTCGCCGCCCCGCTTCTGCACCCGGAGCACGCCGTCGTCTTCCACGCCCGTGAACGTTGACGCGCGCCGCGGCACGCGTTGAGGCCGGCGCCCGGCGGCGGATGCCGGGTGCCGGCCCTCGGGTGCGGGTGGCGCCGCTCCGACCTGCGGGTCAACCCTGCACGTAGTCGATCAGGTTCTTCCGGTCGAACTCCAGCTGGTCGATCGTCGACTTGACCACGTCGCCGATGCTGACGATGCCGACCAGGCGGCCGGCGGGGTCGACGACCGGCAGGTGGCGGATGCGTCGGCTGGTCATCGTCGTGCAGAGCTCGTCGACATGGTCCTCCAGGGCGCAGGTGGAGACCTCCCAGACGGCGATGTCGGAGACAGGGCCGTCGAGGACGGCGTCGCCGCGGTCGTTCAGGCGGCGGACCACGTCGCGTTCGGAGACGATGCCGCGGACGGTCACGCCGTCCTCGGAGACGACGACCGCTCCGATGTTGCGCTCGGCCAGCAGCGCGAGCAGCGCGCGGCAGGTGGCGTCGGGGCGGACGGTGACGACCACCGACCCTTTGTTCCTGAGGACGTCTTTCACTCTCATGGCTACTCTGCTTCCCTCGCCCTTGAAGGACAGCTCGTGACGGACCCCCCACTGTCCACAGTGGCGGACAAACCGGGTGAACGCCAGTCGTGCCGGGCAGGTCGCGTGCGGCGATCCGCCCGGCCCGGGGAGCGCGCGCTCAGCGGTTGGCCTTGTTCAGCAGATTGATGCCGAGGACGAGGCGGTAGACGCCGAAGATGACGGGGCCGTAGGCGATGAAGTACACGCCTCCGCCCGACGCCGCCTGGTAGCTGATGATGGAGAAGATCAGGCCGAACGCGATCCAGACGACGCCGAAGCCGACGGAGCGCTTGCCCTTGCTGCGCCAGATGTCCCGCTGCTGGGCGGAGACGGTCTGGTACGGGGCGGGGCCGCTTGAGTAAGGGGCCTGGTTCGTCACGGTGGGAGCTCCTGTCTGCGCGGTGGTGGACGGACGGTGCGGAGGAAGGGGGAGAGCAGGCGTCAGGCGATGGGCAGGTTGCGCTCGCGCGCGGCGTCGAGGAGGCGGTCGATGAACGCGTCCCGGCCGCCCTGCCTGGCGGCGGCGTCGAGCGGGATCGGGATCTTGGTGCCGTCGGCGAGCTCGAGCCGGTAGCCGAGCACCTTGCCGACGTCCCTGCCGGTGGAGCGGCGGTCGTGGATCGTGGCCACGCGCACGACGTCGGACCACGCGATCGAGCGGAAGGTCGAGCGGCGCGTGTGCACCAGGCCGCCGCTGTACAGGTAGTAGGAGTGCTGGCCGGTGGCCAGGGCGCGGATGGCGATGGCCAAGCCGACGATCACGCCGAGGACCATGGCCCGATACACGGCGTGCATGAAGGTGTAAGCGGCCGAGAAGGGGTCCTCGGTGCTGACCACGTGCCACAGCGCCAGGTCGACGAGGAGGCAGCCGGCCGCGATGCCGCCGCCGACCAGCAACATGTGTCGGGTCGAGGCGCCGTGCCGGGTGGCGAGGAGGTCGCCGAGCTCGCGCGATCGGGCGGCCGCGCGCACCTGGGACGGCGCGTCCTGCGTGGTCGGACCGGGTCCGCCCGGCCGGTTCGCTTCCTGGAATGTCATGTCCCGCAAGCTAGCGACGCGCCGCGGGGACCGGTCCCGTCCGCCGCTCGGAGGCTGTTTCTGACGCCAGGTCAGGTATCACTTGGATAACAGAGCGCGCACGGCGATCCACCATTTCCATGATCACCGGCTGGCGCCATTTGTTGTGTGAGCCAAGTAATACCCGGCGCGCAGGGCCAGGTGGACGGCATGAAGATCGTTTAAATTGGTCTAGACCAAGGCGGCCGACGGTACCGGATCTTGTCACGTTCCGTGCTCGACCCCTTCTACCTGCGTCGCAAAATCGTTACCGCGCACAACAAATGGGCTCGGAGCCCGCCTTCCGCTTTCCGGGCCGAGGACATACGTTGCGTCCAACAACATTCCTTGGATCCGCCGAGCCCCGCGGGGGGCGCCGGCGCCTGAGAAAGGACCACGCGCAATGATGCGTAAGGCCGTCCTGAGTGCCGCCGTCGGCGCCGCAGCCCTCGCTTTGGGTGTCGCCGGGTGCTCATCCTCCTCGTCGAGCTCCTCCGCTTCGGGCTCGTCCTCCGGTTCTTCCGCTGTGCAGGTCGGCATCATCCTGCCGGACACCGTCTCCTCCGCCCGCTACGTGAACGCGGACGCCCCGGCGCTGACCGCGGAGTGCAAGGCGAAGAGCCTCAACTGCGATATCCAGAACGCGCAGGGCTCCACCTCCACGCAGCAGTCGCTCGCCGACAAGATGATCAACACCGAGCACGTCCAGGTGCTGATCCTCGACCCGCTGAACAGCACGGTGGGCGCGGCGATCGAGAAGGAGGCGCACGCCGCCGGCGTGAAGACGATCGACTACGACCGGCTCGACACCGGCGCGTCGCCCGACTACTACGTGTCCTACAACAACACCGAGGTCGGCACGCTGCAGGGCCAGGCCCTGGTCGCCGCGGTGAAGGCCAAGGGCATCACCAACCCGGACGTGGCGATCCTCGACGGCTCGACCACCGACCACAACGCGGTGCTGTTCAACCAGGGCTACATGTCGGTCCTGACCCCGCTGATCTCCTCCGGCTCCTGGAAGAAGTCCGGCGAGCAGTGGGTCACCAACTGGGACAACCCGACCGCCGGCACCGACTTCACCTCGATGTACAACAAGGACCACAACATCAACGTGGTCATGGTCGCCAACGACGGCATGGCGAACGCCGTCATCCAGGACCTGAAGAACCTGGGCCTGGCGGGCAAGGTCGTCGTCTCCGGCCAGGACGCCTCGGCGGCCGGCCTGCAGAACATCCTCTCCGGCTCGCAGTCCTTCTCGATCTACAAGGCCGCCAAGGGCGAGGCGGTCCCGTCCGTCGACCTGGCCGCGCAGATCATCGCCGGCAAGGTGACCGACACCTTCACCTCGGTGACCGACCCGACGAACAACCAGCAGGTCAAGTCGATCCTGGGCACCCCGGTCGTGATCACCAAGTCGAACATCGACGCCCCGATCAAGGGCGGCGACGACAAGCTGTCGGACGTCTGCACCTCGGCCTACGCCTCCGCCTGCACGGCGGCCGGCCTCTCGTAAGTCCCCCGGCCTCCCGGATCCGCGCGCCGTGCCGCACCACGGCGCGCGGGCCCGGGGGCTCGACCGTGCACCAGCACGCATCCAGGAGCTGAAATGAGCGAGCCTGTCCTTCGACTGCGGGGGATAACCAAGTCCTTCGGA
The DNA here is from genome assembly GCF_018139625.1 of Actinospica acidithermotolerans. Lineage (GTDB taxonomy): Bacteria > Actinomycetota > Actinomycetes > Streptomycetales > Catenulisporaceae > Actinospica > Actinospica acidithermotolerans. The sequence goes on along the minus strand of NZ_JAGSOH010000012.1, from coordinate 69,163 downwards.
CCCGTCGAGGTCCTCAAGGGCGTCGACTTCGAGGCCAACCCGGGCGAGGTCACCGCCCTGGTCGGCGACAACGGCGCGGGCAAGTCCACGCTGGTCAAGTGCATCGGCGGCACCTACCACATCGACGGCGGCGAGTACCTGTTCGAGGGGAAGCCGGTCACCGTCAAGGGCCCGCGCGACGCCTCCGCGCTCGGCATCGAGATCGTGTATCAGGACCTTGCGCTCTGCGACAACCTGGACATCGTGCAGAACATGTTCCTGGGCCGCGAGTCCGTCAGCCGGCTCTCGCGCACCCTGGACGAGGCCGAGATGGAGCACCAGGCCGGAAAGGCGCTGGCCTCGCTCTCGGTGCGCACCGTGAAGTCGGTGCGGCAGAAGGTCTCCAGCCTCTCCGGCGGCCAGCGGCAGACCGTCGCGATCGCCAAGACGGTGCTGTGGAACAGCAAGGTCGTCATCCTCGACGAGCCGACCGCCGCGCTCGGCGTCGCGCAGACCGCGCAGGTGCTCGACCTCGTCCGGCGGCTGGCCGACCAGGGCATGGCCGTCATCCTCATCTCGCACAACATGCTCGACGTGCTCAAGGTCTCGGACAGCGTCGCAGCCCTCTACCTCGGACGGATGGCCGCGCAGGTGCGCACCTCCGAGGTCAACCAGACCCAGATCGTCGAGCTGATCACCGCCGGCCGCTCCGGCTCGCTCGGCCTCAAGGAAGGAGCGGCGGCATGAGCACCGACACCGGCACCGGCACCAACGCCCCCGTCGAGCGCGACGCGGTCGCCGAGCACGAGGCCGCCAACCCGGCCGCGAACGTCACCGCGCTGATCCCGCAGACCCTCGGCGGCACCTTCCGCTCCTACCTGCGCAGCGTGCGCAGCGGCGAGACCGGCTCGGTGCCGGCCGTCGTCGGCGCGCTGGTGCTGATGGTCATCTTCGGCGCCGCGCAGAGCAACTTCCTGTCCAGCAGCAACATCGTCGCGATCGTCCAGCAGGCGGCGCCGACCACGATCATGGCCATGGGCCTGGTCTTCGTGCTGCTGCTCGGTGAGATCGACCTGTCCGCCGGCGTCGTCGGCTCGACCGCCGCCGCGTTCGGCGCGGTGCTCTCGGTCAAGCACGGCATGCCCTGGTACGTCGCGATCCTCGGCTCCGCGGCCTTCGGCGGCGTGGTCGGCCTGCTGCTCGGCTGGCTGCGCGCCAAGCTGAACATCCCGTCCTTCGTGGTCACCCTCTCCGCGTTCATCGCCTTCCAGGGCGTGCAGATCCTGGTGATCAACTCGAAGAGCAACGGCGTCCAGGTCAGCGACCAGACGCTGCACGACCTCTACTTCGGCCGCCTCTCGCCGGTCGCCGGCTGGATCCTGCTGGTCGTCGCCGTCGCCCTCTACGTGCTGGTCAAGCTGGTGCAGAACGCCGCGCGCAAGCGCAAGGGCCTGGCCATCGTGCCGCTGGCCGTGCTCGGCCTGCGCTCGCTGGCGATCGCGGTGTTCGGCGGCGTGTTCGTCTACCTGATGAACATCGACCAGTCCGTGGCCTGGCAGCAGCGCGCCGGCATCCACCAGTGGGGCGTGCCGTGGTCCTCGGTGATCATCCTCGGCCTGCTCGTGGTGCTCGGCTTCACGCTCACCAAGACCCGCTACGGCCGCCACGTGTTCGCGGTCGGCGGCAACGAGGAGGCGGCCCGCCGCGCGGGCATCCGGGTGCTCTCCATCCGCACCTCCGTATTCGTGCTCTGCTCCGCGCTCGCGGCGCTGTCCGGCCTGATCCTGGCCGGCCAGCTCGGCGGCGTGAGCACCGGCGACGGCGCGGGCAACACCCTGCTGCTCGCCGTGGCCGCGGCCGTCATCGGCGGAACCTCGCTGATGGGCGGCCGGGGCCGGATCGTCGACGCCATCCTCGGCGGCGTGGTCCTGGCCATCCTGCAGAACGGCATCTCCGACCTGCTGCAGGGCAACAACGCCTCGGCCTACGAGCTGATCATCGAGGGAGCGGTGCTGCTGCTCGCGGCGGCCGTCGACTCGGTCTCCCGCAGGGCCCGCCGCTGACGCTCCCCGCGGGCCGGAGCGGTCAGCATCCTGCGAACGGATGCCGACCGTCCGGTCAGCGGGAAGGCGCGTCCGCGCGGCATAGTATGTGTCAACTCATCGGGTCGGGAATGCGAGGATTTCCATGGCTGCCGGACCGGGCGGTTCGACGCAGGACGAGGTGCGCAGGCACAACGTCTCGACCCTGCTGCGCTACGTCCACGTGCACGGGCCCACCTCGCGCGCCGAGCTGACCAGCGCGATGCAGCTCAACCGCTCCACCATCGGCACGCTCACCGCCGACCTCGCCGGGGCCGGGCTGGTCCGCGAGGAGCTGCCCGCGCGCACCGCCGGGGCCGGGGCCGGCCGTCCTTCGCTGGTGGTGTGGCCGCGGCCCGAGCAGGTCTACGTGCTCGCCTTCGACATCGGCGTGGACTACCTGATCGCGGCGCGGGTCGGCCTCGGCGGCTCGATCCTGGACCGCCGCGAGCTCTACCGTCCGCGCGGCGACTACGCGATGGACGACGTCGTCAACCACCTGTGCCGGTTCACCACCGAGATGTCGGCGCGGGCCGAGCCGGGCTCGGTCTGCGTCGGGGTCGGCGCGGCGATCGCCGGCGTGGTGCGCGAGTCGGACGGACTGGTCCGCTTCGCCCCCAACCTCGGCTGGGTGGACGAGCCGCTCGGCTCGGCGCTCGCCGAGGGCCTCGGCCGGCAGGGCGTGCGCGCCCGGGTCGCCGTCGGCAACGACGCGGACCTCGGCGCGCTGGCCGAGCACGTGCGCGGCGCCGCCGCGGGAGCCACCGACGCGGTCTACCTGACCGGCGAGGTCGGCGTCGGCGCCGGCATCATCGTCGGCGGCGAGCCGCTGCGCGGCCACGGCGGCTACGGCGGTGAGCTCGGTCACATGGTGGTCAACCCGGCCGGCCGGCTCTGCCGCTGCGGGGCCCGCGGCTGCTGGGAGACCGAGATCGGCGAGAAGGCGATCCTGGACGCGGCCGGCCACCCGGACGGCCCGCGCTCGACGGTGCCCGCCGTGGTCGCTGCCGCCTCCGGCGGCGACCCGCGCGCCCTGGCCGCGGTACGGCATGTGGGCGAATGGCTGGCCATCGGCGTCGGCAACCTGGTCAACATCTTCAACCCCGAGGTGGTCATCTTCGGCGGTCTGCTGCGCGACCTGTTCCCCGCGGTCGAGCAGCAGCTCAGCGGCGCGTTGCGGACGGTCGGCCTGTCCGCGCCGCGCGAGCAGGTCCGGCTCACCGCGCCCGGACTGGGCGCCGACTCCACGCTCGTCGGAGCCGCCGAGCGGGCCTTCGGTCCGCTGCTGTTCGACCCGCCGGGCACCCTCGCCCTGCTGGCCTGAGAGGTCGCCCGGCGAATCCTCCCCGAACGACCTCTGAGCGCGGGCCCGGCCGAATCCGGCCGCAGCCGCTCAAACCGGGATTCACCCGCGAATCCACCCCTCGTTTACCGCGATCTTGGACGGTGAAGATGATGTGGAGGTGTCCGCCCGGTGCCGAGGGGCACGACCGCTCGCCGCATAGACTCGAATAGCTCGCCGATCGCGTGGCCCCCGCGCCCTTGCGTACGGCCCGGGAGGGTAATACCCCCGGATATGTAAGGGTCGGTGGTCGGGCCGACCACGGGAACGGTGAAGGAGACTGCGTTGGCCAGCTTGATGGAATCGGTAAGGCAGCCGCGCGACCTCGACCGGCTCAGCCGAGCCGAGCTGGACCGGCTCGCCGCCGAGATCCGCGAATTCCTCATCGAGAACGTCTCCCGCACCGGCGGCCACCTCGGGCCCAACCTCGGCGTGGTCGAGCTGACCATCGCGCTGCACCGCGTCTTCGACTCCCCGCGCGACGCGCTGATCTGGGACGTCGGCCACCAGGCGTACGTGCACAAGCTGCTGACCGGACGTCAGGACTTCGAGAAGCTGCGCTGCGCCGGCGGCGTCTCCGGCTACCCCTCGCGGGCCGAGTCCGAGCACGACATCGTGGAGAACTCGCACGCCTCCACCGCGCTGAGCTACGCGGACGGCGTGGCCAAGGCCTTCCGGCTGCGCGGGCTGACCGACCGCCGCGTCGTCGGCGTGATCGGCGACGGCGCGCTGACCGGCGGCATGGCCTGGGAGGCGCTGAACAACATCGCCGGCGGCGATCTGCCGGTCGTCATCGTCGTCAACGACAACGAGCGCTCCTACGCGCCCACCATCGGCGGCCTGTCCAACCACCTCGGCACGCTGCGCACCACGCAGGGCTACGAGCGCTTCCTGGACTGGGGCAAGAACACCCTGGCGCGCACCCCGTACGTGGGCGGTGCGATCTACGAGACGCTGCACGGGATGAAGAAGGGCCTGAAGGACATCGTCGCCCCGCAGGGGATGTTCGAGGACCTCGGCCTGAAGTACATCGGCCCGATCGACGGGCACGACGTGGACGCGGTGGAGTCCGCGCTGCGCCGGGCCAAGGCCTTCGGCGGCCCGGTGATCGTGCACGTGCACACCCGCAAGGGCGAGGGCTACGAGCCGGCCCGCGCCGACGAGGTGCACCAGCTGCACCAGGTCAACCCGCAGACCAACCCGGAGACCGGACTTCCGTTCCAGGTCAAGGGCACCTCGTGGACCGACGTGTTCGCCGAGGAGATGCTCAAGATCGGCAACGACCGGCCCGACGTGGTCGGGATCACCGCCGCCATGCTCATCCCGGTGGGCCTGCACAAGTTCGCCCAGCAGTACCCGGACCGGATCTACGACGTGGGCATCGCCGAGCAGCACGCGGTCACCTCGGCCGCGGGCCTGGCCTTCGGCGGCCTGCACCCGGTGGTGGCGGTCTACGCGACCTTCCTGAACCGGGCCTTCGACCAGGTGCTGATGGACTGCGCCCTGCACAAGGCGGGCGTCACCTTCGTGCTCGACCGCGCCGGGATCACCGGCCCGGACGGGGCCAGCCACCACGGCGTGTGGGACCTGTCGATCCTGCAGGTCGTGCCCGGCATCCGGGTGGCCGTGCCGCGCGACGCCGCCCAGGTGCGCGCGCTGGTGCGGGAGGCGACCGACATCGACGACGCGCCGACCGTGGTCCGCTTCTCCAAGGGCTCGGTCGGCCCGGAGATCGAGGCGGTGGACCGGGTGGACGGCGTGGACATCCTGCGCCGCGCGGCCAAGCCGGTGAACGAGGGCGACCTCCTGATCATCGCCACCGGACCGCTGGCCGGCGCCGCCCTGGCCGCGGCCGAGGAGCTGGCCGCCGAGGGCGTCGAGGCGACCGTGGTGGACCCGCGCTGGGTCAAGCCGGTCAACCCGGCGCTGGTGGACCTGGCGCGCGCGCACCGGGCCGTGGTGACGGTCGAGGACAACGGCCGGGTCGGCGGCGTGGGCGCGGCGATCAGCCAGGCGCTGCAGGACGCCGGCGTGCTGCGGCCGACGAAGGTGCTGGGCGTGCCGCCGGAGTTCCAGGCGCACGACGAGCGCCCGGCGATCCTCGCCCGGCTCGGCCTGGACGGCCCGGGCATCGCCGCTGCGGGCCGGGTCCTGCACGCCCAGCGTGAGATTTAGGTTGCAGTCTCCTCAGTAACGGATTTGAAACAGGCTGACAAGGATCGTTACCGGCATGTGGCCGCTCAGGCTGTCTTCAGATGGCAGAATTTCTTGCTTGTGGACACTACGCACTCCGAAACGAACGAAGGACCGGGAACGGTCATCATCGGCGCCGGACCTGCTGGACTGACCGCGGCCTACGACCTGACCAAGCACGGATTCCCGGCTCAGGTCTTCGAGTCGGAGAACGTGGTCGGCGGCATCTCCCAGACGGCGGAGCGCGGTGGTTGGCGATTCGACATCGGGGGTCACCGCTTCTTCACCAAGGTGAAGCAGGTGGACGACCTGTGGCATGAGATCCTCCCCGAGGAGGACTTCCTGCTGCGGCCGCGGATGTCGCGGATCTACTACCGGGGGAAGCTGTTCGACTACCCGCTCAAGGCGGGCAACGCCCTCAAGGGCCTCGGCGTGGTCGAGGCGGTCAAGTGCATCGCCTCGTACACCGCGGCCAAGATCAATCCGCCGAAGAACCAGGAGTACTTCGACGGCTGGGTGACCGCGCGCTTCGGCAAGCGGCTGTTCCGGATCTTCTTCAAGACGTACACGGAGAAGGTCTGGGGCATGGACACCAGCGAGCTGCCCGCGGACTGGGCGGCTCAGCGCATCAAGAACCTGTCGCTCTTCGGCGCCATCGTCAACGCGCTCAACCCGCGTAAGGGCTCGAAGAAGATCACCTCGCTGATCGACGAGTTCTACTACCCGAAGTTCGGTCCCGGCATGATGTGGGAGACCGCGACCGAGAAGGTGCGCAAGCAGGGCGGCACGGTCGAGCTCGAGTCCTGGGTCAAGACCGTCTCCTGGGCCGAGGGCGAGGGCGCGACCTCCGTCACCGTCGTCACCCGCGACGAGGACGGCGCCGAGCACGAGAAGGTCGTGCCGGCGAGCGACGTCATCTCCTCGACCCCGATCTCCGCGCTGGTCCTCTCGATGGACCCGCCGGCCTCGGCCGAGGCGATCGCCGCCGCCAAGGACCTGCGCTACCGCGACTTCCTGACCGTCGCCCTGGTGGTGCCGGAGAAGCACGGCTTCCCGGACAACTGGATCTACATCCACACCCCGGGCGTGAAGGTCGGGCGCATCCAGAACTTCGGTTCCTGGTCGCCGTACCTGGTCAAGGAGGGGCGCACCTGCCTGGGTCTGGAGTTCTTCGTCAACGAGGGCGACGAGCTGTGGACCATGGACGACGAGGACCTGGTCAAGCTGGGCACCAAGGAGCTCGAGGAGCTCAACCTGATCACCCCGGGCTCGGTCGAGGCCGGCTACGTGGTCCGGATGCCCAAGGCCTACCCCGTCTACGACGACCGGTACGCGGCGAACCTCGAGGTGATCAAGGCCTGGCTGGCCGAGCACACCCCGAACGTGCACCCGGTCGGCCGCAACGGCATGCACCGGTACAACAACGCGGACCACTCCATGCTCACCGCCCTGCTGACCAGCGAGAACATTCGCACGGGCAGCAAGCACGACGTGTGGAGCGTCAACGTCGAAGAGGAGTACCACGAGGAGTCCTCGGCGTCGAAGGACCGCTCCGGCACGCCCAAGGGCACCGGGCGCGACGCGCCGATGATCCCGCGCCGCCGGGACGAGGAGAAGGTCTCCAGCTCGGCCTGAGCACCTTCCAGCTCTGAGCACCTGACGGGCCCGCAACGGCCCGACACCCCCTCCGCGGCCGCCGGTACGGCCGCGGAGGGGTCGCGCGACGGCGGGGCCGTGTGGGAGCGGGTCCCCGCCTGTGCTGGTCTCCCGCTGACGGGCAGCGGTGATTCTCGAGGGGGGCTGATCGCGGCATGGAAGCATTCGTCACGCGGGATACTCTTGGTGACATATCTGTCGCCGATGGTGCGGAATCCGATGCGCGCACGCAGGATCCGCGCCGGTTCGGCGCCGCACTAAGGCGCATTGGCCGGCTGGTGCTGACGTGTCCGGCCTTCTGGGTCTGCCTGATAGCGGCGTTCTTCTACAGCGCGCTCGCGGTCGACAAGGTGGACCAGCACCTCGCCGGCAGCTACGACTTCGGCGTCATATTCCAGGTCATCCACGGCTGGGCCTTCCACGGCTACCCGAGCGAGCCGCTGGAGGCGCCGCAGATCACCAACGAGTGGGGCGACCACTTCGCGCCGATCCTCGTCCTGCTGGTGCCGCTGCTGTGGATTCACGACTCGCCCAACGTGATCGCCGTCGCGCAGGCGTTCCTGGTCTGCTCGGCGGGTGTGCCGGTCTACTACGCCGTGCGCCGCCTGCAGAGCCCGGCTGTCGGCGTCATCGCCTGCGTCTTCTACCTCAGCTGCATCGAGGTCCAGAATGCGATCGGCTTCGACATCCACGAGAACATGTTCGAGCCGCTGCTGATCGCCCTCGCGATCGAGCGCGCGCTCGCCGGAAAGTGGACCGCCGCCTCGATCGCGATCGGCGCGACGCTGTTCTGCTTCGAGGACATGGGCTCCGTCGTGCTGCTTTTCGGGCTCTGGGCCGCCCGGCACCGCAAGTGGCGGCACGCGCTGGTGCTCTGCCTGCTCGGCCCGGCGACGATGTTCCTGTTCACCAACGTGATCGTGCCCGACTGGGGCCACGATCTGGCCTTCTGGCAGGCCAGGCACTTCGACTACCAGCAGACCCTCGGCGCCTCGACGATGAGCCAGGCGCTGACCCACGCGGTGGAGCACCCGCGGCACCTGCTGCGTCTGCTGATCGACAACCCGGTCAAGACCGACACCTGGCTGATGCTGCTCGCCCCTGTCGGATTCGTCTGCCTGGCCTCGCCGATCACGTACCTCGGTGCCACCCCGGTCCTGCTGCTGATGGTCTCCGAGAACAACACGCACTGGAGTACCCACTACCACTTCTACGTGGGGGTCGCGCCGATCATCGTCATCGGCGCCGCGGACGGCCTGCGCCGGATCGGGCTGCTGCTCGAGATGCTCCGGCGGCGGATCGCGCCCCGGCTGCCCGACGGGCTCCCGCGGCCCGGGTGGCTTACCCCCGGCCGCGCCTGGCGCGCCGCGGTCGTGCTGCTCGCGGTCCTCGCGGTCGGCTCCTCGATGTGGATGCAGTCCCGGCCCGCCCGCGAGAACTTCAGCTCCGCCTGGGCCTACCTGGACGGGAACATGAGCCGGCCCGCCGCGCTCAACGCGCAGATCGACCGGGTCGCCGACCGGGTCCCGTCGAACGTGGACGTGTACGTGAGCAACGACCTCGGGACCGCCGTCGTGGCCAGGGACACCGACGTCTCCACGCCGGCCGCCGCGCAGTACGCCTTCTTCGACCTCGGCTCCAACTGGACCCCGCCGAACTTCGAGCAGACCCTCGAGGCCCAGGGCTTCCAGGTGATCTCGCGCGACGGCCCGGTGATTCTCATGGAGCGTCTCCACGTTTCCTAAAGGTTCCTTCGGAACACTAGGGATCGGCGGGCGCCTGCCGCCCGCCGATCCCGTACGTCTTCTGGAGGGCCATGACCGAGTCGGCGCAGCAGGTCGAGCAGGATTCGGCGGCGGAGCGGGACGACGAGCCGGTCCCGCGCCCAGCTCGGCCGCGGCTGCTCCCGGTCGGCGCGATGCTGCTGCTCACGGCCTGTTTCTTCGCCCTCAGCCTGGCCCAGTCGCTGACCCGGCCGTGGAACTCGGACACCGCGAGCGTGGCCTTGCAGGGCTGGGACATGGTGCACGGGCAGCTGCTGCTGCACGGCTGGTGGGCCTCGGACGTCAACTTCTACACGTTCGACGCGCCGATCTACGGCCTCACCGCGCTTGTGCTCGGGCTCAGCGGCTTCTCGCTGCACGTGGCCGGGGCGCTGATCTACACGCTCGTCTTCCTGTCCGCGTGCTGGCTCGCGAGGGGCGGGGCCCAGGGCACGGGTGCCTGGCTCCGCGTCGCGCTCGTGGCGCTGTTCATGACGGCCGATCTGTTCGGCGGCGGGGCGCTCCTCCAAACGATCATGATCGTCCCGGACCACAACGGGACCATCGTGTTCGTCTTCGTCGCGTACGTCGTCTACACCCGCTTCGCCGACCGCCGCTGGGCGCCGTGGGCGATGCTCGCGGTGCTGATGCTCGGCCAGCTCGGCGACGTGACCGTCCGCTACGTGGCCGTGCCCGCGCTGCTTTTCGTCTGGGCCGTCGAGCATCTGCGCGGGCGGCGGCTGCGCACACCCGAGACATGGCTCGCGCTGGCCGCGCTCGTCTCGGTGCCGGCCGCCGTCGAGCTGCGTTCGCTCATGAAGGCGATGGGCGCCTACTACCTCACCAAGGCGCACACGAACATCGCGCCGCTCTCGCAGGCGGGCTGGCATTTCACCGGCATGTGGCAGTCGCTGTTCGGGATGTTCGGAGTGGACGTCTACAACTTCCCCGGTGATACGCCGTCCCGCGTGGCGCTCACGTGTTTCGGCGGATTCGCGCTCGTGTGCGGGCTGCTGAGCCTGCTCCGGGTGCTGATCCGCTGGACGAGGGTGGACGACGCGGACCGGCTGCTGGCCGTGACCGTCCTCGTCTACCTGGCCGCGTATGAATTCTCCACGGTTGCCCAGCCGGGCAACGGCGGCGGCTACGAGTTCGTCGGCGTGGTCGTGCTGCTCGCGGCGCTCAGCGCGCGGGCGGCGAGTTCGCTGCGGCCGCTGCGGCTGCCGTCGTTCCAGCGCGCGGGGACGGCCGTGGCGGCGTCCGCCGCGGTGATCTGCCTCGTGAGCGGGACTTCGTTGTTCCAGGCGACGAAGTCCGACCCGGTCCGGCCGCTCGCCGCCTGGCTGGAAGAGCACCACCTGACCTACGGGCTCGGAGGGTACTGGAACGCCTCGCCGATCACCGTCTACAGCGGCGGCGGCGTGCAGGTGCGCCCGATCTACCTCAGGGCCGCCGGCGAGGGCTTCATCGCGCGCATCTGGGGCGCCCGCCAGCAGTGGTACGACGTGAAGTCGAACGACGCGCGGTTCGTGGTCGCCGAGCAGGACCCGCGCGGCGACATGACGCAGGCTCAGGTCGAGAGCGCGCTGGGCGCGCCGTCGGCGGTGTACAGCGTGGACGGCTATTCGATCCTGGTCTACTCCTACAACTTGTTGACCAAGCTCTCGACGCCGGGACTGCCCGCCGGCGCCTGAGCGGGCGGCTCCGGCGCGTCCCCGTCCTGCTCGGCGGCTTCGGCGGCCGCGGCGACCCGGAAGGTCGAGGACGAGGCGAGCAGCGCGAACACCCCGGCGACGCCGAGGACGGCGAGGCCGATCATTCCCGGCCAGCTGATCAGCGGCGTCCACTTCGCGTGCGTCGGGAGGTAGTGCGACGCACTGCCGAGTCCCTCGGCGTAGCGCCGCCAGGCCCACCAGACCTCGCACAGGTAGCCGAGCGCGAGGACGGCGCCGACCGTCTTAGCCAGCGCGCGCGGTATGCCGCCGGGCTCCGCCGTCCACAGCCGGCGCCCGAGCACCTCGGCGGCCAGCAGCGGAACGCCGACCGCGAAGGGGAGCGAGTACCGGCCCTGCCAGCCGACGCCGTACGAGGCGCCGGAGTAGCCCTCGAAGGCGATCGGGAAGGCGACGACGATCACGGCCAGGGCGAGCAGGACCAGCCGCTCGCGTCGTCCGCCGACTATCAGGCCGGCGAGCAGCAGGGCGACCACCGTGCCGTACCAGAGGTAGGTCGTGGCGGTCGGAACGTGCACGTCGTTCCAGCCGATCAGGCCGACCATCTGGGCGAAGAACTGAGGAGTCTGAGCCAGCGTCATGGAGGCGCCCTTGGCGAACGTGTACGTCGCGTTCGGGCGCGGCAGGATGCCCAGCGTGTTCTGCGTCGCGTCCCAGGCCAGGGTCGCCGCGAGCGCGGCGGCGAGAGCGGCGAACATCCATCGCGCGCCCCGGCCGCGCACCGCCGCGCGCAGCCGCGCGCGCGGATCCGGGCTCGCCGCGAAGACGGCGAGGACGATGATTCCGAGCCAGACCGGGCCGAGCGGGCGCACGAGCAGGAGCGTCGCCGCCGCGACGGTGAACAAGATCCGGTCCGAGAGCCGCGTACCGCCCGCGGATTCGGCGCGCGTCATCGAGATCAGCGACGCCCAGGCGAGCAGCGCCGACGCGATCTCGAGGCCGCTCGGGTTGACGACCGCGCCGAAGTAGATCGCCGCCGGGGTCGCCGCCGCGACCACGCCGACCGCCGCCGCGCGACCGCGCCGCGCGGAGGTAGTGAACGCTGCGGCCAGCAGCAGCGCGGTGATCAGGGCACTGACGACGCGCATCGCGTAGAGCGCGTTGTCGCCGCGGAGCAGCAGGCTCGGCCAGCCGACCAGCGCGTAGTAGAGCGGCGAGTAGTTCATGTGGCTCAGCGCCGTGGCCCCGGCCTGAGCTATCCGGTGCGTGTTCGAGGTGACGGTGCACGCGGCGGTGTTGGCCTCGTTGAACGCGTAGCAGGCCGGATCGTGCGCCGCGACCGCGCGCACGAGATCGTGCGGGAGCCGGTAGCGGGTCTCCAGGTAGTCCGGGGTCGTATAAGTGCTCTGCCAGTGGGCGAAGTTCCAGACCTGCTGGGCGCCGGAGAACTCCCCGCGCACCACGGCCATCGCCCTGACGGCCTGCTCGGGTTCGTCCGCGGCGCTGAGCAGCGGCGTTCCGAGGCTCCAGGACAGAGCGAGGGTCAGGAACGCGAGGAACGCGAGCAACGGCCTTGCCGCCGGAATCTTGCGGAGCACACGTCCGAGGTTAAACGAATCTGAAGTCGCGAGAGGTGTGGCCCGCCCCCGAACCGGGGACGGGCCACACCTTGATGCAGGACTGATACACGGCTTTCAGGTATCAGCTCTCGGCTACCCGGAGCCGCCGCCGCTACGGCAGCGAGGCCACGCCCTTGTCCAGGAAGCGGTGCCCGGTCACCTTCTCGGACACGCCGGAGCGGTCCAGGTACGGCGTGACGCCGCCGAGGTGGAACGGCCAGCCGGCGCCCAGGATCATGCACAGGTCGATGTCCTCGGCCGCGGCCACGACGCCGTCCTTGAGCATGTAGTCGATCTCCTCGGCCAGCGCGGAGGTCGCCCGGTCCAGCACCTGCTCGGCCGTCGACGGCGAGTCGCCGACCGTGAACAGGGCCTCCAGCTCCGGGTCCACCACGCGAGCGCCGTCGACCCACTGGTAGATCCCGCGCTTGCCCGCGGCCACCAGCTTCCTGATGTTCTCGGAGACCGAGAACCGGTCGGGGAACGCGGCGTGCAGCGTCTCGGAGACGTGCAGGCCGACCGCCGGCCCGACGAGCTCGAGCAGCTCGAAGGGGCTCATCGGCAGGCCCAGCGGATCGAGCGCGCGATCCGCCACCTCGATCGGCGTGCCCTCGTCGAGCACGTCGTTGACCACGCCCATGAAGCGGGTCAGGATCCGGTTGACCACGAACGCCGGGGCGTCCTTGACCAGCACCGCGTTCTTCTTCAGCGTCTTGGCGACGGCGAAGGCCGTGGCGAGCGACGCGTCGTCAGTCTTCTCCGCCCGAACGACTTCGAGCAGCGGCAGCACGGCGACCGGGTTGAAGAAGTGGAAGCCCACGACCCGCTCCGGGTGCTCCATCTTCGAGGCCATCTCGGTGACCGACAGCGAGGAGGTGTTCGTCGCGATCACGCAGTCCGGCCGGACGACGGCCTCGAGCTCGGCGAACACCTGCTGCTTGACGGACAGCTCCTCGAACACGGCCTCGATCACGAAGTCCGCGTCGGCGAAGGCGTCCTTGGTCAGCGAGCCGGAGACGAGCGCCTTGAGCCGGTTCAGCTTGTCCGAGTTGAGCCGGCCCTTGAGCGCCAGCAGGTCCAGCTGCTCGTGGACGTACCTGACGCCCTTGTCCACGCGCTCCTGGTCGATGTCGGTCAGCACGACCGGCACCGCGAGCCGCTGCACGAACAGCGTGGCCAGCTGCGAGGCCATCAGGCCGGCGCCGACGACGCCCACCTTGGTGACCGGCTTGGCCAGCGAGCGGTCCGGCGCGCCGACCGGGCGCTTGGCCCGCTTCTGCACCAGGTTGAAGGAGTAGACGCCGGAGCGCACCTCCTCGCTCATGATGCGGTCGGCCAGCGCCTCGTCCTCGGCGTCGAAGCCCTCGGAGCGGGAGTTGGTGCGGGCCCCGGAGATCAGGTCCAGCGCGAGGTACGGCGCGGGGGTCGCGCCGTGCACCCGGCTGTCGGCGATCTGCTTGCCGCGCGCGAGCGCCGCGGTCCACTCGGCCTCGGGGTACTCCTTGCGCTCCACGACGGTCTCGCCCTTGACCACCGAGGCGGCCCAGCCGAGCGACTCCTCGAGGAAGTCCGCGCCCTCGAAGATCGCGTCCGCGATGCCGAGCTCGAAGACCTTCTTCCCCTTGAGCTGGCGGTTCTGCGACAAGGGGTTGTCGATAATGACCGTCACCGCGTTGTCCGGGCCGATCAGCCGCGGCAGCAGGTAGGTGCCGCCCCAGCCCGGGATCAGGCCGAGGAAGACCTCGGGCAGCGAGAGCGCCGGAAGGCTCGCGCTCACGGTGCGGTACGTGCAGTGCAGCGCGATCTCCACGCCGCCGCCCATCGCCGCGCCGTTGATGAACGCGAACGTCGGGATCGGCAGCTCGCCGAGGCGGCGGAAGGTGTCGTGGCCCTGCTTGCCGGTCGCCTTGGCGATCTCCTTCGAGCCCGCGCCGGCGATGCCCTTCAGGTCCGCGCCGACGGCGAAGATGAACGGCTTGCCGGTGACGCCCGCGGCGACGATCTCGTTGTTCTGCGCGAGCTTCGCCACCTCGTCGAGCGCGACGTCGATGTTGATCAGGCCGCGCGGGCCGAAGGTGGTCGGCTTGGTGTGGTCGAAGCCGTTGTCCAGGGTGATGAGCGCGAAGCGGCCCGCGCCGCCCGGCAGGTCCAGCAGGTGGACCGGGGCGTGCGTGACGACCTCCTCCGGGAAGGCGGCCGTGGCCTGCTCGATCAGGCTCTGACGATCAGTCACTTCCCGTACTCCTCGTGGTTCGGGTTCTCCCAGATGACCGTGCCGCCCATGCCGAGGCCGACGCACATCGAGACCAGGCCGTAGCGGACCTCGGGGTGCTCCTCGAAGTGGTGCGCGAGCTGCGTCATCAGCCGCACGCCGGAGGAGGCGAGCGGGTGGCCGATGGCGATCGCGCCGCCCCACGGGTTGACCCGCGGGTCGTCGTCGGCGATGCCGTAGTGGTCGAGCAGCGCGAGCACCTGGACCGCGAAGGCCTCGTTCAGCTCGAACAGGCCGATGTCGTCGATCGTCAGGCCCGCGTTGGCCAGCGCCTTCTCCGTCGCCGGGATCGGGCCGAAGCCCATCACCTCGGGCTCGACGCCCGCGAAGGCGTAGGAGACCAGCCGCATCTTCACCGGCAGGCCGAGCTCGCGGGCCACGTCCTCGGCGGCGATCAGCGAGGCGGTGGCGCCGTCGTTGAGGCCGGCCGCGTTGCCCGCGGTGACCTTGCCGCGAACCCGGAAGGGGGTCTTGAGCGCGGCCAGGGCCTCGATCGTGGTGCCCGGGCGCGGCGGCTCGTCGGCGGTGGCCAGGCCCCAGCCCGGGCCCGCCTGCGACTCGAGCGAGTTGCGGGTGGCGACCGGTACGAGATCCGGCTGGATCTTGCCGTTGGCCAGCGCCTTCGCGTACTTCTCCTGGGAGGCGGCGGCGTAGGCGTCCGAGCGCTCCTTGGTCAGCTGCGGGAACCGGTCGTGCAGGTTCTCCGCGGTCTGCCCCATGACGAGCGCGGACTCGTCCACGAGCCGCTCGGCGATGATCCGCGGGTTCGGGTCGACGCCCTCGCCCATCGGGTGCCGGCCCATGTGCTCGACGCCGCCCGCGACGGCGATGTCCACCGCGCCGAGCGCGACCGAGCCGGCCACGCTGGTCACGGCCGTCATGGCGCCCGCGCACATCCGGTCGATCGAGTAGCCCGGCACCGACAGCGGCAGCCCGGCCAGCAGCCCGGCCGTGCGCCCCAGCGTCAGCCCCTGGTCGCCGATCTGCGTGGTCGCCGCGATCGCGACCTCGCCGATCCGCTCCACGGGCAGCTCCGGGTGCCGGCGCACGAGCTCCCGGATGCACTTGATGATCAGGTCGTCGGCGCGGGTCTCGGCGTACATGCCCTTGGGGCCCGCCTTGCCGAAGGGGGTTCGGACGCCGTCCACGAAGACGACGTCGCGCGCGGTACGAGGCACGGTGGCACTCCTAGCGTGAAGCGATGACAGGTGCTCGGAGGCCATGCTACTCGCGAGTAACCTAATTCGGTACCGCGGATTTCGGGCAGCCGCCGCCGGCCCCGGCGGACCGCGCGCAGCTCAGGTCACGGTGGCTGCCCGGGGCGCGCACCCGGGTTCGGCTGGGCTCGGCTCGCCGGTCGGCGCGTCATCTCGAACCGGGCCGGGTGGCGACTAACCGGTCGGCGACGCCGTCTTCAGCAGCTGGTGCACGCGCTGGAAGGACAGGCCGAGCAGCCGGGCCGCGTCGCGCTGGGTCAGCCCCTGGTCGACCAGGCGACGTGCGGCCCTGACCAGGGTCGCCTGCTCCTCGCGCGCCGCCTCCGCGCGCCTGGCCCGTGCCCGCTCCACCTCGGCGACCACCTCGTCCGCCTCGTTGACGTGCAGGTCGATCTCGATCTCCTCCGCTGGGACGTTGAGCAGCAGCGATGTCGCCTTTCGCGCATTCGACGCGGCTTCGGCGAGGTCGCGTCCCTGGGTGACCGCCGCGTAGTTCGGCGGGAAGCCGTGGATCTCCACGGCCCACCAGCGACCGTCGCGCGTCGCGGTGGCCCGATAGACGGTGGGGGTAGTCATCCGTTCCTCGCTGTCTTGAGGGTGATCTTCGCCGTCTGCTCAGGTATGTCTGCATGGCGGCCGATGATGAGGACCGCATGCCCGAGGTGGTAGATGTCGTGGCCCGCACCATGGCGGACGAACTCGAGTTTGAGGTCCTTGGACTCCGCGATCTTCACGAGCTCGCGAAGCAGTGCTCTGCGCTTCATGCGCTGAATCTAATAGTACCCGTGCCCCGAATTCTATGCCAACTAGATTTCCAGACTCTAGCGTATGGGTAGCGTTTTCTGGAGGCGGGTTTGCCGCGCGCCGAGGGATGGAAGGGCGGCGCGCTAGACCGCGTGGGCGGCCGCCCGGCGCAGGGCCGCGCCGAGGACGTGGGCGGTCAGCCCGACCTGCCAGGGGCGGGCGCCGCCGGTGGAGAGGTAGTGCGCGATCGTGTCGTCGTCCAGCTCGGCGGGCGGGGCCCAGCAGAGGCGGCGGACGAGGTCCGGCAGCAAGAGGTTCTCGGTGGGGACGTGGTGCTCGTCGGCGATCGCGGTCACGGCCGGACGGGCCACGGCGAGACGGGCCGCGGCGGCCGGGTCGGCGCGCTCCCAGGACTTGGCCGGCGGCGGGGCGTCGCTGCGCGGCGGGTGGTGGGGGAGGTCCCTGTCCGGCAGGGCCAGGGCGGCTTCCAGCGCAGCGAAGTAGCCCACGGCGTCGGCCGAGCGGGTACGGCCGCTGAAACCGGGGACGGCGCGCAGTTCGTGCACGGTCCTGGGCAGCCGCGCGGCCGCCTCGACGATCGCCGCGTCGGGCAGGACGCGGCCGGGGGCCATGTCGCGGCGCCGGGCCAACTCGTCGCGGCGCTCCCAGAGCGCGCGCACGACGGCGAGGTTGCGGGCCTTGCGGACCCGGTGCACGCCCGAGGTGCGGCGCCACGGCTCGGCGCGCGGCTCGGCCGGCGGCGCGGTGCGCACGGCCTCGAACTCCTGCAGCGCCCACTCCAGCTTGCCCTGCGACTCCAGTTCGTCGTGCACGGCCTCGCGCAGGTCGACGAGCAGCTCGACGTCGAGCGCGGCGTACTTGAGCCAGGACTCGGGCAGCGGCCGGGTGGACCAGTCGTCGGCCGAGTGGCCCTTCTCCAGGTGGTAGCCGAGCAGGTCCTCGATCATCGGGCCGAGCCCGACCCGCGGGTAGCCGGCCAGCCGGCCGCCGAGCTCGGTGTCGAACAGGTTCTGCGGCGTGAAGTTCAGCTCGCGCAGGCAGGGCAGGTCCTGGCTCGCCGCGTGCAGCACCCACTCGGTGCCGGACAGCACCTCGCCGAGCTCGGACAGATCGGGGCACGCCACCGGGTCGATCAGCGCGGTGCCCGCGCCCTCGCGCCGCAGCTGCACGAGGTAGGCCCGCTGGCCGTACCGGAAGCCCGAGGCCCGCTCCGCGTCCACGGCCACCGCTCCGCGTCCCGCCTTGAACCGGGCGACCACGTCCGCGAGTCCCGCGGCGGTGCCGACGACGTCCGGCACCCCTTCGCGCGGGCTGAGCAGCGGCAAGGGCTCGGGGGCGGCGGGTTCCGGCGACGGGGCGGGCGCGGCGGTGGGTTCGAGGGCGCGGTCGGTCACCCCCTTACCGTAACGCGCGATTGGGACAGACCACGTTATCGCGTCGCACCCCGTTGGCTCCGCGCGGCTTCTAGACTGGCCGCATGGCCGCAGAGCACGCTCATCGGCACGTGATCGTCATCGGCGGAGGCATCGTGGGGCTCGCGACGGCGCGCGAGCTCGCGACCGTGCGCGGCCACGATGTCACGGTGCTGGAGAAGGAAGCGCGCTGGGCGGTTCACCAGACCGGGCACAACAGCGGCGTCGTGCACGCCGGGCTGTACTACCGGCCCGGGAGCCTCAAGGCCCGCACGGCGGTCGCCGGAAACGCCTCCATGGTCGGATTCGCCCGCGAGGCCGGGGTTCCGGTGGAGGTGTGCGGAAAGCTCGTCGTCGCGACGTCGCGGGAGGAGCTGCCGCGGCTGCACAGGCTGGCGGCCAACGCGGAGGCGAACGGCGTGCCCGCGCAGCTCGTGGATCCGGTGCGCGCCAAGGAGATCGAGCCCGAGGTCTCCTGCGTGGCCGCGCTTCACGTGCAGAGCACTGCGATCATCGACTACCCCCTCGTGTGCGAGGCCATGGCCGAGGACCTCGATGCCGCGGGCGCCGATCTGCGCACCGGCGCGCGGGTGCGCGGCATCCGCTCGGGGAACGGCGGCGTGGAGGTCGAGACCGACTCGGGCCCGGTTCGCGCCGACGCGCTCGTCAACTGCGCGGGGCTGCACAGTGATCGGATCGCGCACCTCGCCGGGCTGCGTCCGCCGGTGCGGATCGTGCCGTTCCGCGGCGAGTACTACGAGCTGGCGCCGGAGCGGCGCGACCTTGTGCGGGGTCTGATCTACCCGGTGCCCGATCCGCGTTTCCCGTTCCTCGGCGTGCACCTGACGCGCGGCATCGACGGCAGTGTGCACGCGGGCCCGAACGCGGTGCTCGCGCTGCGCCGCGAGGGCTACCGCCGGCGCGATTTCTCACCGCGCGACCTCGCCGACTCGCTGCGCTTCCCCGGCACCTGGCGGCTCGGGCGCGACTGCTGGCGGCCGGGGCTCGACGAGGTGCGCCGCTCGCTCTCCCGCAGCCGCTTCGCCGAGTCGCTGGCCCGGCTGGTGCCCGCGATCACGGAGGCCGACATCGTGCCGGCGGGCGCGGGCGTGCGCGCGCAGGCCGTGACGCCCGAAGGGAAGCTGCTCGACGACTTCCTGATCGAGGAGCTCCCGCGCCAGGTCCACGTGCTCAACGCGGTCTCGCCGGCCGCCACCGGTGCGCTGGAGATCGCCCGGCACGTCGCCGACCGGCTCGACGAGGTCATCGACTGAGTCCGCTGCGCTGGGGTCAGGGATTTTCCGACCACGCGGGCGCCCAGCCGCCTTCCAGGGGCCGGTACGCGGCCGCCAGGTGCTTGCGCAGCGCGGCGAGCGCGGGATGCGGGTTGTCAGCGTGCCAGACCAGCGAATGCGGATAGATCGGCGTCGGGGAGGTCAGCGTGACGCGGCGCAGACCCCAGTCCGCGGGCCACGCGAGGTCCGTGCGCTCGCCGACGAACGTCGCGAGGCTCGTCGAGTCGGCGACGGTCGCGAGGAGCGGTTCGAGGCCGAAGCCGGGGCCGACCGGATCGAGCGTCAGGCCGAATTCCGCGGCCAGGTCCAGGTAGTACGCGCCCCACTCCGTGCCCGGCGCGACCGTCGGCATCCAGATGCGGTGGCCCACGAGCTGTGCGGTGGTGACGGACCGTTCGCCCGCCAGCGGATGCCCCGGGCCGACGAGGATGTGCAGCGGCTCGTCGTCGACGCGGACGGACTGGACCTGTTCGGGCAGCCGCGTCCCCGGCCGCGGCACGGCGCGGATCGCGGCGTCGATCTGGCCGTCGCGCACGGCGGCGACCGCGGCGTCCGCGTTCGGCAGCGTCACGACGCCGAGTTCGATGTCAGGGTACGCACGATGAAAGGCGCGCAGCAGCCCCGCCGGGGCGAGCTTGCGCTCGATCACGTCCACGCGCAGCGCACGCCGCCCGGGCCGGACGGACGCGACGGCGCGCTCCTCGGCGGCGAGCAGTGCGCGGGCGTGCGGCAGGAACGCCTGGCCGTCGATCGTCAGCGCGGCGCCTCGCGCCGACCGCGTGAACAGCCGGACCCCGAGGCCCTTCTCCAGCGCCGCGACCCGCTTGGAGACGGCCTGCTGAGTGACCGCCAGCTCGGCGGCCGCCTCTTGGAACTGGCCGGTGTCGGCGACGGCGGCGAAGGTGCGCACGGCTTCAAGGTCCATGGCGGCATGCTAGATGTACAACTCCGGGTTGTGCCGCGACGGTCGCGCGGTTGTTTGAACCGGGCTGCCGGGGGCCGGTTTAATCGCGGCCATGGTTACCGGGAGACGCGCGCTGGGCCGGGAGTTCCGCTGGCTGTGGACCGCGTACGTGGTCAGCACGTACGGCACCTGGCTCGGCTTCGGCGCGTTCCCGCTGATCGTCATCACCGTGCTGCACGGCGGATCCGCCGAGATCGCCGTGCTCATGGCCTCGGGCCGGGTGGTCGGCGCGCTGCTCGCGATCCCGGTCGGGCCGTGGATCGAGTTCCGCCGCAAGCGCCCGGTCATGATCGCGATGGATCTGACGCGCTTTGCCGTGCTGATCACCGTGCCGCTCGCCTACACGTTCGGCTGGTTGACCTTCGGTCAACTTCTGGTTGTGGCAGTGGTCGACGGCGCGGCGGACATCGCGTTCAACGCGGCGAGCGGAAGCTTCGTCAAATACCTCGTGGAACCGGACGATCTGCTCATCGCGAACGCGCGGTTCGAGTCGACGAACTGGTCGTCGATCGTGCTCGGTCCGCCGATCGGCGGCCTGCTGATCGGCGTCCTGGGTCCGGTGACGACGGTCGTGGCCGACGCCGTGAGCTTCCTGCTGTCCGCGTGCGGGATCCGCGCGATCGGCGGCGTCGAGCCGAAGCCGGAGCGCCGGGAGGGACGCTCCGGCATCAAGGCGGCCGAGCTGTTCGAGGGCTGGCGCCACATCCTCGGCAGCGCCGCGCTCAGACCGCTGTTCTTCAACTCGATCCTGGTCAACGGCCTGATCTCGGCGACCGAGCCGCTGATGGCCGTCCTCATGCTGGGCCGGTACGGCTTCCCGGTCTGGGAGTACGGGCTCGCTTTCGCCGTGCCCAGCATCGGCGGCCTGGCCGGCTCGCGCGTCGCCCGACCGCTCGCCTCGCGATTCGGGCAGCGCAGGCTCATCCTCGTGACCGGCGTGCTGCGCGCCTGCTGGGTGATCGGGCTGGCGGCGATGCGGCCGGGCGTCCCGGGGCTGCTCGTCGTCATGGCCGTCGAGGGCGGCCTGATCACCACCTGCGGCGTGTTCAACCCGCTCTTCGCGACGTATCGCCTCGAACTGACGCCCGCCGACCGCACCGCGCGCGTGCTCGCCGCGTGGTCGATCAGCAGCAACACGTCGATCGCGCTGATGACGGCGCTGTGGGGCGCCATGGCCGAGTTCACCGGCGCGAAGGCCGCTCTCGGGATCGTCGGGCTATGCCTCCTGGTGACGCCGTTCCTGCTGCCGTGGCACCGACGCGTAGTGCGCGCCGAAGACCTCGTCGGCCAGGCTCGGCGCCCCGATCGTGTCCTCGTGATGCGGCGTCGCGCGGGCAATCAGCCGGTAGGCGAACAGATCGGGCAGCAGCCGCGCGAGCACGCGCTGGCCGCCGAACGGCAGGGCCTCCACCTGGGCGTCGAGGATGTCGTAGCCGGTGCGGACGAGCATCCCGCGTAGCGAGCGCCGGGTGAAGAACCGCAGGTGGCTCACGTCGAGGATGCCGCGCCGGTCGTAGTCGAAGCGCCCGAGCAGGAAACGCAGCCGCGGATACCAGTGCACCGCGTTCGGCACGCACACGTACACCTGCCCGCCGGGCCGCAGCACACTGCGGATCTCGCGGAGCAGCCGCTCCGGCCGGACGAGGAACTGCAGGACGCCGGCCACGAGCACGACGTCATAGCCCGCGGCGACGCGCGCCTCCGGCGGGATGCCGTAGTTCAGGTCCGCGCGCACGAACAGGTTCATCCGGTCGCGCACGCCGTCGAACTCGGTGCGGTCCACGCCCACGACGCGGTGCCCGACCTCCCGGACGCGTTCGGCGAAGCAGCCGTCGGCGCAGCCGAGGTCGAGCACGCGGCCCATCGGAAGCCCGGCCAGTTCGGCGAGCAGCGACTCGTGCGACGCCCAACCCCCCTCGTGAGCGTCGGGTTCCGCCGCCGGGACCCAGTCGCTCGTGCCGAACCCCATGCCGACCCGGCGGTATTCGAGCACGTCGCGCAGCACGCCGACGCCCTGCCGCAGGTCGGCGGCCGCGGCCTCGCCGGGCACCGGGACCTCGATGATCCGCTTCGCCGCGTGCCGCAGCTGAATGAGGATCTGAGTATCGAACTCGGGCCCGTCCCCGTTCGCCTCATACGCGATCTCGCGCAGCGCGGCCGTGCCGTAAGCCCGGAACCCGTCGTGGGCTGCGCGCAGTGGGGCGCCGAGGATGCGCTCGCCGAGCCTGAGCGGAACGCCGCCGCAGATCCGGTTGACGCGGCCACCTTCGGCAGATCCGTCCGGGACGCCGATCACCGCGTCGGCTTCCTCGTCGAGGATCGGCCCGACCAGCGAGGGAAGTGATTCGGGGGCGTATCGTCCGTCGCCCGAGAGCAGGGCGACGACGTCGAGGCCGTGCTCGATCGCGATCCGCAGGCCTGCCTTCCGGGTCCCGCCGTGCCCGAGCCGCTTCGTATGCCGCAGCACGGTCGAGCGGCCGAGCCGGTTGCGGCGCGCCCACGCGGCGGCGACGGGGAAGGTGTCGTCCGCGCTGGCGTCGTCGAGGATGACGATCTCCTCGATCCGCTCCCGGAAGGACTCCGGGATCCGCTCCAGCGTGCCCGGCAGCACGCCGGCCGCGTCGCGGGCGACGACGAGCACGCCGATCCTCTTGTGCATGGTGCTACTCCCCGACGCCGTGGACCTGGGCCGACCGGACAACCGACCGGACCAACGCGTCCGCCCGCACGAGGGACATGCCCCCGGCGGGCAGCGAGCGCGGGAGTTCACCCGCAGGCGTGGTTAGTCACACGAACGCGGACGCCCCGCAGGGAAGGCCGCGGGTTGTCCGGAAGCCCACGTGCCGCGGGCGACGCGGGCGACGGTCAGGCGATGATCCCGCCGCGCATGGCCACGGCGACCATGCCGGCGCGGTCGCCGGTGCCGAGCTTGCGGGCGGCCCGGGTGAGGTGGCTCGTCACGGCGGGCGATGGTCAGGCGATGATCCCGCCGCGCATGGCCACGGCGACCATGCCGGCGCGGTCGCCGGTGCCGAGCTTGCGGGCGGCCCGGGTGAGGTGGCTCGTCACGGCGGGCGATGGTCAGGCGATGATCCCGCCGCGCATGGCCACGGCGACCATGCCGGCGCGGTCGCCGGTGCCGAGCTTGCGGGCGGCCCGGGTGAGGTGGCTCGTCACGGCGGGCGATGGTCAGGCGATGATCCCGCCGCGCATGGCCACGGCGACCATGCCGGCGCGGTCGCCGGTGCCGAGCTTGCGGGCGGCCCGGGTGAGGTGGCTCGTCACGGCGGGCGATGGTCAGGCGATGATCCCGCCGCGCATGGCCACGGCGACCATGCCGGCGCGGTCGCCGGTGCCGAGCTTGCGGGCGATCCGAGCGAGATGGCTCTTCACGGTCAGCGCGCTCAGCCCCATCGTCTGCCCGATGGCCTTGTTCGAGCGGCCGTCGGCGACCAGCCGCAGCACCTCGATCTCGCGCGCGGACAGCTCGCGCACGCCGGCGTTCATGGTGTTCGGGATCGAGCCCTGGGCCAGCGCGGCCATCGTGCCGGCCTGTCCGGACATCGCGGCCAGCCGCCGCTCGCGCAGGTGCGCCGGGCCGTGGCCGTGCCCCATCGGGCCCGCGCCGTTCATCCCGTTCAGCCCCGGGCGGGCCTGCGGCAGCGTCCGGGCGCCGGTGACCACGTAGCCGCGCACCCCGGAGGCGAGCGCCGCGCGCACCGCGTTGGTGTCGTCGGCGGTGGAGATGGCGACCGCGCTGTTCCACCCGGCCGTGCGCATCTCCGCCAGCAACGCCAGGCCGGGGCCGTCCGGCAGATGCACGTCCACGACCGCGATATCGCGAACCGTGGCCATCCGGCTTCGCGCCTCGGCGATGGTGGAGGCCTCCACCACATCGCGCACTCCGAGTGCCCACAGATGGCGGGTCACTGAGGTGCGCACGCGCGGATCGTGCACAACTACCATCGCGGTCAGCTTGGCCGGCCGGTAGGCCAGCATGCTCGCGGCATGGTCGACGAGGACGGACACCCGAACCTCCCTGGAGGTGGAGGGTTGGACCGGTCGGCGAGGGTGGAGGGGCCGGCCGGACGGAAGGGCCTGTCTCTAGCCCTTCCGGGGAAGGAATCGGCAATGTGAGTGGCGACCTTTAGCGTGAGCCGACGGCCGAACGGCCGTGCGCTTCCGCCGTCCGGGCGAGACGCCACCGTACGGAACTCACCCGGACGCAGTAGCGGATCAGTCCGGTCCCGGCCTGAGGGGCAGCTGAATCCGCCGTGTGGGTAGGCTTCATACCCAGCGTGACCGACCGTTAACCAATTCTGGATGTACGCCCGTTTGGCTCAACGGACGTCTAGTGATCGAATGACCGGTCGTCCAGCGGTCCGCCCGCCGTAACCCCCCGCGGAGCGCGGCCGCGCTCAGCCGCCGACGCGCGGCAGCCGGGCGATCCCGGCCAGCTCGGGGGGCATCCCGACCGCCGTCGCCAGGCACTGCGACCAGGCCTCGACGTGCGCGGCGAGGCCCGGGCCGGCCTCCTGCGCGCTCCACCGGGCGCGGCCCGCGGCCGCCGCGGCGCGCTGCACGGCCGGGCCGCCGGGGATGGAGGCGTCCAGCGGCGGCAGCGGCGACCAGGACGCCCGCAGCTCGACCGACATGCTGGTGCCCTGGTCCGCGAGCTCGCCGTAGCCCGAGGACGCGCAGCGCGAGACGGTGCCGCCGAGCGCCGCGTAGTTCAGGCCGGACAGCGCCTCCCGCAGCCAGGACCAGGCGACGTCGGCCACCAGCGGGTCCTCAGCGATCTCCGGCTCGAGCTCCGCCTCCAGCAGCGTGACGCAGCGCCAGCTGCCGAGCCACTCCTCGTGGCCCGCGGGCTCGTACAGCAGCACGAAGCGGCCCGAACCGAGCTCCACCTCGCCGCCCTCGCGCTGCTCCGACGCCGAGACCGAGACCGCGTGGCTGTGCGTGGCGAGCCGACGCGGCGCCGGCAGCGGCTCGAACTCCAGGCCCGGCCGCGGCCGCAGCGCGCCGATGCCCCCGACCGCCGCCGCGAAGACCTCGGGCGTCGCCGGCCCGGCGCCGCCCGACGGCGCCTCGGCGACCTGGGCGCGGTGCGGGGTCAGGGGGTGCGGGTGCTGGGCCATGTGTCGCAGCGTACGACCGGGTGGCGGACCGCGGCGGGTAGGCGCGCCCAAGTATGCGCGAAGTCACCTGTGACGGTCCTCACAAAATGAAGAAGGCGTCCCGGGCGCCCGCGGCCGGGCGCGCCGGGGCGAGTACGGGTCCGCCCTCGCACGCGGGTATCGTGCATTTCGTGAGCAGCACCCAGAACGCGCAGAGCACCGATCCCGACGCCGCGGCCCCGGCGACCCCCGCCGCCGACTCCGCGTTCCTGCGCGCCTGCCGCCGGGAACCCGTGCCGCACACCCCCGTGTGGTTCATGCGCCAGGCCGGCCGCTCGCTGCCCGAGTACCGCAAGGCCCGCGAGGGCATCCCGATGCTCGACTCCTGCTTCATGCCGGAGCTCGTCGCCGAGATCACCATGCAGCCGGTGCGCCGCTACGGCGTCGACGCCGCCGTCTTCTTCAGCGACATCGTCACCCCGCTCAAGGCGATCGGCCTCGACCTGGAGATCAAGCCGGGCGTCGGGCCGGTCATCGCCGAGCCGGTGCGCGCCGCCGCCGACCTCGACCGGCTGCGCGCGCCCGAGCCGGACGAGCTCGCGCCGATCGCCGCCGCGGTGCGCCTGCTGACCGCCGAGCTCGGCGCCACCCCGCTGATCGGCTTCGGCGGCGCGCCCTTCACGCTCGCCAGCTACCTGATCGAGGGCGGCCCCTCGAAGGGCTTCGAGCACACCAAGGCCATGATGTACGGCGATCCGCAGCTGTTCACCGCGCTGCTGGACCGCGTCGCCGACATCACCTCGACCTTCCTGCTCACCCAGATCGACGCCGGCGCCTCCGCGATCCAGCTGTTCGACTCCTGGGTCGGCTCGGTCGCCCCCGTCGACTACCGGCAGTACGTGCAGCCCGCCTCCGCCAAGGTCTTCGCCGCCGTCGCCGACCGCGGCGTGCCGCGCATCCACTTCGGCGTCGGTACCGGCGAGCTGCTGCGCGACCTCGGCGAGGCCGGGGCCGACGTGGTCGGCGTCGACTGGCGGGTGCCGCTGCACGAGGCCGAGCGCCGCGTCGGGCCCGGCAAGGCCCTGCAGGGCAACCTCGACCCGGCCACGCTCTTCGCGCCGCCCGCCGCGCTCGACGCCGCGGTCCAGCGCGTGCTCGACGACGCCGCGCGGCTGCCCGGCCACGTCTTCAACCTCGGCCACGGGGTCCCGCCCAACGCCGATCCCGGGCAGCTGGCCCGGGTCGTCGACTACGTGCACGAAAACACCGTCCGGAGCTGACCGTGTCGTCCACGACGCCTCCCACCGGCCGCCGGCCGCGGCATCTGCTCGTCGTCGGCGGCGGGGTCACCGGCCTGGCCGCGGCGCGTGCCGCCCTCGCCGCCGGGCTCACCGTGACCCTGCTCGAGGCCTCGCCGGGCTACGGCGGGAAGCTCGTGCTCGGGCACGTCGCCGGGAGCACCGTGGACCTCGGCGCAGAGTCGATCCTGGCGCGCCGGCCCGAGGGCGTGGCGCTGGCCCAGGAGACCGGGCTCGCGGACGACATCGTGCACCCGGCCACCACGGCCGCCGGCGTGTGGAGCCGCGGAGAGCTGCACCCGCTGCCCTCCGGACAGCTGATGGGCGTCCCCGGCGACCTCCGGGCCCTGAGCGCGAGCGGCGTGCTCGGCTCCCGCGGCCTGGCCCGCGTGCAGGCCGACCGCGTGATGCCGAAGACGCCGGTCACCGAGGACGTGGCCGTGGGCGAGTACATCGCCCGCCGGCTCGGCCGCGAGGTCGTGGACCGGCTCGTCGAGCCGCTGCTCGGCGGCGTCTACGCGGGCCACGCCGACAAGCTCTCGCTGCGCGCCACGGTCCCGCAGCTCGTTCCGCTGGCCGCGGCCGGCACCCCGCTGACCACCGGCGTGCGCGATCTGCTCGCCAAGGGCGCGGCGGACTCCTCGGCCGCCGGCCAGGCGCCGAAGCCGGTCTTCGCGGGCATCCGCGGCGGCGTGGGACGGCTGCCCGGCGCCATCGCCGCGGATGTCGCCAAGCGCGGCGCGGACCTGCGCACCGACGTCGCCGTCCGGGCCCTGCGACGCACCGAGGCCGGATGGCGCGCCGAGCTGTCCGACGGCTCGACCGTGGACGGCGACGCCGTCGTGCTCGCCGTCCCCGGCTACGCGGCGGCCGACCTGCTGGCCGAGCACGCGCCGTCCGCCCTCCCCGAGCTGCGCGACATCGAGTACGCCTCGATGGCCATCACCACCTTCGCCTTCCACCGCAGCGCCCTGGCCGGCATGCCGCTCGGCTCCGGCTTCCTGGTGCCGCCGGTGGACGGGCGCGCGATCAAGGCCGCGACGTTCTCCAGCCTCAAATGGCCCTGGCTCGCGCACAGCGCCGGGGACCTGGTCATCCTGCGCACCTCGCTCGGGCGGCACGGCGAGGCCGAGATCCTGGAGCGCGAGGACGGGGAGCTGGCCAAGGCCGCGCTCGCCGACCTCGCCGACGCGATAGGCCTGACCGCCGCCCCCGTGGACCGGCACGTGCAGCGCTGGACGCGGGCCCTGCCGCAGTACGCGGTCGGGCACCTCGACCGCGTCGCCCGGATCCGCGCCGCGCTGCCGGCCGGCCTGGCCGTCGCCGGCGCCGCGTACGACGGCGTGGGCATCCCGGCCTGCATCGCCTCCGCGGACTCAGCCGTAAGCACACTGATTGAAGGGAACGACGAGAGATGACGGACACCACGGGCAGTGAGCAGCAGGAAAGGCCCGTGAGCCGGAAGGCGCGGGAGCTGAACGAGGAGATCCGCTACACCAGCTGGTCGGTCTTCAAGGCGGTCGCCGAGCTTCCGGAGGACGAGGGCCTGCGCGCGGGCTACGCCGAGGAGGTCGAGCAGCTGTTCACCAAGCTCGCCGCCGACCAGGACGTCGTGGTGCGCGGCACGTACGACACGGCCGGGCTGCGCGCCGACGCCGACATCATGATCTGGGCGCACGGCCCGTCGGCCGAGTCGCTGCAGGAGCTCTACTCGTCCTTCCGCAAGACCCTGCTCGGCCAGTGCTGCGAGCCGGTGTGGTCCAGCATGGCCCTGCACCGCCCGGCGGAGTTCAACAAGAGCCACATCCCGGCCTACCTGGCCGGCGAGGCGCCGCGCGACTGGGCCTGCGTCTACCCGTTCGTGCGCTCGTACGAGTGGTACCTGCTCCCGGACGAGGAGCGCCGCGCGCTGCTCGCCGAGCACGGCAAGATGTCCCGCGAGTACCCGGACGTGCGCGCCAACACGGTGCCGTCCTTCGCGCTCGGCGACTACGAGTGGCTGCTCTGCTTCGAGGCGAACGACCTGCACCGGATCGTGGATCTGATGCGCCACCTCCGCGGCTCCGAGACCCGCCGCCACGTCCGCGTCGAGATCCCGTTCTACACGGGCCGGCGCAAGTCGCTCGGCGAAATCGTCCGCGTTCTGCCGTAGGCGATTTCTCTGTTCTGCGTTTTAGACGGGCGCCCGCGACAATGCGGGCGCCCGTCGTTGTCGAATGCGACTAATTCACCGATTCGATTTCCTAGTCGATGGTCGTGCTCGTCAGCGACGGCGTCGCGGACGGGTAGCCCACCGCGCTGGCGTTGACGCCGATACCGATGACCGAGAGCACCGCGGTGAAGGTCAGGCCGGGGCTGCTGTAGCTCGTCCCGGACAGCGAGCTCGTGATCGTGCCGGAGGAGCCCGAGGTCAGATCGATGGTGAGGGTCGGCAGCGTGAACGTGGTGCCGGCGCTGATCGGGCCGGGGATGGAGACCGTGATCACGCCGGAGGCCTCGGACACGCTCGGCGTGCCGGAGCCGTAGTTGCTGCCGCCGGAGAGCGAGGCCGAGTCGTAGGTCGAGTTGGCCGGCACCGGGACCTCGAGCTTGATGCCCTGGATCTTCTTGACGGTGTAGCCGTCCGCGCTGCTGGGCACCGTGATCGAGCCCACGGACTCGGTGATGGCCAGGGACGAGTCGGCCGCGACGGTGCTGGGCGCCGAGGCGGTGACGGAGGCGCTGACGGTGAAGGTGCCGGTCTGGCCGAGCGCGCTGGCCTGGCAGTCGTAGGTGACCGCGGTGGCCGCGTCGGCGCTCGTCGCGACGCCGAACGCGGTCAGGCCCGCGAGCAGGGCGACGGCCAGCGGCCGCCGCGCGGTGGTGAGGGAAACGGACATGGCTGTATCGCACCTCTGACTGGAGTGTGGGTTTCCAAGGGAGGCGAGCCGGCTCAGTAGTCAGCGTACTGCGACGAATATGTCTGTCTACCGACCGGTAGCGAACGCCTGGAATATTTTGTGCGCTATTTCCTTTTCGGCACGCGGGAACAAATCGAACGGATATTTCTCAGACCGCCGGCTGCTGCTGGGTGATGCAGTGGATGCCGCCGCCGCGCTCGAAGATGGGCCGGGCGTCGACGAGCTCGATCTTGCGGCCGGGCAGCAGCGAACCGAGGATCTCGGCCGCCTGCGCGTCGCGCGGGTCGTCGAAGCCGCAGAGCAGCGCGAAGCCGTTGCCGAGGTAGTGGTTGATGTACGAGTAGTCCACCGGCTCGCCGTCCGCGTCGGTGATCACCGTCGGCGCCGGGAGCTCGACCACCTCGAGGGCGCGGCCGCGGGCGTCCGTCGCGCCCCGCAGCAGGGCGGCGTTCGCCTTGCCCACCTCGTGGTCCGGGTGCGCCGGATCCGGCTGCGTGTGCACGACCACGACGCCCGGCTGCACGAACGCCGCGACGATGTCGACGTGCCCGCGCGTGCCGAACTCGCTGTAGTCCCGGGTAAGCCCGCGCGCCAGCCAGATGACCTTGCCGACGCCGAGGAAGGCCTTGAGCTCGTCTTCGACCGCTTGCCTGGTCCAGTCCGGGTTGCGGCCCGGGTCCAGCTGCACGGTCTCGGTGACGAGCACCGTGCCCTCGCCGTCGACGTGGATGCCGCCGCCCTCGTTGACCAGGCGCGAGATGAAGCGGCGTGCCCCGGCGTGCCCGATGACCGATTCGGCGATGTCCGCGTCCTTGTCCCACTGCGCCCAGGACTGCGCGCCCCAGCCGTTGAAGATCCAGTCGGCGGCGGCGAGCTCGCCGGCCCCGCCCCCGGCCCCGCGCGTCAGGAAGGTCGGGCCGATGTCGCGCATCCAGGCGTCGTTGAGCGGGAACTCGACCTTGGCGACGGCCGGGTCCAGCCACTCGTCGGCCGACGCGCGCGCCGCCGGGTCGACGACCATCGTCACCGGCTCGTAGCGCACGATCGTGTTCGCCACCTGCGACCACGCGCGGTACGCCTCGGCCGGGTCCTCGCCGAGCGTGTACCCCTCCGTGGGCCAGGCCATCCAGGTGCGCTCGTGCGGCGACCATTCGGCGGGCATCGCGAATCCGAGCTCTGCGGGGGTGGGCATGTCAGGGGTCTCCTCGGTCACGGGAAGCGTCACTGGAACCGTCCTACGAAGCGTCATGCGAAGCGTCGTGCGAAGCGTCAGAGGAAGTACAGGCGGGAGAGCGGCACGGTCTCGGCCGGCGGAGAGCTGACCGGCTCGCCGTCGAGGGTGACCGCGCCGGTCGCCGGGGCCACCTCGACCAGGCCGAGCCGGGCGTTGCGCACCATCGAGGCCGGGCCGATCCCGCGCGTCCCGCGCACGCCGACGCGGCGCCGCCGGGACGGGAAGCGGTCCGACTCGGCCTCGGCGGCGGCGCCGGAGACGAAGGCCACCGACAGGTCCGCCGCCGTCGCGCCGTGCGCCCCGAACTGCGGCCCGAGCACGAGCGGCTCGCAGCGGTCGGTCGCCGCGTTCGGATCGCCGACCACGCCGTACGCGGGGAAGCCGGCCTTCAGCACGAGCTGCGGCTTCGCGCCGAAGTACCCGGGCCGCCACAGCACGACGTCCGCGAGCTTGCCCACCTCGAGCGAGCCGATCTCGTGCGCGAGACCGTGCGCGATGGCCGGGTTGATCGTCAGCTTCGCGATGTAGCGCAGAATGCGCGCGTTGTCGTGCGCGGCGGGCTGCGCGCCGTCGAGCCCGCCGAGCTCGGCCTTCATCTTCGCCGCGACGGCGAACGTCCGGCGCACGGTCTCCCCGGCGCGGCCCATCCCCTGCGCGTCGGACGAGGTGATCGGGATGACGCCGAGGTCGTGCAGCACGTCCTCCGCGCCCATCGTGCCCGCGCGGATCCGGTCGCGGGCCATCTGGGCCTCGCCGGGCAGCTCCGGCTTCAGGTCGTGCGCCGAGACGATCATGCCGAAGTGCTCGCCGAGCGCGTCCCGCCCGAACGGCAGCGTCGGGTTCGTCGAGGAGCCGATCACGTTCGGGACGCCGGCCAGCCGCAGCACGTTCGGCACGTGCCCGCCGCCGCAGCCCTCGATGTGGAAGGCGTGGATCGTGCGCCCCTCCAGCACCGCGAGGGTGTCCTCGACGGACAGGCACTCGTTCAGGCCGTCCGTGTGCAGCGCGACCTGCACGTCGTGCTCCTCGGCGACCCGCAGCGCGGTGTCCAGGGCGCGGGCGTGCGCACCCATGTCCTCGTGCACCTTGAAGCCGCTCGCCCCGCCCTCGACCAGCGCCTCCACGAGCGGATCGGCGTTCGAGGACGAGCCGCGGGCCAGGAAGCCGATGTTCACCGGCCACGCGTCGAACGCGTTGAACGCGTGCCGCAGCGCCCACGGCGAGTTCACCCCGACGCCCCAGACCGGCCCGAACTCCTGGCCGACGATCGTGGTCACGCCGGAGGCGAGCGAGGCCTCCATGATGCGCGGCGAGAGCAGGTGGACGTGCGTGTCGATGGCCCCGGCGGTCGCGATCATCCCCTCGCCGGACACGATCGTCGTCCCCGTCCCGACGACGACGTCGACCCCTGACATGGTGTCCGGGTTCCCGGCCCGCCCGATCGCGTGGATCCGCCCCTCGCGCACGCCGATCGACGTCTTGCCGATGCCGAGCACCGGGTCGATCACCAGGACGTTGCTGATCACCAGGTCGCACGTGGCGCGCACCGACGCGGCCTTCAGGTGCAGCCCGTCGCGCGCCGTCTTCCCGAACCCGGCGAGGAACTCGTCCCCCGGCTGCTGCGAGTCGAACTCGACCTGAGCGATCAGCCCGCTGTCGCCCAGCACGACCCGGTCGCCGACCCGCGGGCCGTGCACCGAGACGTACTGCTCCGCGTCGAAGCTCATCGGACGCCGCCCTCCACGGTCAGATACCCGCACGCCGCGGCCTTCGCCAGCGCGCGCTCCTTCGCCCCCGGCTCGTCCAGCGGGCCGTCCACCAGCCCCGCGAACCCGATCGCCACCCGCTCCCCGCCGATCGGCACCAGCGAGACGCGCACCGCGGCCCCCGGATCGAACCGCACCGAGGACCCGGCCGGCACCGCCAGATGACGTCCGTAGGCCGCCGCCCGGTCGAAGCGCAGCCGCGGGTTCGACTCGAAGAAGTGGAAGTGCGACGTGACCGAGATCGGCACGGAGGCGGTGTTCACGACCTCCAGCGACACGACGTCCGCCGGCTCGACGGCAGCATGCTGCGACTCGTCCCGCAGCAGGATCGCCCCCGGCGCGCCCGCCTGCTCGCCCCCGATCGGATCCGAGATCACCGCGAGCCGCGTCCCGTCCTCGAACACGGCCTCGACCTGCACCTCGGTCACGATCGCCGCGACCCCCGGCAGCACGTCCGCGGGCCCCAGCACCCCGCGCCCGGCCGCCACCGCGTCCGCCAACCGCGCCCCGTCCCGCGCCGCCTCGCACACCGTATCGGCGATCAACGCCACCGCCTCGGGCACGTTCAGCCGCAGGCCCCGGGCCCGCCGCGCGCGGGCGAGCTCGGCCGCGGTGAAGATCAGCAGCCGGTCCCGCTCGGTCGGAGTCAGTCGCATGAGGCCAGTCCACCACACCGTGACCAGTGCCGACAGCGAACCGGCCCGGTCACTCTGTAGCCGATCCAGCCGTTCGGCTGCCAGCCCGTCTCGCGGCGCCGCCGGGCCCGGTTTCGGCGCGGGGCCGGGGCCCGGGGGTGCTGCCGCAAACCC
Source organism: Actinospica acidithermotolerans (assembly GCF_018139625.1). Lineage (GTDB taxonomy): Bacteria > Actinomycetota > Actinomycetes > Streptomycetales > Catenulisporaceae > Actinospica > Actinospica acidithermotolerans. The sequence continues at coordinate 35,805 of NZ_JAGSOH010000012.1, read as the reverse complement.
GGCCGCCGACAAGCGCCGACCCCAGCGTTCACCGCGCGGCGTGGCGATCGGGGCAGGCTCCCATCCGGAGCGGGTACGCCGTCGTTCCCGCCGAGGCCTGCCCGGTCGGCTACCCCGCCGTCCACGCTCGCGGACTCGGCTACTCCGCCGCCTTCGGCTCCAGCGTCAGCGAGATCGAGTTGATGCAGTAGCGCTGGTCGGTCGGGGTCGGGTAGCCCTCGCCCTCGAAGACGTGGCCGAGATGCGAGCCGCACTTGGCGCAGCGGACCTCGGTGCGGACCATGCCGTGCGACCTGTCGGCGATCAGCTCGACCGCGTCGCTGTCGGCCGGGTCGTAGAAGGAGGGCCAGCCGCAGTGCGAGTGGAACTTCTCGGTGGACCGGAACAGCTCGCTGCCGCACGCCCGGCAGCGGTATACGCCCTCTGTCTCGGTGTCCGTGTACTCGCCCTTGTACGCCGCCTCGGTGCCCGCCTGGCGCAGCACCTGGTACTCCGCCGGAGAGAGCTGCGCGCGCCACTCATCCTCGGTCTTCTCCACTTCGTATCCCATATTCATGAGGGTACGTCGTTTGAGGAGCGGTCCTGAAGGCTGTGCTCGCTTACCGGGTCCTTACGTCACCACGTACCTGGCGAACAGGAAACCGTCCTCGGTCAGCAGGGTGTGCAGGTTGAGCTTCATCGGCACCGGGAACGCCGGGCCGTCCAGCAGGCGCAGGCCGTCGCCCGCTCTGAGCTGCGGCGATACGGACAGGCAGAGCTCGTCGAGGCGCCCCGCGGCGGCGACCGCGGCGAGCAGCTTGGGGCCGCCCTCGCACAGGAGCCTGCTGCGGCCGGTGTCGACCAGGCGGTCTACGGCCTCGGCGAGGTCGACTCTGCCGCGCGGGCCCGCGATCAGCACCTCGCCGGCCGCGCGGGCCAGTTCCAGGCGCTCCGGGGGCGCGTCGGCGACGGTGACGGTGATGGTCGGGGTGACGGCGTCGGTGTAGAGCGGGGAGTCGAAGTCGACGTCGAGCGACGAGCTGACGACGGCGATCGCGGCGGCCGGGGGCTGGCCGGCGGCAGCCCTGGCCTCGGCGAACTCCTCGCGGACGACGACGGGGCGGTGGTAGCCCTCCGTGCGCACGGTGGCCCCGCCGACGAGCACCACGTCGGCCAGGCCGCGCAGGGTGCGCAGCACCCTCAGGTCCGCCGGGCCGGACAGGCCGCGGGAGGCGCCGTCGGCCTGGGCCAGTCCGTCCACCGAGGCCACCAGATTCGCCCGCAGCCAGCGCCGCGCTCCCCGCGGATAGGCGTACACGGTGCTCAGCTCGGGCTCCGGCCGGGACCGCGGGGGAGGGGGCTCGGGGATCAGTTGCCGCATACCCCGCATGCTAAGGGCGGGCGCCCGGGCGGCGGTCAGCCCGGGCAGCTATCCGGGCGAGCGCGGTCGGAGCGCCGCACCACGGAGAGCCGCGCCGGAGGACGACCGGAAAGTGAGGCAAGTCACGTGTATCCGGGCGAGCGTGCCCGGATAGTGAGGCACGTCACGTGCCATCGTGAGGCAGCTCACGCGGCCACCTGCCATGATCACCATCCGCGCTCGATAAAATTGATCATGTGACGATCGCCGAGCGCGGCTACGCGAACTCCCTCACCGAGCGCCGACCCGCCGTTTCCGCCGACCGGCTGATCGCGGAGCTCGTGCCGCCGCCGCGGTTCGCGCACGCGCGCTTCGCCACCTACATCCCCGACGCGGCCGAGCCGAGCCAGTCGGCCGCGCGCGATCTGCTCTCGGAGCGGGCCGCGGCGTGGTCCGGCGGCGGCTCCGGCGGGAAGTCCGGCATACGCGGGCTGCTGCGCCGCTCCTCCTCCGCGGCCGGCGGCGAGGGCCGCGGCGTCTACTTGGACGGCGGCTACGGCGTCGGCAAGACCCACCTGCTCGCCTCGCTCTGGCACGAGACCGAGGGGCCGAAGGTCTACGGCACCTTCGTGGAGTACACGAACCTGGTGGGGGCGCTGGGCTTCGGGCCCACCGTCGCGCACCTGGCCACCCAGCGGCTGGTCTGCATCGACGAGTTCGAACTCGACGATCCCGGCGACACGGTGCTCGTCTCCACGCTGCTGACCCGGCTCGCCGAGGCCGGCGTGCAGCTGGCCGCGACCTCGAACACGCTGCCCGGCCAGCTCGGCGAGGGCCGCTTCGCCGCCGCCGACTTCCTGCGCGAGATCCAGGGCCTGGCCGCGCGGTTCACCGCGGTGCGCATCGAGGGGCGGGACTACCGGCGGAGGGACGGCGCGTCGGCGCCGGATCCGCTCAGCGACGCCTCCGTGCGCGGGTACGCCGACGGCGGCGAGTCCCGCTTCGTCGACGACTTCGACGCCCTCGTGAAGCATCTCAGCACCCTGCACCCGAGCCGGTACGGCGCGCTGCTCGACGGCGTCGAGGCGCTCGGCCTGCTCGGCGTGCGCCCGATCGAGGACCAGAACGCCGCGCTGCGCTTCGTCGTCTTCGTCGACCGGCTCTACGACCGCTCGGTCCCGGTGCTCGCCTCCGGCGTGGCCGCCGACCGGCTGTTCACCCCGGAGCTGCTGGGCGGCGGCTACCGGAAGAAGTACCTGCGCGCGGTCAGCCGGCTGATCTCGCTGACGAAGGCGGGCGCGGCGCTCGTCGCCTAGGGCTGATAACCGCCGGTGAATGCGCGGTGAACCGGCGGGCACCCCGCGGTGAATCACCTGCGGACCGGTGGTGCATCCGGCGCGCTCGCATGGGAGAATCCGGTCATGGCGCAGAAGCAGGACAAGCAGAAGAAGCCCGCCAAGGCCAAGGATGCCGGGAAGGCCGAGAAGGCGGCGCGGGCCGAGAAGCTGCGGACCAAGGAACTGACGAAGGCGGTCCGGGCGAAGGCCGACAAGGCCGTCGAGGTCACCAAGGCCACTGCCAAGTCCGCCGCGAAGAAGGCCAAGGACTTCGAGGCCGAGGCCCGGCGCGCCCAGGAGGAGTACAAGGCCGCCAAGGCGACCGCGAAGGCCGTGCTGAAGGTCGAGGACGCCGAGCTCGCGCCCGAGGAGGCCAAGCAGCTCGTCGAGCAGGTCGCCGCGCAGATCGTCGCCGCCGAGGCCGCCTTCGCCGACGCCCCGATCCCGGACACCGTCCTCGGCGAGCTGCTGCGGCTCAAGCCCGGCGCCCCGGTGGACCTGGCCGCGATCGAGACCGCGGCCACGCCCGGCGTGGAGAACCGCGCGCAGGTCGAGGCCCAGCTCCCGGCGCTCGCCGCGCGGGTGGCCGAGCTGCAGGAGCGGCTCTACGCCGCGGCCGCCGGCGGGGACTCGAAGCGCCGCGTGCTGCTCGTGCTGCAGGGCATGGACACCTCGGGCAAGGGCGGCACGGTGCGCCACGTCGTCGGCCTGCTCGACCCCAACGGCACCCGGATCAGGGCGTTCAAGGCCCCCACGGTCGAGGAGCAGGCGCACGACTTCCTCTGGCGGATCCGCAACAACGTGCCGGAGGCCGGCCAGATCGGCATCTTCGACCGCTCGCACTACGAGGACGTGCTCGTCGCGAAGGTGCGCAAGCTGGTGCTGCCGATGCACATCGGCCGCCGCTACAACACGATCAACCGCTTCGAGAAGTCGCTGGTCGACGACGGCACCGTGATCGTGAAGTGCTTCCTGCACATCTCGCCCGACGAGCAGCGCGAGCGGCTGCTGGCCCGGCTGGAGAGCCCCGCCAAGCGCTGGAAGTACACCCCGACCGACGTCGACGACCGGATGCTGTGGCCGGACTTCCAGGAGGCCTACCGGATAGCCCTGGAGCGCTGCGGCACCGAGGCGGCGCCCTGGCACGTCGTGCCGGCGGACCGCAAGTGGTACCGCAACTACGCCGTGCTCCGGCTGCTGATCGAGGCGCTCGAGTCGATCGATCCGCAGTACCCGCCGGGCGACTTCGACCTCGCCGCGGAGCGCGAGCGGGTTCTCGAGTCCTGACCGTTCTCGAGTCCCGACCGCGCGGGCCGATTCCGATGATCGTGGGAATGCGCCGATCGGGTAGCAGTCGGCAACCGCGGAGCTGACACGCCGTCGGGCAGGTCGATGTAGGCCGTGTCTTCGGACTAGCGTCGGATCAGGCCGCGGTGTCTGATGCGTGCGCACGCAAGGCGTAGGAGCGGGCGCACATTCGTCGTCTGTAACCGTCCCTGCAAGGCCGCGAGCGTGCGTGGCAGGTGCCGTGGCCCGGCGATCGTCGGAGGGCGTGGCCTAGCGTCGCAGGGCGCTTCCGTTCCGGGCCCCCGGGCGGGGGCGCCCTCCGTGGCTGCCCGCGTTCCGCCGCAGCGCGGCGCCGGCCCGGGCGACCACCAGCCTGAGCAGCGCCGGGTCCACATCGGCCGGGGTGGCCAGCGGGGCGGCCATCCGGACGCCGGGGGTGCCGTTGGCGACCCGGTCGGCCAGCAATCCGGGAGCGAGGAAGTAGCTTGCGATCACGACGTCCCGCGCACCCGCCGCGCGGGCCCCGGCGACCGCCCGGGCCGCGTCGGGCTCCGCGGCCGCCGCGTAGGCGGGGCTGACGCTGTGCCAGCCGGTGCGGGCCCAGCGCGCGGCCGCCGCCTCGAGCACGCCGCGCGCCGCTGCGTCCGAGGTGCCCGCCGAGGCCAGCACGACGGCGGTCTCCGGGTCCCCGGGCCACACGCCGAGCTCGCGCAGCCGCGACTCCATGGCCTCGATCAGCAACCGGTCCGGGCCCAGCGGCTCGGCGACCAGGATGCGCTCGTGCGCGCCGAGGGCCGCGCGCGCCTCGGCGACCGCGGCGGGCACGTCGTGCGCCACGTGGTAGCCGTGGTTGAGGAACATCGGCACCGCCACGATCGGCTCGTCGCCGCCCTGCCGGGCAAGCAGCCGCGCCGCCTCGACCACGTCCGGGCCGCAGAGCCCGAGGTGGCCGACCCGCGCGGCGTGCCCCTGTCGGTGCAGCTGCGCGCACAGGGTCTCGTAGGACGCCGCGTAACGCGGGTCCCGAGAACCATGGGCGACGAGCAGCAGCCGACTCACGCCGCCACCTCTTCGGCGCTCGCGGGGAATCGCACCGTTCTCAACGGTTCGCTCGCAAGCTCGCTCACGAGCGGACCAGCCCCCGGCTGCGCAGCAGGCGCCGCTCGATCGGCGCGAAGAACGCGGCGTTGATGCCGATGCCGATCACCAGGATGATGATCAGGATTCCGAACGCCATCGCCATGTCGTTGTTGTCGCCGGCCTCCGCCATCGCCTGGCCCACGCCGGGGCCGAGGTGAGGGGAGACGGCGATCAGCTCGGCCGCCATCAGCGAGCGCCAGGAGAACGCCCAGCCCTGCTTCAGGCCGCTGACGTAGCCGGGCAGCACCGCCGGGAACAGCACGTGCCGCGCCGAGTTCAGCCCGCGCGCGCCGAGGTTGCGGCCCACCCGGGTGTAGATCGGCGGGATCTGGTCCACGCCGTCGATGAGGCCGATCGTCACGGACGGGATCGCCCCGAGCAGCACCACGGTGTAGATCGTGCCGCTGGTGATGCCGAACCACATGATGCCGATCGGCACCCAGGCCACCGACGGCAGCGACTGCAGGCCGGACAGGATCGGCTGGATCGCCGCGCGCAGCCACGGGATGCGCGCGATCGACAGGCCGAGCACCGTGCCGACCACGACCGAGATGGCGAAGCCGATCACGCCGCGGGAGACCGAGTCCCAGATCGCCGCGCTGATCTGGTACGTGCTCCAGTTCGAGGTCAGCTCGTCCCAGACGTCGGCCGGGCCGGGCAGCACCCAGGCCGGCTTGATCTGCGCCAGCACCAGCAGGTCCCAGATCAGCAGCAGCGCCACGACCGCGAGCACCGGCGGCAGCACCTTGGCCAGCAGCACGCGCCGCCACCAGGGCTTGCGCGATTCGGCGGCGGTCTCCAGCGCGTCCAGGCCGGCCTCGAGCGAGGTGAACTCGGCCTCGGGCTCGGGCACGAGATCTTCGACGACTTCAGTTGCCATGGCGGCTGATCTCCTTGTGCAGCTCGGCGGTGATCTGCCGGGTCAGGTCGGTCACCGCGGCGTCCTCGATCCGCCGCGGCTGCGGGATCTCCACCCGCCACTCCCGGGCGATCCGGCCCGGGCGGGAGGAGAGCAGGATGACGCGCTGGCCGAGGCGGGCGGCCTCGCGCACGTTGTGCGTCACGAAGATGACGGTCAGGCCGGTCTCCGACCAGAGCTTGACCAGCTCCTCGTGCAGCACGTCGCGGGTGATGGCGTCGAGCGCGGCGAACGGCTCGTCCATCAGCAGCACGTCGGCCTGCTGGGCCAGCGAGCGCGCCAGCGCGACGCGCTGGCGCATGCCGCCGGACAGCTCGTGCACCCGCTTGTCGTAGGCGGAGCCGAGCCGGACCAGGCCCAGCAGCCGCTGGGCCTCCTCGCGCCGCTCGGCCTTCGCGCGCACCCCGCGCAACTTGAGCGCGAGTTCCACGTTGCGGCCCGCCGTGAGCCAGGGGAAGAGCGCCGACTCCTGGAACATCAGCGCCGCGTGCCCCGGGCGCGAGCCCTTCCCCGGCAGCTCGATGAGGCCCGAGCTGGCCGGGTCCAGGCCCGCGATCAGGTTCAGCAGCGTCGACTTGCCGCAGCCGGAGGCGCCGAGCAGGCAGACGAACTCGCCGGGCGCCACGGACAGGTCGATCCCGTCCAGCACCGGCACGCCGCCCTTGCCGAAGGTCTTGGTCACGCCGGTCAGCCGTACGGCCGCCGGCTCGACCGCCTCGAGCTCTTCGCCCACGGTCGCGGTCACAGTCATCGCGGTGTCCCTTCTCCTGGGTCAGTCGGTCACGAGGTGGAGACCGTGGTCTCCCCGGCCTTCGTCAGCTCCTGGTTGAGCAGCGTCAGGTCGAAGATCCCGGTGAGCGAGGTGCTCTTGAGCAGTCCGTCGGCCACCGCGTGGTCCAGCGAGGTCTGCAGCGAGGAGACCAGCGGGTCGTTGGTCACCGACTCCTCGGTCCAGGCCCGCTCGATCTCGCTCGCCTTGATCGTCGAGCCGGTCAGCTTCTTGATCGCGCCGCTGATCAGGGTCTGCGCCGCGGCCGGGTTCGCCGTGATCCACTTGTTCACGGCGATCTGCGCGTCCAGCAGCTCGGCCACCGTCTGCGGGTGGGCCTTGAGGTACGCGGTGTTCACGACGAGGTTCGTCGTGGCGAACTCGCCGGCGGGCCACAGCGACTTCTCGTCCACCAGCACGTGGCCCTTGCCCTCGACCACCAGCCGGGAGGCCCAGGGCTCGGGCACCCAGGCGCCCTGGATCTTGCCCTGCTCGAACAGGCTGAGCGTGGTCGCGTTCGCCTCCGGCTGGATGCTCACGTCACCGCCGCCCTGCTCGTTCGTCGTGTAGCCCTGCTGCTTGAGCCAGTAGCGCAGTGCCACGTCCTGCGTGTTGCCGAGCTGCGGGGACGCGATGGTCTTCCCCTTGAGCTGCGCGGCGGAGGTGATGGAGCTGTCGACGACGAGTTCGGCGCCGCCGGTCTCGGCGCCCGCGACGATCGTCAGGCCCTGCTTGTCAGACTTGGTCCAGGCGGACAGGGCGGAGGAGGGGCCGACGTACGCGGCGTCCAGCTGGCCGGACAGCAGCGCGGTCATCTCGGCCGGGCCCGCGTTGAAGATCGTGGTGCTCAGCGTGGTCGAGCCGAGATCCTTGGCGAGCGTGCCGTTCGCGACCTCGGCGATCGCGGTGGAGTGGGTGACGTTGGCGAAATAGCCGAGCCGCAGCGACGAGGCCGCGGTGCCGGAGGAGGTTCCGGTGCTGCCGCCGCCGGCGGCAGAGCTCGTCCCCGCCGTCGCATGGGCGCACGCGCTGGTGACCGCGAGGGTCAGTGCGCCGACGACGAGGGCAGAGGCGGTGCGCAGCGCTAAGGGGAACTTTCCGGTTCTGGGCATGGGTTTCCTCGCGAGGAGTCGAAGGGAAGGGCGGGGTGGTGCGATGGCGCGGCGTCGTGGGCGCGACACCCGCTCAGCCGCCCGGTGCCCTTCGGCTCGATCGCGCCGGAGATCCCGGCGAGTATGAAGTGGAACACTGACATCCTCTTGCTCAGTCCTCGGATCCCAGCGGCACGCCCACCATGCCCGCGGTCAACGTCGTCCCGTCGGCGTCGTCGATCAGCAGGAAGGAGCCGGTGCGCCGGTGATCGGCGTAGTCGTCCAGCGGAAGCGGGGCGGCGGTGCGCAGCGTGACCTGGCCGATGTCGTTGGCCCGCAGCGCCTCCGGGTTCGGGTCGCGGCGCAGCGTCTCCAGGTTCAGCGTCGAGTCCAGCGAGCGCACGATCGCCTTGACGGTCGAGGTGCCGTGGCGCAGCAGCACCCGGTCGCCCGCGCGCAGCGGCCGGTCGGCGATGTGGCAGACCGTGGCGACCACGTCCTGCGTCACCTCGGGCGCCCGGTCCGCCGCGACGATCACGTCGCCGCGGGAGACGTCCACGTCGTCCGCGAGCCGGATGGTCACCGACTGCGGCGCGTAGGCCAGGTCGACGTCCTGCTCGCCGAGCCGGTCGATCCCGGCGATCGTGGTGCGCCGGCCCGAGGGCAGCACCAGCACCTCGTCGCCCGGACGGAACGCGCCGGCGGTGACCTGGCCCGCGTAGCCGCGGTAGTCGCGGAACTCGGGGCTCTGCGGCCGAAGGACGTACTGGACCGGCAGCCGCGCCGCGCAGAACTGCGGGTCGTGGTCGACGTCCACGTTCTCCAGGTGCTCGAGCAGCGTCGGGCCCGCGTACCAGTCCATGTGGTTCGACGGGTCCACGACGTTGTCGCCGGCCAGCGCCGAGATCGGGATCGCGGTCACGTCCGGCACGCCCAGCGCCCGGGTGTAGGCGGCGAACTCGTCGGCGATCGGCGCGAACACCGACTCCCGGTAGTCCACCAGGTCCATCTTGTTCACCGCGAGCACCACGTGCGGCACCTTCAGCAGCGCCGCGACGGCCGCGTGCCGGCGGGTCTGCTCGACCACGCCGTGCCGCGCGTCCACCAGCACCACGGCCAGCTGCGCGGTCGAGGCGCCGGTGACCATGTTCCGGGTGTACTGCACGTGGCCCGGCGTGTCGGCCAGGATGAACCGGCGCTTCGGGGTCGCGAAGTAGCGGTAGGCGACGTCGATCGTGATGCCCTGCTCGCGCTCGGCGCGCAGGCCGTCGGTCAGCAGCGCCAGATCGGCGCCGTCGAGGCCGCGCTCGCGCGAGACCCGCTCCACGGCGTCGAGCTGGTCGGCGAAGACCTGCTTGGTGTCGTGCAGCAGCCGGCCGACGAGGGTGGACTTGCCGTCGTCGACGGAGCCCGCGGTGGCCAGCCGGAGCAGCGTGCCGGCCGGCGTCTCCAGGGGCGGCTCGTGGATGGCGGTCATCTTTAGAAATACCCCTCGCGCTTGCGGTCTTCCATGGCGGCTTCGGACATCTTGTCGTCGGCGCGCGTCGCGCCGCGCTCGGTCAGCGTGGACGCGGCGATCTCGGTGATGATGTCCTGCAGCGTCGCGGCGGTCGAGTCGACGGCGCCGGTGCAGGACATGTCGCCGACGGTCCGGTAGCGCACGGAGCGCGTCTCGATCGTCTCGCCGTCCTTCGGCCCGCCCCACTCGCCGGGCGTGAGCCACATCCCGTTGCGCTTGAACACCTCGCGCTCGTGCGCGAAGTAGATCTCCGGGAGCTCGATCTTCTCCTGCTCGATGTACTGCCAGACGTCGAGCTCGGTCCAGTTGCTCAGCGGGAACACGCGCACGTGCTCGCCGGGCCGGTGCCTGCCGTTGTAGAGCGACCACAGCTCGGGGCGCTGCCGGCGCGGGTCCCACTGGCCGAACTCGTCGCGCAGCGAGAACACCCGCTCCTTCGCGCGGGCCTTCTCCTCGTCGCGCCGTCCGCCGCCGAACACGGCGTCGAAGCGGTGCGCGTTGATCGCGTCCAGCAGCGGCACGGTCTGCAGCGGGTTGCGGGTGCCGTCCGCGCGCTCGCGCAGCCGGCCGTCGTCGATGTAGTCCTGCACCTTCGCGACCTCCAGCCGCAGCCCGTGCTCCGCGACGGTGCGGTCGCGGTACTCGAGCACCTCGGGGAAGTTGTGGCCGGTGTCGACGTGCAGCAGCCCGAAGGGCACCTTGGCGGGCCAGAAGGCCTTCATCGCCACGTGCAGCATCACGATCGAGTCCTTGCCGCCGGAGAACAGCAGCACCGGGCGCTCGAACTCGGCCGCGGCCTCGCGGAAGATGTGCGCGGCCTCCGACTCGAGCGCGTCCAGGTGGCTCAGGCGAAGGGGGCTCACGGTATCCACAACGGTCATGTCAGTCTCCTTCGTCACGTGTGCAGTCCGCACTCGGTCTTGGCGAACCCGGCCCAGCGTCCGGCCCGCGGGTCCTCCCCGGGGGCGGTGCGCCGGGTGCAGGGGGCGCACCCGATCGAGGTGTATCCGTCCTGGAAGAGCGGGTTGACCAGCACGCCGTGCTTCTCGGCGTACTCCTGCACGTCTTCGTCGGTCCACGCGGCGATCGGCGAGATCTTCACCATGCCGCGCTTGGCGTCGAAGTCCACGACGCGGATGTCCTTGCGGGTCGGGGCGTCCACCCGGCGCATCCCGTTGATCCACGCCGTGTACGGGGAGAGCCCGCGCTCGAGCGGCTCGACCTTCCGCAGCGCGCAGCACTGCTCGGGGTTGCGCTCGAACAGGTTCGCGCCGTACTCGGCGTCCTGCTCGGCGACGGTCTGCCTCGGGGTGACCGAGACCAGGTTCACGTCGTAGACCGCGGCGACCGCGTCACGCGTGCCGATCGTCTCGACGAAGTGGTAGCCGGTGTCCAGGAACAGCACGTCGATGCCGGGCACCACGGTCTGCGCCAGGTGCACCAGGTGCGTGTCCGCCATCGACGACGCCAGTACGAGGTTCGACCCGAAGGTCTGCCCGGCCCACGCCAGCACCTCGGCGGCCGGCCGGTCCGCGAACCGGGCCTCGGCCTCGTCGGCCAGCGCCCGCAGCGCGTCCTCGGTCGTCTCGGATCGTGATATGAGCGCGGTCATGACTTGGATACCGCCAAACTGCTGAGACCGACGAAGTTCAGACGGAAGACCCGCGCGCACGCCCGGCACAGCCACACGCCGTGGCTGGCCTCCGGCTTGTCGCCGGACAGCACCTCGGGACGCAGGTCCTCATCGCCGCAGTACGGGCAGTACTGCGGTGCGGCTCGTTCGCTCACGGCGAGTCCTCTTCCGGGATAGGCGTGGTCGGGCCTGGCCGGAGCCGGAAGGAGTGGAATGTCCCGTCCGACGCATCAGCCCGGCCCGCGTGGCGCGCCTCGGGCGCCGGATGCGGCGCGCGATCGAGGCGGTGTCGACGGCGGCGGGGGTCAGCGGGTGGGCAGACAGACTGCGCTGGAAACGCGCTTGAGGTCGACGTGCAGCCGACCTACGAGGGCGATTCCGGAGCGGGACATGATTCGAGATTGCCATCCCGAGGCGTCCGCGTCTACCTCGTCCCGCTATGCGGACCGAGGTGTGAGACGCGGCACATGAGCTCTCGCGGGCCGGCTAGCGCGATCGGCCGCCGTGAGCGGGGTGGAGTTCCGGGATGGTGGTACGGCCGGCTTTCGCAGGCGGGCGGGGTGAGGGCAGCAGCCTTGCCGCCCCCACCGCCGGGTGCCGAAGGCCCGGCCTCAGCCGGCGAAGCGGGCCACCATTTCGCTCTGCCAGCGCGATTCCGGCCAGCCGTCGTGCTTGGTGCGCAGCCGCTGGACCCGGTCCAGCCAGCCGACGACCTCGTCCGGGTCGTAGCCGCGGGCGGTGAGCGCGCAGGCGATCACCGTGCCGGTGCGGCCGATCCCGGCCCGGCAGTGCACCACGACGTTGCGGCCCTCGTCGAGCAGCGAGCAGACCTTCGCGACGGCCGCGCGCAGCTCGAGCTCCTCGTGCACCGGGTCCGGCGGCAGGCCGCCGTTCACCAGGTCGTGCAGGGTGAACACGTGCCGCTCGAGCGGGGCCGGGCTGTAGTTGCCGAAGCCGATGAGCGAGACGACGGTGTCGAAACCGAGCTCGGAGAGCCGGCTGAAGTCGAAGTTGTCCGCGGGCAGGGCCATGCCGGCCAGCCGCGCCTTCTCTCCGCGCTGCGCCCACCAGAGCCAGGGCGGCCCCGAGACGACCGCGTCGTCGGGCTGCGGGAGTTCGATCATCGCCATAGTGCGAGCCTAACCGGGCGGGGGTGGTCTGTTCAGAGTCTTTCGATGATCGTCACGTTGGCCTGGCCTCCGCCCTCGCACATCGTCTGCAGTCCGTAGCGCCCCCCAGTGCGCTCCAGCTCGTGCAGCATCGAGGTCATCAGCCGGGCGCCGGTCGCGCCGATCGGGTGGCCGAGCGCGATCGCCCCGCCGTTGACGTTCACCTTCGCCGGATCGCAGCCTGTTTCCCGCAACCAGGCCAGTACGACGCTGGCGAACGCCTCGTTGATCTCTACCAGGTCGACGTCCCCGATGTCGAGCCCTGTCTTGCGCAGCGCGTGGGCGGTGGCCGGGATCGGGGCCGTCAGCATCATGATCGGGTCGTCCGCGCGCACCGAGAGGTGGTGGATCCGCGCCCGCGGCGTCAGCCCGTGCACCCGGACGGCGTCTTCGGAGGCGATCAGCAGCGCCGCCGAGGCGTCGTTGGTGGGGGAGGAGACCGCCGCCGTCAGCCGGCCGCCGTCGGCCAGGGTCTTGAGGCCGGCCATCTGCTCCAGGCTGGTGCCGCGGCGCGGCCCCTCGTCCACGGCGAAGCCCTGGTACGGCGCGATCTCGCGCTCGAAGTATCCGGCGTCGATCGCGGCCACGGCCCGGGTGTGCGAGCGCAGCGCCCACTCCTCCATCTCGGCCCGGGAGATGTCCCACTTCTCGGCGATCCGCTCGGCGCCGTGGAACTGGCTGACCGGCTGCTCGCCGTAGCGCTCCCGCCAGCCCGTCGAACCGGCGAAGGGCCCCTCGGTCATGCCGAGCTTCTCCACCGCACCGACGCCCGAGTACCAGAGCGGGATCTGCGACATCGACTGCACGCCGCCCGCGACGACGAGGTCCGAGGTGCCGGACATCACCGCCTGCGCGGCGAAGTGCACGGCCTGCTGCGAGGAACCGCACTGCCGGTCGATGGTGACCCCCGGCACGTGCTCGGGCAGCCCGGCCGCGAGCCAGGCCGTGCGCGCGATGTCCGTGCTCTGCGGCCCGACGTTGTCGATGCAGCCGAACACGACGTCGTCCACCGCGCCCGGGTCCGCCCCGGTGCGCTCCATCAGGGAACGGAGAACGTGCGCGCCCAGGTCGGCGGGGTGCACGGCGCTGAGCGCGCCGCCGCGCCTGCCGACCGCGGTCCGCACCGCGCCGACGATGTACGCCTCTGTCATGGGGCCAGGGTACTGCGCGAAGGCCGGATTGTTACCGTGCGGTAAGCGACAGGCGTGTAACTCCTGTATTCCGCTTTGACCTGCCTACACGCTGCGTCCACGCGGCTACGTTCGCTTCCTGCTCCGTGTCTTCGACCTATCGCCGGGTGGCCTAGCCGAGTTCGGCTTCCGAGGCCCGCACGGTCCACTGCGCGAAGGACTCGCCCTCGTGCCGCCCCGCCTGGAAGTTCTTCAGCACCCGCTCGATGTAGTCGGGCAGTTCGGACGCGGTGACCTTGAGCCCGCGCACCTTGCGGCCGAAGGAGCCCTCGTCGTCCAGGTCCGAGCCGAAGTGGCCGCCGAGGTGCACCTGGAAGCCCTCGACCTGCTCGCCGTCCTTGTTCCGGACGAGCTGGCCCTTGAGCCCGATGTCGGCGGTCTGGATCCGGGCGCAGGAGTTCGGGCAGCCGTTGACGTTCACCGTCACCGGCGTGTCGAAGTCCGGCAGCCGCTTCTCCAGCTCGTCGATCACGTCCGAGGCCAGCGCCTTGGTCTCGACGATCGCCAGCTTGCAGAACTCGATGCCGGTGCACGCCATCGTGTGCCGCCGGAAGACGCTCGGCCGTACCTGCAGGTCCAGCGCGGCCAGCGCCTCGACCAGCGGCTCGACCCGGTCCCGCGGCACGTCCAGGATCAGCATCTTCTGGTCGGCCGTGGTGCGGATCCGCTCCGAGCCCGCGGCCTCGGCGAGGTCGGCGATCTTCGCCAGCGTCGGTCCGTCGACCCGGCCGACCCGCGGCGCGAAGCCGACGTAGAAGTTGCCGTCCTTCTGCTCGTGCACGCCCACGTGGTCGCGCTCGGTCGGCGGCACGAACGCCGGCGCCGGGCCGTCGATCAGCCCGCGCTTGAGGTACTCGGTCTCCAGCACCTCGCGGAAGCGCGCCGGACCCCAGTCGGCCATCAGGAACTTCAGACGCGCGCGGTTGCGCAGCCGGCGGTAGCCGTAGTCGCGGAAGATGCCGGCCACCCCGGCCCAGACCTCGGGGACCTCCGCCAGCGGAATCCAGGCCCCGAGCCGCTTCGCGAACTGCGGATTCGTGGACAGGCCGCCGCCGACCCAGAGGTCGAATCCCGGCCCGTGCTCCGGGTGCACGACGCCGACGAACGAGATGTCGTTCGCCTCGTGCACCACGTCCTGCAGGCCGGAGATGGCGGTCTTGAACTTGCGCGGCAGGTTCGAGAACTCGCGGGAACCGATGAAGCGCTCGTTGATCGCCTCGATCGCCGGGGTGCCGTCCAGGATCTCGTCCTTCGAGACGCCGGCGACCGGCGAGCCGAGGATGACGCGGGGGACGTCGCCGCACGCCTCGGTGGTGCTCAGGCCGACGCCCTCGAGGATCTTCCAGATCGTCGGGACGTCCTCGATGCGGATCCAGTGCAGCTGGATGTTCTGCCGGTCGGTGATGTCCGCGGTGCCGCGCGCGTAGTCCGTCGAGACGGTCGCGATCGCGCGCAGCTGGGCCAGCGTCAGCCGGCCGCCGTCGATGCGCACCCGCAGCATGAAGTACTTGTCGTCCAGCTCCTCCGGCTCGAGCACAGCGGTGCGCCCGCCGTCGATCCCGGGGCGGCGCTGGGTGTAGAGGCCCCACCAGCGCATCCGGCCGCGCAGGTCGGCGCCGTCGATCGAGTCGAAGCCGCGGTGCGCGTAGATGTTCTCGATCCGCGCGCGGACGTTGAGGCCGTCGTCGTCCTTCTTCACCTGCTCGTTGCCGTTGAGCGGGGTGAAGTGCCCCTTCGCCCACTGCCCCTCGCCGCGGTGCCGGTGGATCTGGTGCGACTTCACGCTCGCGGTCCGCCGCGGCGCGGCGCCGGGGTCCTGGGCGGAGGCGTTCGGACGCGACTCTGCAGTCGTCATGGAGGGAATCCTTCAACGTGACGTGATGAAGCGGGCGGCGGGCTTGGAGGCTGGCTACGCCCGACAGATCGCGCTGGAGCTGCGGCCGAAGTCCACGTGCCGACGCGAGACCAGCGCGACGCCGAGGTCGCGCACCCGCAGACGCGCCGCGGCGCGCGCGACGGGTCGGTCTATGGCAGGGGACATGTCCCCAGGTTTGCACCCGAGCCGGGGGGACGTCCAGCCGATCCCAGAATCCGGACCGCACGTGAGACGCCACGGCGCGTCGCCCCGTGCCTGCCGGCGCCGTCGCGCGCCCGGACCGGTCGCGGTTCGGCGCGCCTCCCGCCGCGGTTTCCGGAGGCCGGCGCGCTCATCCGGTTCGCGACGGGACCGGTGACGGCGGTGCCGTCGAGAGCTTGAGCAGCTTCCGGGGCTATGCCGTGTCAGAGACGGACCAGGAGACGGACTAGGAGACCTGGAGGGTCCCGAGGGTGACCTCGACCGTGCTCTTCGTGCCGTTCGCCTCGGTGAAGCCGACCGGCACCTTCTGGCCCGGGCTGAGCGTCGCGAGCAGCGCCGACAGGGCCTCCATGGACGTGATCTGGACCTTGTCGACGGAGGTGATGAGGTCGCCGGGAACGATGCCGGCGTTGGCGGCCGGCCCGCCGGACGTGACTTCCACCACGCCGACGCCGACCGGGTTCGCGTTGGAGTCGATGACGGTGCGGCCGGTGATGCCGAGCGAGGCGAGGCCGGAGTCGACGACCTTGCCGTGGGTGACGATCTGGTCGGCGATCCGCTTCGCCTCGTTCGAGGGGATGGCGAAGCCGATGCCCGGGTGCGCGCCGCCGAGGTTCTGGTCCACGGCGGTCAGGGTCGGGATCCCGACCACGTGGCCGTTCAGGTCGACCAGCGCGCCGCCGCTGTTGCCGGAGTTGATCTCCGCAGAGGTCTGGATCATGTCGGTCAGGGTGGCGGCGGGCGTGTTCTCGCTCTTCGGCTCGGTGACGGTGCGTCCGGTCGCGGAGATGATGCCGTCGGTCGACGAGCTCGAGAGCCCGATCGGGTTGCCCATCGCGAGCACGATCTGCCCGACCGCCGCCTTGGAGGAGTCGGCCCAGGTCACCGGCTTGAGCCCGGACGGCGGATTCGTCAGTTTGATCACCGCGAGGTCGCCCTGCGGGAAGCGGCTGACGAGCGTGGCGGCGAAGCCCTCTCCGGAGGTGGACAGGGTGACCGTGTACGTGTCCGAGCCGGCGACGACGTGGTTGTTGGTGACGATGTCGCCCTGGGTGTCGAGGATCTCCCCGGTTCCGAGCGAGCTGGGGCTCGTGATCTCCACCACCGAGGGCATCACCGAGGCGATGACGTCCTCGTAGTTGGTCTGCAGGCTCGCCCCGCCCGGACTCGACGTCGAGCTCGCCGAGCCGGATCCCGACGAGGTGCAGCCGCCGAGTGCCAGCGCCCCGATTCCCAGTACCGCGACCACGCCAAGCACTCGTGTCCGCACCTTGGACCACCATCCCGTATCCCGGCGGGGCTAGCCGCTCTGCTCTGATCCAGCAGACATCCCCCCGCGGCTCCCCGCACGCCGACCACGTGCAGCCTGGGCCGAACGGGCTACGCGGCGCCGAGACCCGCCTACGCGGCGCCGAGCAGTACGACGTCGAGGGTGCGGGGGCCGAACGGGCTACGCGGCGCCGAGACCCGCCTATGCGGCGCCGGGCAGTACGACGTCGAGGATGCGGGGGCCGAACGGGCTACGCGGCGCCGGGACTCGCCTACGCGGCGCCGAGCAGTACGACGTCGAGGATGCGGGGGCCGTGGACGCCCTCGACGCGATCGAGTTCGATGTCACTGGTCGCGGACGGGCCCGCGATCCAGGTCTGCGGACGAGTCGGCACGAGGGCGCCGACCGCGAAGGCCTGTGGGACGGAGCCGACGATCTGTTCCGGCACGCGCACGACGCAGATGTGGTGGTCGGGCACGAGGGTGAGCAGCCTACGTCCTTGACCGGGGCCGCCGTCGAGGACGATGGTGCCGGTCTCGGCGATGGCGAGTGCGCAGCCGCTGATGACCGAGTGCACGGCATCGAGGCGCTGCGCGGTCAGATCGGGGCTGTCGTGAATGAGCGTGACCTCCGGCGGGACCCGCGTGAGCCAATCCTCCGGCAGTCCGCCCGGCACGGCGGCGCTCCTCGACCCGCGCTCGGCCAGCAGCCGTGCGACGGTGACGGCGATCTCGGCCTCGCCGCTGCGATGGACGTGCGCCCGGTATTCGGCGAGGTTCTCGGCGAGCAGATCGATGTTCTCGCCCGCGGAGCGCGCGCCGTGCACCGCCAGATAGTCCCGGTCGACCTCGCTCCGCTCCCCGCGCGGCACGTCGGCCAGCGCTCTGCGGACCCGCCGGAGGATCTCCTCACGCGCGCTTGTAGCGCTTCTAGCGCTTCCGGTCGTCTCGGTCATCGGTGGTTCTCCTTCCACCACTGGCGGAAGGTCTGCTTCGGCAGCTCCGGGAGGTCGCGGGTCTCGGTCCACGCCTTGGCCGGGCCGAGGGGGAGCTTGCGGTCCGGGGGCAGCAGCCTGCGGGCCTTGATCGCGGCGGCCTCGGCGGCGCGGTAGGCGGCCGGATGGGTCATGGCGTAGGTGGCAGCCTGCATGGCGGCGCGTTCGGCACGGTGGCCGGGTTCGGCGTCGGCGACGCGGGCGCGGAGGTGGACGAGGACCTCGGGGATGTCGATGGCGACCGGGCAGGCCTCGAAGCAGGCGCCGCACAGGGACGAGGCGTAGGGGAGTGAGGCGTCGATCTCGCTCGCGGTGCCGCGCAGCTGCGGGCTGAGGATGGCGCCGATCGGGCCCGGGTAGGCTGAGCCGTAGGCGTGGCCGCCGGCGCGCTCGTAGACCGGGCAGACGTTCAGGCACGCGGAGCAGCGGATGCAGCGCAGGGCCTGGCGGCCGACGGTGTCGGCGAGGGTGTCGGTGCGGCCGTTGTCGAGCAGGACGAGATGGAACGTGCGCGGGCCGTCGCCCGCGGCCGTGCCGGTCCACATCGTCGTGTACGGATTCATCCGCTCGGCGGTCGAGGAGCGGGGAAGCAGCTGGAGGAAGACCTCGAGATCGCGGAAGCTCGGGATGACCTTCTCGATGCCGACGACCGAGATCAGCGTCTCGGGCAGCGTCAGGCACATGCGGCCGTTGCCCTCGGATTCGAGGACGACCAGCGTCCCGGTCTCCGCGATCATGAAATTGGCACCGGAGACGGCGACCTTGGCGCGCAGGAACTTCTCCCGCAGGTGCAGCCGCGCCGCCTCGGCCAGATCGGCCGGAGCGTCGGTCAGCCCCTCCGGCGCGGGACGGCCGTAGCGGGCCATGTTGGCGCGGAAGATGTCGCGGATCTCGGTGCGGTTGCGGTGGATCGCCGGGACGAGGATGTGCGAGGGCAGGTCGTCGCCGAGCTGCACGATCAGCTCGGCCAGGTCCGTCTCGTAGGCCGCGACGCCCTCGGCGGCCAGCGCCTCGTTGAGGCCGATCTCCTGGGTGGCCATGGACTTCACCTTGACCACCTCGCGGATCTGATCGCCACCGCCGTCGGCGGCCTTGACCAGGCCGGCGACGATGCGGTTGGCCTCGGCGGCGTCCCGCGCCCAGTGGACCTGCCCGCCCGCCTCGGTGACCTTCGCCTCGAGCTGCAGGAGGTACTCGTCGAGATGGCGCAGCGTGTGGTCCTTGATGGCCTTGCCGGCCTCGACGAGCTCGGCCCAGTCCTCGATCTCGGTGACGGCCTTCGCGCGCTTGTCGCGGATCGTGTGCGTGGCGCGGGTCAGATTGGCGCGCAGCCGTTCGTCCTTCGTGGCGGTGCGGGCCGCTTCGGGGAAGGAGGGCATCCCCAGGTAGACGTCCTTCATGCGCTCGCCCCGTACGGCGAGTCCGCGGTGGACGCCAGGACCTCGGCGAGATGCAGGGTCTTGATCGGCGCCTCGGATCGGCGGGCCGTACCGCCGATGTGCATCAGGCAGGAGTTGTCCGCAGCGATCAGGTATTCGGCGCCGCTCTCCACCGCGTGCGCCACCTTGTCGGCGCCCATGGCCGCCGAGACGTCGGGGTTCTTCACCGAGAAGGTCCCGCCGAATCCGCAGCACTCCTGCGCGCCCGGCAGCTCCACGAGCTCGAGGCCTGCGACGCGGCGCAGCAGCCGGGTCGGCCGGTCGCCCAGCTTGAGCAGTCGCGAGGAGTGACAGGTCGGATGATAGGCGACCCGGTGCGGGAAGTACGCGCCCACGTCCTGCGCCCCGAGGACGTCCACGAGGTACTCGGTGAGCTCGTAGACCGGCGGCGGATCGTCCGCGCCGAGCAGCCTCGGATGCACGTCGCGGACGAAGGCGCCGCAGGAGCCCGAGGGCACGACGACGGCGTCGTACCCGCGGAAGTCGCCCGCGAACTTCTCCGCCAGCGGCTTGGCCTCGGCCGGATAGCCGGTGTTGTACTGCATCTGCCCGCAGCAGGTCTGCGCCTCGGGGAAGTCGACCTCGACCCCGAGGCGCTCCAGGACGCGTACCGCGGCGATCCCGGTGCTCGGGAAGGCCACGTCGTTGACGCACGTGACGAACAGGGCGATCTTCGGCATCGCGGCTCGGCGCTCCTCGATTCATCGGAGGTCTGGACTCTGCTGCGATGCTACTGCGCCCCGCCGACACCGGGCCAGCGCCCGGCGGGATTCTCAGCTGCTGAGCTCCGTGGTGGGAAGGATCTGCCTGGCCGCGGTGACCGGCATCATGTTCCAGCGGCCGTACTGGATCCGCTGCCCGGTGGTCGGCGCGTGGATGACCAGGCCGTTTCCCACGTACATGGCGACGTGCGCGCCGCCGAGGTAGAAGATCAGGTCGCCGGGCTGCAGATCGGCGGGATCCGGCGAGACCGCCTGGCCGGCGTCGATCTGATCCCACGTCACGCGCGGCAGCTGCACGCCGGCCGCCGCCCACGCGGCCTGGACCAGGCCGGAGCAGTCGTAGCTGGGATCGCCGGTGCCGCCCCACTGGTACCACATGCCCAGCTTCGACTCGGCGAAGTCGACCGCCGTCGCGGCCCGGCCGGCCGGCTGCGGCAGGTTCGCGATCTCCTGCGGGGTGATGCCCGCGTAGTCCATCGACCAGCGCTGGGCCGACGTCAGCTGGTCGAGCAGCGCCTGCGCCTGCCGCTCCCCGGCGAGGATCTGCGCCCGCGCCGCCGCGGCCCGCGACTCGTCGTCCGCCTGCTGCTCCATGGCCTGCGAGGCCTCGGCGCGGAACTGCACGAGCTGCTGCTGTTGCTGAAGAACCCTTTTCAGTCCGACGGATTCGCCGCGGCTGAGCGACTGAAGGCTGACCGCGCGCTGCAGGAATTCATCGGGTTGCTGCGCGAACATAAGCTGCAAGGTGGGATCGACGCCGGCGCCGCGATATTGCGTTTCGGCCAATTGACCTAACGATCCGTAGTATTTATTGACCTGCAGCTGAATCGTCGACGCCGTGGACTGAATGGCGTCGACCTTCTGCTGAAGCGCCGCCATGTCCTGGGACGCCCGGTCGTAGCGCTGCGTCGCGATCTCCGACTGCGCCCGCAGGCTCTGCACCTGCGCCGTGACCGACTGCACCGTCAGCGCCTGGCTCGTCGCCGGCGCGCACACCGCCGCCGCGATTCCCACCGCCGCGGCCGACGACGTCACCGCGCCGACCCTGCGCCCGCCGCTCGCCGCGACCGGCCCGACCACGCGGTTCGCCCGTTTGTGAGACACCATCGCGGCACCACTCCAGACCAGGGACCTGCGACCGGGCGGGGACCCCGGTCGACCGATACCGCGTCACCCTAGCCAGGGGTGACCGGCTGGGCGCGCAGGGTGAGCGCCGCTTTGCCGGATCGTTACCGCGCCTCTGTGCTTTCGGCCGCAGTTGCCCGTTTTCCGGCGCCCGTTCGGGGTACGGCGGGCCTGGTGGCGCGCCCGGAGCGGCCGATTGCGCCCGGCCGGGGAAAAATTCGGCGACAGGGTTGCGGCGGGCCCCTAGAATCTTCGATTCAGTGAGACAAACCGTACGCTCAACCCATGAGCGGATATTTGACAACCCGGACCCGCTCCCCGAAGCGAATCAGTACCACGGAGGCATCCATGTCGGCACAGGCGATTTCCGCGGCAGGCCCAGCGCCTACCCCTGTGCCCCCCTGCCGGCCGTCCCGCACCCGGTCGCGACGCCCGTCCGCCGCCGAGGCCGCCGAGGCCGCGGAACCGATGGACGACGGCCTCGGCTGGAGCGAGCCGGAGATCGCCGAGCTCGCCCGCCTCGCGCCCGGACTGCTGCCCGGCCGGATAATGACCTGCGATCCGGTCGGCGCCCTGGTGCTGACCGAACTCGGCGCCACCGCCGCGACCTACTGCGCGTCGCTGCTGCTGGCCGTCGCCCGCGCCCGCTCCGCCGGCCGCCTGTGGCCCAAGCCGGGCGACCGCGTGGCGCTGCGCCGGTGGCCGGACGGCCCGGTCACGGTGGAAGGCGTCGTCGCCTGACTCCCCAGGCCCCTCCTCAGGGGCCGCAGACCCCCTGACAACGCCTGGCAACGTCGAAGAGCCCCCCACCCGGTCCACCGCGGGTGCAGGGGCTCTCGGCGTCTCGCGAGGCCTTGCGGCGCTGCTTGCTACTTGTTCGAGGTCTTCACGATGCCGCCCCACGCGGCCCGCGCGCCCGAGTCGCCGACCTGGACGACGCGCACGAGGCAGATCGCGCTCGCGCCGATGGCGAGCGCCGCGATGACGACCATCGCCGCGTGGTGGTCCGCGTAGCCGCGCCTCTCGGCCAGC
This sequence comes from Actinospica acidithermotolerans, assembly GCF_018139625.1. Classification (GTDB taxonomy): domain Bacteria; phylum Actinomycetota; class Actinomycetes; order Streptomycetales; family Catenulisporaceae; genus Actinospica; species Actinospica acidithermotolerans. Next base: position 13,753 of record NZ_JAGSOH010000012.1, on the reverse strand, counting down.
GCCAGCGCCAAAGCCAGCACGGCCACCGCGGCGACGAACCAGACCAGCGTGCCGCCGAGCGCCTTGTGCTGCGCGGCCACGGTCTGCAGGTACGAGTTGTGGTTGTACAGCTGCGTGCCCGCGAGCTGCGTCGCGTACGTCACCGGCACCATGATCACGGCGAGCGCCGCGACCCACCAGCCGAACCGGCGGCGCCAGGCAGGCCGGATCGCGATGGCGAGGACGCCCAGGCACGCCAGCGGTATGCCGACCACCGTCACGTGGATGATCAGTATGTGCGTGGGCAGTCCGAACACGGTGTACGGCATGGAAGCGTCCTCAACTGGCGTCTCGACTCATTGTTCAAACGGCAACAACGTACGCGCTTGCGTAAAGGTTCAAACGTCTACCGTCCCACCTGTGCGCCAATAGAAACCGTCCTCGCGGGAGAGGAAGGCCGAGTCGATCAGGTAGCGGCGCAGGGCGGCGTAGTCGGGGTAGAGGTCGCGCAGCACCATGTTCACCTCGGCCTCGGCGTACCGGGTGCCGGGTTCGAAGGCCTGCGCGACCTCCTCGAGCACGATCTGCCGCTTGCCGAACTTCTCCGGCAGGTAGACCAGCTTGCCGTCCTGGAAGCAGTTGAGCAGCACCGAAAGGCGCGCCGGATCGGTGGTCGAGAAGGCCTTCGCGGCCGCCTCGTCGCGCTGCCGGTTGAGCTCGCTCAGGGCTCGGCGGAAGACCTCGGGGGCCGCCGTGTAGCGGTCCCCCCGCGTTCCGCGGACCAGGCCGAGGGCGCCCAGGTTGGCCAGCGCGCGGCCGGTCTCCGCCGCGTCGGCGCCCGCCGCCGCGGCGAGCTGGGCCGCCGTCAGCCCCTCGGGCGGGTCGGCGAGCACCAGCGCGGCGAAGACCCGCAGCTTGGCGGTGTCGGCGAGCACGGCCACCAGTTGGCGCGGGTCGGGGACCCGCTGATCGTTGTCCTCCATATCGGCGGAGCCTAGTTGAGCCCGTCGCCACGACGCAGGGGGATTTTCGCTCACGGGCCACTACCTACCCGCGCGGCGCACCGCTTTCACCGGCTTTTCCGGTCAACCCACCAGTTCCCCGCGCAGCGGCAGTTCCCGCGAGGACGGGCCGACCTTGACGCCGAACTGGCCGCCGGGCCGGGCCGCTACGCCGGCCGCCGCGACTGGATGAACCGGAACCGGCCCGCGACGAAAGCGTGGTCGGCGTAGGTGGCGTTGGCCGCGGGGTTGGCGCCGGTGCCGTGGTAGTCGGAGAAGGCGGCGGACTGGTTGACGTAGATGGGGCCGACGAGGTTGATCGAGAGGTTGGCGCCCGCCTCCCAGGTCGCTTCCTCGACGGCGCGGATGACCGCTTCGCTGTCGGCGTACACGGCGGCGGTCAGGGCGCCGTGGGCCTTGACGGACTCGCGGTAGATGTCGATCGAGTCCTGCGTCGAGTCGGTGGTGATGATGAAGGAGATGGGGCCGAACCACTCGTGGGTGTAGATGTCGGCGTCGACGGCGTCCACAGCGGCTATCAGGGGGGTGCGGATCGCGGCGTCGGGGAAGTCGGGGTGGGTGACGGCGCGTGAGGCGAGGACCGTCTTGCCGACGCCGGCGGCGCGGTCCAGCCGATCGAGGATGAATGGGTTGACGACGGCGCCGAGGATGGCGGTGGCGCGCGCGTCGTCGCCGAGGAGTTTCTCGACGGCTCCGGCGAGGTCGGCGGCGAACTCCTCGGGGGACTTGCGCTCGTCCCCGACCTGGATGCCGCCGCGAGGGACGAGGATGTTCTGCGGGGTGGTGCACATCTGCGCGGTGTACAGGGACAGGGAGAACGCGAGGTGGCCCAGCGCCGCCGGGTACTCGTCGTCGCGGAAGGAGTCGACGATGACCGTGTTGATGCCGGCCTTCTCGGTGTAGACCTGCGCTTGGCGGGCGTTCGCCTCGAGCCAGTCGCCGAACTCGTTCGAGCCGGTGAAGTCGATGATCTTCACCTCGGGGCGCAGCGCGAGGGTCTTGGCCAGGCCCTCGTCCTTCGCCTCGGGGGCGAGGGCGACGAGGTCGGGGGAGAAGCCCGCCTCCCCGAGCACCTCGCGGGCCGTCTCGACGGTGAGTGCGAGCGGGGCGACGGCGCAGGGGTGCGGCTTGACCAGCGCCGCGTTGCCGGTGACCAGCGAGGCGAACAGGCCGGGGTAGCCGTTCCAGGTCGGGAAGGTGTTGCAGCCCACGACGAGGGCGACGCCGCGCGGGGCGGCGATCCACTTCTTCGCCAGCCGGGTCGGCTCGCCGCGGCCGGTCGGCTTCTCCCACAGCACCTTGTCCGGATGCGCGTTCAGCGCGGAGTAGCCGTACGCCACCGCCTCCAGGCCGCGGTCCTGGGCGTTCGGGCCCGCCGCCTGAAAGGCCATCATGAAGGCCTGGCCGGTGGTGTGCATCGCGGTGTACGCGACCTCGAAGCTTCTGGCGTTGAGCCGGCAGAGGATCTCGATGCACACGGCCGCGCGGGCCTCGGCGCCGGCGTCGCGCCACGCGGGGATCGCCGCCTGCATCGCGGGGATCAGCACGTCCGGGTCCACGTGCTCATAGCTGAAGCCGAGCTCGAACCCGTACGGGGAGACCTCCGCGCCCACGGTCGTCCCGTCCGCTCCGGTCTGCCCGAGCGACCACGTGGCGCCGTGCCGCGCCTCGAAGGCCGCCTGGGCGCGGTCCTTCGCCTCGGCCGGGTAGGCCTTGGCGTTCTCCGGGAACCGCGAGTAGTACCCGCGGGAGCGGATCGCCCCGAGGGCCGCGTCCAGGGTCGGACGGTGCCGGGCGATGAGTTCGGCGACGGTGGCGGTCATCAGGGCTCCTCGTGCTCGGCGGGTCGACGCGGGTTCGGGTCGGGTCGGTTCTGTCCGGTTCGGTTTCAGCGGTGACGCGTTTTACGGCCGGTTCGGTCCGAGCCAGACTAACCGACCGTTCGGTAGGATCGAAGGGGCTTGCGTGCGGGATCGCGCGGCGGCGACCTGCGGCCGCGCGGGGCCCTTCGACGCGGCGACGCCCGCAGAGAGGAGGTTTCCGCAGTGGCGGCGACCAAACGCGCGGATCGGCACACCCCGGAGTCGCTGCTGGCCGTGGCGGTGGACGTGTTCAACGTCCGCGGCTACGACGGCACCTCGATGGAGGATCTGGCCAAGGCCGCGGGGATCACCAAGTCCTCGATCTACCATCACGTCGCGGGCAAGGAGGAGCTGCTGCGCCTCGCCGTCTCCCGCGCGCTCGATGGGCTGTTCGGCGTACTGACCGAGCCGGGCGCGACGCAGGGGCGCGCCGTCGACAGGTTCGCGTACGTGATCCGGCGTGAGTGCCTGGTGCTGGTCGAGAAGCTGCCCTATGTCACGCTGCTGCTCCGGGTGCGCGGGAACACGGCGACCGAGCGCGAGGCGCTGGCGTCGCGCCGCGAGTTCGATCACCGGGTCGCCGAGCTGGCCGCGGCCGCCATCGCGGACGGGGACCTTCGGGCGGATCTCGACCCGCGGCTCACGGCGCGGCTGGTGTTCGGCCTGGTCAACTCAGTGGTCGAGTGGTACCGCGCGGAGGGGCCGGACTCGGGTCCCGCGGTCGCGGACGCGCTGGCCTCGCTGGTGCTGGACGGACTCCGGCCGCGCTGAGGCGGCCGGGGCACGGAAGTCCGCCGGGCCGGACCGGACCACGGCGCAGCCGCCGCCCCGCTCGATCGCGCCCTCGCCTCAGCCCACGTACTCTCACGTACTCGCCGCCGCCGCGCAGGCCCCGGTCAGCGAGCCGGGCCCGAAGCCGCCCGGCCTCACCGAAGCTGCGGCCGACGGCCTACTTGGAGGCCATGCTCAGCGTGCCGCTCTCCACCGGGATGCACTCGTTCTCCGAGCCGCTCGCGAAGCTCTCGTGCGAGTCGGCGGGGGCCGTGGCGGCGCCGCTGGTGTTCACCGAGGGGGTGGAGGCCGTGCTGCCGGTTCCGGCGCCGAGCTTGGTGCCGCTGGTGAAGTCGGTGCCGATGAAGACGCTGACGCCCTTCCAGTTCGTCGTCGCCGACACCTCGGAGGTCGAGATGCCGAGCGCGGCGGCGACCGCGTCGGCCTCGGCGCGGGTGGCCTCGTTCGGGTCGTAGGTGACCTGGCTCGCCGAGACCGTCGAGGCGTTGCCCGCGGAGACGGTGTTGCTGAAGCCGTCCGAGATCAGCCCCTGCTTGACCGTCGTGGCCCGGCCGCTCACGCCGTCGGCGTTGTAGACGTTCACCGGGACCGAGCCCTTGTCCACGCTTGCGGAGGTGGACGCGCTGGCCGCGGCGGTCGGGGAGGCGGCGGCGCTGGTGGCCGACTTGGCGGAGCTGGAAGTGCTGCTCTTGGTCGTGTTGGTGAACGAGGTCGAGCCCTGGATCGCCGCGAACACCGCCTTGGCGGCCGAGGACGGGATGACCCGGCTCTGGTTGTTCGGGTCGTACTCCCACGGCATCGTCAGCATCGTGATGTTCTTGGTGGGCACCCGGTTCAGGCTCTCGACCAGGCCCTCCAGGTTCGTCAGGCCCGCGTAGTTGTCGCTCACGGTCATCGCCTTGGCCGCCGCCTGGCCGATCGAGATCAGCTGGGTGACGTCGCTGAAGTTCATGCTCTTGCGCAGCGTCTGGATCATCTGGGCGAGGAAGTAGTGCGTCGCCTCCTCGCGGCCGAGGTCCGAGCCGTCGAAGAAGGAGTGCCGGGTGCGCAGGAACTCGAGGACCTTGTCGCCCTGGATGGTGCTGGTGCCCGCGGGCAGCTTCAGGCCGGAGTCCTTGTCGTTCACGGCCGAGGTCACGCACACCGGGACGCCGCCGAGCGCGTTGGACATCGTGACGATGCCGCTGAAGTCGAACAGCATGTAGCCGGTGATGGTGATGCCGGTCAGGTAGTGGTCCGCGGCGACCTGGCACTCGGGGCCGTACTGCAGCGCGGAGTTGATCTGGTACGTGCTGTAGGAGCCGGTGAGCGTCGTGGTGCCGTTCTTCTCGGCGCAGTTCGGCAGGTAGGCGACGGTATCGCGCGGGATGGACAGGATCGTCGCGTCGGTGCCCTCGGCGGAGACGTGCAGGATCATCTCCGAGTCGGCGTTCGCGCCGGGACCGCAGTCGTTGCCGAGCTGGCAGTCGGCGGCCGTGTCCCGGGTGTCCGAGCCGATCAGCAGGATGTTCTGCGCGGTGTGGCCGTAGGGGTCGGCGGGCAGCGAGGCCTCGCTCATGCCGCTGGGCAGCAGCGCGGTGTGCTTGATCGAGCCGACGGTGGTCTCGTAGACGTACGCGCCGTAGCAGACCCCGGCGAGCACGACGACGCTCATGCCGAGCGCGGTCCACTTCGTGGCCTGCTTCATCTTCGAGGGCGGCCGGCCGGCCAGCTCCTGCTGCCTGGCCCAGGCGCGCTGCGCCTTGCCGTGCGGGTCCACCTCGTCGAGGTCGATGTCGTCGTTCACGTGGCTGGGACCGGCCGCGGCGGCACCCGCTCCGGCACCCTCGGCGGCGGCGCGCCGGCGGCGGCTGCCGCGGCTCTCCCCGAGCTCGTCACGGCCGGCCGCGTCCTCGCCCGGCGCGCTCCACACGTCGGCGCGGGCCGGCTCGGCGTCCCAGGGCTGCGCGGGGCGCTGCCGGGGCACGGCGCGCTCCTCGGGGTACCGGTCGCCGCCCTGCGGAGCGCGCGGCGGGGCCTGCCGGTAGCCGCCGGGCGGCTGCGCCCGGCCGTAGCCCGGGCCGCCCTGCGGGTTCTGATACGGGTCGCCCTGGCCGTAGCCGGGCGCGCCGCCCTGGCGCCGGCCCTGGCCGGGCGCGCCCTGGTTCTGCCCCTGGCCGTAGCCGGGCCCGCGGCCCTGGCCCTGCTGCGGCGGGCGGCCGTAGCCGGACGGCGGCTGCTGCGGAGGCGCGTACGGGTCGTACCGCGGGTCCTCGTCCCCGGGATACCAGCCTCGCCCGCCGTCGCTCATGCAGACCGACTTCCTTTCCGGTGCCCTGCCGAACCTTCTGATCGAATATCTGCTTAACCCCGACTCCATCGTCGCCCATTCGGTTGCAGATCCGGAGACCGGATTGTCGCAAGTTCGCTGCATCTCCGAGACGGTCGCCCCGAGATGTCATGATGAGTACTGATATTCGCGACTAATCGCCGTAACCGGTGGGAAAGGGACAGGGCGCCGGCTCGGCGGCCGGGCCGCGCCGCGTGGTAAGGCCTGATCGGACGGGGGTTGGCCCTCGGCGCTGTCCGCACTCTGGACAAGGCGTGGGGCCCGCGGCCAGACTGGGAGCACAACCTACCGACCGTCCGGTCGGTAACTGGACACCGCTGGATCAGCCGATGGAGACCCCATGACGCTGCTGGATCTGTCCGCGCGAGACCGGGAGGGCAAGGCGGCTACCGCCGTCCGACCCGTCTGGGACAGTGAGCCCTTGCGCTACCTGGACGAGCACGGGGCGCCGGTGGAGGGCGGCATCCGCCCGACCCCGGCGCTGCTCGACCCGGGCGCGCTGCTGCGCGGGTACCGGGCGCTGCGCTTCGCCCGCGCCTTCGACACCGAGGCGACCAACCTGGTGATGCAGGGGCGGCTGGCGGTCTACCCGTCGTGCCGCGGCCAGGAGGCCTGCGAGGTCGCCGCGGTGCACGCCCTCGAGGAGCAGGACTGGCTGCTGCCGACCTACCGCGACTCCGCCGCGCTCGTGCTGCGCGGGATCCCGGCCGTGGACGCGCTGACGCTGCTGCGCGGCACGTGGCACTGCGGCTACGATCCCAAGCAGTGGCGCACCATGCCGCAGTGCACGCCGCTGGCCACCCAGGGCCCGCACGCCGTCGGCCTCGGCCTGGCCGCGAAGCTGGCCGGCGACCCGGCCGTGGCGCTGTGCTTCTTCGGCGACGGCGCCACCAGCGAGGGCGACTTCCACGAGGCGGCCAACAGCGCCGCCGTCTATCAGGCCCCTGTGGTGTTCCTGGTGCAGAACAACCAGTACGCGATCTCGGTGCCGCTGCACAAGCAGACGCACGCGATCAGCCTCGCGGACAAGGCGTCCGGCTACGGCATGCCCGGCATCCGCGTCGACGGCAACGACCTGATCGCGATGAACGCCGTGCTCGCCGAGGCCGTGCAGCGCGCGCGGACCGGCGGCGGCCCGACGCTGATCGAGGCGGTCACCTACCGCGTGCAGGCCCACACCAACGCCGACGACGCGGCCCGCTATCGGCAGTCGGCGGAGGTCGAGTACTGGCGTCGCCGCGACCCGATCGACCGGCTCGGCCGCTACCTGACCGCGCGCGGCGCCCTCGACGCCGCCGTCGAGGCGGAGATCGACGAGGAGTGCGAGCGCTACTGCGAGCAGATGCGCGCGCAGTTCGCCGAGGAGCCGTCCTACGACGCGGACGAGATGTTCGAGCACGTCTACGACGAGATGACGCCTCAGCTCAAGGCCCAGCGGGAGATGCTGCGCGCCGAGGAGGCGGCGAAGTGAGCCAGGGCACCGAGCAGATCTCCGCCCCGGCGGCCCCGCTGACCATGGCCAAGGCGATCAACGCCGCGCTGTCCGACGCGATGGCCGAGGACGACAAGGTGGTCGTCTTCGGCGAGGACGTCGGCGCGCTCGGCGGCGTGTTCCGGGTGACGGACGGCCTGGCCGCGAAGTTCGGCGACGAGCGCTGCTTCGACACGCCGCTGGCCGAGGCCTCGATCATGGGCACCGCGATCGGGATGGCCGTCTACGGCTTCAAGCCGGTCGTCGAGATGCAGTTCGACGCCTTCGCCTACCCCGCCTTCGAGCAGGTCTTCAGCCACCTCGCCAAGATGCGCAACCGCACCCGCGGCGCGGTCCCGGTCCCGGTCGTCGTGCGCATTCCGTACGGCGGCGGCATCGGCGGCGTGGAGCACCACAGCGACAGCTCGGAGTCCTACTTCGCGCACACCCCCGGACTGCACGTCGTCACCCCGGCGACCGTCGAGGACTCCTACAGCCTGCTGCGCGAGGCGATCGACTCGCCGGACCCGGTGATCTTCTTCGAGCCCAAGCGGCTCTACTGGAGCAAGGCGAACGTCGCGCTTCCGGCGCGCACCGGCAGGATCGGCACCGCCGCCGTGCGCAGGCAGGGCACGCACGCGACGCTCGTCTGCTACGGCCAGACCGTCCCCGTGTGCATGGCGGCGGCCGAGCAGGCGGCGAAGGAGGGCATCGAGCTCGAGGTGCTGGACCTGCGCAGCCTGGTCCCGCTGGACGACGAGGCGATCGAGAGCAGCGTCGGGCGGACCGGCCGCGCGATCGTCGTGCACGAGAGCGTCGGCTTCGGCGGCTTCGGCGCCGAGGTCGCGGCCAGGATCGCGGAACGCTGCTTCTACCGGCTCGAGGCCCCGGTGACCCGGGTCGCGGGCCTGGACATCCCGTTCCCGCCGCCGAAGTACGAGCACTGGTACCTGCCCGACGCCGACCGCGTGCTGGACGCGGTCGACCGGGCGATGGCCGCCGGTTGAGTCGCGGCTAGCGCAGCGCGACCCAGCTCCCGTGCGGCACCGAGCGCAGCACGCCGGAGAGCCCGGCCTCCTCGAAGGCGAGCTCGATCTCGGCTCTGCCCTCGGCGAAGTGCGCCCAGCCGTCGTAGTGCGCGGGCAGCACCACCGGCGCGCCGAGCACGGCAGCGGCCGCGGCGGCCCGGCGGCTGTCCAGCGAGAGGGGCCGGCCGCCGTGCCGGACCGGGACGCGGGCGGCGCCGGCGTGCAGGATCGCGGCGTCCACCCGCGGGCCCTGCTTCGCGATCTCGGCCACGACGCGGATCGAGGCGTTGTCGCCGCTCACGTAGACCGTCGGCAGGTCCTCGCCGGCCAGCAGGAAGCCGATGACCTCGCAGGTCACGAAGCCGTCCGCGTCGCGCTCCGCGTCCTCGGGCCCGTGCACGGCAGGGACCGCCGTCACGGTCAGCTCGCCGTTCCCGTCCGGCCGCGGCACGGCGTGGCTCGACCACGGCTTGAGCCCGACTGCGCGCCCGCCGAGCTGCGGGGCCGAGCTCTCGGTGGTGAGCACCAGCGGTGCCTCGAGGGTGAAGGCGCGGCCGCGCACGTCCAGGTTGTCGGCGTGCTGGTCGTGGCTGACCAGCACGACGTCGACCGCGCCGAGCTCCGCCGCGTCCACCGGCGAGTCGGTCAGCTTCGTCAGGTGCCCGCTCGGCCCGGCGTCGTCGAAGGTCGGGTCGGAGACGATGCGCAGCCCGCCGAGGTCGATCACCGTCGTCGGGCCGCCGAGCACGGTCGCGGCGCAGGCGCGCCGGGCCAGGTCGATCATGTCGCTCTCCTCATCTCATTCGACCAGGTCGAGGGCGCGCACCGGGACGCCGGGGTCCGCCGCGCCGTACAGCCGGGCGAAGGCGTCCCAGACCGGGACGTTCTCGTCCCGGATCAGCGGCTCGCTCAGCCAGAACTGCGCGCCGGGGGCCTCCTCGATCCAGGCGTGCACCGGGTGCCGCGGCTCGCTCGCGGCGACCAGCTCCTCGATCCGCGCCGAGGCCACGTGCCAGGTGCGGCCGACCTGCCAGGCGCGCACCAGCAGCCGCTCGCCCTGCACCATCGTGCCCTGGTTGCGCAGTATCACGTAGCGCAGCCCGTCCAGCGGGCGCGCGCGGGTCCAGATCTGCTCGAACTGGCCGACCGCGTAGACGCCGAGCTCGGAGTGTCGCTCGGTCTCCAGCTGCGAGGTCATCGACGAGCGCCTGCGGTAGGGCAGGAAGCCCACCAGCACCCGGTCGTCGATCTGGTGCACGCTGATCTCGGGCAGCTGGTCGTAGAGCCGCACCCGCAGCCGCTCCGGCTCGATCCCGCGGGACGGCAGCTGCGAGGCCAGGAAGCGCAGCCGCTGGATGTTGCGCTCGACCATCTGGTCGAAGTGGGTGTCCCGGATCTCCTTCGCCCGCTCGCGCGCGGCCGAGGTGGTCGGCGCGAGCAGCAGGACCCTGATCGTCGCGCCGTTGGCCATCGCCCGCAGCGCCGCCTGGACGAAGGCCTCGGCGCCCGCCGCGTCGCCGTCCTGGCCGATCAGGTTGGAGCTGGTGTCCAGCAGGCGCACGCTGCGCTCGGCCCCGGCCAGCCGCTGCAGGATCTGCGCGGTGGGCAGCCGGTCGAAGTCCAGGGTGCGGCCGCGCGGGACCGGCTGCTCGGAGGAGGGCCACATCTGGTAGAACGTCGGCGCGCCGCGGCGCTCGGCGCTGTACTTCCGGTCGTGCGCCTCCAGCAGCTGCCGGTGCAGCGTCGAATCGGACGGCACCGGCTCGGCCTCGTGCTCCTCGCCGCCGTGCTCGCCGAGCCAGAAGTGCTGGTCCGGCTTGATCCGCAGCGCCGCGTCGATCCGGCTGGAGATGTAGTACTTCTCCTCGCCGAGCTCCAGGTACCGCACCCACATCGGCTCGCTGTCCTCGGCGTGCGAGAGCCGGATCGGGGCCAGCCGGCGCACCGGGCGCGCGTCCTCCCAGAGCTCGTCGAACTTCTCCAGGATCTGCATGCCGGTCAGCGAGCCCGCCGCGATCTCCAGCTGCGGCGCCTCGTGCGCGAACTGGTAGGCGGGCAGCAGCGCGAACAGGACCGAGTTGTCGCGCTGGTAGAGGGTGAAGGGCGCGGCGACCGAGTAGAGCCGCAGCTCGAAGGCGCCGACGGCCGCGGCGGGCTGGACGGCTGCGGCGGCCGGCTCGGCGGCCCGCACCGGGTAGACGCCGGTGTCCTCGCTGTCCGAGCCGATCATCGGGATCGGCGGCGGCGCGCCGATCCGCCGCAGCGCCTGGGCGAGCTGCTGCTCCATCGTGCCCAGCGCGGAGATGTTGTTGTGGATCTGCCCGTCGATGGACAGGCCCGGGTACGACGCCTCCAGCTGCTCCTGGCGCAGCCGGGAGGCATCGGTGGCCGGGCTCATCAGCAGCACCTTGACGTGCACGCCGCGCAGCACCGCGTCGTGCAGCGCGGGCAGCGAGCGCAGCCCGTTGGTCGTGTCGAAGAGCCCTGAGTAGGTGTCCAGCACCCTGATCTCCCGCTCGGCCTGCGGGATGCGCCGGGCGAAGAGCCGGAAGTCGAGGTGGGCGTGCTGCCGGATCTGCACCGCGGCGCGGGAGACGATCGGCTCGATCATCAGCAGGATGACCATGCCGCCGAGCATGTCGCCGGCCGCGTTCAGCAGCAGGTTGGGCCAGAACCCGTGGGTGAAGCCGGTGATCACCGCGCCCGCCGACAGGCCGAGGATCAGCAGCGCGAGCGCGCTGAAGCCGACCAGCTTGGGCTTGCGGGTGTACCAGCGGCTGAGCCGGAGCATCCAGCCGAACGGAAGCAAGGGTCGTCCCCCTCGTCAGGGAGGCCCCTACCCCTGCTCGGCCTCCGGGATCCGCGGGTACTGCGCGTCCGCGCCGTCCGGTGACGCGGGCCTGGTCACCAGCTTGCGGTCGTCGCTGGTCAGGCACCGGCCATTATCGATGTCGAACTCCCAGCCGTGCAAGGCGCAGGTCAGCACACCGTCGCGTACGGTGCCGAAACGGGTGAGGTCCGCCTTCAGGTGCGGGCAGTGCCGCTGCACCACGTGCCCGTCCGCCAGCGCGAAGTCCTCCACGCCGGCGGACTCGGCGTAGTAGCCCTCGACGAAGGTCATGTGCTCGACCGAGAGCGACTTGAAGAAGGAGTACACGTACTCGTTGAACGGGCCCTTGCGGGAGGCCTGGAAGCGGCAGGACAGGAACAGCTCGTTCACCCAGTCGGGTGTGCGCTCGCGGACCAGCTTCTCGATCAGCGGCCGCTTGGCCCGGAAGGAGTAGCGCACCTCCTCGTCCGCGTACTGCTTGATCTTGCGGTCCAGGAAGTCGAAGACGATCTGCTCGTCCGGGCCGCCGTCCACGGCCTCGACCTCGAGCAGGATCCGGCCGTTGAGGCCCGAGCAGGTGTGGTCCGCGGTCTCCATCAGCGGCTGCACCCAGTCCTGCAGCTGGCCGACCAGGTCGGAGCGGTCCTGCGGCAGCGCGCGCAGGATCCCGTCGATGACCGGCTGGACCTTCTTCTTGTAGTCGGTCAGGTAGCCGCGCCGGTCGTCCCGGATCCGGGCCACCTCGCGCTCGGGGATCTGCTCGAGCTCGGCCCCGCCGTCCCCGGTCAGCTCCACGCTCGTGCCGGTCAGGAACAGGTGCGCCTTCTCGAAGCCCTGCTCCCTGAGGTAGTCCAGGAAGACGAACTGGTCCGGGAAGACGTTCGCCTCGTCGCGGTCGAAGTCGTTGAACTCCCACAGCTCGTCGTCCAGGAAGCAGGGCGGCCCGGCGAACGGGAAGACGTGCGCGGCCTGGTACTGCTCGATGTACTTCAGCGCGCGGGCCATGCCGTTGCGCCGCTTGCGGGTGCCGACGGTGTGCTTCATCCGCTCCGGGAAGTCGTAGACCATCGGGTACCAGATGGCGCCGGAGTACTGCAGGAAGTGGCCGTGCAGCGGGCCGAACTCCTCGATCGGGCCCGCCTCGACCGGCCGCGAGTCGTTCTGGTTGTAGATGCGCACCCGTCCGTCGTCCACGGCCAGGCCGGAGTCGCCGAGCGGCCCGTCGGTCGGCGAGACCAGCGCGTTGATCAGCACGCGCAGGCCCGAGTCGAGGGTGACCGCCTCGTTGTTGCGGGTCTGCACGAAGTGCCTGAAGCCGAGGTCCTCGAGCGCCACGCGCAGGTCGGGCACCGCGAAGTCCGGGAGCAGGACGGTGGCGTCCTTGTTCATGTGCGCCGCCAGCCAGTCCGGGTCGAAGTGGTCCCGGTGCAGGTGCGAGACGTACAGGTAGTCGGCGGCGCCGAGCGGGGCCGGATCGAGGACGGTGTTGTCCGGGAACGGCACCCAGGAGCCGAAGTAGGCCGGGGTGAACCAGGGGTCGCACACGATGGACCCGGCGGCCGACTCGATGAAAAGCCCGGCGTGGCCGATCGATGTGATACGCACTGCTCGCTCCTCGTGGTGTTCCGGTCACGCTCGGTCGGGGCGCGGCCGTCGCTGCTGTGGCGCCCGGGCCGGGGGCGCTCGTCCCAACCTATCGCGGACGCGGGCACTCCTTTCGTCACATGCTCGCGAGCCGGTACGGTTTCGGCCTGACACCCGATCGCGAATCCACGGCGATCCACGGCCTGGGGAGGAAGGCGCGGCGCCGATGCAGCAGGAGCAAGGGGACGTCCGGGGCAGCGGCCTCGGCGTTCTGGTGGGGGCCAGGGCCGACGGCGATCCCGTCGCGTCCGCGCACCTGGCCAGGCTCGCGGACGGCCTCGGGTTCGGCGAGATCATGATCGGCGAGGCCACCGGGCACGACGCCTTCGCGCTCGGCGCCGCGCTCGGCGAGGGTCCGGCCACGCTGTGCCTCGGGCCGCTGCCCGCGGCGGTGCGCGACCCGGTGACCACGGCCCGCGGCGCGGCCACCGTGGCGGCGCTCACCGGCCGGGGGACCGGCGTGGCGCTGGCCGCCTCCACGTCCACCGTGGTCGAGGAGTGGCACGGCCGCTCCCGCTCCGACGCGGTGACGATCGTCGCCGAGTCGGCCCAGGCGCTGCGCGGGCTGCTCGCCGGCGAGCCGGTGGACTACAACGGCGCGCTGGTGCGCACCAAGGGCTTCGAGAGCGCGCTGCCGCCGTCCCGCGCGCAGCTGTCGGTGCTCGCGTTCGGCGCCGAGCTGACCGAGGTCGCGGCGGCCCGCGCGGACCGGCTGATACTCCCGATCGGCACCGTGGAGCACGTCTCCCGGCTGCGCGCCCGGGTCCAGGCGGCGGCGGAGCGGGCGGGCCGGGAG
>NZ_JAGSOH010000129.1 GCF_018139625.1 Actinospica acidithermotolerans | reverse complement strand
CAGCAAAGCTGCGACACGGAGCCCACGAAACCGCAGGCGAAGCGCCGCCCGCGTTGGTGAAAGTTCTCGGCAACCTTTTCCGCCCTTCGTACGACTGAGTACTGGCGCAGTGCGGCGATCCCACTTCCCCCCCCGTCGCGCTGCGCCATCCCACCTCAGGCCGGACCTGCGCGATCGCGGGTCCGGGCCGGGTAATCATCACGGGAATCTGACTCTCCCCGTGCCGCACGTCCTCCGGCACCTGCCTTCCCGGCTACCCGGCTGCCTGGCTACCCGACTTTCCCGGCTACCCGGCTTTCCCGGCTGCCCGGCTGCCGGCCTATCCCCGCGCCGGACTCCCGCTCGTCGTGTCCCTTCCCGACAGGCGCGCCAGGGTGTTGGCGGACATGGAGTTGCGAACGCTGATGATCACCGCGTCGTGCCGATAGCTGTCTTCGGACCACGCCAGGGGCTGGCCGGTGGGCGAGGACGCCAGCCAGCGCTGGCGGAGCAGGGGGCTGCCTCGGCGGACACCGAGGAGCCTCGCCTCGAGGGTGGTGGCGCTGACGGCGTCGATGAGGTGGTCGCCGTGCGCGTGGACGAATCCGAGAGCCGTCAGTTGCTCAGTGATCGAACCCATGGTCAGGTCCATGGCGAGTATGTGCTCTGCGACCAATCCCGGGAAGAAGGACCGCTCCAGCATCACCGGTTCGTCGTCGAGCGTTCTGACACGCTGGAGCCGGAGGACGTCCTCGCCGACGTTGACCCGCAGTCGGTCGGCCTCCTCCTGCCTCGCCGCGCCGACCTCGACGCTGAGGACATCTGCCCCGGGGCGGTGGCCGCGGGAGGTTGCCCACATGGAGAAGCTCTGCATCTCGGCGAAGCTGTGCGTGGGCACCTCGCCGAGCACCACGCGACGTGCCCCCTGGCGTGCCGCGACGCTGCCGTCCTGCTCCAACGCGGCCACCGCCTGGCGTACGGTGCCGCGGGAGACGGCGTACCGCGCCGCGAGTTCCCCCTCGGACGGCAGCAACGTGCCGATCGCGTACTCGCCCTGCCGGATCGCCTCCCGCAGCTCCTGCGCGATCTGCTGGTAACGCGCCGCCATTCCGCCTCCTGTCTCCCTCTCGACTGTAGCCCGCAACCGTACCGCGAGTTCACCGCGATCGGACCGTGATATGCGCCGCGGTGCATGGCGCGCCGGGCCGGAAGCAGTTATTGCGCCAGGCTAAACCGGGAAATCGCACTCTGTTCACCAACGCGTCACCGGCGCCGGGCTAAATCCACTTGTCCAGACAGGTTACGTCCGGACGGGCGGTATCCGGCAAGGGGTACCGGCGAACGGAACGCGAACGGAACGCGAACGGAGCAACGGTGGCGTCAGCCCGGATGATCGTGGTGGGAGGCGGGGTCCTCGGCACCATGCACGCGTACGAGGCCTGCGTGCGCGGGCTCGAGGTGGTGCATCTCGAGCGCGAGGCCGGCCCGCGCGGTGCTTCGGTGCGCAACTTCGGGCTCGTCTGGGTCTCCGGGCGCGCCGACGGCCACGAGCTGGCCCTGGCCCGTAGGGCCAGGAAGCGCTGGGCCGAGATCGCCGAGGACGTCCCCGGCCTCGGCTTCAAGGCACGCGGCTCGATCACGGTCGCTCGGAACGATGCGGAACTGGCCGTCGCGAAGTCGGCTGCGGATTCGGCCGGCGCGGCGGAGCGGGAGTTCGAGTTCGTCGACGCCGCGGGCGTGCGCGAATTGAATCCGGCGCTGCGCGGCGAATTCCTCGGCGGCCTCTACTCGCGGGCCGACGGCTCGGTCGAGCCTGGGCAGGTGCTCGGCGCGATCCGGGCCAGGCTGGCCTCGTTCCCGAACTACACGTGGCTGCCGAACCGGCAGGCCGTCGAGCTCGGCGATTCGTCGGTGCTCGACCACACCGGCGCCTGGCACGCGGGCGACGTGGTCGTGCTCGCCACCGGCGCCACGCTCACCGGAATCGCGGGCGCCGAGCTCAGCGCGGCACCGATCCGGCGCTGCCGGCTCCAGATGATGCAGACGGAACCGCTCGGCGAGGAGCTGACCACGTCTGTGGCCGACGGCGACTCCTTCCGCTACTACCCGGCGTACCGCGACGCGGGCCTTGACAGGCTCGGCCCGCAGGCGCCGATCGCGGCCGAGCACCGCATGCAGCTGCTCATGGTCCAGCGCGCGGACGGCGGCCTGACCATCGGCGACACGCACGCGTACGACGAGCCCTTCGACTTCGCGGTCGAGGAAGAGCCGTACCAGCACCTCACCGGGGTCGCCGAAGCGCTGCTCGGCCGCTCGCTGCCGCCGGTCAAGCGGCGCTGGGCCGGGGTCTACTGCGAGACCACCGACGGCTCCATCTACCACCGCTCGACGGTGCGGCCCGGCGTCATCGCTGTGACGGCCCCCGGAGGACGCGGCATGACCTGCTCCGCCGGCATCGCCGGGGAGACTTTCGACGAACTGGACGCCTCATGAGCTCGCTGCCGATCCGCTTGGCCTGCCTGGACATGGCGGGCACCACGGTCGCCGACGACGGCCTCGTCCTCGCCGCGTTCTCCGCCGCCCTCGACGCGCTGAAGGTCGAGTCCGCCGCGGACCGCGAGCGGATGACGCGGTACGTCGTCGACACGATGGGCGAGTCGAAGATCACCGTGTTCCGCGCGCTGTTCCCGGGTGACGAGGAGGCCGCGCAGGAGGGGAATGCGGCCTTCGAATCCGCATACAGCACGCGGATCTCGCTCACCCGGGCGCTGCCCGGCGCGGTCGAGACGTTCGCGAGGCTGCGCGCCTCGGGCGTGCGGGTCGCGCTGACGACCGGCTTCTCTCGCGCCACCGCCGACGCGCTGCTCGAGCACCTCGGCTGGCGGGAGCTGATCGACCTCTCCCTGACCCCGGGAGACGTCGGCGGCCGGGGCAGGCCGCACCCGGACATGATCCTGGCCGCGGCCGCCCGGCTTGCCGACGACGAACCGCGGGCCGTCGCCGTGCTCGGCGACACGTCGTCCGACATCCGCTCCGGCGCCGCCGCCGGCGCCGCAATCGTCGCGGGCGTGCTCACCGGCGCGCACGACCGCCCCGCGCTTCTCGAAGCGGGCGCAACGCACGTGCTCGACCACGTGTCGGAGCTGCCCGCACTCATCGAGGAGCACCGGTAACACCAGCACCAAGACGGCCGGACAACCTCACCGGAGACCGGCCGCCGCAGCTCGACCGAACCACGGCTCAACCGAACGAACCACGGCTCAACCGAACCACGGCTCAACCGAACCACGGCTCAACCGAACCACGGCTCAACCGAACGAACCACGGTTCAACCGCACCACGGCTCGACCGAACCACAGCTCGAACCACGGCTCAACCGAACCACTGGCTCAACCGAACCGCAGCTCGTCCGAACCACGGCTCGAACCACGGCTCAACCGAACCACAGCTCGTCCGAACCACGGCTCGAACCACGGCTCGACCGAACCACGGTTCAACCGCACCACGGCTCAACCGAACCACGGCTCAACCGAACCAACCGCAGCACCCCTACCGCCAACCGCCTACCGCCTACCGCCTACCGCCTACCGCCTACCGCCTACCGCCTACCGCCCAACGAACAGCGCAGCCGTTACAGCGCAGTCCTGAAGCACCGAAGTTCCGACTCAACCTCACAGAAGGCTGATACTCCGATGCACCGCATAGCCAAGATCGCCTGCACGGCCGCCGCCGTCACGCTGGCCGCCACCGCTTGCAGCAGTAGCTCGTCCTCCACCTCGGGCTCCGGCTCGTCCGTCAACTGGTCCACCGTCACCTCGGCCGCCTCGGGCGGCGGCATGGACGCGCTGGTCGCGGCCGCGAAGAAGGAGGGCTCGCTGAACGTGATCACCCTCCCGCGCACCTGGGCCAACTACGGCACGATCATGGACGACTTCACCAAGAAGTA
Source organism: Actinospica acidithermotolerans (assembly GCF_018139625.1). Taxonomy (GTDB): domain Bacteria; phylum Actinomycetota; class Actinomycetes; order Streptomycetales; family Catenulisporaceae; genus Actinospica; species Actinospica acidithermotolerans. The sequence continues at coordinate 14,774 of NZ_JAGSOH010000129.1, read as the reverse complement.
CGGCATCAAAATCACCGACACCAACCCGAACGGCTCCTCCGGCGACGAGATCAACGCCATCGAGAAGGAGAAGGGCCTGTCCTCGGCCCCGGACGTGGTCGACGTCGGCAACTCGCACGCCCTGCCGAACACCAACCTGTTCGCCGGCTACGAGGTCTCCACCTGGTCGGACATCCCGACCGCGCTCAAGGACGCCAACGGCAAGTGGTACGGCGACTACGGCGGCTACATCTCCATCGGCTGCGTCGCCGCCAAGGTCGCCCCGGCCCCGTGCCCGAAGACCTTCGCCGACCTGCTCAACTCCTCCTACACGGCGGACTACAAGGGCAAGGTCGCCATGAGCGGCGACCCGACGAGCGCCAACGCCGCGTTCTCCGCGGTGTGGGCGGCGGCCCTGGCCAGCGGCGGCTCGCTGGACGACATCAAGCCCGGCATCACCTTCTTCTCGAAGCTGAAGTCGAACGGCGAGTACAACGCGGTCGTCGACACCGAGTCCACCATCGAGGCCGGCTCGACCCCGATCACCATCGACTGGGAGTTCAACAACTCGCAGTTCGCCTCTGACCTCAAGGCCAAGGGCATCGACATGACCGTCAGCATCCCGACCGACGGCCTGTACTCGGCGTACTACGACCAGGCTGTCAGCAAGTACGCGCCGCACCCGGCCGCCGCGCGCCTGTGGGAGGAGTACCTGTACTCCACGGTCGGCCAGAACGACTTCATGGGCGGCTACGCCCGTCCGGTCGAGTTCGCCGCGATGCAGTCGGCCGGCACCCTGGACGCCACCGACGAGAAGAACCTGCCGACGGTCTCCGGCACGGTCAACTACCCGACCGAGTCGCAGCTGACCTCGGCGCAGAACACCATCACCACCTCCTGGGCCTCGAGCCTCGGCTAGCATGACGCGTCTCTTCACGAAGCTCGGTGCCTGGGGAGCGGTCCTGCCGCTCCTCGGGTACTGCGCCATTGCGCTGGGCTTTCCGGTGTGGGCCATCCTCTGGGAGGGCCTGCACCAGACGAACCCGACCACGCAGCAGACCACGGTGACGTTCGCGAACCTGACCGCCTCCTGGCACGGGATCTACCTCACCGGTCTGCTCACCTCGCTGCGGCTGTCCCTGCTCTCGTCCGTCATCTCGGCGGTCGTCGGCCTGTTCGCGGCGTACGCGATCTCCCAGTCGAGGGGCCGCTACTTCAAGCAGGCGGTGCTCACGGCCTCGGGCGTGCTGGCCAACTTCGGCGGCATCCCGCTGGCCTTCTGCTTCATCGCCACGATCGGCACCGGCGGAGTGTTCCTGTCCTGGATCCAGAACGTGTGGCCGAGCTTCTCGCTGGAGACCTTCTCCGGCGTCGCGCTGGTCTACCCGTACTTCCTGGTGCCGCTGATGGTGCTGACCACGCTGCCGGCCCTGGACGGCCTGCGCGAGCAGTGGAAGGAGGCCTCGGCGAACCTCGGCGGGACCTCCCGGCAGTACTGGCGGCACGTCGGCGGCCCGCTGCTGCTGCCCGCCGCGCTCGGCGGATTCGTGCTCTGCTTCGGCAGCGCGTTCGCCGCCTACGCCACCGCCAAGGCACTGACCAGCGGCACGGTTCCGCTGGTGACGACGCAGATCGCGAACATCCTGTCCGGCAACGTGATCGCCGGCGAGGACAACCTGGGCATGGCGCTGGCCTTCAACACGATCATCATCTGTGGCCTGATGATGGCCGTCTACCTGCCGCTGCGCAAGCGCAGCGCGAAGTGGTTGGAATCATGACGACGATCAGCGACACCGAGCCGGCGGCCGCGGTCACGACGCCGGCCCGGGACAAGCGCGGCCTCGGCCTCCGCCGGGTGCGCTGGTGGCGGGTCGTCGTGCTCGGCGTGCTGGCCGTCTACTTCCTGGTGCCCCTCGCGTCGACCTTCTGGTTCACGCTCTACACGCCGGGCACGCACACGTTCAGCCTCGCGCCCTACGGCCAGATGTTCAGCGCTCAGGGCTTCGGCACCAGCGTGCGGATGACGGTCGAGATCGCGCTCGTGACGATCGTGATCCTCTACCTGCTGCTCGTCCCGGCGATGATCGCCGTGCAGCTGCGGCTGCCGAAGCTCAAGCCGGTGCTCGAGTCGCTGGCCATGGTGCCGCTGGTGCTCTCGCCGGTGGCGCTGGTCGTCGGCGTGCAGACGGTGCTCGGCTGGGGCCTCGACCAGGACCCGGGCACGCCGCTGTTCCAGCTCGCCGCGGACCTGCAGAACCAGAGCTTCCCGCTGATCCTGCCGATCGTCTACGTGGTGATCGCGCTGCCGTTCGCGTACCGCTCGCTGGAGTCGGGGCTGCGCTCGGTCGACCTGAAGACGCTGGTCGAGGCCTCTCGCGGACTCGGCGCCTCCTGGCCGGTGACGATCTGGCGGGCGGTGCTGCCGAACCTGCGCTCCGGCCTGCTCTCCGGCGCGATCCTGACCCTGGCGCTGGTGTTCGGCGAGTACACGATCTCCTCGATCCTGCAGTTCCTGCCGTTCTCGGTGTGGATCGTGCAGGACGGCCAGGGCGCCACCAGCGGCCAGCTGGCCCCGGCCGTCTCGCTGCTCAGCCTGCTGCTGTCCTGGGCCGTGCTGTTCCTCGTGTCCTTCCTCGGCGGCCGCCGCGCCGTCGGCCGCCCCGACCGGAGTTCGTAGATGTCCGTGATCGCCTCAGCCCCCGCCCAGGACGCCGCGGGCACCCGCGGCGTCAGCCTCGAACTGTCGGGCCTGCACCGTTCCTTCGGCGCCACGCACGCGCTGGCCGGCTTCGACCTCGCGCTCGCACCCGGCGAGCTGGTCGCCATGCTCGGCCCGTCCGGCTGCGGCAAGACGACCGCGCTGCGCATCGTCGCGGGCTTCGACCGCCCGGACCTCGGCGCGGTGTCCCTGGACGGCGTGGACCTGACCCCGCTGCCCGCGAACAAGCGGGACATGGGCATGGTCTTCCAGTCCTACAGCCTCTTCCCGCACCTGACGGCCGGTCAGAACGTCGGCTACGGCCCCCGGCTGCGCAAGGTCTCGGCGGCCGAGCGGGACAGGCAGGCCGAGGAGCTGCTCGAGCTCGTCGGCATGGCCGGGATGGCCGGCCGCTATCCGCACCAGCTCTCCGGCGGCCAGCAGCAGCGGGTGGCGCTGGCCCGCGCGCTGGCGGTGCGTCCCAAGGTGCTGCTGCTCGACGAGCCGCTGTCCGCGCTGGACGCGAAGGTCCGGCTGCAGCTGCGCGACGAGATCCGCCGCATCCAGCAGGAGTTCGGCATCACCACCCTGTTCGTCACGCACGACCAGGAGGAGGCGCTGTCGATGGCCGACCGGGTCGCCGTCATGCGCGCCGGGAAGCTCGAGCAGTGCGCCGCTCCCGCAGAGCTCTACGACCGCCCGGCGACGGCGTTCGTCGCGCAGTTCGTCGGCACGATGAACCACCTGCCCGGGCAGGTCGTCGGGGCCGCGAAGGTCCGGGTGGCCGACCGCGAGCTGCCGGTGGACGGCGCGTGCCCGGCCGAGGGCACCGAGGTCAACGTTCTGCTGCGTCCGGAGAGCCTGGACCTGGAACCGGCCGCAGAGGCCTCCGCCGCCGGCCGGCCCGGCGAGGGCCAGGTCATGCTGGCGACGTTCCTCGGCGCCACCACCCGGCTGACCGTGCGGCTCGGCGACGGCACCGAGGCGAAGGCGGACCTGCCCTCGCACCGCGCCGTCGAGTTCCCGGTCGGCTCGGCGGTCCGGCTCGCCCCCGCACCGCGGCCGGTGCTCGTCGTCGAGCGCGGCTGATGTCGGTTGTGTGCCGCCCGACCGGGCCCTGAATATCCTCCGGCTGGGCGGCACACGTTGCACATTGGGCCACGCGGGTGTTCTTCTTGGATTGTGTCGGACGAGTCGCATACCGGATCAGCGGTTCGCCCGCCGCGGGTCATGTCGTACCTGACGCTGTGGTTCGTCGCTGCCATGGCCCTGGTCGTGCTGTTCTACTACGCGGTCCCCGCGTGGAACCTGGGCCTGTGGCTGACGCTCGGCATGTCCAGCTGCGTCGCCTCGTTCGTCGGCACCCGGCTGAACGCCCCACCGCGCAGGCTGCCCTGGTACCTGCTGACGGCGGCCATATTCACGCTGGTCAACGGCGATACGATCTACAACATCCTGACCGACTTCCTCCATCAGAGCGAGCCGTTCCCCTCGCTCGCGGACGCCTCGTACCTGTTCACCTATCCGCTGGCCGCCGCCGGGCTGATGATCATGATCCGGATGCGCTCGCCGCAGCGGGACACCACGGCGCTGATCGACGCGCTGCTGCTGGCCGGCGGACTCGCGCTGCTGATCTGGGTGTTCACCATCACCCCGACGGTCGACCAGCCGGGGCGCTGGTTCGACAACGCGGTCTCGATCGGCTACCCCATCGGCGACCTGCTGCTGCTCGCGGTGATCATGCGGCTGCTGACCGGCGGCGGGATCCGCAGCGCCTCCCCGGTGCTACTGGTGGTCGGCGCGCTCGGGCTGATGGGCTCGGACATCGCGTACGCGCTGGTCAGGCTGTACGGCACGTGGCACGTCGGCTCGCCGGCCGACCTCGGCTGGGTGGTCTTCTACGTCTCCTGGGGCGCCGCCGCGCTGCACCCGTCGATGCGGGAGCTCACCGAGCCGCACGAGCGCGAGGGCCGGCTCACCGCGGGCCGGGTGATCCCGCTCGCGCTGGCCGCGATGGTCGCGCCGGTCGTGCTGTTCGTCGAGGCGCTCCAGCGGAACGTGAAGGACGCGGCGGTCATCGCGGTCTTCTCGGCGGGGATGTTCGCCCTGGTCGTGGCGCGCCTGTCGATGCAGGGCCGGCAGCAGCGCTACCAGGAGAGCCTGGCCGCCTCCCGGGCGATGATGCTGGAGCTGCACGACCGGGCGTACCACGACGCGCTCACCGGCCTGGGCAACCGGGCCCGGTTCCAGGAGCGCTCGGCCGCGGCCTTCGAGCGGGCCAGGACGCAGGGCGGCGTCGTGTGCATGCTGCTGATCGACCTGGACAACTTCAAGGAGGTCAACGACACCCTCGGCCACCGCGCGGGAGACGAGCTGCTGGTCACCGCGGCCAAGCGGCTCTCGCTGGCGGTGCGCCCGGGCGACCTGCCGGTGCGCTTCGGCGGCGACGAGTTCGCCGTGCTGCTGGCCGACGGCTCGCCCGAGGAGGGCGCCGAGGCGCTGGCCGCGCGGCTGGTGAGCACGTTCGCCGAGCCCTTCCAGATCTGGGACACGCAGGCCGAGGTGCGCGCGAGCATCGGCGTGGCGAGCAGCTCGGACGCGCCGGACACGGCCGAGCACGAAGCGGCCGACGTGCTGCTGCGGAACGCCGACCTGGCCCTGTACGCGGCCAAGGCGGACGGCAAGGGCACCTGGACCCGCTACCGGCCGCAGCTCTACGAGTCCGCGATGGAGCGCGTCCGGCTGCGCACCAGCCTGGACACCGCGATCGGCAAGGACGAGTTCTTCCTGTGCTACCAGCCGATCGTGGATCTGCGCGGCGGCAAGGAGCGGGTGGCCGGCTTCGAGGCGCTGGTGCGCTGGCAGCACCCGGAGTTCGGCCTGCTGACCCCGGACCAGTTCATCCCGCTGGCCGAGGAGACCGGCCAGATCGTGCAGCTCGGCGAGTGGATCCTGGCCCGCGCGATCGCGGACGCGGCGCGCTGGAACGCCGGCCGGGCCGGCACCGCCACCCGCCGCGTGACGGTGAACGTCTCGGCGCACCAGTTCCTCGACGACGGCCTGGTGAACTGGATCGACCGGCAGCTGGGCGACGCGGGCCTGCCGTCCGACCTGCTGATCCTGGAGATCACCGAGACGGCGTTCCTGCACCATCACGGGCCGGAGGTGCAGCAGAACCTGCACGCGCTCTCCGAGATCGGCGTGCGCATCGCGGTTGACGACTTCGGAACCGGTTACTCGTCGATCGCCTATCTCAGGGACCTGCACATCGACATTCTCAAGGCTGACCGGTCCTTCGTGGCCAGGATCGCAGAGGACTCATCCCACCTTCGGCTGCTCAAGGGCATCGTCACGGTGGCTTACGCACTGGAGATCGACGTGGTCGCCGAGGGCGTGGAGACGGTCGCGCAGCGGGATCTGCTGCGCAAGATGGGCTGCCGCTACGCACAGGGCTACTACTACTCGCCGGCGGTCCCGGTCGACCGGGTCGCCCCGCTGGCGGCGGAACTGGAAGGACGCAGCAGATGACGCGCGACGCGGCGCAGCACGCTCACGCCTCCATACCGGGGCAACCGGCCCCGCGCTGGGCGGAGCTCGCCCGGCTCAAGAACGCGACCCGCCTCTACGACGCCGTGATCGAGGAGATCGACGGCCGCCGGATCCGGATCGGCGACCGCTGGCTCACGGACTTCGCCTCCTGCAACTACCTGGGCTTCGACCTGGACCCGGAGATCATGGCGGCGCCCGAGGAGGCGATCCGCCGATGGGGCACCCATCCGAGCTGGTCCCGGCTGCTCGGCAACCCGCGGCTCTACCCCGAGATCGAGGAGCGGCTGACCGAGCTGATCGGCGCCGACGACACGCTCGTGCTGCCGACCATCACGCACATCCACCTCTCCGTGATCCCGGTGCTCGCCGACCACGGCACCGTCTTCTGCGAGGCGCAGGCGCACCGCACCATCTTCGACGGCTGCTCGGTCGCGAAGGGGCAGGGCGCGACGCTGCACCGCTGGCGGATGGACGACCTCGACCACCTGCGCGAGATGCTGCGCGCCGCGCCGGCGGACCGGCCGCGGCTGGTCTGCATGGACGGCGTCAACAGCATGAGCGGCAACCCGCCGCACCTGAACGAGATCGCCGAGGTCTGCCGCGCGGAGGGCGCGCTGCTGTACGTGGACGACGCGCACGGCTTCGGCGTGATCGGCGAGCGGCGCCCGGACGAGACGTCGGCCTACGGCATGCGCGGCAACAGCGTCGTACGCCACCTGGGCGAGACCTACGACGGACTCATACTGGTCGGCGGCTTCTCGAAGGCGTACTCATCGCTGCTGGCCTTCATCGCGCTGCCGGCGGACCTCAAGGAGCTGCTGAAGTTCGCCGCCGCGCCGTACCTGTACTCGGGCCCCTCCCCCACGGCGTCGCTCGCGACCGTCCTGGCCGGATTCGCGGTGAACGAGAGGCGCGGCGACGACATCCGGGCCGACCTGCACCGGAAGACGATGCGGGTGCTCGACCACGTGCGCGGGCTGCGGATCGACTGCCCGAACAAGAGCGACTTCCCCGTCATCGAGATCCCGCTGCAGCGGAGCGCCGAGCTCGACGAGGTCGCCGAGGTGCTGTGGAAGCGCGGGATCTACGTGACGCTGGCGGCCTACCCGCTGGTGCCGCGCGACCAGGCGGGCTTCCGCGTGCAGGTCACGGCGGCGAACACGGACGGCGAGATCGACGAGCTCAACGCGGCGCTGACCGAGCTGGTCCCGGTGCTGCGCACGACGTGACCCGTCGGGCGAGAGCCCCGCTCAGCAGAACAGGAAGCACCAGGTCTGCGTGTTGCTCGGCGACGGGCTCGGGCTCGGTGACGCGCTCTTCGACGCGGACGGAGTGGCCGAGGCGGAGCCGGTGGCCGAAGTCGTGGCCGCCGCCGTGCCGGTCTTCGAGGCGCTCGCCGTGGCGGACTTCGTCGCGGACGCGGAGGCGCTGGCCGACGGGCTCTTGCTGATGGATGCGACCGGCAGATGGATGATGGACGTCGCCCCGACCGAGTGGCCGGCCGTCGCGGATATGGTCACCGTCAGCCCGGCACCGCCGACCGAGGAGGTCGCGGCCGCGGTCGTGCCGGTCGGCGAGCTGCCGCCTCCTCCTGCCGTGCCGAACAGCAGGAATCCGGCGACGGCTATGCCCGCGAATCCGCCGGTCAGCATCAGGCCGAAGCCGCGCCGCCGCTCGGAGCGGCGCTCCGCGCGGGCCCTGCGCCGGTCGGAGCCGTCCTCGTCCGCGTCCGCGGCGTGCCCGCCGCCGGCCGCGTGCGAACCGCGTGCGCCCTTGCCCTCGGCCGCCGCCTTCGCGGCCGCCCGCGCCTCCACCCGCGTCATCCGCGGCTCGGCGTCCGGAGCGCCCATCACCTGCGTCTTGTCGGAATGCCGCCCGGACGCGCCCAGCGGCTCCTCATCCGGCGACTGCGGCCGCGCGTGCGATTTGGCCCGGCGCAGCCCCTCCACCCGGGGCATGCGCACCGTCGTGCGCGCGTCCTGCGCGCCGGCCAGCTCGAGTCCGGTGGCTCCGCAACCAGGACAGGACACAGCGCCATTGAGATGTCTGCGGCAAGTCTTGCAGTAGTTCAACGCGTGCGCCCCGACTGTGTGCCTGCATAACCGAAACTGAAAAATGCAACATGCAGGATCCTGCCAAGCCGGCACGTGATCTTCCAGCACCGCAAGGTCAGGTCCCGGCAAAAGCCTTGGAAAAACCTGGCGGGTAAGGCGTCATCGGCGCGATGACCGGGAAATGCCGCACGCCGTCGCCATCATCGCAGCACTCGCCGTCCATGGCGTGCACCATCGCCGTCCGCAGTCCCACCGCATCACCGTCCCACCCCGCGTGCTCCCTCGCGCCGTTGATCGCGCCCGTCGCGCGTTCGTACTCTGCGATGAACGGGGACTGACATGGGAAGGTGGCCAGGTGAGCCTCGTCGTGACGCGGTGGCGGAAGTCCGGGCAGGAACGTCTGTACGTGAACGAGGACGGGACCGAGGGTTCCGTCGGCTTCTACGACTGCAAGGCCGGTCGGCTCAGGCTCGAGAAGGAGCACGAGGGCCGCACGTACGAGGTCATGGAGGCGCTGCGGCCTTTCCTCGGCAGCAGCGTGCCGAAGTCGCTGCGCGACCTGATGCCCGCGCCCGCGCTCGCTGAGGGCAGCGACCTCGCGCGGAACAGGGCCGGCGACGCGGTGGCCGCACGGGCCGCCGAACTGCGGCCGGCCGGCTTCCAGGGCATCGCGGCGCGGCTGCTCGGGCTGCGCACCGACGCGTCGTCGTGGGAGGCGGGCGCGAAGGGCGAGCGCATCGTGGACCGTCGCCTCGGCAAACTGCGGCGCGACGGCTGGTCGGTGCTGTCGTCGATCGTGAAGCGCGGCGGCGCCGACATCGACCACCTCGTCATCGGGCCGCCCGGCGTGTTCACGATCAACACCAAGCACCACCGCGACGCGCGCATCTGGGTCGGCGAGAACATGGTGCGGGTCAACGACACCAGGCAGCCGAACTACCTGCGCAACAGCCGCCACGAAGCCGCGTCGGCCGCCAAGGTGCTGACCGAGGCCGTCGGCCTGAACGTCATCGTCACCCCGGTCCTCGCCTTCGTCGGCGCCGCCTCGATCAACGCCCGCGAGAGCCGGGGCGACGTGATGATCACGGCCGGCGAGGAGATCGAGCAGGCTCTCCGGGACCGCTTCGCCGTCTACTCGATCCAGGAGCGCGAACTGATCTTCTCGGTTGCCCGCCGTGCGGAGTTCTGGCTCGCCTGACCGGTCGCCCCGCCTGCCTTCCGGCGACTGTCAGTGCACCGTGGTTGACTGAACGCAAGGAGTCGACCGATGGTGGATGGGAGCGTGAGCATGTTCGGCAAGACCAAGGCGTTCAGCGGTTTCTCGGTGAACGACGTGCAGGCGGCGAAGCAGTTCTACGGCGAAACGCTGGGCCTCGAGGTGTCCGAGTCCCACGGCATCCTGACCCTGCACCTGGCCGGCGGCGGCGAGGTGATCGCGTACCCCAAGGGCGACCAGCACGCGCCCGCGTCGTTCACCATCCTCAACTTCCAGGTCGAGGACATCGACGCGGCCGTCGACGAGCTCACCCGCCGCGGCGTCGCCTTCCAGCGCTACCCGGGCCTCGAAGCGGACGAGAAGGGCATCTTCCGCGGCGGCGGCCCGCTCATCGCCTGGTTCACCGACCCTTCCGGCAACATCCTGGCGGTGCTCCAGGACCGATAACCACTGAGCGTCAGGACCTCCTCTGAGCGTCAGGACCTCCTCGAGCAGCATCTCGGCGGCAGGCCACAACATCGAAGCCGAGATCCCCGCGATCAGGCTGCCATCGCGAAGAGCAAGAGCAAACGAGCCGTCAGCCGCCGACCGTCGGCCCCACGCTGCCGGCAACCCCCTGCCACGTCACGGCGAGCAGGACCAGCGTGCGGTCGCGCTGCTCGGCGAGGTTGAGACCGGTGAGCTTCTCGATGCGGCCGACGCGGTACAGCAGGGTATTGCGGTGCACGGGGAGCGCCGCGGCGGCGGCCGCGGTGTTGAAGTCGTGGGCGGCGAGGCAGCGAAGCGTGTCGGCGAGGTCGGCGGCGTCGGCACGCTTCAAGGGTTCGAAGACGCGGCCGGCGATCCGGGTCGCCATCTCCGGGGACTCGGCAAGCAGCAGTTCGGGGAGGAAGTCGTCCACCCGCGCCCGGCCGCGTCGTCCGGCGGCTGCTGCCACGGCGATGAGCGCGCGGAGGCTGTCGGTGACCGCGGCGAGCCGGGGGCGAGGCGTCGGCGGGGCCTCGCCGAACAGCAGGCTCGCGTCGGCCAGGAACTCGCGCCAATCGAATCCGGCCGGTACCAGGCCCGCCACCTGCACGCCCTCGGTGAACGCCAGCGCCCCGGCCTCGCGCAGCCGCCCAGCCAGCGCGGCGTGGGATGCCACCTGCCCGCCGCGCAACTGCGCGACGAACGGGCAGTGGTCCTGCACGAGGTCGAAGCCGAGCCGCGCGGCACGGTCGCGATCCTCGACCGTGATCGGCAACTGCACGCAGAGCCGGTCGAACAGCGCGCGGGCGCGGCGGTCGCCGGCCGTGGCGGGTGAGTCGAACTGGTCCCCGTACGCCTCGGCCAGCATGCGGACGATCAGGTCGAGATAGTCCTCGAGGCACTGCCACACCGTGTCCGAACCGGCGAGCAGCACCGCGCGCGTCGCGTCGTCGGCGAGGTCGAGCACCGCCTCCCAGAACAGCCGCGCTCCGCGCCGGTAGACCAGGATGCTGTCCTCGATCGGCTGGCCGGCGGCAGCCCGCGCACGCAGGAACTCGTGCAGCTCGGCGCGCACGTAGTCGTCCGGCGGAGTGCCGTTGATCAGCCAGCGCAGCGTGAGGTCGACGTTCCAGCGCACCACGGCCGCTCGATCCACCGGCCACCGGAAGCGCGTATACGCCGGAAGCTGCGCGAATCCGATCTCCATCCGGCGCACCACGACGCCGAGGTCCAGGCGCTCCAGGACGTCGCGGAGGTCCGCGGCCGATCCGCTCCGGTCAGCGGGGTCAGACGTGATTCGGGGCACGAACGTCATCCTCGCACGGCGTGCCGTGCCGATCGGCCCGAGCAGGACAGGCGCGCGGATCTTCGTGCAGGCGCCCAGGATCCCCGGCGGATTTCGTGCCCGGAGCCGACGATCCCGCTGCGAGCATCGGGACATGACTGAGCAAATCACCACCACGGTCGTACTCATCCACGGCCTGTGGATGACGCCGCTGGCCTGGGAGCACTGGGTCGAGCGCTACGAGGCCCGCGGCTGCACGGTCCTGACCCCCGGCTATCCCGGCATCGGCCAGGGCGAGGCCGGGCTCCGGGCCCTGCGCGAGATTCCGGATGCCGTGGCAGGCATCGGAGTCCGGGAGGTGATGGACCACCTGACCGAGTTCATCGAGGGCCTCGACGCCCCGCCCGTGATCATGGGCCACTCGTTCGGCGGCACCTTCGCCCAACTGCTGGTCGGCAACGGCCTCGGCGCGGCGGGGGTCTCCATCGACGGCGCGGCGGTAAAGGGAATCAAGGCGCTGCCGCTCTCCGAGCTGCGCTCCACGTTCCCGGTGCTGCGCAACCCGGCCAACAGCAAGCGCGCCGTGCCGCTCACCCCGGAGCAGTTCCACTACGCGTTCACCAACACGCTCTCGGCGGAGGATTCGCAGCGCGCCTACGACCGGTACGCCGCACCCACTCCGGCCCGGATCCTGTTCCAGGGCGGCCTCGCGAACTTCACCCACGACGCCGCAACCACGTACGACTTCGCCGACGACTACCGCCCGCCGCTGCTGTTCGTCTCGGGCGGCAGCGACCACATCCTGCCCCCGGTCGTGCAGCGGGAGAACTACGAGAAGAACGTCAAGCACTCCACTGCCGTGACCGCGCACAAGGTCTTCGAAGGCCGGGACCACTTCACCTGCGGCGCACCCGGCTGGGAGGCCGTCGCGGACTTCGCACTCGACTGGGCGCTAGCGCCAACGGCCGGCGTACTCGACTGAGCACCGAGCACAGAGCCCTAAGCACTCAGCACTCAGCACTCAGCACTCAGCACTGAGCCCTTAGCACCAAGCATCAAGCATCAAGCATCAAGCACCTAGCACTGAGCACGGATGCGAAAGGAACACCACGCATGACCACGAGCACCATCGGCGACTTCCTCCTGCGCAGGTTGCGGGAGGCGGGCGTCCACCAGCTGTTCGGCGTGCCGGGAGACTTCAACCTCGAGTTCATGCAGCAGCTCGAGGACGGCGGCGTGCTGACCTGGGTCGGCACCTGCAACGAGCTGAACGCCGCGTACGCCGCGGACGGCTACGCCCGCATCAACGGCATCGCCGGCCTCGTCGTGACCAACGGCGTCGGCGCGCTCAGCGCGATCAACGGTGTCGCGGGCTCCAACAGCGAGCACGTCCCGGTGGTCGTCGTCTGCGGCTCGCTGCCGCTCAAGGCGGTCGATCAGCGGCTGCTGATGCACCACACGCCCGCCGACGGCAGCCAGAACACCTTCTACCGGGCCTACGAGCAGGCGACGGCGGCGCAGGCGAGGATCACCCCGCAGAACGCCGTCGCCGAGATCGACCGGCTGATCACCACGGCGTGGCAGCTCAAGCGGCCGGTCTACCTGGAACTGCCCTCCGACATCAGCTACCTGGACATCGCGGTCCCGGACGAGCCGTTGCGGCTCACCCTGCCCGCCAGCGATCCGGAACGCCTGCGCACGGCCGCCGCCGCGATCGCCGCCCGGCTGTCGGCGGCCCACGCGCCCGCCGTCATCCTCGACCTCGACGCGGACCGCTTCGGCGTGCTCGGCGAGGTCACGGAACTCGCCGAGAAGCTGAAGCTGCCGATCGCCACGATGGTCTCCTCCAAGGCGGTCGTCGACGAGACCTCGCCGCTGTCCGCCGGGATCTACGGCGGCGCCGGGAGCCTCCCGGAGACGAAGAAGGTCGTCGAGGACAGCGACTGCCTACTGACGATCGGCTACCGGCGCGTCGACCTGACCACCGGCTGCTTCAGCGACGCCATCCCGGCCTCCGCCATCCACCTCAACGCCTACTCCGCCGACGTGGACGGCGTGAACTACCAGGCGGTGACCCTCAAAGACCTGCTGCGCGCGGTCATCGACGTCGCCGAGCCGGTCGCCGGCAGGCAGTTCGGCCGCCCGGCCCCGTTGCCGGTCGCGACGAACACCGCGCCATCGGAGGGCAAGCTGACGCAGGGCGAGTACTGGGCCGCGATCCAGGATTTCGTGCGCGAGGGCGACGTCCTGATCGCCGAGGACGGCACCGCGAACGGCGGCGCCTGGGGCCTGACCCTCCCACCGGCGTGCACCTTCGTCACCCAGGCCGTCTGGGGCTCGATCGGCTACAGCGTCGGCTCCACCCTCGGAACCCTGCTCGCCGCACCCCACCGCCGCCACCTGCTGTTCCTGGGCGACGGATCGTTCCAGCTGACCGCCCAGGAGATCTCGACGATGCTCCGGCACGACCTGAAGCCGATCATCTTCCTGGTCAACAACGGCGGCTACACGATCGAGCGCACGATCCTCGGCAAGACCGCCCGCTACAACGACGTGGCGAACTGGGACTACGCACGGCTGCCGCACGTCCTGCACCCGGGCACCACGGCCAGGACGTTCACCGTCTCAACGATCGAGGAGTTCCGCAAAGCCCTGACGGCCCCGCACGACGCGATGATCTTCATCGAAGCGATCATGGACCGCTTCGACACCCCCGACCTACTCCGCGCCGCCGGCCTCGGCTCCGCCGAACTCGACTTCGGCCCCCGCGGCCCCCAGCACCGCCCCGGCGCCCGCATCTAAGCCAAGGCCCACGTCGCACGACGCGTTGCCGGTGGAGCCGACCGGACTCCGTCCAGGTCGGCCCGCCGGCAATCGGCGCGGGCCGCAGCGCGCGGCTTGCGGTTCACGGCCCGCGGGCCGCCGTCCGCGGCCCGCGGCTCGCGGCCTACAGCTCACGACTCGCGGCCCGCCGCCCGTCGCCCGTCGCCCGCGATTCAGAATATTGATCATCCGCCTACTGACACGTCACAATTGTCTGCCCCAACCGCGCGAACCGTTGCAACCGGAAGTAGCGCGCTCCCAGGACGCAGAGCCGTCACACCACCGCAGTTCATCGTTCACGGTCATAAGCCGCGAGAATCGCCAGCACGCCCGCTTCTCACGTCATCAGCCCCCAGGCGATCTTATCCTTGTTCCACCGCTGCTGCGGATTCCGCACAAACGCGACGAACGGCGGCCCGGCGCCCATACCCCCTGCGACGTGCCCGACCCCGTCGAGAACGCCATCGGAAGCACGCTCGCACACCTGAAGCGCCTCGATGTCGCCGGGGTGTCAACGCCTCGTAAAAGTTGACCCCCAGCGGTCTTGCGAAATCTGACCCCGGTGGTTCTCGTTCCTTGGGTTCAAGGGGTCGTTGCAACACCGGTTGCTGATACCGAGTATAGTTGTTCTTCGAAGACTTCGGCCGGGGTTCGCCAGCCGAGGATCTTGCGGGGCCGATTGTTGATCGCCAGGGCGACAGC
>NZ_JAGSOH010000128.1 GCF_018139625.1 Actinospica acidithermotolerans | reverse complement strand
CCCTCCCACCCGTGACGTGGCAGCTCCGGCTGCGGATTCAAGCTCAGCCACGGCCTCTGACTCACTCGGAACTCGACATCGTCCATGACCACAGAGTCGTCGGCGCGGAAGAGTGCCGCGGCTAGCGGTAGTCCTCCAGGCGGTGCCGGAAGACTCCCGTCTCGCGCTCCTCGAAGCCGAGGCTTCGGTAGAGGGCGCGGGCGGCGGCTCGGTGGGGAGCCGAGGTTAGGTCCACGTAGCGGGCGCCGCGTGTCGCGGCGGCTTCAAGGGCGGCGACGGCTAGGGCGCGGCCTACGCCGGCGCCGCGGGCGGACTCGTCTACGACCACGTCTTCCAGGCGTGCCTCCGTGCCCGTTCCCAGTTCCAGTCGGACTAGCGTCGCCAG
This sequence comes from Actinospica acidithermotolerans, assembly GCF_018139625.1. GTDB lineage: Bacteria > Actinomycetota > Actinomycetes > Streptomycetales > Catenulisporaceae > Actinospica > Actinospica acidithermotolerans. The sequence continues at coordinate 18,323 of NZ_JAGSOH010000128.1, read as the reverse complement.
GCCGATGATCGCACCGGCACGTCGGTCCGCCTCGGGCGTCAGGGCTCTGGCTGCGAAGACGGTATTCGCTTCGTGGGCCAGGACCTTCTCCACTCTCGCTCGGTCCGGGATCGGTGCGCCGGTGGACAGGAGCGGGATCAGGCGGGCGAAGGCTTCGACGGCCTCGTCGTCTGCGGATTCGAGCACGGCGATGGTGACGTTCGCGGAATGGTTCACCAGGACGATGCTAGACGCGGCGGACGTAACGGACGTGGCCGACGCGGTGGACGTCGACGTCAACGACGGCGCGAGGGAAATCCAGCATGCCGGCTACACGCAACTCAGCGAGAAGCAACGCGGTCACGGTAGCTGTCGCGGTCACGGCCGCGGTCAGTGTCGCGGTCACGGTCACGGTCACCGTCACCGTTGCCGTCGCCGTCACCGTCGCGGTCACGGCGCGGGAGCCTCAGCTCACCCACCAGGACGCCCAGGACGATGAGGCCGGCGCCCGCGACGGCCAGGGCCGGCAGTTGGTCGCCGCTGAGCCAGCCGATGAGGCCGGCCCAGACCGGCTCGCCCGCGTAGATGACCGTCGCGCGCATGGGCGGGACTGAGGCTTGCGCCCAGTTCATCGTGAGCTGGATCAGGGCGGTGGCGAGGCCGAGGCCTACGGCGGCCGCTAGCCAGATCCAGGAGAAGGACGGGATCGACTCGCCGGTGGCGGGCATCGCGAGGAACGAGAGCAGGCCGGCGGTGAGCAGTTGGATGACGGTGATCCGGCGCAGGTCTACGTTGCCCGCGTAGCGGCCGATCAGCACGATCTCGGCGGCCGCGGATATCGCTGCGCCGAGCGTCGCCAGTTCGCCGGCGCTGAAGTGCAGCGACGTGCCGTTGGGGCCGGCGAGCAGGAGCAGGCCGGTGAACGCGCAGGCGATCCCGGCCAGTCCGGCGGGCTTGGGGGGCCGGCGCATGATGAGCCACTGGAAGAGCGGCACCAGGGGGACGTAGAGCGCTGTGATGAAGGCGGACGTGCTGCTCGGGATTGTCTGCAGGCCGTAGGTCTGCATCCCGTAGCCCACGGCGAGAGTCGCGCCGATCAGCGCCCCGGCCCCGAGCTCGCGCCGGGTCGCTCCGCGGAGGGCGGCGGGGAAGAGCAGTAGGGTGAACAGCCCGGCGGTGGTGAAGCGGAGGCCGACGAAGAAGAGAGGACCGCTGTGGCGCATCGCGATGTGGATGATCAGGAAGGTCGAGCCCCAGACCATCGTGACGGCGACCAGGGCCAGGTCGTGGCGGCCGAAGGCGGGGCGCCGCGCGCGAGACGTGGCAGTGTGCAGCATACTGCGCAGTATATGCGCAGTATAGTGCACACGTCCAGCGAGCGATCCGACGTTCTCGCCTTTGTCGCCCAGAACCTGCGCGAGCTGCGCCGTCGCGCCGGGCTCAGCCAGGCGGCGCTCGCGCAGGCCTCGGGCATCAGCCGCCGGATGATCGTCAACCTCGAGGGCGGCGCGACGAACATCAGCCTCTCCAGCCTCGACCACCTCGCCGAGGCGCTCGGCGCGGACTTCGTCGACCTGGTCAGCGATCCCGCCGCTCGCGACCTGCGCATCGAGGCCCTGGCCTGGCGCGGCGCCCGGCCGGGCAGTGAGGCGGTCCTGCTCGGCAGCGTCCCGGCTCGCCACTCCGCGCAGCTCTGGACGTGGACGCTGGCTCCCGGCGACCGGTACACGGCCGAGCCCGATCCCGAGGGCTGGCACGAGATGACCGTGGTCACGGAGGGGCGCCTGCTGATCGACCTCGCGCAGGGGCCGATCACCGTCGAGGCCGGCGGTTACGCGATCTACAGCACCGCTCAGGAGTACGCGTACGTCAACGTGCACGACGGGATCACTCGGTTCATCCGCAACGTCGTGGCCTGAGACAGCAGAAACGGCAGGCTGCTCACAGGGACGCGGCTAGCTCCTGCTTCAGCGCGGCGGCGCTCTCGTAGGCGGCGCGCCAGTCCGCCCCCGTGGGCGGCACGACGACGCGGCGGGTGCCGGCGGCGGCGTAGGCGGCGAGCTGGTCGAGGGCCTGCTTGCGGTCGCCGGCGAGGTTCGTGGCGACGACGATCGGGTACGGGGCCGGGCGCTCGTGGGCGGCGGCGAGTTCGGCGAGTTGGGCGCGGTGCTTGGCGATGTCCTCGGGCGCGGCGCCGATGCTGATCCAGGCCTCGCCGAACTCGGCGGCGCGTCTGCGGGCCCTGAGGCTTTCGCCGCCGACGAAGATCGGCGGGACGCTCGCGCCGGGGGCGAGGGTGACCTCGGTGTCGTCCTCCAGGACCGTCGGCTCGCCCGCGATCAGGCTCGGCAGGCGGCGCAGCGCCTCGTCGGTGCGCGGGCCACGGTCCGCGAAGGACTGCCCGGCCGCGCGCCAGCCGATGTCGCCGTGGTTGACGCCGCCGGTGCCGACGCCGACCTCGAGCCGGCCGCCCGAGACGTATTGCAGCGTGCTGATCTGCTTCGCGGCCCAGGCGACCGGTCGCAGCGCGAGCAGCAGCACGCCGTATCCGATGCGGATCCGCTCGGTCGCGCCCGCGGCGACGCCGAGCACGGCCGTGCTGTCGAGGATCGGCGCGCTCGCGATGAGGTGGTCGGTGCTCCAGACACTGTCCAGCCCGAGCTGCTCCGCCAGCCGGGCCGCCTCGCGGATGTCGCCGAGGATCGGCGTGGACGGATCGGGGGTCGAGGTCGGGAGGATCACACCGATTTCGAGCGTCATGTCATGCAACAGCGCTCTGAGTCGCCGGACTATTCCTCTCGCGGTACCAGGCGCGGGCCACGGCAAGGGCCTCGGCGTACGGGGGCCACGTCGCGGCGCGCACGGGTCCTGCTGCCCGCATCCCGTTGCGCAGCGCGGGATCGGTGACCACGCGGCGGATCTGGCCCGCGAGGGCGGCCGCGTCGTCGGCGGGGACGAGGATCGCGGCGCCGCCGACGAGTTCGGGCAGGCCGCCGACCGCCGTCGCCACCACCGGGACTCCGGCGCGCAGGGCCTCCTGGACGACGAGCGCGCGCGCCTCCCATCGGGATGCGAGCACGAACACGTCGGCCGCGGCGAGCAGGTCGGCGACGTCGCCGCGGTGGCCGAGGAGCGCGACGGGGAGCTTGTCGGACTCGATGCGCGCGGCCAGGGCGGCGCGCTCAGCGCCTTCGCCGGCGATCGCGAGGCGGACAGGGAGGTCCCCGAGCAGGGCGATCGCGTCGAGCAGCACGGGGAGCGACTTCTGCGGGGCCAAGCGGCCGACGGCGAGGAGCAGGTTGTCGCCGTCGGGAACGGCCAGGTCGCGGCGGATCTCGACGCGCGAGCGGGTGGGCTCGGGCAGCGGCGGCGCCGGGACGGGGCAGAGCGAGACTTCGCGGGCCGCGCCGAGCTCGCGGGCCCGCTGCACGAGGTCTGACGATGCGCCGAGGACGACGTCGGGCCCGCGTACGGCGAAGCGGCCGACGACGGCGCGCGGGCCGGTGGCGGGGAGAGGGTTGTGCAGGGTGACGACGTGGCGCGGGCTGCGCCGGCCGGTAAGCGCGAGATTCACCAGGGCGGCGGCCTTGAAGCCGTGCGAGTGGACCACGTCGGCGTGCTTCAGGACTCTGCGAAGCCGCTGCGGCGTGACGAAGCGCGCTCCGGTGGCGGTGAACGCGAAGTGCCGCTCCGTGGACGCGGGCCCGACGACGACGACCTGGTCGCCGAGGCCGACGCAGTGTTCGACGAGCGCGCGGACGTACGTGCCGATCCCGCCGGTGCTCGGCCCCAGGACGAGGACGACGCGCATCAGGCGCGGCCTCCGGACCGAAGCTTGGGGAACTGGGCCAGCGCACGCATCACCAGCGGCCGCAATTCGGCTCCGTCGAGTGGGAGCACGACCGCGCCGAACACGATCAGCGTCAGCGTGGCGCACAGCGGCGCGACGAGCAGCGCGGCTCCCGAGTCCGTCCAGCCGAACCACGCGCCGAGCATCCAGCCCGCCGCACCCGAAGCCACCGCCGCGATGCCGCCCGCGGCAGCCGTTCGGCCCAGGCCCTGGAACACGCCGCGCCCAACGCGCCTGCGCACCGCCGCCATCAGCAGTATCCCGGCCAGCGTCATCCCGACAGCGTTGCCGAGGCCCAGCGCGGTCACCGCGTGGCCCGGCCAGTTGATGATCAGCACGGCGTCGACGGCGAAGACGACCAGCCAGCCGGTCACGGTCGCGACCGCCGCGTCCCGGCCGTGACCCGCCGCGTAGAGCACGCGGCCGAGCAGCGCGATCGCCGCGTAGCCGAGCAAGCCGGGGGCGAACGCGAGCATCCCGTACGCCATGGTCGACGCGTCCGTACCCCCGCCGGGCGCGATGAACAGGCTCGCGGTCGGCCACGCCTCGGCCGCGAGCAGCGCCGCGCCCGCGCACGTGGCCAGCAGCACCGCGCGCGTGGTCGCGGCGATCCCGGCGCGGTAGCCGTACATGTCGCCGCTGTCCGCGCGTGCCGCGAAATCGGTGAACGCGCTGGTGGCCAGCGGCACGACGAGCACCGCGTACGGCAGCAGGTACACGGCCCAGCTGAAGTTGTAGACGGTCAGCGCGCCGCCGCTCGGGTCCGCGTAGTTGGTCAGGAACACGACGCCGAGCACCGCGAAGTTCTGCGCGATCAGCGTCACCACCCCGGCGACCGCGAGGTGCCTGGCCTGGCGGGCCACGCCGGGCTCGAAGGTGAACGTCGGCCTGATGCGGAATCCGGCCCGGCGCACGGCGGGCAGCAGGCACAGCGCGAGCATCGCGACTCCGGCCGTGGTGCCGAGCCCGAGCACCAGCCGGGAGTGCGCGGTCAGCGTCCAGATGTCGGAGCCCGCGTCCGGATCGAGCACGCCGAAGGCCAGGTACGTGCCGACCATCACCAGGCTCGAGAGCAGCGGCGCGATCGCGGGCGCCAGGAAGCGCCGGTCCGCCTGCAGGGCCGCGGACAGCACCACCGCCACGCCGTAGAGCGGGATCTGCGGCAGGAACAGGATCAGGAAGTGCCCTACGAGCTGCGGATAGACGCCGAGGGGCCCGTGCGGGCCCGCGATCAGCCGGCCGAGCGGCGCCGCGAGCCCGATGCCGAGCAGGCTCAGCGGCAGCAGCGCGGCCAGCGCCCAGGTCAGCAGCGCGGACACGGTGCGCGAGGCGTACCCGCGCTCGCCGCGGCTGAGCGGCCCGGCCAGCAGCGGCACCGCGACGCCGGCCAGCGCGCCGCCGGCCACGATGTCGAAGATCGTGTTCGGCATCTGATTCGCCGAGTTGTACGCGTCGGCCAGGTCGCCGTGCCCGACGGTGTGCGAGAAGGCCAGCGTGCGCAGGAAGCCGAAGAGCCGGGAGAGCACGGTCACGGCCGCGATCAGCGCGGCGGCGCGGGCGACCGAGCCGCCGGCCGCGGCGAACGCGTTCGCCGGATCGGCCTCGTCGAGCTCTTCGATCCGCACGAGCAGCAGCGGCTCGTCCACGTTGTGCGGTTCCGGCGCGTGCTGCTTCGGGCGGCGCGGGGCTCGAACCTGTTCCGTTCGTTCTGAAACACCCAGCTGCCGCCGGGCCCGTGCGTCGGTCGGTCCCTCCTCAGCCACGTGAGCCCGGACTCGACTGCGGCGGCACGTTCGGCGCGGCCGCGGGACGGCGGCCCCACAGGTCGATCGCGTTCAGCGGCGCGGAGCCGGCGATCACCTTCGTGAACGAGACCTTCTCGCTCGCCAGGTTCACCCCGGTCAGCGCGGCCGCGCGGCACGCCAGCCCGGCGGTCGAGCGCGCGCCGGCCGCGGCGGCCAGCCCGAGCAGCGCGCCCAGCGCGTTCGCGCCCGCGTCGCCCAGCATCGAGCGCTCGCCCAGGTCCTCCGGCAGCAGGGCGAGGGCCGCGCCGAGTCCGGCGGCGGCCATCGTGTTCGCGCTCCCTGCCATGGGAAGATCCGTACCCCGCCGAGGCGCGCCCGACACCCCGGCCCGTGCCGCATCGCGACGTACCGCGCGCGTGAGCATCCCCGGCGCCGCGGCCAGCGCAGCGCCCTTGATCGCCCGGCCGGGCCGCAGGTCCAGCAGGTTCACGGCGTTGGCCGCGGCCGCGACGACGACCGCCGCGAGTGCCTTGTCCAGCGCCGATCCGCCGCGCCGGGCCAGGCAGCCCCCGAGCACGCCCACCGCGCCGATCCCGGCGATCTTCACGCCGCCGGTCGTCACCTCGCCGTGCGCCAGCGCCGTCAGGTGGCCCCTGATACCGCGCCGGTCCGCGTTCCCGTACAGGTCGTCGTACACGCCGAACGCCCCGGCACCCGCCGCGGCGGCGATTCCGGCCGCCCGCATCCGGCCGGACAGCCCCGGCGCGGCGAGCACCGCGGCCGACGCGGCCGCCGCGTACACCGGACCCTCGAGCAGCGTGACCGGCTCGCCGCGGTGGTTCACCCGGCTCCAGCGCTGCTCGTCGAGCATCGTGCCCTTGGCGGCGTCGCTGCTCGCGTACGAGCGGGCCGCGCGCAGTCCGATCCGCGCGAGCGCGGCCCCGGTCGCCGCCGCGAGCACAGTACGCGCCACCTGTCCCATGTGACCCTCAGTCCGATCCGTCACCTCGTCCGCCGAGGCGACAGCCTACGCCCGCCACGCGAACGCGCCGCGCCGCGCGGACGGGGCGGCTCAGCTCCCCGGGCCCGCGGCGATCGGCGGCAGCGGCCCGTCGTTGTTCGCGCCGGTGCCGTAGTGGCCCGCGGATGCGTCCGCGGCCTGCGACTCGGCATCGAGGCAGAACACGGCCGCGACCTGTCCCATCGTCACATCCGTGTTGTCAACGGTGCTGATCTCACGCGTCGCCGTGGAATCGTTGATGATCGCGTACACCAGCCCGGCCTTCTCCGCCGAGTCCCCCGAGCCGCCGACGACCGTTCCCGCGCCGCCCTTGCGCAGCGCCTCGGCCAGCGTGATGTACGTCTGGTTGTCGGCGTCCGCGTTCGCCGTGGTCGGCGCCTGGATGTACGCCAGCGACGCCTGCTCGCCGGAGACCGGCTGCGTCACCATCGTGATGAAGCCCGCCGACTGGTAGTCCTTCAGCGTCGCGAGCGCCTCGCCCGCGGTCATCGTCCCGGGCGCCGCGCTGGTCGAGGTCGCGGCACCGGTCGCGGCCGTCGTCGCCTTCGAGGTCGCGGTCGAGGTCGGCGACGCCGCGGTGGTCGAGGCCGCGGCCGACGCGCCGGGCGTCTGATACGTCGTCAACGCCTCGCCGATCAGCTCCATCGACTCCTGCGCGACCGTGCCGGCCGGCTTCTGCCCGGCCGGGGTGTGCTCGGCGACGAGCAGGCTCATCGCCTCCTCCTGGTCCGAGGAGGCGGCGGTGGAGAGCGAGGCGTTGATCGTCGTCTCGCTGCAGACCGTCGCGCCGCTCTGCTTCTGGAGCATCGTGTGCACGGCCGAGTACGCGTCCGAATCCGACCCGGCGATCTCCACCACCGCCACGCACAGCCCGCTCAGGCGCCCGGCCACCAGCTGGCCGGCGGTGTCGGTGATGTACTTGTCCTGCTGGTCCATCTGCGTCTTGAGCGTGTTGATCTGGTGCTGCTGGCTCTTGATCTGGTCGTTGCGCTGGGACAGGTCGCTGCGCAGGCTGTCGGCCACGCCCTTGGACAGGATCGACGCGCCGATCACCAGGCCCACCGTGAGCGCGAGGAAGATCGCGACGATCGATACGACGTGGTAGCGGAAGTCGATCACGAGAAGATTCCTTGCACCCAGAAGACGAAGTTGTCCCAGTATCCCCGCAGCACCTCCCAGTAGGCTCCCGCCCACGGCGAGACGGCCAGCGTGCCGACCAGCGTGATGATCGCGGCCGCGACCAGCAGGAACAGCGAGCCGGTGGAGATCTGGCTGCGGTAGAGCCGGGAGACGCCCTTGGCGTCCACGAGCTTGCCGGCCAGCCGCTGGCGGGTGAGGAAGGTCGAGGCCATCCCGGAGCGGCCCTTGTCCAGGAACTCGATCAGGTTCACGTGCGCGCCCACCGCGACGATCAGCTTGGCGCCCTTGTCGTCGGCGAGCAGCATCGCGATGTCCTCGCTGGTCGCGGCGGCCGGGAAGACCGCGTAGCCGAGGCCGAGGTCGCGGATCCGGTCGAGCCCCGGGGCCCGGCCGTCCCGGTAGGCGTGCAAAACGATCTCCGCGCCGCAGGTCAGCGCCTTGTCGGAGACCGAGTCCATGTCGCCGACGATCAGCCCGGGACGGTACCCGGCCTCCAGGATCGCGTCCGCGCCGCCGTCCACGCCGATCATCACCGGCCGGTACTCGCGGATGTAGGGCCGCAGCGCGGCCAGGTCCTCGCGGTAGTGGTCGCCGCGCACGACGATCAGCACGTGCTTCTCGGCCAGGTCGGTCTTGATCGCGGGCACGCCCACGCCGTCGAGCAGCAGCTCCCGCTCCTTGCGCAGGAACTCCAGCGTGTTCTCGACGAAGTTCTCCAGCTGCTCGGAGAGCCCGAGCCTGGCCTCCTCCATGGCGTCGACCACGTCGTCCATCGCCAGCAGCCGCCCGGCGGCCAGCGGCACGTCGCCGCGCAGCAGCACGCCGCCCTCGATCCGAAGCAGCTCGCCCTCCTTGGCGATCTCGAACAGCTCCGCGCCGACCTCGTCGATCAGCGGAATCCCGGCGGCGACGATGATCTCGGGCCCGAGGTTCGGATACGTGCCCGAGATGGAGGCGGCGGCGTTGAGCACGGCCGAGGGCCGCGCCGCGACCAGCGCCTCGCCGGCCACGCGGTCGATGTCCTGGTGGTCGATCAGCGCGATGTCGCCGGGCCGCAGCCGCTTGGTGAGGTTCTTGGTGCGCTTGTCCATCCGCAGCACCTGGAGGGTGTGCAGCGTCTGCTCACCGAGCGCGGCAGGCTCCTCGCTGCCCTGTCCGCTCGGCTCGACCGGCGTCGGGCTCTTCGAGCGCCGACCACGCAAACTGCTCCTCATCGCCCACTATCGTGCCAGGTCTGCCTGAAGGCGCACCCGCAATTAACCCGCGGGCAACCCGAGGACGCCCGGGCGCCGACCACGCAAACGCCCGTCATCGGCCCGCGAACGGCTCGGCGGGCGACGCCGTGGCCGATCCTGAGCCGATCAGATCACGGCAGCTTGCGCTCCGCGATGGCGGCGTCGACGAGTTCGCGGGCGTGGTCCTTCGCCGAGTCCGACTCGGCGCGGCCGGAGAGCATGCGGGCGATCTCGGTGTAGCGGTCCGCGTCGGCGACGACCGTGACCCCGGACGAGGTGACGCCGCCGTCGCTGTCCTTGACGACCACGAGCTGCCGGTCGGCGAACGCGGCGACCTGCGGCAGGTGCGTGACCACGATGACCTGGCTGCTGCGGGCCAGCCGGGCCAGCCTGCGGCCGATCTCGATCGCGGCCGAGCCGCCGACGCCCTGGTCGATCTCGTCGAAGACGAGCGTCGGCACCGGGTCGGCGCCCGCGAACACCACCTCGATCGCCAGCATGACGCGGCTGAGCTCGCCGCCCGAGGCACCCTTGGCGATCGGCAGGAACGGGGCGCCGGGGTGCGGGGCGAGCAGCAGTTCGACGTCGTCGCGGCCGGAGGAGCCGAACTCCTCGCGCCGCTTGAGGCGCACCTCGATGCGCGCGTGCGGCATCGCGAGCGCGGCCAGCTCCGTGCCGACCGCCTCGGCGAAGCTGCCCGCGGCCCGGCCGCGCAGCTCGCTCACCCGGTCCGCGAGGCCGCCGAGCTGCTCGTGCAGCGCGTCCCGGGATTCGGTCAGCTCGGCGATGCGGCCGTCGTCGCCCTCCAGCTCGGCCAGCCGCAGCGCCGCCTGCTCGCCCCAGGCCAGCACCTCGGCCACGCTCGGGCCGCCGGGATCGGCCGAATCGGTGAGGTAGCGGCCCACGTGCCGGCACAGCGCGTCGATGTCGGCGACGCGCTCGTGCGCGTATTCGAGCCGGGCCGGGTCGGCCTCGATGCCGGCGAGATATCCGGCGACGTCGGTGGCGAGCTCGGTCAGCTGCCAGTAGACGTCGTCGAGCCGGCCCGCGAGCGCGGCGAGCGCCGGGTCCTTGTCCTTGGCGGTGTCCAGCGAGCGGCGCGCGTGGTTGACCAGGGTCGCCGCGTCGAGCGCGGACTCCGAGGTCTCCTGCGCGCTCAGGGCCTCGTGCGCGCGGGCCGCGGCCATCCGCAGCTCCTCGGCGCTGCCGAGCCGCTCGATCTCGGCGGCGAGCTCCTCGCGCTCGCCGGGCTGCGGGTCGGCCTTCTCGATCTCGGCGAGCGCGTAGCGCAGCGAATCGGCCTCGCGGAAGCGCTCGGCCGCCTTCGTGCTCAGCTCCTCGAGCTCCGCGCACACGCTCTTATACGCGTTATAAGCAGTGCGGTACTCGGCGAGCGCGGCGAGCACCGGCTCGCCCGCGTACCGGTCCAGCGCGTCGCGCTGCCGGGAGGGCTGGCGCAGCAGCTGCTGTGAGGCCTGGCCGTGCATCTCCACCAGGTCCTCGGCGAGGTCGGCGAGCACCGAGACCGGGACCGGCTGGCCGCCGAGGAAGGCGCGCGAGCCGCTGGATCCGGCGGCCGCGACACTGCGGTTGATCAGCAGCTCCCGGCGCGGATCGCCGTCGGCCCCGGGGTCCGCGGGATCGAGCGAGGCGCCGTACTCCTCGGCGCGCTTGACCGCGCGGCCGGACTCGGGCAGTTCCAGGCGCCCCTCGACCACGGCGCGCCCGGCGCCGGGCCGGACCCGGCCGCTTTCCGCGCGGTCGCCGAACAGCAGTCCCAGCCCGGTGACGACCATGGTCTTGCCCGCGCCGGTCTCGCCGGTGACGGCGTTGAAGCCCGGCGCGAAGCTGAGAACCGCGTCCTCGATCACGCCGAGCCCGCGGATGCGCATCTGCTCCAGCACACCACGAGACTATCCGCTCCGCGCGGCGCGCGCGGGCCGAGCCGCCCCTCACGGGAATCTTATTGACGCCGTGTCGGAAACCGGGGCGCCGCCGGAGACGCTGTGACCATACCGTGACACGTGTCCGATTCGACCCCTTACTCCGGGAGCATCCCCCAGGGCGAAACGGGCATACCACAGCGTACTGCGTTAATCCGTTCGGCTCATCGGAATCGGCGTCCGCGCGCTAAACCCGGGGGAGCAAACGGATTTTTTACGCTGCCGACTACCTCCCTTGGGCGAGCGCCTGGCAAGGTAACGCTTCAAGTTCAGTCCAATGCCTCATTCAGTCTGAGTGCTGCCTCAGAAGGGATTGTGGAGTTCGATGAGTACCGCAGGTCACCGAGCACCGAAGTTGATCACCCCGCGAAAAGCCACGGCCGTCGCCGTGGTCGGGCTCAGCGCGGGGACGGTGGCCCTGGTCCCGAGCTCCAGCCAGGCCGAGACGCTCGCCCAGGCCAAGGCGCAGTACCAGTCGGACCTGAGCCAGAGTGAGGCGGCCGGCCAGACCTACGACTCCGAGGAGCAGGCCTACGCCCAGCTCCAGCAGAAGATCGACGCGCTGCAGGGCGAGATCAGCCAGCAGAACCAGCAGATCTCCACCCTGGACGCCACGATCGGCCTGCAGGCCGCCCAGCAGTACCGCAACGGCGGCGTCAGCTCCACCCTCGAGCTGACCCTCTCCGCCAGCCCCACCACGTACCTCGACAAGGTCGCGAGCCAGAACGAGATCGCCTCGCAGGAGGCCAAGCAGCTCAAGACGATCGCGACCGACCAGGCCGAGCTCAAGCAGGAGCAGGCGCTCGCCGCCACGCTCGTGCAGCAGCAGCAGGCGGCGCTGGCGAAGGCGAAGGCGGCCAAGCAGCAGGCCGACAACCTCACCGCCGCGGCCAAGGAGCTCGTCGCCTCGCTCACCCCGGCCGAGCAGGAGCAGGTCAGCATCGGCTCGACCGGCAGCATGTGGTTCCACTACTCGGGAACCCTGCCCGTCGCCACCGGCCGCGCCGCGATCGCCGTGGCCTACGCCGAATCCAAGCTCGGCGACGACTACGTCTACGCGGCCAACGGCCCGAACGAGTTCGACTGCTCCGGCCTGACCCAGGAAGCCTGGAAGGCCGCGGGCATCAGCATCCCGCGCGACTCGTACGACCAGTACGCCGCACTTCCGCACGTCTCCGAGGCCGACCTGCAGCCCGGCGACCTGCTCTTCTTCTTCCCGACCTCGGCCGGCCCGAGCCACGTGGCCATCTACATCGGCAACGGGATGTACATCCAGGCCACCCACCCCGGCTCCTACGTCGAGTGGGCCTCGCTGAACCCGAGTTCGCCCTACTACGGCAACATGCCGTACGTCGGCGCGGCCCGGCCGGACTGAGTCCGCGACTGCATCAGGCTTCAGACGGCCCGGGTCCCACGGATCCGGGCCGTTCGCCGTCACGCCCCGGATGCGGTGCCGACGGATCCGAGCCGTTCGCCGTAGACGCCGAGGATCACCGACGCGGCGCAGCACAGCCCTGCCAGGAACACGGCGTAGCTCCCGGCGAACGTGCACAGCAGCACCGCCGCGGCCGTGGCCGGCATGACCGCCTGCGCGGGGCCCCGCTTGAAGTGCCGCGCCTGCAGGACCCAGATCACGAGCAGCAGCAGCGCCGTCGGCACGGTCACCGAGCCCGCCGCGAGCCGCGCCGAGATCTCCCCGCCCCCGCCCGTCCACGCGGCGGCCACCTCGGCCCCGGCCCCGATCGAGGCGGCCGACGCGAACACGATGTAGTGCCCGTACCCCCACAGGTACGGCGACGTCCGCTCCCCCAGCAGATCCCCCGCCTCGTGCGCGAAGTAGATCCACCAGGCCGAGAACACGATCAGCAGGCCGCCGAACGCGAGCAGCACGAGCTTCCTGACATCCTCGTGCCCGCTCATCGCGCCCTGGATCGCGACCGTCGCCGCCGCGACGGTCTCGCCGAGCACGATCAGCGTGAACAGGCCGTACCGCTCGGCGATGTGGTGCGGATGGAACGGCAGCGAACCGCCGCGCTCGGCCCAGTAGGGCACCAGCAGCTCGGCCACGACCAGCGCGCCGAATCCCGCGTCGTACGCGGCCGGGGAGTGCACCAGCTGGAGCAGCACCCAGAACAGCTGCACGACCAGCACGCCGCCGCCCCAGCGCGCCGCGAGCCCGCGCAACTCCGGATTGTCCCGGTAGACCCGCAGCCACTGCGAGGCGAAGGCCAGCCGCACGATGACGTACCCGATGACGACGACGGTGAAGTCCCGGTGCTCGAACGCGCGCGGCACCCCGGCCGCGATCACCAGCGCGCCGGCGATCTGCACGAAGGTGGCCAGCCGGAACGGCACGTCGTCCGGATCGAAGGCGGTGGCGAACCAGGAGTAGTTCATCCAGGCCCACCAGATCGCGAAGAACACCGCCGCGTACGCGCTCAGCCCGTGCCTGAGCTCGCCCAGCTCGATCGCATGCGCCAGCTCCCGGCCGGCCTGCCCCACCGCGACGACGAAGCAGAGGTCGAAGAACAGCTCCAGCGGCGTGGAGACGCGGTGGTGCTCCTCCGTGTCCCGCGCGCCGACCGCGCCCTTGGGCCGGGGCGTCCGCAAACCGATGATCACGCCGACCAGTCTCCCAGCGGCCACCGACAGCCGCGCCCGGATCAGCGCGCGGCGCGCCAGCCGTCCACCGGCAGCGCGAACTTGGCCACGAGCCGATCGGTGAACGGCGCCTGGTGCAGCCGGGCAAGCCGGACCGGCCGGGTGCCGCGGCGCACTGCGGCCACCGACAGCCGCGCCCGGATCAGCGCGCGGCGCGCCAGCCGTCCACCGGCAGCGCGAACTTGGCCACAAGCCGATCGGTGAACGGCGCCTGGTGCAGCCGGGCAAGCCGGACCGGCCGGGAGCCGCGGCGCACCTCCACCCGCGCGCCCGGCGGCAGCGTCAGGGTCCTGCGGCCGTCGCACCAGAGCACGCCGGTACCCTCGTGGCCGGGGCCCTGCCCGTCCTGCACGTCGATGGCCAGCAGCGAGTCCGGCGCGGCGACCAGCGGCCTGGCGAACAGCGCGTGCGCCGAGATCGGCACCAGCAGCAGCGCCTCCACCCCGGGCCAGACGATCGGGCCGCCCGCGGAGAAGGCGTAGGCGGTCGAGCCGGTCGGCGTCGCGCACACGACCCCGTCGCAGCCCCAGCGGGAGAGGGGCCGGCCGTCGATCTCGACCAGCACCTCCAGCATCCGCTCGCGCGCCCGCTTCTCCACGCTCGCCTCGTTCAGCGCCCAGGTCTGCCCGACGAACTCGCCGTGCCGGGTGACCTGCACGTCGAGCGTCATCCGCTCCTCGACCTCGTACCGGTGCTCGACGATCCGCTCGACGACCTCGTGCAGGTCCTCCAGCTCCGCCTCGGCGAGGAAGCCGACCCGGCCGAGGTTCACGCCGAGCAGCGGGATGTCGGCCATCCGGGCGAGCTCCGCGCCGCGCAGCAGCGTCCCGTCCCCGCCGAGCACCACGACGAGCTCGCATCCCTCGACCGCGTGCCGGTCCTCCGGCACGATCCAGCTCCCGGGCTCGCCGACCTCGAGCCGGTCCATCTCGACCTCCGGCGCGAGCATCCGCACCGCGATCCCGGCGACCGAGAGCCAGTGCGCCACCTTCCGGGCCGCGTCCCGCGCCTCGCTGCGGCCGGTGTGCGTGATGAGCAGCACGGTGCGCTGCGGCCCCTCGCCCGGCGGCACATGCCGGACGGGGGCGTACGCCGTGGCACCCTCGCGGCCGGGCGCCTCGTCCGCGGACTCGTGCCACGCCGGGCCACCCTCGCGCGCACGCCCGTCATCCCCGGACTCGTGCCACGCCGGGCCACCCTCGCGCGCAGGCCCCTCGTCTCCGGACTCGTGCCACGCCGGGCCGCCCCCGCGCGCAGGCCCCTCGTCTCCGGACTCGTGCCACGCCGGGCCGCCCCCGCGCGCAGGCCCGTCATCCCCGGACTCGTGCCACGCCGGGCCGTAGGCCGCGCCGAACGCCTCATCGCGCTCGGACGGACCGGACATCGCGCTCACCCGTGGTTCCCTTCTGCCTTTCCTACTCACAACCATTCTCACCGACGCGGCGCTTTCCGGGGGCGCCGCGGACCGGCGGATATCGGCACGGTCAGCGGGCGGCCGCGCCCGCCGGGCCCTCGGCCACGGCGCGGCGCACCTCCTCGTCCCGCAGCGGCTCGGCACCGCGGCGCATCCACAGGAAGTACTCAACGTTGCCGCTCGGCCCGGGCAGCGGACTGGCCGTGACCCCGAGCACGCCGAGGCCGAGCTGCGCCGCCGCGCCGGCGACCGCGCGCACCGACTCGGCGTGCAGGTCCGGATCGCGGACCACACCGCCCGAGCCGAGTCGTTCCCGGCCGACCTCGAACTGCGGCTTGACCATCAGTGCGAAGTCCGCCTCCGGGACGGCGCAGCGCACCAGCGCGGGAAGCACCAGCGTCAAGGAGATGAACGACAGATCCCCCACCACGAGTTCCACCGGCTCCCCGCCGATCTGATCCAGCGTCAGCTCGCGCACGTTGGTGCGGTCCACGACCACGACCCGCGCGTCGTTGCGCAGCTCCCAGACCAGCTGCCCGTAGCCGACGTCGACCGCCACGACCTGCCGGGCCCCGGCGCGCAGCAGCACGTCGGTGAACCCGCCGGTGGACGCTCCGGCGTCCAGGCAGCGCCGCCCGGCCACCCGCAGGCCGGCCGGGCCGAAGGCCTCGAGCGCGCCCGCGAGCTTGTGCCCGCCGCGCGATGCGTACTCCGGCTCGCCCTCCGGCGGCGCGGCCACCACGATCGCCGCCGAGGTCTCGACCCGGGTCGCCGCCTTCGCCGCCCGCTGCCCGCCGACCGTCACCCGGCCGGCCTCGATCAGCTCGGCCGCCTGCTCCCGCGAGCGGGCCAGCCTGCGCCGCACCAGCTCGGCGTCCAGCCGCCGCCGCTCCTGCCCTGCCATCCCGGAAAAGGCCCCTCGACTACCGCCCCAGGTCCGCGAGAGCGGCCTGCAGGCGCTGGTGGACGTCGTCGTAGAGCGCCGGGTGCTCGGCCGCGGGCCGCTCGGCCAGCTCGCGCAGCCGCTCCAGGGCGGCGTCGACCGCCGCGTTCCCGGTCGGCTCGGGCGCGGGGATCGGGCTGTCCGCGTGCGCCTGCGGCAGTTCGGCGATCTCGGGGCTGCTCATGTCGTAGACCGTATCGCGTGCGACCGACAATCGGGATGTGTAGGGTGCCGAACGTGGCGACCAAAGACGAATGCGCCGCCGCCCTGGACCGGCTGGCTGCGAAGCTGGGCGGCCTGGACGACGACCGGCGCGCAAAGAACGACTTCGAACGCACCGTCAGCTGCACGGTGCCCGACCTGGGGGTCGCCTTCCACGGCCGGATGAAGCAGGCGCGGCTGCTGGACGTGGCCGACTACGACGACGTCTCGCGGCTGCCGAACGCGCAGATCAGGCTGACCATCCCGAGCGACGACCTGCTCGCGCTGGTGGACGGCCGGCTGAACTTCCTGCAGGCCTGGGGCTCCGGCCGGATCAAGGTCGGCGCCTCGATCGGCGACGTGCTCAAGCTGCGCAAGATCTTCTGACCCTCGCCCGCGCTACCCGGCCGCGCCGCCGCGCTCGACGAACGCGATCAGCGCGGCCGCGGTCGCCTCGGGCTGCTCGTCCGGGATGAAGTGGCCGGCCTGCGGGATGACGACGCCGGCCGTGTTCGGCGCCCACGGCCTGACGGAGGCGGCCATGTCGGGGATCGAGCCGTGCGAGCTGGAGACTCCCAGCACGGGGATCGTCAGCCGGCCCCGTTCGAGCGCCTCGTGGTTCCTGGCCGCCGATTCCGCGGCCTCGCGGTAGTAGGCGAGCGAGGCCCGTAGCCCGCCCTCGGCAGCGACGGCGGCGGCGTAGTGCTCGACCTCGGCGGGCTTGAACGCGTCCGGGGCCAGTGCCTTCGCCGTCAGGAACCACTCGACGTATTCGCGCTCGCGCCCGGCAAGCAGCGTCTCCGGCAGCTCCGGCACCAGGTGGAACGCGAAATGCCACGTCTTCCAGGCCCGCGCGGGATCGGTGGGGACGGCGTCCGGGAGCGTGATCCCGGGGATGCCGGCGTCGAGCAAGGCCAGGCCGTGCAGGCTGCCACCCCGGTCCATCAGGGCGAGCGAGAAGGCGACCCACGCCCCGATGTCGTGCGCAGCGAGCCAGTACGTCCGCACGCCGAGCGCGTTCACCGCGGCCTGGACGTGCGAGGCGACGGTGTGCGTGTCGTAGCCCGCGGGTGGACGCTCGGAGTGTCCCTGGCCCGGAAGGTCGATCGCGACCACGCGATAGCGCTCGGCGAGCTGCGGCATCACCTCGCGCCATGCCCACCAGCTCTGTGGGAACCCAGCGAGCAGCACGACGGCGGGCCCGTCCGGCCGGCCGCCTTCCACGGCGTGCAGCACGACGCCGTCCGCGTCCACCCAGCGGTGCGTGAAGCCCGCGACCTCGTGCAGCGGCAGGTCGGGGACGAGGTTCTTCGGCTGGGGGAACTGCTCGTCTTCGGTCATGCCCGCAGCCTAGCGCATCTTGAACCGATCAGTTCAAGATAAGATGGGCGAGAGCCCCGAGAAGGAAGAGTGAGGTGCGTGCGCGGATGGCCGGCAAGAAGCAGTTCGACGTCGACGCGGTGCTCGACGCGGCGATGGTCCAGTTCTGGCGCGCCGGATACGCCGACACGTCGATCGACGACCTCTCGAAGGCAACCGGCTTGAACCGCAGCTCGATCTACGCGACATTCGGCGACAAGGACGCGCTCTACCTGCGCTGCCTGGACCGCTACGCCGCGCGGTACGGCGACCGTTACGACCAGGCGCTCGCCGGCGGCCCGGCGGTCGACGCGGTACGGGCGTTCTTCGACGTGACCCTGGAGCGCATCGCCGACCCCGACGTACCCGACGGATGCCTGATCGCGCAGACCGCGATGACGACGCCGGTCCTCAACGCCGCGATCGCCGCCCGCGCGAGCGAAGCCCTGGGCCGCCAGCGTGCCCGGCTGCGCACCGCCTTGAGCTGCACGGAGCTGGCCGCGAGCGACGTCGAGGACTTCGCCGTCCACTTCGCGGCGGTCAACCAGTCGCTGGCCGTGATGAGCAGGGCGGGAACGAGCGAAGCGGAACTCCGCACGGTCACCGACATCAGCGTCAACGCCCTAGCCCAGGCCCTGCGCTGCTGATGAATCGACCGGACGCCTGGTGTCCTGAGTCCCTGGTGTCCCGAGTCAGGACGCTAGATGTACTGACCACAGAGGTTGGTGACGGGGGTCACGGCCGGTTGATCTTGTAATGGGTGAGGGCCTTCTGGCTTGGTGTGGATTGCGACATCTGCACCGGCTACCGGAAAGGCCCTCATGCCCCACCG
>NZ_JAGSOH010000127.1 GCF_018139625.1 Actinospica acidithermotolerans | reverse complement strand
CGGACCTGAAGGGCATCATCTCCCCGACCACGGTGGGGATCAAGGCGGCCGCGCAGTACCTGGACGGTTCGCAGTACAAGGGGAAGGTGCTGTTGACCGGGTTGGGGACTCCGAACGACATGCGCGCGTACGTGAAGGACGGCACGGTCGAGGCGTTCGAGCTGTGGGATCCGGCCAAGCTCGGCGAGCTGGCCGCCTATGCCGCGGTCGCGTTGGCCTCGGGGCAGATCACCGGGGCGGCGGGCCAGAGCTTCAAGGCCGGTTCCCTGGGCAGCTTCACCGTCGGGGCGAACGGCGTGGTCACCCTCGGCCAGCCCATCGTCTTCGACAGCACCAACATCAGCCAGTTCAACTTCTAGTCCTGTGAAAGAGCCCGGATGCGCCGCCGGACCACGGCGACGTATCCGGGCCTCTCGCACCGGCTAGGAGAAGGACCGAAAAGTAAGGACGAGCATTGCAACGCGTATGCTTCGTGCTCCAAGTCAAGCCGGAGCACCTGGACGAATACGTCCGCCGGCACGAGGCGGTGTGGCCGGAGATGCTCGAGGCGCTCAGCGCCACGGGCTGGGGCAACTACTCGATCTTCCTGCGGGAGGACGGGCTGCTGGTCGGTTACCTGGAGACCGAGGACTTCGCGAAGGCGCTCGCGGGTATGGCCGAGACCGGCGTGAACGAACGCTGGCAACGGGAGATGGCGCCCTTCTTCGACCTTGACGGCGCCGCACCGGATGCTTCGATGGCGCCGCTGCGGGAGATCTTCCACCTCGCTTAGCTCCGTCAAGCACTGGCACCGCATACGATGACACGCACAAAAGGCGAGGCGGACGCAGGTGGGCGTCTCGCCGACGAGGCAGGAATGGGCAGGTCTGAGAAGAAGCATGGTCGGGATCAAGGACGTCGCACGGCGCGCGGGGGTGTCCGTGGGCACCGTCTCGAACGTCATCAACCGGCCCGACTCGGTCGCCGAGCAGACGCGCATCCGCGTGCAGGCGGCCATCGCCGAGCTCGGATACGTGCGCAGTGAATACGCGCGGCAGCTGCGCGCGGGCCAGAGCCGCATCATGGGCCTGCTCGTACTCGACATGGGCAACCCGTTCTTCGTCGACGTCGCCCGCGGCGCCGAACGCTCGGCCCGGAAGGCCGGCCTCGGCGTCATGGTCTGCAACAGCAACCAGAGCGCCCGGGACGAGGCCGAGTACCTCGCCCTCTTCGCCGAGCAGCGGGTGCGCGGCGTGCTGCTGACGCCGTCGGACGACGCCGGTCAGAACGCCGAGAACCTGCGCCGCAACGGCATTCCGTACGTGCTCGTGGACCGCGTCGGCACGGGGGACGAGGGCTGCTCGGTGTCCGTGGACGACGTCGCCGGCGGTGCCCTGGCCGTGCGCCACCTCGTGGACGCGGGCCATCGCAACATCGCCTATGTGAGCGGACCGCCGCGGCTGCGCCAGATCCGCGACCGCCGCGCGGGCGCGCTCGCCGCCCTCGCCGAGTCCGGTCTCGGCCCCGAGGCGCTGACCGAACTGCCGACCGAGACGCTGGACGTGGCCGCGGGCCGCGACGCCGGAGCCCGGCTGCTCGGCCTGATGCGCCGGCCGACCGCCGTGTT
Organism: Actinospica acidithermotolerans; assembly: GCF_018139625.1. GTDB lineage: Bacteria > Actinomycetota > Actinomycetes > Streptomycetales > Catenulisporaceae > Actinospica > Actinospica acidithermotolerans. The sequence goes on along the minus strand of NZ_JAGSOH010000127.1, from coordinate 17,117 downwards.
CTGCGCGAACGACCTGCTCGCCCTCGGCGTCCTGCAGGCGCTGTTCACGGCCGGAGTCGACGTCCCGCGCGAGATGGCCATCGTCGGCTACGACGACATCGAATTCGCCTCCGCGGCCGCCGTGCCGCTCACCTCCGTCCGCCAGCCGGCCGCCACCATGGGCAGCCTCGCGGCCGAGCTCCTGCTCGAGGAGACCGACGCCGGCGCCGCCCACGAGCACCGGCAGGTCGTCCTGCAGCCGGAGCTCGTGGTGCGCGGCTCAACCCTGATCGGTCGCGCCCGACAGCCGCGCTGAGGAGGAACCGGGCTTCGCGGAGGGCGCCGGCGAGCTGCTCTGCGCGCTGTGCGGCTTGCTCGGCGTCGTCGCCTTCCGGGACCGCAGGAAGAAGGCGAGGGCCGTCGCGAGGTAGAGCACGTACACGATGACCTGCGCGGCGGTCGGCGCGTCCGAGTAGCCGAAGAACGAGTGCGCGATGTCGCCGAACGCGCTGTCCTCGCTCAGCAGCGCGCTGCTGTGCCACAGCGGGGTGTTCAGGATCGGCAGCCAGCCGAGCTGCTGCAGGTTCTCCACCGCGTCGGCCAGCAGGCCCGCGGCGAAGATCATCAGCAGCGCCCCGACGATGCGGAAGAACCGGTTCAGGTTCAGCCGGTGCCCGAGCCGGTAGATGAAGAACGCGATCACCAGCGAGATCGCCAGGCCGATCGCCGCGCCGAGCAGGGCGCCCTGCGTCGAGGTGGAGAAGATGATCGCCAGCGTGAAGACGACCGTTTCCAGCCCCTCGCGCCCGACCGCCTGGAACGCCAGCAGCGCGATCCCGGTCCGCGCCCCGCGGTCGAGCGCCGCGTCCGTCCGCGCCCGCAGCTCGCCGGACAGGTCCCGTGCGTGATTGCGCATCCAGAAGGTCATGTACGTCAGCACGGCGGCGGCCAGCAGATACGTGAACGTCTCGAAGATCGCCTGCGGCCGGGAGCCGTCGTACGAGGTGACGGTGTAGTACGCCAGCCCCCCGCCGCCCGCCGCCAGCAGCAGCGCCGCGCCCACGCCGACGAACACGTCGCGGAAGTGCTGCCGCGCGCCGATCCGGTTGAGGTACGCCAGCAGGATCGCGACGATCATGCTGGCCTCGATCCCTTCGCGCAGGAAGATCACGAGCGTTGCGACCATCGATGTATCTCCAGGTGTGCTGACGCGGTGTACGTGGCGCTGCACGCTAACATGTTTAGGATAGGTTCACCTAACCCCGATGGGTACCCGGCGCGGTGCCGGCGCGAGAATCCGCGCGACGAGCACCCCGCCGGAGGGGGATGGGCCGCACGTGTGATGGCGGGGTGGACCGGCGAGCTCTGACCGGCGCCTTTCCCGCCCAGAGAACTTATCGTGATTATTGTGAGTGAGCCGGGCATCGACTACGAGAGCGTCTTCCGGGCGTTACCCGCGATGGTGGCGCTGCTGACGCCCGGCCTCGTGTTCGCGGACGCGAACGACGAGTTCGTGCGCTACTCCGGCCGTTCGCGCACGGAACTGATCGGCCGCAACCTGTTCGAGATCTTCCCGGACAACCCGAACGACCCGGGGGCCACCGGGGCGCGGAACCTGGAGGCGTCGCTGCGCCGGGTGCTGGAGACCGGCGAGCGGGACACGATGGCGATCCAGCGCTACGACGTCCAGTCGCAGACGCGTCCGGGGACGTGGCACCAGCGCTACTGGAGCCCGGTCAACACGCCGATCTTCGACTCGCAAGGCCGCGTGGTGTTGCTGCTGCACCGCGTCGAGGAGGTCACGGAGCTCATCCACGCGCGGGACCGGGCGACGGTCGGCGACCGTGCGCGTGTGCTGGAGGCGGAGCTCTACACGCGGTCGCGGGAACTTCAGGACGTCAACGAGCGGCTTCGGCTGGCGCATGCGCGGGAGCGCGAGGTCGCGCTGGCGCTGCAGGACGCGATGCTGCCCGCGCCGCGGCTCGACGGACGGCATCAGGCGGCCGTGCGCTACCGGCCCGCGATCGGCGCGCTGAACGTGGCGGGGGACTGGTTCGACCTGGTCGAACTGCCGGGCGGCTCGCTGGCCGTGGCCGTCGGCGACGTCGTCGGGCACGGGCTGGTGGCGGCGGGCGTGATGGGGCAGCTGCGCAGCGCCCTGAGCGCGGCGATGCGCGCCGCGGACGGACCGGCGCAGGCCCTGGAGGTGCTCGGGCTCTACGCGCGCTCGGTTCCGGGTGCGCAGTCGACGACGGCGGCGGCCGTCTACATCGACTGGGGCGACTACTCGCTGACCTACAGCAGCGCCGGGCACCTGCCGCCGGTGCTCGCCCGCTCGGACGGCACGGTCGCCTACCTCGACCAGGCCACCGACCCGCCGCTGGACACCCGCCCCGAGCACCTGCCGCGCGCGCGGGCGCGGCTGGAGTTCAAAGAGGGCGACACGCTCGTGCTCTACACCGACGGCCTCGTCGAGCGCCGTCGCGAGGACATCGACGTCAGCCTCGCCCGGCTCGCCGACTCCCTCGCCGCCCACCGCGACCTCGAGCCGGAGGAACTCGCGGACACGCTGCTGGTCGACCTGCTCCCGGCGGCCGGCGCGACGGACGACACCGCACTGGTGGTCGTGCGTCTGTAACGCGCGGCCGACCGCCGCGGTGGCCGGCCGCCGTCCTCGCGGGCCACGGCAGGCGTCTGCGATCCCACGCCGCAACTCTCCTTGCTGTCACTAGCGATCTTTCGCCTGTAGGCAAGAATTCGCGCAATTTCCGTTCTGATATTGCGGAACGATGTCCACCGCGTTACGGTCCTCCTTGCTACGACACCCTCTGTCCCACCTCCGCACCGGATCCGCATAAGGAGTTTGAGGTGTCTTCATCCAGCACCATCCGTGCCCTGCGAAGAGCACTCGGCCTGACCGGGAGCGCGGCCCTGCTGCTCACCGGCGTCACCGCGCTGTCGACGGCCGCCGCGGCGCCGGCCTCGGCCGCGACCGCGGCCGTGACCGGCGGAAGCGGCGCGAGCCTGCCGTATGCCGAGGTCCAGGCGGAGAGCTCGCCGACCAACGGCACGATCATCGGGCCGAGCTACACCCAGGGCCAGCTCGCCGACGAGGCTTCCGGCCGCCAGGCGGTGACCCTGTCGGGCTCCGGCGCGTACGTCACGTTCACGACGCCGGTCGCGACGAACTCGATCGACTTCCGCTACAGCATCCCCGACTCCTCGGACGGCTCGGTCTACACCGCTCCGCTCTCCCTCTACGTCAACGGGAGCAAGCAGGCCGACTTCAGCCTGACCAACGCCTACAGCTGGTACTACGGCAGCTATCCGTTCACGAACACGCCGAGCAGCGGGAACCCCCACCACTTCTACGACGAGGCGCACCGGCTGCTGAGCACGACGTATCCGGCGGGCACGACCTTCAAGCTGCAGGTCGACTCCGAGGACACCGCGTCGTCGTACACGATCGACCTGGCCGACTTCGAGGACGTGGCCGCGCCGCTGAGCCAGCCCGCCGGGTCGGTCTCGGTCACCAGCGAGGGTGCCGACCCGACCGGCGCGGCCGACTCGACGAGCGCGTTCAACGCCGCCATCGCCGCGGCCGGCTCCGGCGGAACCGTCTGGATTCCGCAGGGCACGTACGACATCCCGGGCCACATCAGCGTCAACAACGTGACGATCGCGGGCGCCGGCATGTGGTACTCGACCGTGACGGGCGCCGCGCCCGGCTTCTACGGCAACTCGGCGCCGAATCCGAGCACGAACGTGCACCTGCAGAACTTCGCGATCTCCGGCAACGTGCAGGAGCGCAACGACAGCGCGCAGGTCAACGGCATCGGCGGCGCCATGAGCAACTCGACCGTCTCGAACATCTGGATCGAGCACATGAAGGTCGGCGCCTGGATGGACGGGCCGATGTCGAACCTGACCTTCAGCGGCATGCGGATCCGCGACACCACGGCCGACGGCATCAACCTGCACGGCGGCGTGACCGGCTCGACGATCACCGACAGCGACGTCCGCAACACCGGCGACGACGGCATCGCGCTCTGGGCCGACTCCGGCATCGGAGCCGACTCGCAGGACACGATCTCCGACAACACCGTGCAGCTGCAGCAGCTCGCCAACGGCATCGCGGGCTACGGCGGCAACAACAACACGATCACCGGCAACCGCGTCGTCGACACCGGCATCACCCAGGGCGGCGGCATCCAGGTCGGCCAGCGGTTCAGCTCCACGCCCGTCGGCCTGTACACGATCTCGAACAACACCCTGATCCGCGACGGGAGCCTCGACCCGAACTGGCAGTTCGGCGTCGGCGCGCTCTGGTTCGACGGCAGCCAGGGCACCATAGCCGGGCCGATCAACGTCAGCAATGCCCTGATAGAGCAGAGCCCTTATGAAGCGATCCAATGGGTCGAGGGCACGATCAACGGCGTCAACCTGAGCAACGTCAGCATCCAGGGGACCGGCACGTTCGCCCTCCAGGAGCAGACTGGCGGGACGGCGTCGGCCACCAACGTGACCGCGACCGGAGTGGCGCAGGCGAACGCGGGCAACGCGCCGAGCTACAGCTGCGAGGGCACCGCTTTCGCCATCACCGACGGCGGCGGCAACTCGGGCATCAGCCCGACGCAGTGCGGCAGCACCAACCCGACGCCCGTCTACCCGCCGTACCCGGCGACCGGCGTGCAGACCAGCCCCAGCGCGCTGAACTTCGGCTCGCAGGTTTCGGGCACGACCAGCAGCGCGCAGACCGTGGCGGTGACCAACCCCACCAGCTCGGCGGCGGCCGTCTCCTCGATCTCCACGACCGGTGACTTCGCCGAGACCAGCAACTGCGGTTCGTCGATCGCGGCGAACGGCAGCTGCTCGGTGAGCGTGACCTTCACCCCGACCGCGTCGGGCAGCCGCACCGGCACGCTGACCGTCGTGGCGGGCGGCCAGACCGACACGGTGAGCCTGTCCGGCACCGGAACCGCGGCAGGACCGGTCCTGAGCACCAACCCGGCCTCGCTGACCTACGCCGGCACGATCGTCGGCTCCTCGGCGGCCGGCAAGTCCGTCACGGTGACCAACACCGGCACCGCGTCGGCCACGGTCTCAGGGGTCTCGGTCAGCGGCGACTACAGCCAGACGAACAACTGCGGCACGCTCGCGGTCAACGCCACGTGTACCGTGACGGTCACCTTCACCCCGACCGCCGCCGGCAGCCGCACCGGAACGCTCACGATCACCAGCAACGCCAACAACAGCCCGACCACCGTCGGACTGGCCGGCACCGGCATCGGCTCGACCACCAACCTGGCGCTGACCGGAACGATGACCTCCAGCAGCAGCGCGTCCGGCTATCCGGCGACCAACACCAACGACGGCAACACGAGCACGTACTGGGAGAGCACGGACGGCGCGGCCTACCCGCAGACGCTGACCGCGAACCTCGGCCAGTCGTACCCGCTCGGCTCGGTCACCGTGACCCTGCCGCCGTCCTCGGCCTGGTCGACGCGCACCGAGACCTTCTCGGTGCTCGGCTCGGCCAACGGCAGCTCCTGGACGACGCTGGTGGCCTCGACCGGGTACACCTTCAACCCGTCCACCGGGAACACGGTGACCTTCAACCTGCCGTCCGGCACCACCGACCAGTACCTGCAGCTCTCGTTCACCGGCAACACCGGCTGGAGCGCTGCGCAGGTCTCCGAGTTCGAGATCTTCCCGGGAGCCGCGAGCTCCACCACGGGCGGCGGTGGCGGCGGCACGACGCCGACCGACCTCGCGCTCAACGCGCCGGTCTCCGCGAGCAGCTACACGCAGACCTACGTGCCGGCCAACGCGGTCGACGGCAACACGAGCACCTACTGGGAGAGCACGGACGGCGTCTGGCCGTCCACCCTGACCATCAACCTCGGCGCGAAGGACTCGCTCAGCTCGGTCGTCGTCGACCTGCCGCCGTCGAGCGCCTGGTCCACCCGGACCCAGACGTTCTCGATCCTCGGCAGCACGGACAACAGCACCTGGACGACGCTGGTGTCCTCGGCCACGTACACCTTCAACCCGTCCACCGGCAACACGGTGACGATCACCTTGCCCAGCGGTACCGCTGACCAGTACGTCGAGCTCGACTTCACCGCCAACAGCGTGCAGAACGGCGCTCAGGTCTCCGAGCTCCAGGTGATGGGAACCACCGCGTAAGCGACCGGTTCCGATCTCTTCGGGCCGGGTCCCCTCGGGGGCCCGGCCCGAAGCAGTTCACTGCCCGGGAGCGGCCCCTGACGGGGCCTCAGGGGCCGGCCGCGGCGGGCCGATTGGTCGAGACCATTGACTTCCATTGGATGGTAACGCTACTTTCCAAGGAAACCCCAGGACCGCCGCGACGACCCCGACGAAACAGGCCATGGAATCACTGCGCACCACCGGAAAGGCCAGCCCGGCCGATGTGCGCGCCGTCAACCGGCGGCTGCTGCTGCAGCACATCAGCAAGGGCCGCGGCCGGATTTCGCGCGCGGACCTGGTCCGGCTGGCGGGGCTCAACACGGCGACCGTCTCCGGGCTGGTCGCCGAGCTGCTCGAGCAGGGGCTGGTGCGCGAGGTGGGCGTCGGCCCCTCCGTGGGCGGCAAGCCGCCGATCCTGCTGGACCTCGACGAGCGGCTGTTCGCCGTGCTCGGCGTGCAGCTCATCCGGGACGGCTTCCGCATCGCCGCGCTCTCCCTGCACGGCCGGATCATCGAGCAGCACTTCGAGGTCGGCGACGGCGCCCTGATGCTGGACGCGCTCGTGCCGGCGGTCCGGAAGATGGCCGAGGGCCTCGGCCGCACCGTGCTCGCGGTCGGGGTCGCGGTGCCCGGGATCGTCGACCACCGCGGCGTGATCGCCCGCTCCGTGCTGCTCGGCCGGGACGACTTCGACCTCGGCGGCTGGCTCGGCGAGCAGCTCGGCTACCCGGTCCACCTGATCAACGACAGCGACGCGTGCGCGCTCGCCGAGGTCGCCCTCGACGAGGACCCTGCGCCGACGCTGCTCGCGCTCTACCTCGGCGACGGCGTGGGCGCCGGGCTGATCCTGTCCGGCGCGCTCTTCCAGGGCGAGAGCTTCGGCGCCGGCGAGGTCGGCCACCTGAACCTGCGTACGCATCAGCTGACCTGCGAGTGCGGCCGAACCGGCTGCCTGGAGGCCGCGGCGCGCATCAGTGTGCTGACGGGCCGGCACCAGTCGCTGCAGCTGACGCCGCGCGGCGAGGAGCCGCAGGGGCACCTCGACGACGCGGCGGCCGAGCGCGCGGGCCGGAACATCGCGGCGCTGCTGGAGCTGGTCTACGAGCTCATCGACGTCCGCCGCACGGTCATCTGCGGCCCCGTCTGCGCGCTCGGCTCCGGGCTGCTCGACCACATCCGGCAGGCGCTCACCGACTACGAGCCCTACCTGGGCGGCCATCTCACGGTCGACTACTCCCGGCTCGGCTGGAACGGCACGCTGCTCGGCGCCGCCGCCTCCGCCGCGCACCAGGAGCTCGGCCTGCTCTGGTCCATGATCGACACGTGAACAGGAGGGGAGAGACGTGGAGACCCTGATCGAAGGGGTGCGCGAGCCGCGCTACCTCAAGGTGAAGGACCACATCGTGGAGCGGATCGCCGCGCTCAAGCCGGGCGTGTCGATCCCGGCCGAGCGCGATCTCGCGGTCGCCTGCCGCACCTCGCGCACGACCGTGCGCAAGGCGGTGACCGAGCTGGTCGCCGAGGGGCGCCTGGTGCGCCGCCAGGGATCGGGCACGTACGTCGCCGAGCCCAAGCTCGCCTGGCCGCTGATGGTCTCGGGCTTCACCGAGCACGCCGAGTCCGAGGGCCTGCAGGCGCGCACCTCGATCCTCGGCGCCGAGTTCATCCCCGCCACGGACGAGCTCGCCGAGCGCCTCAACGTCCGCCCGGGCGCCCGGGTGCTGACCATGGAGCTGCTGCGCTCCGTGAACGACGCGCCGATGGCGATCGAGTGCGTGCACGTCTCGGCGCGCCGCTTCCCCGGCCTGGAGGCCGCCGTCGCGAAGACCGGCTCGGTCTACGAGGCGCTGCGCTCTGACTACGATGTCACGGTCGCCCACGCGGTCGAGACGATCGAGACCGCGCCCGCGGCCCCGCGCGAGGCCGCGCTGCTCGGCACCGAGATCGGCACGCCGATGCTGCTGGTCAGCCAGCACAGCCACACCGCCGAGGGCGAGCCGGTCGAGTGGGTGCGCACCTGGTACCGCGGCGACCGCTACTCCTTCGTCGCGCACATCACCAGGCCGCAGTAGCTCTCGACACGTGTCCGTTTGATCAAGGCTTGCCCGGCCCTCACCCGGCTCGCTCACTCGGGCTCCGACTCGCGCGCCGCCAACTGGTCGGGGCCGATGGCCGCGTACGCGAAGACGGCCGTGACGGCGAACGCGATGACGGCCACCGTGTGGGCCGCGTCGCCGTCCGCGAAGACGAACAGCGCGGTCCCGAGCACGAAGCAGGCCACCGCGGCACGCCCGGCCCACGCCGGACGCCGCGCGTCGGGGCCGACGGGATGGGAGGCGGGCGTGAGCCGGCCGGGGTCGAGCCGCCCGGTGAGCACGAGCCGGAACAGGAACGCCAGGCTCGGGAAGAGGATCACGGCGCCCACGGCGATGGAGACGATCACCGCGATCAGCGTGGCGTTGTCCGCGGCCGCCTCCTGCACCGTCAGCCCGGGCAGCAGGTCGGGCCGCTGCGCCGCCGCCCAGCCGGCGAGCAGCCCGGCCACGGCGACCGCCGCCGCCAGCCGCGCCGTGGTGTAGCGGCGTAGCCAGACCAGGCCCAGGCTCGCGAGACCGGCCACGCCCGAGACGACGACGGCCGCGAGGCCGAGTCCCGAGGTCAGCCCGTCGTACAGCCGCGGCGCGTCCTGATGCGCGACCGCCAGCGTGGCGAGCGCCAGAACTCCGGTGATCAGCGCGCTGGCGACGGCGCGGGTGCGGAAGGCCTCGGAGATGCCGCTCTCGGAGAACCGGCGCGCGTCGGCGGCCAGGTAGACGGCGGACAGGAAGGCGCCCGTGCACACCGCCAGCACGCCGCTCATCAGCGACGTCGGGTTCGTCCAGCTGGTGATGGCGTTTCCGGCGGCGTTGCCCACCGGGACCCGGTCCGAGGCGATGGCGCCGACGACCGTCCCGAGCATGAACGGCGTCAGGATGGACGAGATCGAGAAGGTCACGTCGATGACCCGGCGCTCGCGCGGCACGTCGGTCGCGTAGTGCAGCGCGTAGGTCAGGCCGCGGAAGACGATGCCGATCGCGGCCAGGAACAACGGGATCGCGAGCGTCGAGCAGACCGAGCCGAAGAAGCTCGGATACGTCGTCCACACGACCGTGAGCACCAGGATCAACCAGACGTGGTTGGCCTCCCAGACCGGTGCGTTGGCGCGGTGCGCGTGGTCCCGCAGCGCGCGGCCGCGCTCCCCGGAGCCGGCGAGCAGCTGCCAGAGCCCGGCGCCGAAGTCCGCGCCGCCGAGCACGGTGTACAGGACGAGGCCGACCAGAGCGATCAGCAGCGGAATCAGGTCGAGAACCATCGGGGCGGCCCCCTATTCCTGTCCGATGGGCGCCGACGGCGTGATCGGCCCGGTCGGTCCGCTCAGCGGCTGCTCGGCGGGCGGCATCGGAACCTTGGCGAGCCTGCGCAGGGCCCAGAACGTGGCCGCGACCAGGATCGCGTACGCGGCGGCCAGTACTCCGTAGCCGACCGGGACGGAGTGCGCGCCGGTGACCGCGGCGCTGGTCGGCATCACCCCGTAGACCACCCAGGGCTGCCGCCCGACCTCGGTCGTCGTCCACCCGGCGATCAGCGCGACGAACGAGAGCGGCCCGGCCACGGCGAGCGCCCGGAAGAACCAGCGGCCGGCCGGCAGCCGATGCCTGCGCCACAGCACGAACAGCACGACGACCGCCAGCAGGGCGAGCAGCGTGCCGATCCCGACCATCGTCTGGAACGCGTAGCGCACCACGTTCACCGGCGGCTGCTCGGAGACCGGCACGGTGTTCAGTCCCTGGACGGTCGCATCCGGATTGTGGAAGGCCAGCAGGGACAGCAGCCGCGGGACGGCGATGCCGCCGACGATGTGCCCGTCCGTGTAGTAGCCGAGCAGGTGCTCGGGGGCGCCCCGGGTCGTCTCGCCCAGCCCTTCGAGCGCGGCGAGCTTGATCGGCTGCTTGGTGGCGACCTCGCGCGCGGCCCAGTCGCCGACGACGACCTGCATCGGCGAGGCGATCACGGCGGCGCTCAGCGGCACCAGCAGCGCCGTGCGCTCGTACCGGCCCCACCGCCCGCGCAGCCGCCCGATCGCGTACGCGCCCGCGACGAGGAAGCCGGTGACCATGTAGCCGGCCAGGTACATGTGCACGAGCTCATGCCAGAAGTACGTGTTCGCGAACAGCGCCTGGACCGGCCGTACATCGACCACACGGCCCTGCGCGTCGAGCTTGAAGCCCTGAGGGTGGTTCATCCAGCCGTTGACCGCGATGACCATGAACGAGCCGAGCATGCCGGCGATCACGATCGGAATGCTGCACAGGAAGTGCAGCCGCGGCGAGAGGCGGTCCCAGCCGTAGACGTAGATGCCCAGGAAGATCGCCTCGAGGAAGAACGAGAAGCCCTCGATCGCGAAGCCCAGCCCGAACACGCTGCCGAACGTCGCCGTGAACTCCGGCCAGAGTAGCCCCATCTCGAAGCTGAGCACCGTACCGGTGACCACCCCCGCGGCGAACAGCGTGACCATCACGCGCGTCCAGCGGCGCGCCAGCGTGCGGTACATCACGTCGCCGGTCCGCAGATAGCGCCACTCCACGAACGCGACGAGCGCGGGGAAGGCGATCCCGAAGCACACCAGCGGGATGTGCACGATGAACGAGAGCGCCTGCATCTGCCGGGCTTCGAGCAGGTAGGCCTGGGCGACGGGTTGCGGCGCGGCCGCCGTCGCTGCGAGCGGGATCGTCATGAACGCGGTACTCCGATTCGGCCTGTCGGCGGCGGCGACAAGGTCGCTCCTCGATCGGGTCCACGTCACCCGGCCGGGCCAGCCTCAAACACATCGTCGGCCGATCGGGCGACGGCCGCCTCCGGGCGGCGGATAGACCGGAGGGGGAAATTTTGTTCCCGGCAAGTGTTTCGGACTGCAAGGGATGGCAACCCCGAAGCCTACGGCTTCCACGCCACGGCGCCGTCGCTGACCGGCAACAACGTGATCACCGGTCTCGTGCCGCTGCCGGCGATCATGACGATGGGTCAGGGCGCGGCGCGCGCCCGCGGCGTCCCGGCCGCGGCCGCGCCGCCGCCGTCCGTCCCCGATCGGCCGCTGCCGCCGCGATGTCGCGCTGAGGCCGTTCGTCGGCGGGCCCGGGCACGCCTCTCCGGTCGTGCCCGGGCCCGTCCATGCCCGCCGCCGGGCACGCCGCCGGGGGCGGACGCAGGATGCCGCGTTCGACGCGCGGGGCGGGGCGGGCCGTGGCAGGCTGATCAGAGATCGAGTTGAGGAGATTCAGCTCATGGCAGTGTCGCAGCACGCGGAGCCCACCACCGAGCCGGCCGCCGATCCCGCCAAGGGCGTGGCGCTGGTGACGGGTGCGTCCTCGGGGATCGGCGCCGCCATCGCCCGTTCGCTCGCCGACCAGAAGCGCTGGACCCTGCTGGTCGCCGGACGCGATCCCGACCGGGTCGCCGGGATCGCGTCCGAGACCGGCGGCACCCCGCTGCTCGGCGACCTCGCCGTGCCGGGCGGCGCGCGGCGGCTGGTGACCCGCGCCGTCGACGAGGCGCAGCACATCGACCTTCTGGTCGCCTCCGCGGGCGTCGGCTGGGCCGGTCCCTTCGCGACGATGCCGACCAGCGCGGTCGACGACGTACTCACCGTCGACCTCGTCGCGGTCGTACAACTGGTCCGGATGGTGTTGCCGCACATGCTGCTCCGGCGCCGCGGGCACCTCGTGCTGATCGGCTCGATCGCCGGCTCCCTCGGCGTCGAGGGCGAGGCGGTCTACTCGGCGGCGAAGGCCGGGCTCGGCGCGTTCGCCGACGCGCTGCGCTACGAGCTGAGGGGCACGAGCGTGCAGGTGACGCACATCGTGCCGGGCGTGGTCGACACGCCGTTCTTCGCGCGCCGCGGCGTGCCCTACAACCGCCGGCTGCCCCGTCCCATCCCGCCGGAGCGGGTCGCGCGGGTGGCGCTGCGGGCCATCGACCGCGGCAGCCGCGAGGTGTTCGTGCCGCGCTGGTTTCGCATTCCGGCCGGCATCAGGGCACTGCTGCCGGGAGCCTACCGGCAGCTCGCCGCACGCCTGGGGTGAGTCAGCCGTCGAGCATCGATTCCAGCGGACGGACGACGTCCGCGTCCAGCAGCCGGCGACCCTCGGCGACCCGCTGCGCGCGCTCCGGCCCGTCCGGCACGAGCCGGCCGAGCGCCCGCAGCAGTCCGTCCGGGCCCGTCGCGAAGTCGCTCAGCCCGAGCTGCGCCATCCGGCGCACGCCCTCCACACCGTGGCCGGGGATCGGCCGCCATCCGATCACCGGCACGCCGACGGCCAGCGCCTGCAAGGCCGTCTGCCCGGCGGCGTTGTCGAGCAGCGCGGCCGTCGCGGCGAGCAGGCCGGGCATGTCCTGCACCCAGCCCAGAGCGGTCACCCCGGAGACGGCGGCGAGGCGGCGGCGCAGGCGCTCGTCGCGCCCGCACAGCACGACCGGCTGGTACCCGGCGCCGCGCAGGATCTCCGCCGTGTACTCGAACCCGCTGCCCGCCCCCCACGCGCCCGCGGACATCACGACCGGGGCCCGCGGCCCCGCGAACCGCTCGCGCCACCGCCCCTCGCCCGCCGGATGCGGCCGGAAGACCCCGGGCACCAGCGGACCGTACACGGCCGCCGGGCGGCCGAGCGTGCGCCGCACCTGCTCCGCGTCCTGCTCGGTCAGGCAGAGGTTGAGATCGTTTCCCGGATGCAGCCACTGCCGGTGCAGCGCGAAGTCCGTGACGAGCGCCGCGGACGGCACCGTCAGCCGATCGCGCGCCCTCGCCCTCCCGGAGAGCTGGGCGGCAAGGTGGAAGAGCGAGACCACCGCGTCGCTCCGGCTGCTCGCCACGGCCTCGAGCAGCCGGTCCTCGGCGAGCGCGGCCAGCGGCGTGCTGCCCGGGCGCGGCCCGGCGCCGGAACGGAAGAACGCGGCGTAGATGCCGGAATAGATCAGGGGGGCCCGGCGGATGATCAGATGGTAGAAGTCGCGCACGCCGCCGCCGAGCGGTCCCGGCAGCAGGCTCAGCACGTCGAGCTGCTCGCTGTCGTGGCCGGCCGTGCGCAGCCGCGCCGCCAGCTCGTCGCAGGCGGCGTCGTGCCCGGCGCCCATGCTCGCGGTCAGCAGCAGAAAGCGGCTCACGGCCACCAGCTTCGCACGATCTCGACGGAGGGAGGGGAATGAACGCGCTCACGGTGGTGACGGCTCTGCTCTCCGCGCTCTCGAACGCCACCTCCCTCGTCCTGCAGCGGCACGCCTCCGCCGGATACGAGCTGGTCCCCGGCCAGGGCGCGCGCTCCACCGTCAAGCGGCTGCTTCTGCCGCTCACCCGTCTGATGTGGTGGGGCGGTGCGACGGCGACCATCCTGTCCGCGGCCTTCCAGGTGATCGCGCTCGACAGCGGCGCACTCTCGGTCGTGCAACCGCTGCTCGCCTCGGAACTGCTCTTCTCCCTGCTGCTCGGCGCCCTCGTCTTCCACCACCGCCCCAGCGGCGCGCTCTGGCGCGCGTTCGTGATGCTCGCCGCGGGGCTGGCCCTGTTCCTCGTCTCGGCTTCCCCGTCGGGCGGCAGCGACACGTCCTCCGCCGCACGCTGGCTGGCCGTGGGAGTCGTCCTGGCGGGCGTGCTGGCGGCGCTGGTGCTGATCGCGCTCCGCGTGCACGGCACCCTGCGCGCCACGGTCCTGGGCTCCGCGACGGCCGTGTGCTTCGCAGCCACCGCTGCGCTCATCAAGGAGGTCACCGCGCGGTTCTCCGGCGGCGCGGAGGCGGTTCTCACCTCCTGGCACATCTACGCCGCCGCCGCCGTGGGCCTGCTCAGCATGCTGTTCCTGCAGTGGACCCTGCGAGCCGGCAGCCTCACCGGCTCGCAGCCCGCGCTGACCCTCGGCGACGCCGTCCTGAGCATCGCGCTCGGCGTGTTCCTGTTCGGGGAGAGCATCGAACTCGGCTGGCACATACTGCCCGAGCTGATCGGTGTCGGCATGATGGGCTACGGAGTCTTCGGCCTGACCGCGATCCACGGCGAGACCTCAGGCGCCGCCGACTGGGACGAGACGTAGCCGCGGCCGGACGGGACGCGGCCCGCGACCGCGGCCCGCGCGCGATCGCGGGCCGATTGGATCGGCAGCGCGATCAGCCGTATCGTGCGGTTCGTGGATTCGATCGAGGCCGCGGAGTTCGCCCTCTCACTACCCGAGGTGGACCCGGAGAAGCCCAGCCCAGCCAGGATCTACGACTTCTGGTTGGGCGGCAGCCAGAACTTCGAGGCCGACCGACTGGTCGGCCGCCGGGCCGACGCCGCGATGCCGACGCTCGTCGCCGCGATCCGCGCCAACCGCGCGTTCCTCGGCCGCGTCGTGCGCGAGCTCGCCGGCCCGCTCGGCATCGACCAGTTCCTCGACCTCGGCTCCGGCGTGCCGACCGTCGGCAACGTGCACGAGGTCGCGCTCGAGGCCAACCCGAACGCGAAGGTCGTCTACGTCGACATCGACCAGGTGGCCATCGCGCATGCCCGCCACCTGCTCGCCGGCGTCCCCGGCGTCGAGGCGATCCTCGCCGACCTCCGCCGTCCGGAGGCCGTCCTCAACCACCCCCTCACCCGGGAGACGCTCGACTTCAGCAGGCCCGTCGCGGTCCTGATGAACGCCGTGCTGCACTTCATCCCCGACGACGAGCACCCCGAGCAAATCGTCGCCGGCTACTCGGCCATCCTGCGCCCGGGCAGCTACCTGGCGCTCTCGCACGCCGCCCCCGACCTGCGCCACCGCGGCGAGCAGGACGAGATGCTCGCCGACTATCAGCGCTCGACGAAGGTGTCGTTCATCAACCGCGAGCCCGAAGTGCTCGCCTCCTGGCTCGAGCGGTTGGAGATCCAGCCGCCCGGTCTGGTCACCGTCGACCAGTGGCACCCGGAGCCCGGCAGTCACGAGACCCCCATCCTGCGCACCTTCGGCGTGCTGGCCCGCGTCCCTGAGGCGTGAGAGCGGGACGAGGGCCCGGGCCGCCGAAGCCCCCCCACAGGAATCTCCCAGCCGTCTCCCAGTCGCTGTTACTCAGGCCCGATTACGGTGTCGAGTATGGAACGATTCTCCGCGGAGCCTGACCGGGCGCCGGTGCGCGCCTCGGACGCGGAACGCGACGAGGCCGTGCAGTCGCTCGCCGCGCACTACGCGGACGGCAGGCTCGACCAGCCCGAGTTCGACCGGCGGGTCGACGCCGCCCTCGCCGCCGTGACCCGCGGGCAGCTGCGCCGGCTGTTCACCGACCTCCCCGGCCGCGAGCCCGCGCCGCCCGCCGCCGCCCGAGGTCCGCACCGCCGCCGTCCGCCGCTGCCCGTACCGTTGATCCTTCTCGCGCTGCTGCTGGCCCTCGGCGTGACGGCGGTCCTCCACGGCCTCCCGCCGTTCCCCCTCTTCGCCCTGTTCTTCATCCTCAGCCGTCGGCGCCACCGCTGGAACCGCTAGGCCGCGGGGCCACGAACCCGCTGGCACTGAGCAGAGCGGCGTCCGGAGGTGCTACGCGGGCTGATCAGCGATCGGTGCCGTGCTCAGCCGCCGACGCCAGTCCTCCGGCCAGGGCTCGCTGCGGCTGCTGCCCAGGGGCACGTAGGCGGTGACGAAGCGGCCGCGGGCGGCGAGGGCGCGGGGGTTCTTCTCGTCGGCTTCGCCCCAGACCTCGAAGCGGAAGGTCAGCGAGGAGGTGCCGATGCGCTCCAGGACGAGCGTGGTCGTCACCTCCTGGCCGAACCAGAGCTTCGCGGGGTAGTCGACCTCGTAGTGCACGCGGGGCGAGATGCCGAAGTACTCCGGCAGGTCGCGCTCGCGCATCAGGGCCGCCTCGGCGGCCTCGACGAAGCGGATGATCGAGCTGTTGTGGTAGTGGCCGGAGGCGTCGGTGTCCATCCACTCGACGCGGCCCCGGTGGACGGCGCGGGCCACGACCGGGCCGCCGGCGACGGCGTCTCCGTCCTGCGCGTTCCCGGCCGGCTCCGGCAGCCGGCCCGTCGCGGCCTCGCCGGCCGGCTCCCGCCCGCCGTCGGGCTGCTGCGGATCAGGCTGCTGCGTGCTCGTGTTCATTCGGCATCCATCGCAGGTGGAGGGTCGTGTCCGGGTCCTGGCCCGCGCTGCGCAGCAGTTCGAGCCGGGGGCGCACCGCGTCCGTGCGGGAGGTCGGCGGCTTGCGGCGGCCCGCCCGGTACGGCAGCGGCCACTGCGCCGCGTCTCCGCGGTACTCCTGCTCCGCGGCGGCGTGCAGCGTCCAGTGCGGATCATACAGATGGGTCCGGCCGAGGGCGCACAGGTCGGCGCGGCCGGCGAGCAGGATCGAGTTCACGTCGTCGTACGAGGCGATCGCGCCGACGGCGATGACCGCGGTTCCGGTGGCGGCGGCGGCCTCATGCCGGATGCGGTCGGCGAACGGGGTCTGGTACGAGCGGCCGTACGCGGGCCGCTCGTCCTTGTCGACCTGGCCGGACGAGACGTCGATGCCGTCCGCGCCGTGCGCGATGAAGGCGCGGGCGATCTCGACGGCGTCGTGCTCGGTGTTGCCGTCCGGGAGCCAGTCGGTCGCGGAGATGCGCACGGTCACGGGCCGCTCGGCGGGCCAGGCGGCGCGGACCGCGTCGAAGACCTCGAGGGGGAAGCGCAGCCGGTTCCCCAGGCTGCCGCCGTATTCATCGGTGCGCTGATTCGTCAGCGGCGAGAGGAACGAGGACAGCAGGTAGCCGTGCGCGCAGTGCAGTTCCAGCAGGTCGAATCCGGCCTGCGCGCCGCGCCGGGCCGCGGCGGCGAAGTCCGCGACGACCTGATCCATCCCGGCTCGGTCGAGGGCGCGGGGAGTCGCCGACGTCGGACCGTAGGGGAGGGGGGAGG
>NZ_JAGSOH010000126.1 GCF_018139625.1 Actinospica acidithermotolerans | reverse complement strand
GTACCGCCCGCAGCGCCGACACCGGCCCCGGACCCAGCCGCAGCGCCAGCACCGGCACCAGCACCAGCACCAGCACCAGCACCAGCACCGTTCCCGGCCGCCGCACCGTTCCCGGCTGCTGCACCGGGAGCCGAACCCGCCCCTGCGACCGCAGTCCCCGAACCCGCCGCCGCCCCGCCGCCGACAGCCGCTCCACTCCCCTGCGCGGCCTGGGCCGATCCAGCCTCTAAGATCTCCGCCGCGACGACCGCCCCCGCGACCGCTGCCGCAGCAGCACCCTTCGCCACCGCGCCGGACTTCTTCTTCCGCTTCCGCTCGCCGGTCGCGACGACCTCTTCGGCCGCGATCCGCTCAGCACCAGTGCCAGCCGCTTCCTCAGCAGCGACCTCCTCGGCCACCACCTCTTCCGCGACGATCTCCTCGGCGACGACCTCCGCAACGCCGACCTGCTCGACCGCTTCGGCCTGCACGACCTCGGCCGCGCCGACCTCCTCGGCCACCACCTCTTCCGCGACGGCCTCTTCCGCGACTACCTCCGCCGCGCCGACCTGCTCAACCACTTCGGCCTGCTCGACCACCTCGGCCTCGGCGCCCGTCGCCAGCAGCATCCACTCGCCCCGGAGCACGCCTGTCAGCACCGCCACCCGCGGTCGCCCGGACGCCTCACCCAGCGCCGCCACCAGCACCGCGGCCAGCGACTTGGACACGCCGAGCACCATGAGGTTCTCCGCCGCCCACTCGGCACGTCGGAGCACGACCTCCTCGGCCAGCAGTTCGGCGCCCGCCGTCACCGCGAATCCCGCGCCGAACTCGGCCTCCAGCAGAGCCGGGCCGATCAGGGCGAGCACGGTCAGCCAGGCCAGCGCGTACACGTCGGCGGCGACCGTCAGCTCGGACTCGGCCGCCGTCTCCACGGCCAGCGACGCGGGCAGGTCGGCGATGACGACCTCGTAGCCCGCGTTCTCGGTCGCCACGAGCAGCACCGAGTGGGCGCTCAGGTGACCGTGTACGAGCTCGAATTCCGCAAGCAGTTCGAGCACCTCGGCGACCTGCGCGAGCGCGGCCAGGATCTCCGCCTGGTCGAGCTCCTCGCGCAGCAGCAGGGCCGCGAGCGTCTCCCCCGCGACCGCCGGCATGGCGCAGTAGCCGACCGTCGTCAGCTCGCCTTCGAGCTCGAACTCGTACTCGCCGAAGGCGTGGACCGCGGGCACCGCCGGGTGGTTGATGCGGCGCAGCGCCGTCACGGCCCCGGCGAGCGCCGCCCCACTCGCGTACACACCGTCCGCCGCGGCGAACTGTATCCAGACGTCGGTGTCCGACGTAACATCCAGCGCGAGCCAATACTCGTACTCGACTCCGGCGACGCGCTCGGCGTCCTCCGTATAAAGATCAAGGCGGCGCGCGAGCCGATAACGCTCGCCGAGCAGAACGCCTTCACTGAGTTCGGATATACCCTCCACCACGCGCGCAGCTTAATGCATCGGATGGGCGGGCCGTGCCGCCCATCCATATCGTTATATCCGCAGGCAGGAGGCCATGATCAATGAGCATGCCGAACCGGCGTCGGAACGGCTTCCCGGGCACTGCGAAACGACTCCGGACAGACGTCACAGGGCCTGGCGGAGATCGGCGACCAGATCATCGAGGTCTTCGATACCCACCGAGAGCCTGACCAGATCCCCCGGCACTTCGAGCGGCGAGCCGGCGGCCGACGCGTGCGTCATCCGGCCGGGGTGCTCGATGAGCGACTCGACGCCGCCGAGCGACTCGCCGAGCGTGAACAGCCGAGCCCGGTTGCACACCTCGACCGCCGCCGCCTCGCCGTCCTTGTGCCGGAACGAGACCATGCCGCCGAAGCCGCGCATCTGCTTGGCCGCGATCTCGTGGCCCGGGTGCGAGGGCAGGCCCGGGTAGTGCACCGCGGAGACCTTCGGGTGCGCCTCGAGCAGTTCGGCGATGGCCGCGGCGTTCGTGCAGTGCCGGTCCATCCGCACGCCGAGCGTCTTGATGCCGCGCAGCGTCAGCCAGGAGTCGAACGGCCCGGCGATCGCGCCCATGGCGTTCTGGTGGAAGGCGAACCGCGCGCCGAGGTCGTCGTCCGCGGCGATCAGGGCGCCGCCGACCACGTCCGAGTGCCCGCCGATGTACTTCGTCGTCGAGTGCACGACCACGTCGGCGCCGAGCGCGAGCGGCTGCTGCAGGTAGGGCGTCGCGAAGGTGTTGTCGACGACGAGCAGCGCGCCCACGTCGTGCGCGACCTGCGCGATCGCGGCGATGTCGCAGATTCCGAGCAGCGGGTTCGACGGCGTCTCCACCCAGATGATCCTGGTCTTGCCGGGCTGCACCGCCGCGCGCACCGCGTCCACCGACGACAGGTCCGCCGCCGTCCAGTCCACGCCCCAGCGCTCGTAAACCTTGGCGAACAGCCGGAACGTGCCGCCGTACGCGTCGTTCGGGATCACCACGTGGTCGCCCGCGTGGCAGATGGTGCGCAGCAGGCAGTCCTCCGCCGCCAGCCCCGACGCGAACGCCAGCCCGTGCCGCCCCCCTTCGAGCGCGGCCAGGCACTCCTCCAGCGCGGTGCGCGTCGGGTTGGCCGAGCGGGAGTACTCGTAGCCCCCGCGCAGCCCGCCGACCCCGTCCTGCTTGTACGTGGAGACCTGGTAGATCGGCGGAACCACGGCGCCGGTCAGCGGGTCGGCCTCCTGACCAGCGTGGATCGCGAGCGAGGAGAAGCCGAGGCCGTCGAGGTTGGAGTGCTGCGTCATAGCGTCAAGCGTAGCGGCGTGTGGCGGAACATCCCTGCCGGGAAACTCGTTCACACTCACGTGAGCTACTTCCGCAACCCTTTCAAGGACCGTCTGCCGAGCCCCGCCGAGGCCCTCCCCGGTCGTGCCGAGCGCCCGTTCCGCCTGGCTGGAACGCACACGGTGCTGGGCACCCCCGTCGAGGGAAAGCCCGAGGGCTATGAGGAAGCCGTCTTCGGCCTCGGCTGCTTCTGGGGCGCCGAGCGCAAGTTCTGGTGGCACGACGACGTCTACGCCACAGCAGTCGGCTACGCCGGCGGCACCACCCCCAACCCGACCTACGAGGAGGTGTGCTCCGGGCTGACCGGGCACGCCGAGGTCGTCCGCGTGGTCTACGACCCCGCCGAGGTGAGCTACGAGAGCCTGCTCAAGCTCTTCTGGGAGTCGCACGACCCCACGCAGGGCAACCGCCAGGGCAACGACGTCGGTACCCAGTACCGCTCCGTCATCCAGTACACGACCGAGGCCCAGCGCGCCGCCGCCGAAGCCAGCCGCGACGCCTACCAGAAGGTCCTCACCGAAGCCGGCCACGGCAAGATCACCACGGTGATCGAGCCCGCCACCGAGTTCTACTACGCCGAGGACTACCACCAGCAGTACCTCAGCGACGCCAAGAACCCCGACGGCTACTGCGGCCTCGGCGGGACGGGTGTCAAGATAAGTGACCCTGGCGAGGATGTGTGGGGCAGCTGCCCCACCGGGCTTGCGCCTGCACCTGAAGCCGCTGAGCAGCAGGGCTGAGAGTGAGTCTGTGGCACGGCGTCGAACTGGCGGATCGCGAGAGCTGGGACTACGTACCGTTTGAGCGCGTAGGCCCGCTCGCATTCGGTATGGGCCTCGACGACGCAGCCGCATGCATACCGGGCTTCGCTCGCAAGGTCACCCTGATCCCCCGTCATGGTGACCTTGTGAAGCGAGTCAGGTTCCGCGCGCTAGAAGACCCCACGTACACAACTGCCGTTACAGGCTACTTCGGCCAGCGCGTAGGCCTTGCTGTGGTCGCTGTGGACGCTCTGCGCGGCCCACGAGTTACGGTCGACGGGATGCAGTTGGTGGGACGCGCACCGTCCGAAGCGACCGACCAACTGCGCGAGCACGCGCTGGCTCGTGGCGAGAGTCCGGAGTACTCCGTCGAAGGGGACGCCGCGTCGGAGAAATTCGGCCTCATGGTCCGGGCGCAACGGGCAGGCGACCACCTGCTCACGCGCCTTGTCCTCGCTAAACGCGGCGACTGGGCCAGCACGCTCCACGACTGCATCCCGTCAACCGAATGGAGCGTCCGTTAGCCACGTGACCTGGTCAACCTAGACAGTTTTCTGTATAGTTTTGACATGACCATACTGCACGATGCGCATGAGCTGAGCGTCACCGAGGCCACCCAGCGCGGCGTGGCCGGATTGGTCTCCGAGGCGGAAAAGGGTTCCGACGTCGTCGTGACCAGACGGCAGCGCCCCGTGGCGGTAGTCGTCGGTATCAGTCGTCTGACCGAGATCGAGGAAGCCGCCAGTGACCTGCACGATCTGGCGCTCGTCTTGGTTCGAGCGAGTACCGACACGGGACACCGGACGCCTCTTGACGATGTGATCGCCGCATTCGGCCACACCAGGGAGTCACTGGCAACTCTGGCGGACGACGAATAGCCCATGCCGGAGATCACCTTCACCGACTCCGCCCTCGACGACCTACGCAGAGTCGGACCAGACGCTGCGCCCAAGGTGCTGAAGAAGGTCCTGCTTCTGCTCGACGACCCGAAGGCAGGTTATCCGCTCGGCGGTGAACTGACCGGTTTCAGAAAGCTGATCGTCGGCCGAAACACCTGGCGCATCGTCTACCGGATCGATGACGAGGGATCCGTCGAGATCTGCGAGGTCTGGGCGATCGGAGCACGGGCTGACGCAGAGGTCTACGCGGAAGCTGCCTCGCGAGTCAAAACCGCGGCAGACGAGAGACCAGAACTCCACAAGCTCGCCGATGTGGTTGAACGGCTCGGCCGGCTCGCCAGCCACATCACTCTGCCGAGCGCCGCCGTACGCGAACCTGTTCCCGAATGGCTCGCAGAGCGCCTGATTCGCACCGTCGGCATGAGACCGGAGGACGTCGCGGCGCTCACCCTCGAAGAGGCCGTGGATCGATGGGGCGAGTACATGTCACATCCTCGCTAGATTTCCAGATCGAGAGCGACCCCACGACAGCGTCGAGTCACTGCGACGGTCGTGGCGGTCCGGGCGGGACGGGTGTGGCCTGCCCGGTCGGGCTCGCCTCCGCCGGCGACTGACCGCATTCCCCGACACGAGCGGTCCGGACGGCGACGTCCCGGCCGCTCGTGTCGTTCCCTGTGCGCCGAGAAGTCTCCCACCGCGGATTTCGGTGGCCCCTATACCAGAACATGGATGCTGGGCTCCGGGAGGGGAAATCGGCGTGTCCCATCCGGACGTCCGGACTCTCTAGTGGCGGTCGTCAGCCACTTTTGGGGACTGCGCATCGGCGGCGCGGCTCTGCCGTGGATCCCGGCGGCACGGGGTCTAATCGGCGTATGGCCAAATTCTCGCCCTACCTCCTCTTCGACGGCACGTGCGCCGAGGCGATGACGTTCTATCAGCGGTGCGTCGGCGGTGATCTGGTGATCGTGCGAGTCGGCGATTCGCCGGTGAAGGATCAGCACCCCGCCTCGCTGCACGACAGGGTGGTCAACGCGCGGCTCACGCGCGGGGCGGCCGAGCTCTCGGCGTCGGACTGGCTGCATCCGACGCGCCGGCCCCGACCGGGCAACACGGTCGCCGTCTACTTGAGCGGGTGCACGTACAACGAGCTGCGCACCGTGTTCGCGGGGCTGTCCGAAGGCGCGGACCCCGATCTGCTGGACGAGCTGCGCCCGATGCCGTTCGGCACGTACGGAGCGCTCACGGACAAGTTCGGGGTCCGCTGGATGTTTCAGGGCGACGCTGTTCCGCAGTAGCAGCAGCGGTGGCACAGCAGCTGTAACAGTGGCGCGGGCCCGCGGCGTGGTCGCGAGCCCGCGTAGGCAACCCCGCGCAGGCAACCCCGCGCAGGCAACCCCGCGCAGGCAACCCCCCCGCCACCACGCGCAGGGGTCGCGTTCGCCGCGACGCTGCGCTCTCCGCCCTCAGTCCCCGTCCACGACGCGCAGCACGACCTTGCCGACGACGCGGTTCGTCTCGCTGCGCCGATGCGCCTCGGCAGCGTCCTCCAGCGGGAACACGGAGTCGATCTCGACGCGGAGCCTGCCCTGCTCGACGAGGTCCACGATGGCGGTGAGCGCGAGGCGGTCCGGCTCGACGAGCGTGAACCCGGTCGGGATGCCGCGCGCCTCGGCCTCCTTCATCGCCTCCTCCGGCACGGGCAGGATCGAGACGAGCACGCCGCCGTCCTTGAGCACCTGGAGCGAGCGGCTGCTGTAGTCGCCGGCGATCGGGTCGAAGACGACGTCCACTGGCTGATCACGCAGCACCTCGACGAAGTCGGCCGCGCGGTAGTCGATCACTTCGTCCGCCCCGAGCCCGCGGACGAAGTCGTGCTTCGGCGCGCTGGCCGTGGCGATGACGTACGCGCCGAGGCTCTTCGCGATCTGCACGGCGAGGTGTCCCACGCCGCCCGCCGCCGCGTGGATCAGCACGCGCTGTCCGGGGCTCACCTTGCCCGTGTCGACCAGCCCCTGCCACGCCGTAAGCGCGGCCAGCGGCAGTCCGGCGGCCTCCTCGAAGCTCAGCGATGCGGGCTTCGGCGCGAAGTGCCGGGCCGGCGCGACGACGTACTCGGAGTACGCGCCGGGCAGGTGCGGGAACAGCGGCATGCCGAGCACCTCGTCGCCCGGCCGGTACAGCGTGACGCCGGGCCCGACCGCCTCGACCACGCCGGCCACGTCGTAGCCGAGGATCAGCGGGAACGTGCGGCGCGCGAGGCCGCCGCCCGAGCGGGACTTCCAGTCCGTCGGATTGATTCCGGCCGCGTGCACCCGTACGAGGATCTCGGTCGCGCCCGGTGTGGGCCGCTCGACTTCCCGCAGCTGAAGCACCTCGGGGCCACCCGGTCGTTCCGCGATGATCGCGCGCATATTCGTCATGTGGATCACTCTGCCGCCGCATCCCACGGCGCGCCTAGTGGCCGGATAGACAAGATATGAAAGAATCGGGCCATGGCCCACGCAGCGCGTCCGCATCGCATAGCCGTCCTCGCGCTGCCCGGCGTCGTGCCGTTCGAACTCTCCATCCCGGCCCGGATCTTCGGCGCGGCGCGCGACGTGCGGCACGACGAGCGGCCGCTGTACGAGGTCGTGACCTGCACCGTCGACGGCGGTCCGGTGCGCACCGACGCGGACTTCAGCATCAGCGTGGACTACGACGCGTCCGTGCTCGCGACGGCCGACTCGGTGGTGATCCCGCCATCGCACGCGCTCGGGCAGGTCGTCGACTCCGGCGGCATCCTCGCCGAGCCGATAATGCGCGCCCTCAAGGAGATCCGCCCCGGCACGCGGCTGATCGCGATCTGCACGGGAGCCTTCGTGTTCGCCGCCGCAGGCCTGCTCGACGGACGGCCGACCGCGACCCACTGGGGCGAGGCAGCGCGGCTCCAAGCCCTGTTCCCGAAGCTGCGCGTGGACCCCGAAGTGCTCTACATCGACGACGGCGACGTCCTCACCTCCGCCGGCGTCGCGGCCGGAATCGACCTGTGCCTGCACGTGATCCGGCGCGACCACGGCAGCGCGGTGGCGAATTTCGCCGCGCGCGCCTGCGTCGTCCCGCCGCGTCGCGAGGGCGGCCAGGCGCAGTTCGTGCAGCAGCCCGTCCCCGAAGTGGACGAGGGCGGCACCGCGGCGACACGTGCGTGGGCCGTCGAACACCTCGGCCGCCCGCTCAGCCTCGCCGAGCTCGCCGCCCACGCCGGGATGAGCGTGCGCACCTTCACCCGGCGCTTCCGCGCCGAGACGGGCGTGAGCCCGGGAACCTGGCTCGCAGCTCAGCGCATCGACTACGCACGCCACCTGCTCGAAGGCTCCGACCTGACAGTCGATCAAATCGCCGAGCGCGCCGGGCTCGGCACTGGAGCAAACCTCCGCCAGCAGCTGAGGCTGGCGTCCGGTGTCTCACCGACCGCGTACCGCAGAGCATTCCGATCCTTGGAGGTCTGAACGATGGCCAGGCTCATCTACTCCGCGATCACGTCGCTCGACGGCTATGTCGAGGACGAGCACGGCAAGTTCGATTGGGCGGCGCCGGACGCCGAGGTGCTCGCGGCCGTCAATGAACTCGAACGGCCTATCGCCACGTTCCTTTACGGCCGCCGAATGTACGAAACGATGCTCTTCTGGGAGACCGCCGACGTCGACGAGCTCGATCCGGGAAGCCGCGAGTGGACGCACATCTGGCGCGCCGGCGAAAAGATCGTCTTCTCACGTACGCTGCAGAAAGTCCAGAGCGAGCGCACACAGCTCGTCCGCGAATTCGACGCGGAGGCGATTCGGCGACTCAAGGAACATTCGGCCACCGACCTAACCGTCGGCGGCGCGGAACTCGCGGGCCAGATGATGGCCGCAGGGCTGGTCGACGAGTGTCAGCTGTTCCTCAACCCGGTCATCGTCGGCGGCGGAAAACGCGCACTTCCCGACGGTGTCCAAGCTCAACTCGAGCTTGTCGAGGAACGCCGTTTCCGCGGCGGAGCCGTCCTTCTCCGTTACCACGTGCGCAATCCGTAGCTGTCATTGTCAGTGGCGTCTGGCAGAGTCGGAGCATGGCAACCGAAACGCGGCATATCAGTCAATGGATCGACCGGTCCGTCGGCGATGTCTATGCGTATGCGTCCGATCCGGCGAACATCCCGAAGTGGGCGCCGGGCTTGGGCAGCTCGATCGAGAAGGCTGCCGACGGCAGTAGCTGGGTCGTACAGACGGCGGACGGTCCCGTGGGCCTGAAATTCGCGCCGCGGAACGAGTTCGGCGTGCTCGATCACTGGGTCACGGTCCCGTCGGGCGGGGTCGTGTACATCCCGCTGCGGGTGATCGCCGGTGGCGCGGCGGACTGCGAGGTAGTCTTCGCGCTGCGGCGGATGCCGGGGATGAGCGACGAGGACTACGAGCGTGACGCGGCCGCCGTCGCCGCCGACCTGGCCAGGCTCAAGGCGGTGGTCGAGGGACGGTAAGCGCACATCAGAACAATGTCGCCTGCTCCGCGGTGGCCGCGTTCTCGGCCGCTGCTTCCGGTTCGGGTTTCGGAAGCGGTTCGAGCTCGGGCGCGAGGGCACGCACCTCGTCATGGAAGCGGCGGGCGAGGATCGGCGCGTCCACGTTATTCGGCGTGTGGATGAAAACCGTCGGCGACCTGCCTTCGCGCAACCACGCCGCGACGGTCGCGAGCCACGGCTGCCAACCCTCGATCGTGCGCGTCTCATCGTCGCGCCCGATGAAACGGACGACGGGGTGCTCCGTGAGCGCATGCGAACGACGCGGCAGACGCGGCTTCTTCATCCACGCCTCGCGTTCGGCATCGCTCGTCGGCGGGCTCGCGAACATCGTCGTCGAGTCGAAGTCGACCCACTCGGAGCCGAATTCGTTCAGCAGCCTGCTGAGGTTCTGCTCCCAGCGCTGCGACTCGAAGAACGCGAGATGCCGCACCTCGACGGCGTACCGATACGTGCGCGGCATCCGATGCAGGAACGCCGCCAACGTGCCCAGATCCGCGGGCCCGAACGACGGCGGCAGCTGAACCCAGAGCGCGTGCGTACGCGGGCCCAGCGGCTCGATCGCGTTCAAGAACGCCCGGACGGGCTCCTCGACGCCCGTCAGCCGCCGATCGTGCGTGACCGGCTTAGGCAGCTTGAGGATGAACCGGAAGTCCGGCGTGGTCTGCTCCGCCCACGACTTCACCGTCTCGAGCGACGGCGTCGCGTAGAACGTCGTGTTCCCCTCCACGGCGTTGCAGAGCGTGGAGTACGCGCGCAACCGGTCGCGGTGCGGCAGCCGTTGGGGCAGGTGACGCCCCTGCCATGCGGCATGCGACCACATCGCGCATCCGACATGGAGTTTCATGCGACGAGCCTATCGAACACGTCTCGCGCTGATTTCTCCACAGCCGCTAAAGCCTTTCCGCGGCCAGATCGACCCATGTCCCAACCTCGTAGCTCGGGAAATGCCGGATCGCCCAATCCGTCATCCGCAGGCTCATGTGCGCCCACGCGACGCGAAGCACGTCCTCCGGCAGCGCGTCGAGCAATGCATCCAAGCGTTCGACGACGCGGCGCTCGGCGCCGGCCAGATGAACGGCGAAGCGAAGCGTCACCAGGTCGAAACCGGCATCTCCCCTACCCGCGCCGTCCCAGTCGACGACGCCGGTCACGTCGCCGCCAAGAGTCAGCATGTTGCCGGGGTGAAAGTCCTGGTGAACGACATCGAAGCCCTGCAGTCGCTCGTCACTCGCATCTCCGACCGCGCGGATCCGCCGATCCAACTCGGCAGTGCGAGCGCTGAAGCGGCGCAGCGGCTCATGCAAGCAGTAACCAGGACCGTCGTGGCGCAGATACATCACATTGCACGGCACGTCCGGCCGCCCGGCCAACGCGCCTACGTGCTTTGCATTAAGGGCGAGCACCTGATCGAACTGCTGCTCGTCGAGTACGTCGATCGTATTACCCGGCAGCAATTCCTGCACCGTGACGACGGCCGTCCCAACCTGCACTACGAGCTCCGTCGCAGGCCCCGGGTACCCGCGCGCACGCAACGCCTCAAGCGCCGCGACCGGGCCGGCCCGCATGGCGCCCACCGTGAAGTCCGGCCGCCACTTGAGCACACTCTCATGGCCGTCATCCGGCCAGCGCACGCGCGCGGCGCCGACCTGGCCGCCCTCCAGCGCCCCAGACACGACCAGTTTGATCCCCGTGATCTCCCGCACTGCCGCGAGCATCTGCGCCGCGTCGAGTCGCTGAACTCTGGGAAACGTCCCAGCGGCGTTCTCCGTCCCCATACGAACCGACCATAGCTGGGCTCTGGCATACGCGCACCTCAGTGGCCAGCAAGTACGCGCCCCTGAGGTGGAACCCAGCGGTCGCGGCCATCGTCCAAGTGGCATGAAGCGACGCCTGGCCGACCCGCTGGCCCCCCTGGTCCCCGTAGCCCGCGTCACCGCCGTCGGACTGGTGGCAGCAGCCGCGACCCTCGCCGCCACCCAGGGCCTCACCACCCAGGTCTCATCCCAGCCCGCCACCGGCCCGACGCTGTCACTCGCCTCAACCGCGATCGCAAAGCTAGTCGCCATCCCGGACTACCCTGGCCAATCCGGGCGCTCGTCCACGTCCACCTCGGCGACAGTCACCGACCAGACCGAGATCGACCGCGTAGCCACACTCATTAACGCACTACCTCCCGCACCCACAGGCATCTTCAACTGCCCCATGGACACCGGCGGCGGTCTCACCCTGAAGTTCGAATCAAGCAGCGGCACTGTCGTCGAGCAGGCCGTCATGGCCGCAACCGGCTGCGGCGGCACACTGATCACCATCGCGGGCAAGCGGATGGATCGCGCAAGCGGCGATGACACGATCCAGCAGATTCAGCACATCCTCGGCACGAACTGGCAGCTCAGGCTGCCTATGTCGCACTAGCGCGCGTCGTCCACGCCTATCACGGCCCGCAGCTGGTGGCGGAAAGCTTCGGCTGCCGCGTCCTCCAGCGGGCTGACGAAGCGACGCTCGGCCTCGTCGCTAGCCTTCAACGCACGCAGGAACAGCTCGTGGCCGCTCTCGGTGAACTCGACGACGTTGCGGCGCCGATCCTCCTCGAAGGGCCGGCGCACGACCACCGACTTGGCCTCCAGCGCGTCGATCAGCGCGACCATCGTCGTGCGGTCCACGCCGAGCCTGCGCGCAGCGTCCTGCTGCGACGTCGGACCCATGGCGTCGAGGACCACGAGACAGCCCAGTTCTCGGCCGTTCAGGTTATACGGCTCCAGGGCGACCGCCGTTAGCTCGTTCAGCCGCTGCTGAGCGTGTTTCAGCAGGTAGCCGAGCCGGTTGCTGAGCTCGGGTCCCGGCTCGTTCGGCGTCTGATCGACAGAATCCACCACGTCACTCGACATAGACCAAGGATAAGGTCTACGCTGATCGTCAGTACTACTGACAATCACCAGTGCTGACGACATGGAACAGGTGTACGAACGATGATCCTGATCACCGGAGGCCTTGGCTTCATCGGGTCCCACACGGCGCGCGCTCTGCTGGACCTGGGCGAGAGCTGCGTGCTGACGCAGCGCCGCGCGCCCAAGCCGAACGCGTTGCTCGCCGAAGAGATCGGCAATCGCGTCTTCCTCGAACAGGTGGACGTGACCGACGGCGAGGCGCTGATTGACGTCTGCGAGCTGCACCAGGTCACGGGCATCATCCACCTCGCCGGCGCGTTCTTCGGGGACCCGTTCGAGGACGCTCGGGCGAACATCGAGATGCTGTTCAACGTCGTGAACGCCGCCAGGGCCGTGGGGATCGACCGCGTGTGCATCGCCAGCACGATCGGCGTGTACGACGTGGCCGACGAGGGCGCGCTGTCCGAGTCGCTGAACCTGCCGATCAGCGCGCGTCACGGGATACCGATGTCCAAGAAGATCAACGAACTCCTGATATCCCAGCTGGCGCCCGCCACCGGGATAGAGCTGGTCGCGGCGCGGATCGGAGCCATCTGGGGTCCGCTCGGGCGTCCCGCGGCACCGTTCTTCCCGACCTCGCAGCTCATCCACGCCGCGGCTGCGGGACGCGAGCTGGACCTCGGCACCATCGACGGCGGCCGTATGCCGCACGCGGACGAGGGTCTGGACCTGATGTACGTGCGCGAATGCGGTCGCGCTCTGGCGATGCTCCAGCTCGCCGAGAAGCTCAACCACCGTGTCTACAACGTGGCGTCTGGCCGGATCACGACCAACCGGGAGATCGTCGAGGCGATCACCGCGGCGCTTCCCGAGGTTCGCTTCGACCTTCCCGCCGGCCAGGACTCCGAGTACCAGCGGAGCCGCTCCTGGCTTGACACCACCAGGCTGCGCGAGGACACCGGATTCGAGCTGGAGTACGACACGGAGCAGGCCGTTGCCGAGTACATCGGCTGGTTGCAGGCCGGCAATGAACGCTAGATCAGGGCTGAACGGCAGGCCAGGACCGAGTACTCGATCAGGGCCGAACGATCGGTCAGCGTCGCTCCAGGTAACGCAGCACCGCGACGACCCGTCGATGCTCATCGGCGCCCGGCTCGAGCCCAAGCTTGCTGAAGACGTTGCCGATGTGCTTCTCCACGGCCCCGTCCGAGACCACGAGCGCTCGGCCGATGGCGGCGTTCGAGCGTCCCTCGGCCATCAGCCCGAGCACCTCGTACTCGCGCGGGGTCAGGGAGGCGAGCGCCCGGTCGACGTTAGCGTTGAGCATCGCGGTGACGATCTCCGGGTCGAGCGCGGTGCCTCCCGCCGCAACGCGGCCGAGCGCGTCCACAAACTCCGAGACGTCGGCCACCCGATCCTTCAGCAGGTAGCCGAAGCCGCTCGCGCCGTGCTCCAACAGTCGCGCCGCGAACCGCGCCTCGATGTACTGCGAGAACACCAGAACGCCGAGCTTCGGGTAGGCGGCACGCAGTTCGAGAGCGGCGCGGATGCCTTCGTCGGTGAAGGTCGGCGGCAGCCGGATGTCCATCACCACCGCGTCCGGGACGCCGTCCGACTCGCATTCGCGCACCGCCGCGATCGCCGCCGCGGCATCGGCGACCTGCGCGGACACCTCGTGTCCGCGCAGGGTGAGCAGCTGTGCCAGACCGGCCCGCAGGATCGCCGAATCCTCCGCGATGACGACACGCATGCCTGCTCCCCGTCTCCTGCCCGCTCAGGCGTTGTAGGGCAGAACCCCGGTGACGGTGGTCGGACCACCGAGGGGACTGTCCAGGTCCAGTGTGCCGTCCACGGTCGCCAGCCGCCGCTGCAGGCCGTCCAGGCCGCTTCCGCCGCCGAGCACGGCGCCGCCGCGCCCGTTGTCCGCGACCGAGAAGACGATCTCTTCCCCGCGAGGCCGGACGCGCACGCTGATCGCGCTGGAGCCGCTGTGCTTCACGGCGTTCGTCAGCAGCTCCGCGATCGCGAAGTAGGTGACGGTCTCGGTAGTCATCGAGGGGCGGCGAGGCAGGTCGATGGCGAGGTGCACCTGGATCGGCGAGCGCGCTCCAAGCGAGGCGAGCGCCGACTCCAGGCCGTTGTCCAGAATCGGCGGGTGGATTCCGCGGGCCAGGTCGCGCAGCTCCGTCAGCGTCTCCTTCGTCTGCTGGTGCGCACCCTCGATCAGGGCTCGCACGCGCTCTGCCGCCGCCGGGTCGTCGCTGGCGAGATCCTCCTTGGCCTGCCCCAGATTCATTGCCAGCGCGACGAGTCGGGCCTGCGTACCATCGTGCAGGTCCCGCTCGATTTTCCGCAGCTGCTCGTTCGAGCTGTTTACCGCATCGCTGCGGGTCTGTTCGAGTTCGCGCACGCGCTGGGAGACCGACACCGGACCCAGCAGTGCGCGGCCGAGCAGGCGGTCCAGCGAGGTGAAGCCGTGCACGATCCACGGCGTCAGCCACAGGAGCACGACGCCGATCAGAGCAGTGACCAGGATGCGCGGCCAGGTGTCCAGGAAATAGCTCGTCGTGTTCGTGCTCCACAGCGAAGCGCCGCGATGCCGCCGGCCGTCGGCCCCCGCCTGCATCGGCAGGAAGCGGTACCAGATCCAGTAGGTGAGCCCGCCGAGCGTGTAGGACCAGAAGACCAGCGTGAAGCAGAAGGTGACGACGGCCAGCGGGAAGCGCACGAGCTGGTAGGCGATGCCGCGCCAGCCGACGGGATCGCCCAGCCGGGAGAGGACCCAGCCGAACACCCCGCTGCGGCGCGCCCTGAAGCTTCGCGGCCGTTGGATTCGGCCGTCGAGCAGTCCGTTGATCAGCCCTCGATCCATCGCACCGAGCCAGCGGCCGAGGATAACTGCGAAGGCAAGCACGAAGATGCCGATGAACGTGATCAGAGTGCCGACGCCGAGCGTTACGAAGGTCACCGACAGCGCGAAGCCTACGACCGCGACAGGGAGCCCGATGAGGCCGTAAAGCAGCTCACTGTACGTCCGGCGGCGAAAGGGCGCGTTCAGGAAACTGATGCGGCGCACAGGCCGTGGCGCGGCGAGGCCGAGTGCCGTTCCCGCGCTCGGGCCCGGCTCGTCCGGCACCGCGTCGACCGGGGACGGATTCACGCTGGACATCTTCGACTCCGCATTCGTCGGGACGTGGCCTTGACGCCTTTGAGTCTGTCCGAGCGCCGCCGCCGTCCCCAGCCGGTGGCCTGCCCACTCACCCGTAGGGTTAGCCCTACCTTCCAGCCAGGAAGGCGAGCAGGTCCTGCCGCGAGACGACCGTGCGCGGCTTGCCCTCGACCAGCACCACGGCCGCGTCGGCCTTCTCGAGCACGGCCATCAGCGCGCTGATCGGCTCGCCCGAGCCGACCTGCGGCAGCGGAGCGCTCTTGTGCTGCTCCAGACTGTCCTCGAGCTTCGCCCGGCCGGTGAACAGCGCGTCCAGCAGGTCGCGCTCGACCACCGATCCGACGATCTCAGCCGCCAT
Source organism: Actinospica acidithermotolerans (assembly GCF_018139625.1). Lineage (GTDB taxonomy): Bacteria > Actinomycetota > Actinomycetes > Streptomycetales > Catenulisporaceae > Actinospica > Actinospica acidithermotolerans. Next base: position 3,489 of record NZ_JAGSOH010000126.1, on the reverse strand, counting down.
GACCGGCGGCTCCTCCTTCACCAGCGGCATCTGGCTCACGCCGTACTCGCGCAGTGTGTCGATGGCGAGCTTTACCGTCTCGTGCGGGTGGACGTGCACCAGGTCGGGCAGTTGCACGCCCTTGAGGCCGAGCACGTCGAGGACCGTCGCCTCCTGCCCGGGCGGCGTGAGGAAGCCGTAGTCGGCCATCCAGTCGTCGTTGAAGATCTTGGACAGGTAGCCGCGGCCGGAGTCCGGCAGCAGGACCACGACGACGTCGTCCTCGGTCAGCCGTTCGGCGTAACGCAGCGCGGCGACCACCGCCATCCCGCAGGAGCCGCCGACCAGCAGGCCCTCCTCACGGGCGAGGCGGCGCGTCATGAGGAACGCGTCCTTGTCGGAGACGGCGATGACCTCGTCGGCGACGTCCCGGTCGTAGCACTCCGGCCAGAAGTCCTCGCCGACGCCCTCGATGAGGTACGGCCGGCCGGTGCCGCCCGAGTAGACCGAGCCCTCCGGGTCGGCGCCGATCACCTTCACCGCGCCCTCGGAGACGTCCTTGAGGTAGCGCCCGGTGCCGCTGATCGTGCCGCCGGTGCCGACGCCCGCGACGAAGGCCGTGATCCGGCCGTCCGTCTGGTCCCACAGCTCCGGGCCGGTGGAGTGGTAGTGCGAGAGCGGGTTGTTCGGGTTCGAGTACTGGTCCGGCTTCCAGGCGTCCGGGATCTCGCGGACCAGCCGGTCCGAGACGTTGTAGTACGAGTCCGGGTGCTCGGGGGCCACCGCGGTCGGGCAGACCACCACGTCCGCGCCGTAGGCCCGCAGCACGTTGATCTTGTCCTGGGAGACCTTGTCCGGGCAGACGAACACGCACCGGTACCCCTTGCGCTGCGCCACCATGGCCAGCCCGACGCCGGTGTTACCGCTGGTCGGCTCGACGATCGTGCCTCCCGGCCGGAGCGCGCCGGACTGCTCGGCGGCCTCGATCATCCGCAGCGCGATCCGGTCCTTCACCGACCCGCCCGGATTCAGGTACTCGACCTTCGCGAGAATGGTGGCTCGCAGGCCGGTCGTCACCGAGTTGAGTTTCACCAGCGGGGTGTCGCCGACGAGGTCGACCACCGATTCGACGTAGCGCATGACAGCAGCCTATCGGCGCTTCGCGCGCAAATCTCATCGTGCGAACACGCGAAACGGGTATCTTCCTGATACTGGGGAGAGGAGCTGTGCAGATGGGCTTTTCACCGAGGAAGGCGGCCGCGGCCGCCATGTTGAGCGGTGGCGGGCTGACGGTGCTCGTGGGAGCATCGGTCGGTCTCGTGGTGGCGGAGGCCAAATGGGCTCGTCGGACGATCGGGCCGCCGCAGAGCGTGCCGCCGACCGCGGACGGCCTTTACGGGGAGCACCTGGCCAGGGAGGGCGAGCGTCCGCTGCGTCTCGCGCTGCTCGGGGATTCGACGGCGGCCGGCTACGGCGTGGAGCGTCCCGAGCAGACGCCAGGCGCCCTGCTCGCCCAATCGCTCGTCGCGCACACCGGATGCCCGGTGCTGTTCCGCAGCGAGGCCCGGGTCGGCGCGTGCTCGGAGGAGCTGCCCGGCCAGGTGGACCGGCTGCTCGAGGACGGACTGGAGCACGCCCCGCAGCTCGCCGCGATCGTGATCGGGGCGAACGACGTGACACACCGGATGCCCGTACGGGAAGCCGCCCGGCAACTCGGCGAGGCGGTGTCCAGGCTGCGCGCCGCCGGCTGCGAGGTGGTGGTCGGCACGTGCCCTGACCTGGGCACGATCCGTCCCGTGCAGCCGCCGCTGCGCTGGCTGGCCCGACACTGGAGTCGGCAGCTCGCGCTGCTGCAGGGCGCGGCGGTCACGGCGGCCGGAGGCAGCTCGGTTCCGATCGGCGCGCTGCTCGGCCCCGAGTTCGCGGAGCGGGCAGAGCTGTTCGGCCCGGACCGCTTCCATCCGTCGGCCGAGGGCTACCAGACGGCGATCGCCGCGCTGCTGCCCTCGCTCGCCTCCGCGGCCTGGCGCCTGAGCCCGCATACGGCGATCGGACTCGCCGCCCTTACCGGCGAGTAACATTTCCGGTAGCGTCGGTACGGACAGAGGAGTCACGCAGTCCGTAGCGAACGAGGAGTGTCCACCGATGCCCGAAGCCGTCATCGTCGCCGCCGCCCGAACCCCGATCGGTCGAGCCGGCAAGGGGTCGCTCAAGGACCTGCGGCCCGACGACCTCGCCGTGGCGGCTGTGCGGGCCGCCCTGGCCCAGGTTCCCGACCTCGACCCGCGCGAGATCGACGACCTGATGCTCGGCTGCGGCCTGCCCGGCGGCGAGTCGGGATTCAACATGGCCCGCGTTGTGGCCACGCTGCTCGGCTACGACTTCCTGCCCGGCACCACGGTCACCCGCTACTGCGCCTCCTCGGTGCAGACCACGCGGATGGCGCTGCACGCGATCAAGGCCGGCGAAGGCGACGTGTTCATCAGCGCCGGCGTCGAGTCCGTCTCGAGCTTCGCCCGCGGCAGCTCCGACTCGTGGCCGAACACCACGAACCCGGTCTTCAACGGCGCCATCGCCCGCACGGCCAAGCGCTCCGAGGCCGGCGCCGAGACCTGGACGGACCCCCGCGAGAGCAACGAAGTCCCCGACATCTACATCGCGATGGGCCAGACGGCCGAGAACCTCGCGCAGATCAAGGGCGTGACCCGCCGCGACATGGACGAGTTCGGCGTGCGCTCGCAGAACCTCGCCGAGAAGGCGATCGCCGAGGGCTTCTGGGCGCGCGAGATCACCCCGGTCACGCTGCCCGACGGCACCGTCGTCTCCAAGGACGACGGCCCCCGCGCCGGCGTGACCCTGGAGGCCGTCGAGGGCCTCAAGCCGGTGTTCCGCCCCGACGGCACCGTGACCGCCGGCAACTGCTGCCCCCTCAACGACGGCGCCGCGGCCCTGGTCATCATGTCCGACACCAAGGCCCGCGACCTGGGCCTGACCCCGCTTGCCCGCGTCGTGGCCACGGGCGTCACCGGCCTGTCCCCCGAGATCATGGGCCTCGGCCCCGTCGAGGCGAGCAAGCAGGCACTCAAGCGCGCCGGCATGTCGATCGGCGACATCGATCTCGTCGAGATCAACGAGGCCTTCGCCGCGCAGGTGATCCCCTCGTACCGCGACCTCGGCATCGACATCGACCGCCTGAACGTCAACGGCGGCGCGATCGCCGTCGGCCACCCCTTCGGCATGACCGGAGCGCGCATCACGACGACGCTGATCAACTCGCTGCGCACGCACGACAAGCAGTTCGGCCTGGAGACCATGTGCGTCGGCGGCGGCCAGGGCATGGCCCTGATCATCGAGCGCCTCAGCTAACACCGCGTGCCGGCGGCTGGGCGGCGGGCGCTACAAGCCCCTGCCCAGCCCCTCGGCCAGCTCTAGAACGCGCCCCAGCACAACCCCGATCCGCGCGGGGCCGCCACCCATCCCAGGCGGCGCCCACACGGTAAAGTCCTCGCC
>NZ_JAGSOH010000125.1 GCF_018139625.1 Actinospica acidithermotolerans | reverse complement strand
GCGCCACCTCCAACAGCTTCCCCACAGCCAGATACGTCTCCGCCGAACCCTCCCCACCCAACGCATACGCCTCATCCGCCACCCGCACATGCAACGCGTCCCGATCCCCGTCCGCGTACACCGCCACACTCCCGATCCCGGCATCCCTACACGCCCGGGCAACCCGCACAGCGATCTCACCACGGTTCGCGATGAGTACCTTCGTCAGCATTTCTGTATCTCCAGTGGATTCGTGGTCGTGGATCAACGGGGCCAGTACGTGGTGCGCCACGCGTCGCGCCCGGGCCACGGGTTGGCAGTCGTTCGGCTGCGGGCAGCCCATACGTCGAGCGCTTCCGGTGCCGGGCCGACCGCGGCGGCTGCCGACGCGGCGCGGGCGTGCAGCACGACGAGTGCGGCGGCGAGTTCCTCGGCTGTCGGGTTGCCCCGCACGACCTTGATAGTCATCGCTCGGACCTCCTCTTACAGCGGGATGTTGCCGTGCTTCTTCGGCGGGAGCGTCTCGCGCTTGGTGCGCAGGTGGCGCAGGCCGCGGGCGATCTGGGCACGGGTCTCGGACGGCATGATCACCGAGTCGACGTAGCCGCGCTCGGCCGCGATGTACGGGTTCAGCAGCGTGTCCTCGTACTCCTGGATGAGCTGGGCCCGCACGTTTTCCGCATCGCCGTTCGCCTCGGCCTCGGCGATGGTTCGGCGGTGCAGGATGTTGACCGCGCCCTGGGCGCCCATGACCGCGATCTGCGCGGTGGGCCAGGCGAGGTTCAGGTCCGCCCCGAGGTGCTTCGAGCCCATCACGTCGTACGCGCCGCCGAAGGCCTTGCGCGTGATCACGGTGATCAGCGGAACCGTGGCCTCGGCGTAGGCGAAGATCAGCTTCGCCCCGCGGCGGATGATGCCGGTGTGCTCCTGGCCGACGCCGGGCAGGAAGCCGGGCACGTCGACGAAGGTGACGACGGGGACGTTGAACGCGTCGCAGGTGCGCACGAAGCGCGCCGCCTTCTCGCTCGCGTCGATGTCGAGGCAGCCTGCGTACTGCATGGGCTGGTTGGCGACGATGCCGACGGAGCGGCCCTCGACGCGGCCGAAGCCGGTGATGATGTTCGGCGCGAAGAGCGACTGGGTCTCGAAGAAGTCGCCGTCGTCGAGCACGTGCTCGATCACGGTGTGCATGTCGTACGGCTGGTTCGCGCTGTCCGGCACGAGCGTGTCGAGTTCCAGATCCTCATCCGAGATGGACAGGTCCGCGGTCTCGGGGAACGCCGGCGGCTCGCTGAGGTTGTTCGAGGGCAGATAGGAGAGCAGGTCCCTGACGTAGTCGATCGCCTCCTTCTCGTCGCCGGCCATGTGGTGGGCGACGCCGGAGGCGGTGTTGTGCGCGCGGGCGCCGCCGAGTTCGTCGAAGCCCACGTCCTCGCCGGTGACGGACTTGATGACGTCAGGTCCGGTGATGAACATGTGCGAGGTCTTGTCGACCATGACGGTGAAGTCGGTGATCGCCGGCGAGTAGACCGCGCCGCCCGCGCACGGCCCGACGATCAGGCTGATCTGCGGGATGACTCCGGAGGCGTAGGTGTTGCGGCGGAAGATCTCGCCGTACGCGGCGAGCGAGGAGACGCCCTCCTGGATCCGGGCGCCGCCGGAGTCGTTGATGCCGATGACCGGGCAGCCGGTCTTGAGGGCGAACTCCATGACCTTGACGATCTTCTGGCCGTAGACCTCGCCGAGCGCGCCGCCGAAGACCGTGAAGTCCTGGGAGAACACCGCGACCGGGCGGTCGTCGACCGTGCCGTAGCCGGTGACGACGCCGTCGCCGTAAGGCCGGGTCGCCTCCAGCCCGAAGTTGGTCGAGCGGTGCCGGGCGAACTCGTCGAACTCGACGAACGAGCCCTCGTCCAGCAGAAGCTCGACGCGCTCGCGGGCGGTCAGCTTGCCCTTCGCGTGCTGCTTCTCGATCGCGCGCTCAGAGCCGGCGTGCGCGGCCTCGTGGATGCGGTGCCGGAGATCGGCGAGCTTGCCCGCCGTCGTGTGCAGGTCGGTCTCGGAGGTCACTGCGCGGTTTCCTTCTCCGTGGTCTCGATGGTCTCGGTGATCGCGATGGTCTCGGTGGTCTCGGTGGTCTCGGTGATCCCGCAAGAGGTCAGAACGTGTCGCGGGGGACGTACACGCCCCAGACGTCGCGCAGTGCGTGCGAGACCTCCCCGACCGTCGCGCTGGCGCTCAGGGCCTCGCGCATCGGATGCAGCACGTTGCCGGTTCCCGCCGCCGCGGTACGCAGTTCGTCGAGGGCGCGGCGGACGGCGTCCCCGTCGCGTTCCTTGCGGAGCGCGGCGAGGCGTGCGCACTGGTCGATCTCGATCTGCGGGTCGACGCGCAGCGGCTCGTACGGCTCTTCCTCGTCGAGCGTGTACTTGTTGACGCCGACCACGGTCCGCTCGCCGCCGTCGATCTCCAGCGCGATCCGGTAGGCGGAGTTCTCGATCTCGGATTTCTGGAAGCCCTGCTCGATCGCGCAGACCGCGCCGCCGCGATCCTCGACCGCCTGGATCAGCTCCAGCGCCGCCGCTTCGAGCTCGTCGGTCATCGACTCGATGACGTAAGACCCGGCGAACGGGTCGACCGTCTTGGTCACGTCCGTCTCGTAGGCGATGACCTGCTGCGTGCGCAGGGCGAGCCGGGCCGCCTTCTGTGTGGGCAGCGCGATCGCCTCGTCGAACGAGTTCGTGTGCAGCGACTGCGTACCGCCGAGCACCGCGCCCAGGCCCTGCAGCGCGACCCGGACCAGGTTCACCTCCGGCTGCTGGGCCGTCAACTGCACACCGGCGGTCTGCGTGTGGAAGCGAAGCATCTGCGACTTCGGGTTCTTCGCCTTGAACTCGTCCCGCATGATCCGCGCCCAGATGCGGCGCGCGGCCCGGAACTTCGCGATCTCCTCAAGCAGCGTGGTGCGCGCGACGAAGAAGAACGACAGCCGCGGCGCGAAGTCGTCCACGTCGAGGCCCGCGGCCTGCGCGGTGCGCACGTATTCCTTCGCGTTCGCAAGCGTGAACGCGATCTCCTGCGCGGGCGTCGCACCGGCCTCGGCCATGTGGTACCCGGAGATCGAGATCGTGTTCCAGCGCGGCAGCTCGCGATGGCAGTACGCGAAGATGTCGCTGATCAGCCGCAGCGACTGCTTCGGCGGGAAGATGTACGTGCCGCGGGCGATGTACTCCTTGAGCACGTCGTTCTGGATCGTGCCGGTCAGCCGGTCGCCGGTCACGCCCTGCTCCCCCGCGACGAGCTGGTAGAGCAGCAGCAGCGTCGAGGCCGGGGCGTTGATCGTCATCGACGTGGAGACCTCGCCCAGCGGCAGGCCGTGGAACAGCGTCCGCATGTCCTCGATCGAGTCGATCGCCACGCCGACCTTGCCGACCTCGCCGCGGGCTACCGGCTCGTCCGAGTCGTAGCCCATCTGCGTCGGCAGGTCGAATGCCACGCTCAGCCCGCCGGTGCCCGCGCCGACCAGCTCGTGGTAGCGCTCGTTCGACTCCTTGGCCGTGCCGAACCCGGCGTACTGGCGCATGGTCCAGGGCCGGCCGGTGTACATCGACGGGTACACGCCGCGGGTGAACGGGTACCGCCCCGGCGCGCCGAGCCGGGCGCCCGGATCGAATCCCGCCAGCGCGGAATCCTCGTAGAGCGGCCGGATCGGCAGACCCGACTCGCTCCGTGCCGTGGCATCCACGGGACCTCCCTTGGTACTGAGTCTATAATTAACGGTACTCAGTACCACGGCGTGCGGCAAGTACCGCCGGCGCCCCGGAACAGGGAAGGATGTGGCGTCATGAGCAAGCCAGATGCGCGGACCCGGCTCACGGAGGCCGCCTTCGCCCTGTTCGACGAGCACGGATACGAGCAGACGACCGTCGACGAGATCGCCGAGCGCGCGGGTGTGGGACGCACCACGTTCTTCCGGCACTACGGCTCGAAGGAGGCGGTCATCTTCCCCGACCACGACCGTCTGCTCGACCAGATCCGGGACCGGCTCGCGACCTCCAGCCACAGCACCGCGCTCGTCGCGGTCTCCGACGCCGTGCGCCTGGTGCTCATGCACTACATCGAGGAGGGAAGCCTCGCGCGCCAGCGCTACGCCCTGACGAGCAAGGTGCCGCTCCTGCGCGATCGGGAGATCGCCAGCGTCGCGCGCTACCAGCGGCTGTTCCGCGAGTTCATCGCCGAATGGATGGGCGATCCGACCCAGGCCGCCTCGCTGCGGGCTGAACTCATGGCCGCCGCCGTGGTCGCGGCGCACAACCACGTGCTGCGCCGCTGGCTGCGCGACGAGACCGGCGATCCCGTCGCCGAGATCGAGGCGGCGATGAGCGAGGTGCTGACCATGTTCCCGGCCGCACAGCCGCGGTCCGGGCCCGGCGACGGGACCACGGTGATCGCGTTTCGATCGGGGCAGGACCTGGACGCCCTCCTGCCCGCCCTGCGACGCGCCATGGCCGAGGGCGCGCAATAGCACCCTCGGCCATGGAGCAGGATCCTGCTACGGCGTCATCATCCGAGACCCCGGACTGCACCGGCGACCGACTCGTCGGTGATGGCGCACCTCAGCCCTCGATCTCCACCGTGGGCTGGAACGCGCGGTCGAAGCCGACTTCGCGGCGCGGACCGGTCAGGCACGCGGCGAGCCGCGCGCGGATGTCCCGGCTGGAGGCTCCGACCCACAGCTCCACCTCGCCCGGCTCGACGATCCGCCGGCCGGCGCGGCCCGAATAAGAGGTGAGGTCGGCCGGCAGGTCCACGAGCACCGTGCGCGTCGTCCCCGGCTCCAGATCGACCCGAGGTGCGGCGATCAACTGCTGCACGGGCCGCGCCACCTCGGCCTGCGGGTCGTGCAGGTAGACCTGGACCACCTCGCTGGTGGCGGAGGCACCGTCGTTGCGCAGCGTGACCGCGAGCCGCAGCGTGCCGTCCGTCGGCCATGTCCCGCCGGCCGGCAGCTCGGTGTGCGTCCACACCGCCGGGTTGTAGGACAGGCCGTGCCCGAAGGGGTAGAGCGGTGTCGGGTCGACCGTGCTCACGTCGCTGCGAAGGCCCAGCGTCGCCGAGAGGTACGTCGAGGGCTGATTCGCGCCCTCCGCGGGGAAGCCCACCGGCAGGCGGCCGGCCGGATCGACCCGGCCGGACAGTACGTCCGCCAGCGCGTTCGCGCCCTCCTCGCCCGGCAGGAACCCGCAGACGACGGCCGCGAGCCGGTCGGCGTACCTGGACAGCTCGTAGGGGCGCCCCACCAGCAGCACGAGGACCACCGGCGTCCCGGTGCCGAGCAGCGCCTCGAGCAGTTCACCCTGCCGGCCGGGCAGCCGAAGGTCGGAGCTGTCGCAGCCTTCGCCCGAGGTGCCGTTGCCGAACAGCCCCGACACGTCGCCGAGCACCGCGACGCAGACCTCTGCTTCGCGCGCCGCCTCGACGGCCTCGGCGATCAGCCGATCGCCCGATTCCCGCAGCGCCTCGGCGTCCACGGCACCGTCCGGCGCCGCGCCCTCGGCCGCCGCGCGCTCGGCCCGCAGCCGCACGGAGGCTTCGGTGTCCGGAACCGGGCAGCCCTGCGCGTAGGTGATCCGGTAGCCGGCCGGATCGGCCCGCAGCGCTTCGAGGACCGAGCGCGCTTCGACGCCGAGCGCGACGTCGGGATGGTGCACGCCGATGTGCCGGGGGAACGAATAGCAGCCGAAGGCGGCGTCCGCGACATCCGCGCGGGGGCCGACGACCGCCAGACGCTTGCCCGCGGCCAAGGGGAGCGTGTCGTCCTCGTTGCGCAGCAGCACGATCGCGCGACGCGCGAGCCGCCCGGCGAGCGCCCGGGACTCGTCGTCGTCGAGCCGCTGGTCGGTCTCGGAGAGGATCGGGGGCTCGGGCGACCAGTCGGGATCGAGCAGTCCGAGCTCGCACTTCTGCAGCAGCACGCGCTCCAGTGCCCGGTCCACCAGCGCCATATCCGCCTCGCCCGATTCCAGCGCCGCGAGCAGCGGCGCGGCGAAGCAGTCGGGCGTCGGCAGTTCGACGTCGATGCCGGCGGCCAGTGCCTGCACGGCGGCCTGGCCCTTGGTGCCCGCCGTGCGGTGCAGCCGGTGCAGGAAGACCACCGAGAAGTAGTCCGAGACCACCGTCCCGGTGAACCCGTAGGTGCCGCGCAGCAGATCGGTCAGCAGCGCCGCGTCGGCCGCCACCGGCAGCCCGTCGTTGTCCGCGTACGAGTTCATCACCGAACGGGGACCGGCGTGCAGTGCCATCTCGAACGGAGGCAGGATCACGTCTGCCAGCTCCCGCGGGCCGATCGACACGGGGGCGAGGTTGCGGCCCGCGCGCGAGGCGCTGTAGCCGGCGAAGTGCTTGAGGGTCGCGATGACGCCCGTGGACTCGAGGCCTCGGACGTACGCCGCGCCGAGGGTGCCCACGAGGTACGGGTCCTCCGCGATGGTCTCCTCCACCCGGCCCCAGCGCAGATCGCGCGCGACATCCAGCACCGGCGCCAGCCCTTGGTGGACGCCGAGGCGCCGCAGCGTCGTGCCGATCCGCTCACCGACCTGGCGCACCAGTTCCGGATCGAAGCTCGCCCCCCAGCACAGCGGCGACGGGAAGACCGTGGCCTGCCAGGCCCCGAGGCCGGTCAGGCACTCCTCGTGCACAAGCGCCGGAATCCCCACGCCCGCCGCCGTCAGCTGCCGCTGGCTGTTGGCCACCGCTCGCGCGCCGGCGACCGGGTCCACCGGCGCGGTGCCGAAGGGCCGGGTGAGCTGGCCGACGCCGTCGCGCAGCAGATCCGACCAGTCCGCGGCCGGCAGGTCCGAGGAATGCTGGAACGGCGCGACCTGACCCGAGGTGGCGTCGGCGCCCACCCAGGCGCCGTAGAGCTGCGCCACCTTCTGGCGCGCCGACATGCGCGATATGAGATCCAGGACGCGGTCGGCGGGAGCGGCGGCCGGGTCACGCCATATCTCCGCGAGGGTGGTGTTCTCGATAGCCATGTGTGGCCGTCCTTAATCGGGAGGCGCTGCTTCCCGTCCATGGGTGGAGCCGGGCGCCCGAAAGGGCCGGGCGCCCGTGAGCGGTGCGCTGCCGCGCCGCTGATCGATCGGGGTGAAGCGGGTCGCGGGCGCGGCGGTGCGGCCGGGCACCGCGGCCCGGTCACGCGCCGCCGCGCCCGGCGTCGGGCTGCTGAGGTCAGGGGGCTGCCGGCGGCGGGGCGGCCGAACCGCGCACGACCAGCTCGGTGGCCAAGGTGAGGTGCGTGCGCTCGACCGGCTGTTCGCGGATCAGCTGGATCAGCATCTCCACCGCGCGCTCGCCCATCGTCCTGATGGGCTGGTTGACGGTGGTCAGCGGCGGAGTGCACAGCGCCGACTCGGGGATGTTGTCGAATCCGACGACCGACAGATCCCCGGGGACGCGCAGCCCGAGGGCCAGCGCGACGTCTATGGTCGCGATGGCCGTGACATCGTTGGCGGCGAACACCGCCGTCGGGCGCCGCGGGGCGGTCAGCAGTTCGTGCGCCGCGAGCATCGAGAGCTCGGCATCGTATCCGCCGACCCGGACGAGCGAGTCGTCGAAGGGTACGCCGGCCGCCGCGAGCGCCTCACGATAGCCCTGCTCGCGCAGCCTCGCGGACTGCAGGTCCGCACGACCGGCCAGCAACGCGATCCGCCGGTGGCCGAGGCTCAGCAGGTGCTGGGTGGCCAGCCGGGCGCCGCGCAGGCTGTCCGCGTCGACCGTCGGGAAGCTGGAGGATCCGGTGTGCGGATCGACCGCGACGACGGGCGCGCCGTACTGCACGTCCACGACCGTCGGCGTCACCAGCACCGCGCCGTCCACCAGGGTGCCGCTGAGCCGCGAGAGGTACCGGCGCTCCCAGCCCACCACGTCGCCCGTTCTGCCGCCCGCACTGTAGACGACCAGCTCGAATCCGCTGCCTCGGATCGCATCCGCGGCGCCCTTGAGCAGCTCGGTGCTGAACGGCTCGAGGTCGGCCACGAGGATCCCGATCACGTTGGTACGGTGGTTGCGCAGGCTTTGCGCGACCAGGCTCGCCTCGTAGCCGAGCTCGCTGATGACAGCCTGCACGCGGGCCATGGTGTCCGCGGCCACGCCGTAGCGCTGGTTGATGACCTTGGACACGGTGGCGACGGAAACGCCGGCGTGCTCGGCGACATCGCGGATGGTGACTCGGGTTCTGGGCTGCTGCACGCCGCCACCTTAGCGTTAGAAAACGTTATCGACAACGATTGACAACCGAGAATCGCACGCGCAAACTCATCGCCAGCCCCCGGTGCCCTCCGGGGTCCAGATGCGACGACGACGACGGATCGGGGAAGTTCCGGGATGATTAGGAAAACTCGCGGCGCGACGGCTGCCGCGCTCGGCTTGGGCCTGGCGCTCGCGGTCGGCGGCTGTGCAGGCGGCAGCAGCGGCGGCGGCAGTTCGGCCGACGGCCAGGTCACCGTGACCCTCTGGCAGGTCTCGACCACCGGACCTGGCCAGCAGTACTTCCTGGACGCCGCCAAGGCGTACCACGCGCTGCATCCGAACGTCACGGTCAAGGTCCAGACCATCCAGAACGAGGACCTCGACGGCAAGCTGCAGACGGCGCTCAACTCCAACTCCGCGCCGGACATCTTCCTGCAGCGCGGCGGCGGCAAGATGCAGGCCATGATCAACGCGGGCGAGCTCCAGCCGCTGACCCTCACCAGCGCGGATCAGGCGAACGTCGGCTCGGCGGCCCTGGCCAGCGTGACCGTCGGCGGGCAGGTGTACGCGATGCCGGTGGACACCCAGCCCGAGGGGATCTACTACAGCAAGACCCTGTTCCAGCAGGCCGGGATCACCTCGACGCCGACGACGATCGCCGACCTGGAGAGCGATGTCGCGAAGCTGAAGGCGATCAACGTCGCGCCGATCGCGGTCGGCGCCAAGGACGCCTGGCCGGCCGCGCACTGGTACTACAACTTCGCGCTGCGCGAGTGCAGCCAGAGCACCATGGCGGCCGCCGCCAAGTCGCTCACGTTCACCGACCCGTGCTGGACCAAGGCGGCGAACGACCTGGCCGCGTTCATCAAGGTGAACCCCTTCGAGAAGGGGTTCCTGACCACCTCGTCGCAGCAGGGCGCCGGATCCTCGGCGGGCATGCTCGCGAACCACAAGGCGGCCATGGAGCTGATGGGCAGCTGGGACCCCGGAGTGATCGCCAGCCTGACCCCGAACCAGCAGCCGCTGCCCGACCTGGGCTGGTTCCCCTTCCCCGCGGTCTCCGGCGGCCAGGGTGACCCGAGCGCGCTGATGGGCGGCAACGACGCGTACTCGCTCTCGAAGAACGCGCCGAAGGAGGCCTTCGGCTTCCTCGAGTTCCTGCTCACCACGGATCAGCAGAAGGCCTACGCCAAGGCGCTGCAGGCGATCCCGGTGAACCAGCAGGCGCAGGGGGTCGTCACGGCGACGTACAACATCTCCGCGCTGCAGGCCTTCAACAAGGCCGCCTACTCGATGCAGTACCTCGACACCCAGTTCGGCCAGAACGTCGGCAACGCGATGAACACCTCCGTGGTGAACCTGATGGCCGGCACCGGTTCGGCCGCCGACATCGTCTCGCAGACGATCGCCGCCGCCGCGAAGGGCTGAGTAAGCACACGATGAGCGACACCCTGGGTACTGACACCGCCCCCGGGCGCCAGTCACAGGGCACGAGCCGAGTCGGGGGCACGGCCACGGCCGTGCCCCCGGCTCCGCCGCGAGCGGCCGGGCGCCGCCGCGGCCGTGCCAGGATGCGATTCGAGATCGCGCTGCTGTCCGGACCGGCGATCTTCATGTTCGTGGCCTTCGTGATCTTCCCGGTCGCGCTCGCCGCGTACTACGGCTTCTTCCGCTGGCAGGGCTACGGCCCGGCCACCGACTGGGTAGGCCTGAACAACTACCGGCTGATCTTCACCGACCCGGCGTTCCAGCAGGTCCTGTGGCACAACTTCCTCATCGCCGGGCTCTCGCTGGTCATCCAGGGCCCCTTGGCGATCATCATCGCCCTGCTGCTCAACCAGAAGATCCGCGGCCGCTCGATCATCCGGGTGCTCATCTTCGTGCCGTACGTCATCTCCGAGGTCATCGTCGGCACCGGATGGAGCCTGATGCTCCAGGCCGGCGGCGCGCTCAACGATCTGCTGGCGCACATCGGGCTCGGCTCGCTGCAGCAGGACTGGCTCGCCGACCCCAAGCTGGCCATCTGGACTCTGATGGCCATCATCTCGTGGAAGTACATCGGCTTCGCCGTGATCCTGATGCTCGCCGGCCTGCAGTCGATCCCCGAGGAGATCTACGAGGCCGCCCAGATCGACGGAGCCTCGTACTGGCAGATGCAGCGGCGCATCACCCTGCCGCTGCTGGCGCCGACGATCCGGATCTGGGGATTCCTGTCGATCATCGGCTCGCTCCAGCTGTTCGACCTCGTCTACATCGTCTGGGGCCAGTACGTCGCGGGCACCGCGGGCACCTCGACCATGGCGATCTACATGGTCGCCCAGGGCCGGGACGCGGGCAACTACGGATACGGCAGCGCCGTCGCCGTCGTGATGTTCCTGATCTCGCTGATCGTCGCGCTGATCTACCAGCGCTTCGTCCTGCGCCGCGATCTGCGGGGCGCCGTCACCGAAGGAGCCGTCTGATGACCGCGACGACCGCAGAACCGTGGTCCTCGGCCGGGAAGCGCGGGAGGCCTCCGGGCCGCGGGGATTCGCGGGCCGGGCGGCGAAAGGGGAATCCGTTCACCTACTTCGTCGCGCTGCTGTTCATCGCGGTGTCCATCGCTCCGGTGCTCTACATCGTGATCGGCGGATTCCGCACCAACGCGCAGATCACCGCGAGCCCGGCGGGCCTGCCGCATCCCTGGGTCGTCGCGAACTACACGGGCGTTCTGACCTCGGTGACGTTCTGGGGCGAACTGGCCAACTCCGCGGTCGTCGCGGTGGCAAGCACTCTCGGCATCGTCGTGCTCGGCGTGATGGTGAGCTTCGTGCTCGCGCGCTACGACTTCAAGCTCAAGGGCGCGATGTACTCCCTGTTCGCCGCCGGGCTGATGTTCCCGCTGGTCATCGCGATCACGCCGCTGTACATCGTCATCAAGGACCTCGGTTTGGTGGACAGCCTGGGCGGGGTGATCATTCCTCAGATCGCCTTCGGGCTGCCGACGACCGTCATCATCCTGGTGCCGTTCCTCAGGGCCATCCCCAAGGAGATCGAGGAGGCCGCCGCGATCGACGGCACCAGCCGGCTCGGATTCTTCTTCCGCATGGTGATCCCGCTGTCGCTGCCCGGCGTCGTGACGGTCGGCATCCTCGCCTTCATCGCCAGCTGGAACAACTACGTGCTGCCCCTGTACATCCTCAACTCGCAAGCGAACTACACGCTGCCGCTCGGCGTCCAGATGTTCTCCTCCGAGTACTCCCAGGACACCGCGAAGGTACTCGCCTTCACCTCGCTCGCGATGCTGCCCGCGCTGGTCTTCTTCTCCATCTTCCAGAAGCGGATCGTCGGCGGCCTCACCGGCGCCGTGAAGGGCTGACAGCGAAAGGGAAACACCGCAATGCCAAGCGCTTACATCGCGCTCGACAAGAAGGACGCCGTCGCTCCGGTCCGCCGCCGCATCTTCGGCTCGTTCGTGGAGCACCTCGGCCGGGGCGTGTACACCGGGATCTACGAGCCTTCGCATCCCAGCGCGAGCGACGAGGGCTTCCGCATGGACGTGGTCGAACTCGTGCGGGAGCTCGGCAGCACGACCGTGCGCTACCCGGGCGGCAACTTCGTCTCCGGCTTCCGCTGGGAGGACTCGGTCGGCCCGCGGGAGACGCGCCCGGTGCGCCGCGACCTCTCGTGGCACTCACTGGAGTCGAACCAGATCGGCCTGGACGAGTTCGCCAGGTGGCTCAAGCTCACCGATTCCGAGCTCATGCTCGCGGTCAACGTCGCCACTCGGGGCATCCTGCCGGCCCTCGACCTGCTCGAGTACGCCAACCATCCGTCCGGCACGGCCCTGTCGGACCTGCGCATCGCCAACGGAACGCCGGACCCGCACAACGTCCGCATGTGGTGCCTGGGCAACGAGATGGACGGCCCGTGGCAGACCGGCTTCATGGCGGCGGACGACTACGGCAAGATCGCCGCGCGCACCGCCGCGGCGATGAAGGCGGCCGACAAGGATCTCGAACTGGTCGTCTGCGGCTCGTCCGGCTCCGGCATGCCGACCTTCGGCGACTGGGAACGCACGGTGCTCGAGCACTGCTACGAGCACGTGGACTACGTCTCGTGCCACGCGTACTACCAGGAGCTCGACGGCGACCTCGCCTCCTTTCTCGCCTCGCCGATCGACATGGCCTTCTTCATCGACGCCGTCGCCGCGACCGCCGACCACGTCGGGTACAAGAAGCGCTCGAGCAAGAAGATCAACATCTCGTTCGACGAATGGAACGTCTGGTACGTCAAGGAGCACGAGGAATCCGGCGCGGTCAACGATGAGTGGCGTCACGCGCCCCGCCAACTCGAGGACGTATACACAGTGGCGGACGCGGTGGTCGTCGGCAGCCTGCTGATGACGCTACTCAAGCGCAGCGACCGTGTCGCCGCGGCGTCGCTCGCTCAGCTCGTGAACGTGATCGCGCCGATCATGACCGAGCCCGGTGGTCCGGCCTGGCGGCAGACGACCTTTTACCCGTTCTCGATCACGAGCAGGCTCGCCTCCGGTGAGGTGATCCGGCCCGTGATCGAGACGTCGACCTATACGACGGCGCGCCACGGGGAGGTTCCCCTCGTCGACGCCGTCGCGACCTCCGACGACGACCGGGCCGCGGTCTTCCTCGTCAACCGCCACCTGACGGAAGCCGCGCAGGTTACCGTCGATGTGCGCGGTCTCGGCTCGTCGGTGATCACCGAGGCGCTGACGCTCGCCGATTCCGACGTCTACGCGAAGAACACGCTCGCCGATCAGCACAGGGTGACCCCGTCCGCGAACACGACCGCGAAGCTTGCCGACGGCCTGCTCACCCTGGAACTGCCTCCCGTGTCGTGGACGGCCGTCGCCCTGGGCTGACGGACCACCCCGGCGCCGATAACCGATCCTCTCCGGTCCAGCCCCGTCTTTCCTTGACGGGGCGAATCGGGGTATGGTCGTCCTCGGTAGCATTGCATAGTGCAATGAGGATGTGGCGGCCGGAGGCCATTCGCAGGAGTATGCGATGGCTTCCGGGTGGCGCATAGAACGAACTGCTGAGGCCGGGTTCGGTGGGACATGGGCCCGCCGGGAGCTACCGCGCCGCGGCAATTCTTCCGAGCGTCGCCGACGTCCCCTAACTGCGATGTGCAATGGGTTCCAGCCGATGGAACGGCTACCGGTACACGTCCGCAGAGGATCGAGACGGTGATGAGGGAACGGACCTCGTTGTGGTCGACGCCGGCGCCGGGGCGTTCGATTTGGCAGGCGCTCGCCTCATGACGCGCGCGATCGGCCCGGTGACGCGCGCCGTGCTCAAGGCGCCCTCGCGCCTGTACGACGCGCGGGCTGGGTGGCTGCTCGGACACCGGTTCCTGCGCCTGACCCATCGCGGCAGGGTCTCGGGCCGGGAGTACCGCACCGTACTGGAGGTTGTCGGGCGCCTTCCGGAAACCGGCGAGTACGTGGTGGTCTCCGGCCTCGGAAGAGGCAGCGACTGGTTCCGCAACATCCAGGCCGCGCCGGCTTTGCGTGTGCAGATCGGGCGCGGCACGTTCGAGCCCGCGCACCGCGTGCTCGAGCCCGAGGAGGCAGCAGCCGTATTGGCCGACTACGAGCGGCGAAACCGCGTGCTCGCCCCGATCGTACGCACGGTGCTCTCCCGGCTGATCGGCTGGCGCTACGACTCCAGCTCGACGGCGAGGGAGAGGCTGACGGCGGAACTTCCCTTCGTCGCATTCCGACCGCTGCCGGCGGGTGACACCCAGCCCGGCAGGGCGGGTAGGCCGGGAGCGCTGGGCTCGCGCTGGGCGGGGATACCCCGCGCGCGCCTGTCGCTGACCGCCGGTGAACCGGCCGTCGGCGTCCACCTGATCGAACTGCGCGGCGAGCTGGACGCCGACGGCGCCGCGATCGTGCTCGCCGAAGCCACCAGGTACGTGCAGGCGGACGCGACTGTCGTGCTCGATGCCAGCGGTCTGGAGTTCGTCGACTCCAGCGGCTTGCACGCGCTGATCGTGCTCGCCCGCATCGCTCGCACCCGCGACGCCCGGCTGCGCCTGGCCGACCCGTCGCCGCCGCTGCGGCGCCTGCTGACCCGCACCCGGGCCGACCGTGTCATCGACGTTCGCACGTACGTCGACGACGCGCTCGAACATTGACCGGATACCGCCGACCCGCCCCGTGACGAAGGACATCGCCATCGATACCGCATCCGTGCGCGCAGGCCGCGGCCCGCGCGCAGATTCCGCGACGCGCTCCGAGCCGGCGCGAAGCCCGCAGGCCGAGCGGCTCCTGGTCGCCCTGGCCGGGCTGTGGCTGCTCGACGGGCTGCTGCAGCTGCAGCCTTTCATGTTCACCAAGGACTTCGCGATCAAGACGATCGCCCCCGCCGCTCAGAACAACCCCGGATGGGTCGCGCACCCGGTCGCCTGGGCCGCCGGGCTGATCGAGAACCACGCGATCGCGGCGAACACGCTCTTCGCGCTGATCCAACTGGCTTTGGGCGCGGGCATCGCGTGCCGGCCGACCCGGCGCGCCGCGCTGGCCTGCTCGATGGTGTGGGCCGGATCGGTGTGGCTGCTCGGCGAGGGCCTGGGCGGGCTGTTCACCGGCGCCGCGAATCCGCTGACCGGCGCGCCCGGCTCGGCGCTGCTCTACATGCTTGCCGCGCTCCTGCTGTGGCCGGGTAGCGCCACGACCGCGTTTCCCGGGGCCGGACGGCTCGGGGCCTTCCGGTCGCGGATCGTATGGAGTGCGCTGTGGCTGGGGTTGGCCTTCCTGACGCTGCTTCCGGTGAACCGCGCGGCGAGCGCTTTCGCCGTCGCGATGACCGGCGGCATGATGACCACAGGTGAGCCGCACTGGTACACCACGCTGCAGGTTCACCTCTCCAAGCTCACCCTGGGCCACGAAACGGGCATCGCGATCACCATGGCGCTCGTCCTCGCTCTGATCGGCGCCTGTGTCTGGGCGCCGCGCCCGACGCCGGTGCGCGCCGGACTCGTTGCGGCGGCCGTCGTCGCCGCCGTGTACTGGGTCTGCGGACAGGCTTTCGGGATGCCGTTCATGGGCATGGCCACGGACCCCAATTCAGGTCCCTTGCTCGCCTTGCTCGCCGCGTGCTTCTGGCCCGCCCCGACCTCCCCCGACGCTCCGCTGGAAGGAGCCGCCGCGTGAACGCCCCCGCGTTCCTCCCCGCCATCATCAGCGTTCTGTTGATCTTCGTCGCCGGGTACGCGGGCTGGCGGCTGCTCGCCGCGCCCACCCTCGACCTGCGCACCGACTTCGAGACCGACACGCTGCTGCTGGCCGCGGGCGTGGCCGGCGCAGGCCTGATCTCCAACTGGGCGCACACCCTGCCGCGTGCGGCGTGGAGCGTGATCTTCACTGTCGCTGCCGGTTACTTCGCCGTGCGTGCCGTGATCGCGCGCGCACAGGTTCCACGCCGGAACCGGCTCCTCGCACACGCCTGTGGAAGCCTTGTGCTGGTCTACATGTTCCTGGCCGGCGTAGCCCCGTCCACGCTGCACGGCTCGACCGCGGGCGAGTACACGATGGCGCCGATGCCCGGCATGTACGTCGACACCACGATCACCTACCCGGCGATCGGCCTCGTGTGCGTCGCTGCCTTGGCCTTCTACACCGCCTCGGTCCTGTCCCGGCTGAGTGGCGCGCCCGTCGAGGGGACGGAACGGCGGGCGTTCGCGCCGCGCAGCGTCGAGGCGTGCCGCGTCGTCGTCATCCTCGCCCTCGCCTACGGAATCTTGAGCAAGATCGTGTGATCTCCCGGCGAGAGCCACCTTCGCCGGCGGCACCCCTCGCTAAGATTGCAGAGAGCAACCGCGGTCCGCACCGGTTCGCGGATTCCATCCACCCTTTCGCGGTGAGAGGCAGGCGGTCCGCCGTGCCGACCGGCGTATGGATCGTGCTGTTCCTGCTCGGCACCGGCCTGAGCCTGGGCAGCAGCTGGATCCTGGTCTCCCGGCTCGAACGCCTCGGCGAGCGCGCCGGGATGTCCGAGGCGCTGCTCGGCATGGTCGCGGCGCTCGCGGCCGACGCACCGGAGATCACCTCGGCGGTCACCGCGCTCGCCCACGGTCAGGCCTCGGTCGGCGCCGGCGTCGTCGTCGGCTCCAACGTCTTCAATCTCGCCGCGCTCCTGGGCCTCGGCGCCCTCGTCGCCGGGCGGATCGGCCTGCACCGCAGGGTCGTGTGGCTTTCCGGCACAGTCGCGCTCTGGGTGGCGCTGGTGTGCGTGCTCACCGTGCTCGGCGCCTGCTCCGCGGTCGCCGGCCTCGTACTCGTCGCCTTCGTGCTCGGCCCGTACCTGTTCGTCCTGGGGTCCGGGCCGGAGCGGTTGGCCCGGCTGCCGCTTCCGACCGAGTGGACGCGCTGGTTGACGGCGGCCGTGCACGAGGAGGAGGTCGAGGTGGAAGACGCGGTCGCCGCTCCGCGCGGCACCCCGCGCGACGCGGTGGTGGCCGCGGCGATGCTGATCGCGGTCGTCGCGGCCAGCACCCTGATGGAGAGCGCGGGCACCACGCTCGGCACCCGGTTCGGCGTGGCCGACATCATCACCGGCGGCCTCGTCCTCGCGATCGTCACCAGCCTGCCGAACGCTGTGGCCGCGGTCTACCTCGCATCGCGCGGCCGCGGCGCGGCAGTGCTCTCCACCGCTCTCAACAGCAACGCGCTGAACATCGCGGTCGGGCTGCTGCTGCCGGCGGCGATCACCGGGCTCGGCCCGCGGACCGGGCAGGGAATCCTGGTCGCCGCGTGGTACGCCGGGCTGACCGTCGTCGCCCTGGCCTTCGCCTACCGCGACAGGGGGCTGACCCGGCTGTCCGGATCGGTGATCATCGGCGGGTACGCGATGTTCGTCGCCGCGTTGATCGCGTCCGCGCTCGCCGGATACGTCACCCCGGTCACCGCCGTGCTCCCGGCCGCGCTGGTCGGCGTGGTCAGCCTCTGGCTGCTCGCCTGGCCGCGGCGGACGGCCCGTCCCGAGTCGGCGGCCGAGCGCGTGCCGCAGCTCTCGGTGTCCTCCTCGGAGTACCCGACAAGGTATTCGCCACTTTCACCCGATTCGCGTTCCTGGCCGCCATCGTGATCATGGCGTGCGCGGCCACAGCGTGCGCCGCGGTAATCCGAACCGGTCGCGGCGAGCACCCGCGAAGTCGACCACGACCCCGATGTGATCAGCCGGTTCGAGCGCTGTCCGCGGCGACGTTCTCCCGGTCGCGGTCCTGGTCGCTGCCTACGTGCACCAGGAGGTTGACGCGGTCGCCGGCCGCCAGACGCAGTGCGGGGTCGGCCTCGTGCAGCACGCGGTGGCGCAGCACGGATACCGGCGTGTGCCCGGATGGCCACTCGACCGCGCCGAGCCTCCTGCCGACGGCGTACTCGCGATCCTCGACGACGACTTCGATCACGCGGTAGCCGGTGAGCGGGTTGGGCGAGGCCTCCTCTCCGGTGGCCTGGTGGGCCGCGGCCAGGTCGGCCTCGAGTTCGGCGCGGGTGCTCTCGATCCCCACGGCGCCGAGGTCGCGGGCTATCGCGTGCATCGCGGAGGCGTTGGTGACCCAGCCCTCGACGAGCGTGCCGTCCGCCGAGAGCACCGGCAGCCCGTCACGGCCGTAGAGCACGAGCTGGCGAAGCGCCTGGCTCAGCGACTCGCTCGCGTACAACGCCTGCGGGGTGCGCTCGTGCGTGACCGGGCCGGGCAGCATGGCCGCCACCCGCGCGGCACCCGCCTCCAGATGCCCGTCGCCGGCGACGGACAACGGCACCGGCAGCCGGCGCATCGCGTCCGCGACCTTCACATCCTGCAACGCCCGCCACGGCGTGGACCTGTCCAGATCCGTGCCACGCCGCAGCAGCTTCGTGGTGTAGATCGTGCCATAGGACACCCCGCGCGAGATCGTCGTGGCGACCGCCACCGCCAGCATCACCGGCAGCGTGAGGGTGAAATCCCCCGTCATCTCCACCACGCTGGCGAGGGAGGTCAGCGGCGCGCGGGCCGCGGCGGTGAACACCGCCCCCATCGCCACCGCCGCGTACAGCGCCGGAGGACCGGCCGCCGCGCCGAACACACGGTCCACGATCACCCCGTACGCGGTGCCGGCCATCACCCCCAAAAACAGCGAGGGCGCGAACACCCCGCCCGAGCCGCCGATACTCAGGCTCACGCTGGTGGCCAGCATCTTCCCGAACACCAGCAGGACCAGGAACCACAGCGCGTACCCGCCGGCGATCGCCTTGTACATCACCGGATACCCGACCCCGTACAACTGCGGCACCGCCAGCAGGATCACCCCGAGCAGCACGCCTCCGACCGCCGGGCGCGCCCACTCCGGACGGTTGCCCCACCACGCGTCCCCGAGGTCCTCGAGCCGGTAGAGCACGGACTTGAAACCGAGGCCCACGAACGCCGCGATCACCGCGAGCACCGCGATCAGCAGGTAGTTCGCCGGATGATGCAGCGAGACCCCGGCCGGGAAACCGGACAGGAAACGTCCCGAGCCGAGGATCGGCTCGGCCACCGCGTCGGCCAGCATCGCCGAGAGCATCACCGGGAACATCGCCTCGACCGAGAACGCCCGCAGGATGATCTCCACACCGAAGACTGACTCTTATACACATCTCCGAGCCCACGAGACTGCAG
>NZ_JAGSOH010000124.1 GCF_018139625.1 Actinospica acidithermotolerans | reverse complement strand
CGCCGCCGCCCCGAGGCCCGGCCCCGCCGCAGCAGCGCCTGCGGTGACGCCAAGGCCGCCACCCGCGGGGCCTGCGCAGGTAGTGACGCCGAGCCCGCCAGCCGTCGGCCTTGATGCAGCGTCCCCGCCGTCAGCCACCCGGTTCGCCGCACGGCCTGGCGTGACGCCGAGCCCGCCAGCCGCCGGGCCCGCTAGGAGTTTCCGGACGTCTGCCGCTGAGCCCGCTGCAGGTTCCCGGAGGTCAGTCGCCGGATTCGGTGGAGGGGTTGCACTGGCGCCGCGCCCGTAAGCCGCCCGGGCCGCTGGGAGGTTCCGGATGTCAGCCGCCGGGCCCGCTGCAGGTTCCCGGAGGTGAGTCGCCGGGTGCGGTGCAGGGCCTGTAGTGGCGCCGGGCCTGTCGGCTGCCGGGACCACTAGGAGGTTCCTGACGTCAGCCGCTGAGCCCGCCGCAGGTCGTGGTGTGACGCCGGGCCTGGCGGCCGCCGGGACCAGTGGGAGGTTCCGGATATCGGTCGCGGGGCCCGCGACAAGGTCTCGGATGTCAGTCGCCCGGCTCGCCGCAGGGCCTGGCGTGACGCCGAGCCCGCCAGCCGCCGGGCCCGCTGCGAGGTTCCGGCAGGGCGCCGCCGAGGCCGCCGCGGCGCCCGCTGAGCCGTCGCGGCACGGCGTCGGACTGCCACCAGTGAGGGGGCGCAACCGGACGCGCTCCAGCGGGCCCCACAGGGGCCGGGAGGCGCGCGCGCTGCCCGCGGCCGCGAAGGCCGCGGCGGGACTCTGGCGCATCCTTCATCCCCTTCGCTAGGGCGCTTCCGGCAGGTCACCCGTGCCTTCGGGGAGAGCGGAACCGCCGCGCCGCGGATGACGAGCCGATTTCACGTACTGTCATCATATGGCTACGGAGGTTGCGACCGTCCAGCCTTGGGGCGGATGTTGTCTCGAACCGGCTTACCATCGCCGGGGCGTCGCGCGCAATCGGCGCACGGGGTCGGGACGCCGTTCCGGGACGTCGCGGCGCCTTTCGGGGCGGGCAGGCTAGTCTTTTCGCGCCCTTTCCGCGATGAACCGCAAGCCCGCGGTCAAATCGGACGCACTCGGAAATCTCTCCCGATCCATCAGGTACTGGGCGACCAGGCCGGTCATCAGCACGCTGTAGAACGAACCGACCTGCTGGGCCAGTTCCCCGTCCCGCGCCGGATCGAGGCCGCCGACCGCCTCGGCCAGGCCCTCCCGGCCCTGCTGCACCGCTTGCGCCATGAACGCGGCGAGTGAGGGGTTGTGCATGCCCTCCAGGCCCATCTCCATGTTCAGGCGCAGCAGCGGCTCCTGCGCCGGGAAGCTCGCCAGCACCTCGCCGAAGAACGCCTGGAACCGCTCAAGGGAGCCGGCCGGCGCCTCCTGGTGCCGGTCGTCCTCGTCATCGGCGAACCAGTCCTCCATCGCCGCCATGAAGGCCTGCTCGAGCAGCGACTCCTTCGAGCCGTAGTGGTAGCCGATGGCCGCCAGGCTCACGCCGGCCGCGTCGGCGATGTCCCGGGCGGTGGTCCTGCCGTAGCCCTTCTCCAGCAGGCAGCGCTTCGCGCCCTCCAGAAGGGCCTCGCGATTTCCCATGTCAAACAGCTTAACACGGCCTTGGACGACCGTCTTGCACAAATGTACTAGACAATCGTCCAAGACGCATGTACCGTTTTTTCCATGACGACTGATCAGGTAATCGAGAGCCCGGAGGGGGCAGCTCCGCGCGCCGGTCGCAGGGAATGGATCGCGCTCGGGGTGCTGCTGCTCCCGCTGCTGCTCGTCTCCATGGACACCTCGGTGCTGCTCTACGCGGTGCCGTTCATCACGAGGGCGCTGCACCCGAGCAGCACCCAGCAGCTGTGGATGTACGACGTCTACGGCTTCGTACTCGCCGGCCTGCTCATCACCATGGGCGCGGTCGGGGATCGGATCGGGCGTCGCAGGCTGCTGCTGTTCGGGGCCTTCGCGTTCAGCGCGGCCTCACTCGGTGCGGCGTACGCGGGCGGCGCGGGGGAGTTGATCGCCGCGCGGGCGCTGCAGGGCGTCGCGGGGGCGACGCTGATGCCCTCGACCCTCGCGCTGATCCGCAACATGTTTCACGACCCGGCGCAGCGCAAGAAGGCGGTCGGGATCTGGACCGGCGGCACGATGTCGGGCGTGATGCTCGGTCCGGTGATCAGCGGCCTGCTGCTCGAGCACTTCTGGTGGGGCTCGGTCTTCCTGATCAACGTGCCGGTGATGATCCTGCTGCTCGCCCTCGCGCCCTTTCTGCTGCCGGAGTACCGTTCGCCGAAGACAGGCCGCTTCGACCTGCCGGGCGCGGCGCTCTCCTTCGCCGCGGTGCTGCCGATCGTCTTCGGCGTCTCCGAGATGGCGGAGAACGGCGTGGATGCAGCGCGGCTCGGCGCCGTCGCCCTCGGCTTGGCGATGGCGGTGCTGTTCCTGATCAGGCAGCGCGCGGCCGCGCACCCGATGGTGGATCTGGGCCTGTTCCGCAGCCGCGGCTACTCCGGATCGCTGGCCACCAGCCTGATCGCGATGTTCGCGACGCTCGGGAACGCGATGTTCCTGACGCAGTATCTACAGTCGGTGCTCGGCATGAGCCCGTTCAGGGCGGCGCTCTGGTCGCTGGTGCCCTCGCTCGGCGTGGGTGCGGCGATCGGCGTCGGCTCGGCACTGGCCAACGCCTTCGACCGGGCGTACGTGATCGCCGGCGGCTTCCTGGTGATCGTCGCGGGATACGCGGTGCAGGCCACGCTGCTGCACGCCGACTCGCATCTGTGGGTGCTGATGGCCGGCGCAGGGCTGCTCGCGGCGGGCGCGGTCGCGGTGATGACGCTCGGCAATGAGCTGATGCTCGGTGCGATCCCGCCCGAGCGGGCCGGAGCTGCGGCGGCGATGAACGAGACCGTCACCGAACTCGGCGGAGCGCTGGGGATGGCCGTGCTCGGCAGCATCGGCGCGGCGGTCTATCGCCACGGCGTGGGGGAGGCGGTGCCAAGTCCGGCGCGCTCGACCCTCGGCGGAGCGGTCGTGGTCGCCGCACGTGAACCGGCATCGGCGGGCGCGGAGTTGCTGGCCGTGGCGCGCGACGCCTTCACCCACGCCATCAACGTAGTTTCGATCGTCGGCGCGGTGATCATGGCGGGGGCCGCGGTGCTCGCGATCGCCTTGCTACGCGGGATCGGTGCGGACGGGGAAACCACGTCACCGTCGCCGGAGCCGGCCGCACAGGCCTCGTCGGAAGGAGTGCCTATCTCCGGATGAGAAAGAAGCGCCGGTCTCGGGATGAGGAGTGCCTCTTCCGCCATGAGACGGGAGCGCATGTCTCGCGATGAGAAATGGGCGCATGTCTCGCGATGAGAAGGGGGCGCATGTCTCGCTCGGGACGAGGAGGGAGTGCCTAGGCCCGGATGGGAGAGAAGCGCCGGTCTCGGGATGAGGAGTGCCTGCCGCGGGGCTATGAGTAGTCTCGCTGAGCCCGCGCCGACCGGATGGACACCGTTGTCTGTATCGGCTGCAGGCTCAAAGCGGAGAAGGGATCGTCGACGTTGACGACAGCGCTGGGTTCAGGCGGTGCGCTGGACCGCTTCGGACAGACGGCCCGCGGCCTCGAGTACGGCCTCGGCGTGGATCTTCCCGGGGTAGCGGGTGAGCCGCTCGACCGGGCCGGAGATGGACACGGCGGCGATCACCCGGTTGTTCGGTCCGCGCACCGGGGCGGAGACCGAGGCGACGCCCATCTCCCGCTCGGCGACGGACTGGGCCCAGCCGCGGCGGCGCACGCCGGCGAGCGTCGTCGCGGTGAATCGGGCGCCCTGCAGGCCGCGGTGCAGCCGGTCCGGCTCCTCCCAGGCCAGCAGCACCTGCGCGCCGGAGCCGGCCGCCATCGGCAGGGCCACGCCCACCGGGACGGTGTCGCGAAGTCCGGTCAGCCGCTCGGCGGCGGCGACACAGACGCGCATCTCGCCCTGCCGGCGGTACAGCTGCGCCGACTCGCCCGACACGTCCCGCAGGTTCGCCAGCACCGGTCCGGCCGCCGCCAGCAGCCGGTCCTCGCCCGCCGCCACCGCCAGTTCGGACAGGCGCGGCCCGAGTACGAACCTTCCCTGTATGTCCCTGGAGACCAGCCGGTGGTGCTCCAGGGCGACCGCGAGCCGGTGCGCCGTGGGGCGCGCCAGACCGGTCGCGGAAACCAGGCCGGCGAGCGTCGCCGGGCCGGCTTCCAATGCGCTGAGGACGGCGGCTGCCTTGTCGAGCACTCCGACGCCACTGGATACGGTGTCCATGGGGCGATATTGCCATCTCAGTGCCTGAGACACAAGTGCATCGTTCAGTGAGACGGTGCAAGGCTGGTCCATACCGGACCGCGATGCACCGCGATGAAAGCGCCTTCTACCCGGGGCGGAAAAACACCACTGACATGGAGCGAAGCCCGATGACAGCCGCACACGCAGCGCCAGTGCAGCCGCTGACGCTGGCAGAGAAGATCTGGGAGGCGCACGTCGTGCGCCGCGCCGAGGGCGAGCCGGATCTGCTCTACATCGACATGCAGTTCATCCACGAGGTCACCAGCGCGCAGGCCTTCGACGGCCTCCGGCTGGCCGGACGCACGGTGCGTCGCCCGGACCTGACCATCGCCACCGAGGACCACAACACCCCGACCCTCGACATCGACAAGCCGATCGCCGATCCGGTCTCCCGTACCCAGATCGAGACGCTGCGCCGCAACTGCGCGGAGTTCGGCGTGCGGCTGCACTCGCTCGGCGACGCGAACCAGGGCGTCGTGCACGTGATCGGCCCGCAGCTCGGCCTGACCCAGCCGGGCATGACGATCGTCTGCGGCGACTCGCACACCTCGACCCACGGCGCCTTCGGGGCGATCGCCTTCGGCATCGGCACCAGCGAGGTCGAGCACGTCCTCGCCACCCAGACGCTGCCGCTCAAGCAGTTCAAGACGATGGCCATCAACGTCACCGGCTCGCTCAAGCCGGGCGTGACGGCGAAGGACATCATCCTGGCCGTGATCGCGAAGATCGGCACCGGCGGCGGCCAGGGCTACATCCTGGAGTACCGCGGCGAGGCCATCCGCAACCTCTCCATGGAGGGCCGGATGACCGTGTGCAACATGTCGATCGAGGCGGGCGCCCGCGCCGGCCTGATCGCCCCGGACGACACCACCTACGCCTACCTCAAGGACCGAGCCCACGCACCGCAGGGCGAGGACTGGGACGCGGCCGTGGCGTACTGGTCCACGCTGCACACCGACGAGGGCGCGAAGTTCGACGCCGAGGTCACCATCGACGCCGACGCGCTCACCCCCTTCGTCACCTGGGGCACCAACCCCGGCCAGGGCGCCCCGCTCGGCGACGTCGTCCCGAACCCCGCGGACTACGCCGACCCGAACGCGCGCCAGGACGTCGAGCGGGCGCTGGAGTACATGGGCCTGACGGCCGGCACCCCGCTGCGCGAGATCGCCGTCGACACCGTGTTCCTGGGCTCCTGCACCAACGGCCGGCTCGAGGACCTGCGCGCCGCGGCCTCGGTCCTCAAGGGCCGCAAGGTCGCCGAGGGCGTGCGCATGCTGGTCGTGCCCGGCTCCGCGCGGGTGCGCCTGGAGGCCGAGGCCGAGGGCCTGAACGAGGTCTTCGAGGCGGCCGGCGCCGAATGGCGCTTCGCGGGCTGCTCGATGTGCCTGGGCATGAACCCGGACCAGCTGGCTCCGGGCGAGCGCTCGGCGTCCACCTCGAACCGCAATTTCGAGGGCAGGCAGGGCAAGGGCGGCCGCACCCACCTGGTGTCCCCGCTGGTCGCCGCCGCCACCGCGGTCACCGGCCACCTGGCCGGGCCCGCCGATCTGCCCGCGCTGCAGGAGGTCTGAGGACCCGTGCAGCCGATCAAGCACAGAGAAGTTCGTCAATCGCGACCGGCGGGAGTCTGAGCGCACATGGAGAAGTTCGTCAGCCACACCGGGACGGCCGTACCACTGCGCCGTTCGAACGTGGACACCGACCAGATCATCCCGGCCGTGTACCTCAAGCGGGTCACCCGCACCGGTTTCGAGGACGGGCTGTTCGCCGCGTGGCGCAACGACCCGGAGTTCGTGCTCAACAAGCCGGAGCGGCAGGGCGCCACCGTGCTGGTGGCCGGCCCCGACTTCGGCACCGGTTCCTCGCGTGAGCACGCGGTGTGGGCGCTGCAGAACTACGGCTTCAAGGCCGTCATCTCCGCGCGCTTCGCCGACATCTTCCGCGGCAACTCGCTCAAGAGCGGGCTGCTCACGGTGGTGCTGCCGCAGGAGACCATCGAGCAGATCTGGACCGCGATCGAAGCCGATCCGGCCACCGAGGTGACCGTGGACCTCGAGGCGCGCGAGGTGCGCGTCGGCGAACTGGTCGCCCCCTTCGAAATCGACGACTACACCCGCTGGCGCCTGCTGGAGGGCCTGGACGACATCGGCTTGACGCTGCGCAACGTCGAGACGATCGACGAGTTCGAGACGACGCGCCCGTCCTTCAAGCCCGCGACGCTTTAGCGAACCGCGAGCACGTGCTCCGGCGGGTCAGCGGTCACGTGCTCGCTAAGCGCGCTTGCCATGCTTTAGCAAGTCGCGAGCACGTGCTCGGGCGGTCTGCCGTCACGTGCTCGCTTAAGGCCGCCCGCGACGCTTTAGCGAGTTGTGAGCACGTGCTCCGGTTGGTTCAGCCGTCACGTGCTCGCTTAAGCCCGCCTGCCATGCTCTTAGCGAGTCGCGAGCACGTGCTCTGGCAGGTCAGCCGTCACGTGCTCGCTTAAGCCCGTCCGCGACGCTTTAGCGAGCAGCGAGCACGTGCTCCGGCGGTTCTGCCGTCACGTGCTCGCTTAAGCGCGCCTGCCATGCTTTAGCGAGCCGCGAGCACGTACTTCGGCGGTCTCCGGCGGTTCAGCCGCCACATGCTCGCTGAAGACGGGTTTTCGCGCGTGCGCCGGGCACGCGCGGCAGGAGGTACCGCCGCCACTTCGGAGACACGAGGTACCGTCGCCGATTCGGCGACACGCCGCCGGTGCCGCAGAATGGCCGTATGGCTCAGGCACCGGCGGCGAACGGGGATTCTGAGCCGTTCGACGCCGCGGAGATGCGCGAGCTGTCCGGCTACGCCCGCCTGGCCCAGCGCCTGAAAGAGGCGCACGACGCGTTGCGGGCCATGGATTTGCCGGCCGCGGAACGGGCGGAACTCAATCGGCGCCTGCTTGTCATCACCGCCGCCTCCCGGCACGACCGAACGGACGCGATGCGCCGTCTCGAGGCCTTCCTTGACGCTCTCGTATTGCGACACAAGGGTGATTAAGGACTTTGGTGTTTGATTAAGGCGATTGCTGGGCCTACGGTGCGGATAGGAAATCCTCCGCATGTGTGGTGCAAACCGGCGCCGCACCTACCCCCAAGGGGCGCATCGTGAACAAGGCACAGCTGATCGACGCAGTCGCCACGAAGCTGGACATCTCCCGCCGCTCGGCAGGCGACACCGTCGACGCCGTTCTGGATGGCATCACCGGGGCGATCATCTCCGGCGACAAGGTGTCGCTCACCGGCTTCGGCACCTTCGAGACCACCCGCCGCGCCGCCCGCACCGCGCGCAACCCGCGCACCGGCGAGGCGGTGGCCGTCCCCGCCGCGACCGTGCCGAAGTTCCGGCCCGGCCAGGCTCTCAAGGACGAGGTGAACACCACCGGCGGCCGCAAGCGCGCGACGGCGAAGAAGACCGCCGCCAAGAAGACCGCGGCGAAGAAGACCACCGTCAAGGCCGCCGCGAAGAAGGCCACCCCCGCCAAGACGGCCGCCGCCCGCCCGGCCACCAAGGCCGCCGCGAAGAAGACCACCGTCAAGGCCGCGGCGAAGAAGGCGCCGGCCACCAAGGCCCCGGCCAAGAAGGCCGTCGCGAAGACCGCCGCCAAGAAGACCGTGGCGAAGGCCACGGCCCGTCCCTCGGCCAAGAAGACCGCCGCCAAGGCCCCGGCCACCAAGGCGGTCGCCAAGAAGACCCCGGCCAAGAAGACGACCGCGAAGAAGACCACGGCGCGCAAGCGCTGAACCGTTCGACGAAACTCCCCTCTTCCGCCACGGCGCCGGCGGCCGGGGGGAGTTTTCGCATTCAGAATGCTGTTTCCGGCGTTCGCCGAATTCGAAGTCGGCCGCCGGCGGTTATATCGGAATGAATCAGTCCGGCAGCGGCAGCGTCGCGAGCGTCAGGGCCGTGATGCGCCCGGCGGCGTCGGCGCGCAGCGCCACCCGCTGGCCGATCCGGGCCAGCCGCAGCCCGCCCGCGTCGAAGGCGGCCGCATCGTAGGGCAGCTCCGTGCCGTCGTCGAGCAGCACCGTGCCGCCCCGGGTCGCCGGGTCGAAACTCCTGACGGTTCCCTGCATCAGTCCCAGTCCGATCTTGTGCGCCGTATGAACTCCGACTCCCAACCTTAGCGCCGACTCCAGGTCGGCCAGGGTGTCCACGTCTTGGCGCAGCGTACGTCCGGCGGCCAGCTCGGCGGCGCCGCTGCGGGCGTGCCCCGCCCGCGAATCCAGGCCGAAGCGCGGCTCCAGCGGGCCGTGCGCGGGGCCCAGCAGCAGCGTGGTGCCGCTGCCGGCGGCGTCGGGTACGAAGCTGCGTCCCTCGATCTCCGCGGCCGCGCGCAGCACCTCGCTCAGCTCCTCGGTGCGCAGCGAGGGCAGATCCCCGGTCAGCGCGCCGACCCGCAGCTCCGGCCGCTCGGCCGCGGAGCGCTCGGCACCGTGGACGATCGCGGCGTTCAGCCGGTCCAGGGCGTCCGGCGCCTCCGGCTCGGCGATGATCCGGGCGCCGAGGGCCGCCAGCCCGCGCGCCGCCGCGTCGTCCGCCGTGACCACCAGGATCTGCGCGACCTCGGGGGCGGCCAGCGCGGCCGTCACGCAGTCGTGCACGAAGGCCAGCGCGAGGTCGGCCCGCCGCCAGGAGGGCAGCGGGGCCAGCCGGGTCTTCGCCGCGGACAGCCGTTTGACCGGAATCACCAGGGACCACACCGCCTCAGTTTTCCACGGGCGGCGGTCGGCCCGGGGGCCGCCTTGGCACAACTGCGGGCGAAGCGCGAGGATAGGACTCGTTCGTCGACTCCCCAGACAGAGCCTCGGCTCGACCGGAAGGACCCCAGGTGGCCCGCCGCAACCCGCCCGCCGGATTGGCGTTCCTGTTCATCGCCGCGATCGCCCGGCCGCTGCTGACGCTGCTGACCAAGCGGGACTGGCGCGGACGGGAGAACGTGCCGAGGACCGGCGGCGCGCTGATCGTCGCCAACCACTACTCCTTCTTCGACCCGATGGCGGTCGGGCACTACGTGGTCGCCGCCCGCCGCACCCCGCGGTTCACCGCGAAGGCCGGCGTCTTCAAGCACCCGCTGCTCGGCAAGCTGTTCCGGGCCGCCGGGCAGATCCCGGTGCAGCGCGGCACCCGCGACGCGGTCAAGGCGCTGCTCGCGGCGCAGGACGCGGTCAAGCGCGGCGAGGTGGTGGTCTTCTACCCCGAGGGCACCATGACGAAGGACCCTGACCTGTGGCCGATGGAGGGGCGCACCGGCGCGGCCCGGATCGCGCTGCGCACCGGCGTCCCGGTGATCCCGGTGGCCCAGTGGGGTGCGCAGGAGGTGCTGGCGCCGTACTCGACGAAGTTCCACTTCTTCCCGCGCAAGACCCTCAAGGTCGTCGCGGGCCCGCCGCTGGACCTCTCGCCCTGGGCCGAGCGCAAGGACCGCGCTGCCGAGCAGGAGGTCACCGACCTGATCATGGACGAGATCACGAAGATGCTCGAGGGCCTGCGCGGCGAGAAGGCTCCGGAGGTGCGCTTCGTGCCGCCGCCGAAGGAAGAGGAGTCGACGCCCGCGGCGGGGGTGGCTGAGTGACCCGCGCCGCCGTCTTCGGCACCGGCAACTGGGGCACCGCCTTCGGCATGGTGCTGGCCGACGCGGGCACCGACGTCACCCTCGTCGGGCGGCGTCCGGAGCTCGCCGACGCGATCAACGCCCGGCACGAGAACCCCGACTACCTGCCCGGCGTCGCGCTGCCCGAGGGCATGCGCGCGACGACGGATCCGGCCGAGGCGCTGCGGGACGCGGACTTCGCGGTGCTGGTGATCCCCTCGCAGACGCTGCGCGCGAACCTCGCCGAATGGGCGCCGCTGGCCGATTCGCGCACCGTGTGGGTCTCGCTGATGAAGGGCGTCGAGCTCGGCACGTGCATGCGGATGAGCGAGGTGATCGCCGAGTGCACCGGCGCCGAGGCCAAGCGGATCGCCGTGGTCTCCGGGCCGAACCTGGCGCGCGAGATCGCCGCCCGCAAGCCGGCCGCGGCCGTCGTCGCCTCCGAGGACATCGCGGTGGCCGAGGAGCTGCAGAAGGCCTGCCACACCCAGTACTTCCGGCCGTACACCAACACCGACGTGGTCGGCTGCGAGCTCGGCGGCGCGATCAAGAACGTGATCGGCCTGGCGGCGGGCATGGCGGACGGCATGGGCCTGGGCGACAACGCGAAGGGCACGCTGATCACCCGCGGCCTGGCCGAGGCGACCAGGCTCGGCGTCGCGGTGGGCGCGGACCCGTACACCTTCTCCGGCCTCGCGGGCCTCGGCGACCTCGTCGCCACCTGCGGTTCCTCCTTGTCCCGCAACCACATGTTCGGCGTGCACCTCGGCCGCGGGCTGACCGTGGACCAGGCGACCGCGGAGGTCCGGCAGACCACCGAGGGAGTCAAGTCCTGTAGATCGGTTCTGGCATTGGCGGAACGTCACGATGTGGACATGCCGATCGCACGCGCCGTGGTCGGAGTGGTACACGAGGGTCACGCTCCGAAGGAGATGCTCGCGGCGCTCATGGCGCGGTCCGCGAAGTCGGAGGGCTTGTACTAGGGTCTGGGAGCTATGAGCGACGAGTTGGCAGCCCCCCAGTCCAAGGTCCGTGTCGCCGTCGTCTTCGGCGGCCGGTCCAGCGAGCACGCGATCTCCTGCGTCACCGCGGGCAGCGTGCTGAAGGTGCTCGATCCCGAGCGCTACGAGGTGGTGCCGGTCGGCATCTCCACCGACGGCCGCTGGGTGCTCGCCGAGGGTCTGGGCGAGCAGCTCGCGATCACCGACGGCGCGCTGCCGCCGCGGATCGACGAGACCAGCGGCGCGCTCGTGACCATGGCCGCCGACCCGACCGCGCGCGAGCTGACCGTGCACGAGCCGGGCACCGTGCCGAAGGTGCTGGGCGACGTGGACGTGGTGCTGCCGCTGCTGCACGGCCCGTACGGCGAGGACGGCACGCTGCAGGGGATGCTCGAGCTCGCCGGCGTCCCGTACGTCGGCTCGGGCGTGCTCGCCTCCGCGGTCGGCATGGACAAGGACGTGATGAAGCGGCTGCTGGCCGCCTCCGGCCTGCCGGTCGGGCCGTACTTCGCGCTGCGCGCGAAGCAGTGGGACACCGGGGAGGGCCGGGCCCGGGTGCTCGCCTCCGTCGCGGAGCTCGGCTACCCGGTGTTCGTGAAGCCCGCGCGCGCGGGTTCGTCGATGGGCATCTCGAAGGTGCACGACGAGACCGAGCTCGCCGCCGCGATCGAATTCGCCCGCGAACACGATCCGAAGCTCGTCGTCGAGGGCATGCTGACGGGCCGTGAGATCGAGGTCGGCGTGCTCGCGGGACGCGACGGCGGACGCGCCGAGGCCTCAGTCCCCGCGGAGCTGAAGGTGCTCGGGGGCCACGAGTTCTACGACTTCGAGGCGAAGTACCTCGACGGCACGACCGCCGTGCAGCTGCCCGCGCAGCTGACCGAGGAGCAGACTGCTGAGATCCAGCGTCTCGCCGTCGAGGCCTTCGAGGCGCTCGAGTGCGAGGGCCTGTCCCGGGTGGACTTCTTCCTGCTCGACGAGGGCGGCTTCGTCATCAACGAGATCAACACGATGCCGGGCTTCACCACCACGTCGATGTTCCCGCAGATGTGGGCGGCGAGCGGCGTCTCCTACGCGGAGCTGGTGGACCGGCTGATCACCGACGCGCTCTCCCGGCCGAGCGGCCTGCGCTGATCTCTCCGGCGGCGGCGTCGGCCCGGGATCAGTCCGGGCTGACGTCGGCCCCTGACTTGCCGTCGACGGTGGGGGTGCCCGCGATGACGGCGGCCGACAGGTCGGTGGGTGCGTCCATCCCCGGGTTGCCGTCGGCGAGGTCGTACGAGGAGGGCACGAACACCTCGACGTACACCTCGCGCTGCGTGGTGTAGAACTCGTAGCCGTCCGCGACCTGGATCGGCAGCCAGGCGACCCCGTTGGCGTAGACGGCCTGGGCGGACGGATCGTAGCTCTTGCTGTTCGGGTCGAGCACCGCCGGCGTGCTCGCGCCGCAGGTCATGACGATCGGGCTCGTGCCCCAGGCGGCGGTCAGGTCGGAGGAGGGCGTGACCGTGTCGCGGCTCTGGCCGTCCACCGTCGCCGGGAGCTTGCTCTGCAGCTTCGCGCAGACCTGGTGCACCCCGGCGGTGGCGTTTGGCGGGGTCACCGCGACGGCGCTGCCCGCGGACAGCAGCAACCACGCGGTGGCGCCGCCGACCGAGGCGAGGACGACCCCGGCGGCGGGAAGCAGGACGCGAAGCTTGTTCACCCGATCACCCGAGGTTGACCACCGGGCAGGTCAGCGTGCGCGTGATGCCCTCGATGACCTGGATCCGGGCCACGATCAGCTTGCCCAGGTCGTCCATGGTCTCGGCTTCCGTACGCACGATCACATCATAGGGGCCGGTGACGTCCTCCGCGGAGACGACCCCGGGCAGTTCGGTGATCTGACCGGCCACCGCGGCGGAGCGGCCGACTTCGGTCTGGACGAGGATGTAGGCCTGAACCACTTTGGAGCCCTCCACTTGGACTACGTGCGTATAGTCAATGAGAACTAGACAATGGCGAAACGTTACCGGCCCGACCCGGGGCCGCCGCAAGGGGGTCCCGGTTGGTTACACACGTGAGGGTGGTCGCGGTGGACGACCCGCCGCACGGCGGTCCCTCTACAGTGGGACCCGTGACAGAGCGGAGCCCCGAGCCCACCGGTGATTACACCTTAGGCCAGATCGGTGAATTCGGCCTGATCAACCGGGTGGCGAGAACGGTCCCGCAGGGCCCTGCCGTGCTGATCGGCCCGGGCGACGACGCGGCCCTGATCAGCGCCTCCGACGGCCGGGTCGTGGCGAGCACCGACCTGCTGGTCGAGGGGCGCCACTTCCGCCGCGACTGGTCCAGCGCGTACCAGGTCGGGCGCAAGGCCGCAGCGCAGAACCTCGCCGACATCGCCGCGATGGGCGGGGTGTGCACCGCGCTGCTCGTCGGCCTCGCCGCACCCGCCGACCTCCCGCTGAGCTGGGCTAAGGACCTCTCCGCCGGGCTGGCCGACGAGGCCGCGCTGGTCGGCGCCTCGGTGGCCGGCGGCGACACGGTCGGCTCGGAGACCCTCCTCATCGCGGTCACCGCCCTCGGCGACCTGCGCGGTCTCGCGCCGGTGACCCGCGCGGGGGCCCGTCCAGGGGACGTCGTCGCGTACGCGGGAGAGCTCGGCTGGAGCGCCTGCGGCCTGGAACTGCTGCTCCGCGACGCGGACGGCCCGAAGCTCGCCTTCGCCCGGCACCGCAGCCCCGAACCTCCGTACGAACAAGGGCCCGCCGCCGCGCGCGCCGGGGCCACCGCGATGCTCGACATCAGCGACGGACTGCTCGCCGACCTCGGCCATATCGCCGAGGAGAGCGGCGTGGCCGTCGACCTGGACCCGGAGGCGTTCCCGATCGACGATCGGCTGCGCGAAACCGCTCGGAAACTCGGGGTCGAGGTGCTGGACTGGGTGCTCACCGGCGGCGAGGACCACGCGCTGGCCGCCTGCTTCCCGGCGGACGCCGGCCTGCCGCCCGGCTGGAGCGCCGTCGGCCGGGTCGTGGACCGTCCCGCCGCGCAAGCGCCGCTGGTGACGGTCTCCGGCCGCGCCTGGCAGGCCGCCCAGGGCTGGGACCACTTCAGCCGATGAACGCGGTCACCAGGGTCCTGACGATCGCCGGCTCCGACTCCGGCGGCGGCGCCGGCATCCAGGCCGACCTGAAGACCGTTCAGGCGCTCGGCGGGCACGGCATGAGCGCGCTCACCGTCGTCACCGCGCAGAACTCGCTCGGCGTCCAGGGTGCCTGGCCGCTGCCCGCCGCGGCGGTCGAAGCCCAGTTCAGCGCCTGTGTCGAGGACATCGGCGTGGACGCCGTGAAGACCGGAATGCTCGGCGGCCCGGAGCTGGTGAGCATCGTCGCCGATCTGATCAATAGGCTGAACGAGTTAGTCCCAGTGGTCGTCGATCCGGTGGCCGTCTCAAAGCACGGCGACACCCTGCTGGCCTCCGACGCCCGCGACGCCCTCCTCAGCGAACTGCTGCCGCGCAGCACGGTCCTGACGCCGAACCTCGACGAAGCCGGCTGGCTCGTCGGCGAACCCGTGGTCGACCGCGAAGACATGCGCGCGGCCGCGCGCACGCTGCTCGGGTTCGGCCCGCGCTGGATCCTGCTCAAGGGCGGACACCTGGCGGACGACGCCGCGGCGGACCTGCTGACCGACGGCACCGCCGAGCACTGGCTCGTCGCCGAGCGCATCCCCAACCGCCACACCCACGGCACCGGCTGCACCTACGCCAGCGCCGTCGCCACCCTCCTCGGCCGCGGAGAACCCGTCCCTGAGGCCGTGGCGCAGGCCAAGGACTACGTCACCCGGGCCATCGCCCGCGGCTACCCGCTCGGGCGCGGCATCGGGCCGGTCGGCCATCCCGTGCCAATCCGGGCGGCCAGCGCCTAAGGTGGGCAGGACTCACCATCGTCATTTCGTTCCGCTCGTGAAAGAAGGGCCCGCCTCGTGCTCGAAGCCGTCGACGGGGTCGCGGTGCGCGCCTGGGCCAGGGCCAGCCTGGCCGCGCTCGGCCGGGCGCGCGAGGAGATCGACGCGCTCAATGTCTTCCCGGTCCCGGACGGCGACACCGGCACGAACCTCTACCTGACCTTCGACGCGGCCTGCGAGCGCCTCGACGCGCTGCCCCCCGCCCCCTCGGACGGCGCCGCGAGCAGCGCGGCGGCGGCCCTGGACGCGCTGGCGGCCGGCGCCCTCGAAGGCGCGCACGGCAACTCGGGCACGATCCTCGCGCAGCTGCTGCGCGGCATGGCCGACGAGCTGACCGAGACCGCCCGGCTGCGCGGGCAGATCGACCCGGCCACGATCGCGGCCGCGCTCTCCAGGGCCGACGACGCGGCACGGGAAGCGGTCGCGGTGCCGGTCGAGGGCACGATGCTCTCGGTGGTCAAGGCCGCCGCGACCGCCGCGACGATGCTCGTCCAGCAGGCCGGAGAGCTCCAGCCGCCGTTCCCCGCGGTCGCCGAGGCCGCACGCCAGGCGGCGGCCGGCGCGCTGATCGCGACGCAGCACCAGCTGCCCGCGCTGGAGGAGGCGGGCGTCGTCGATGCCGGCGGACTCGGCGTCTGCGTGTTCCTCGACGTGCTCGCCGCGCTCGTCGGCGGCTACGACCCGCGCCGTCTCGCGCCTCAGGACGCCGGTCTCGCCGTCGCCACGATGCCGCGCCGCTCGCTGCTGCGGCCGGAGCGCGGACCGAAGCCGGTCACGCTGGGTCAGCCGCGCCGGCTGATCGTGCACGAAGCAGTCCTCGTCGATGTCCCCGCGCCGGCGCCGGGGCTCGAACTCGTCTTCCTCATCGAGACCGACGCGCCCGACGCGCTGCGCACCGACCTGGAGCGGATCTGCGCGGACGACGGCGGCGACTCGCTCGTCGTGGCGGGTGGCGCCGGCACCTACCGCGTGCACGTCCACCTGCACCAGCCGGGCCTGGCGATCGAGGCCGCGCTGGAGTACGGACGGCCCCGCGACCTGCGCGTCACCGTGCTGACCGAGTGCGTGGACGTGCAGCGGGAAAGTCCCGCGCAGGCTCCGGCGCCCGAGCTGCGGCCGGGCCGCGTCGTGCTCGCGGCGGCCGCGGGACCCGGCCTCGCGGAGCTGTTCACCGAGGCCGGCGCGGTGTCGCTGAGCGGTCCCGGCGGACGTCCGCCGACGAGCGCCCAGCTCTCGCGCGCCGTGATGGAGACCGGCGTCCGCGAGGTCGTCATCGTCACGGCCGACCCCGAGGGCCTCGCCCCGGCGTTCGCCGCCGCCGACCAGGCCGAGCGCGACCTGCCCGGCGTGCGCATCGCGGTGATCCCCGGCAAGGCGCCGGTCCAGGCCGTCGCCGCGATAGCCGTGCACGAGCCGAGCCGCCGCTTCGACGCCGACGTCGTCGCGATGACCGCGGCGGCCGGCGCGACCAGGTACGGAGCGCTGCAGGTCGCCGCCGACGACGCGTGGACGATGGCCGGCGTGGCGCGGGCCGGGGACGTGCTGGGCTTCATCGAGGACGACGTCGCGCTGATCACCAGGACGGTCCTCGACGGCGCGCTGGCGGTCGTCGACCGGATGGTGTCGGCGGGCGGTGAGATGGTGACCCTGGTGACCGGGGCCGATCTCGGGCTGCCGACCGAGGAGCTCGTCGACGCCGTCACGGCGCGGGTCCTCGCCCGGCGCCCGGAGATGGACGTGGTCGTCTACGAGGGCGGCCAGTCCGGGTGGCCGCTGCTGATCGGCGTGGAGTGACATGGACGGAGAGCGGGACGCGCTGGCGGTCCGGCTGCGCGAGGTGCTGGGCGACCGCACGGCGAAGGTGCTGGCCAAGAGCCTCGGCCTGAACACCGTCGGCGAGCTGCTCAAGCACTACCCGCGCCGCTACGACGAGCGCGGCGAGCTGACCGACCTGTCGAAGGTGCCGATCGACGAGGACGTCACGGTGCTCGCCGAGGTCGTGAAGTCGACCAAGATCCCGTTCCGCGGGCGCAAGGGCTTCCGGTGCGACGTGCAGGTGACCGACGGCTCGGGCTCGATGCTGCTGACCTTCTTCAACAGCTGGCAGGTGGAGCGGGAGCTGCGGCCCGGCCGGCTGGCGTTCTTCGCCGGCAAGATCACGCTCTACCACGGCCGTCCGCAGATGGCCGGGCCCTCCTACGAGCTGATCGGCGACGAGGAGGACGTGGACCGGACCGGCGAGGAGTTCGCCAAGCCGGTGCCCATCTACCCGTCCGTCGCGGGGCTGCCCACCTGGACCGTCAAGCAGTGCGTGCGCGTGGTGCTCGACCAGCTGCCCGAGATCGAGGACCCGCTGCCCGAGGAGCTGCGCAGGCGGCACCGGCTGCTCGATCTGCGCACGGCGCTCGAGCAGGTGCACCGGCCGGCGGAGATCGAGCAGACGTACGTCGCGAAGCACCGCCTGAAGTGGGACGAGGCGCTGCCTCTGCAGGTCGTGCTGGCCCAGCGCCGGGCCACCACGATGCAGGACTCCGCGCACGCGCGCACCGCGAAGCCCGGCGGCATCCTCGAACGCTTCGACGCGCGGCTGCCCTTCACGCTCACGGACGGCCAGCAGCAGGTCAGCGCAGAGATCGCGGAAGACCTCGCGCAGACGCACCCGATGCACCGGCTGCTCCAAGGCGAGGTCGGCTCCGGCAAGACGATCGTCGCGCTGCGGGCCATGCTGACGGCCGTGGACAGCGGCGCGCAGGCCGTCCTGCTGGCCCCGACCGAAGTCCTCGCGCAGCAGCACCACCGCTCGATCACCGAACTGCTCGGACCGCTCGCGCGCCCCGGCCAGTTCGACGGCGACCCCGAGGGCACGAAGGTGGCGCTGCTCACCGGATCGCAGGGTGCGAAGGAACGCAACGCCAGCCTGCTCGACGCGCAGTCCGGAGACGCGGGGATCGTCATCGGCACGCACGCCGTCATCCAGGACAAGGTGAAGCTGCACGACCTCGGCCTCGTCGTCATCGACGAGCAGCACCGCTTCGGCGTCGAGCAGCGCGACGCGCTGCGGGCGAAGGCGAAGGGCGACGAGTCGCCGCACCTGCTGGTCATGACGGCCACGCCGATCCCGCGCACGGTCGCGATGACCGTCTTCGGCGACCTCGATGTCTCCGAGCTCAAGGTTCTGCCGTCCGGCCGGTCTCCGATCGCTACACACGTCGTGCCCGCGAAGGAGAAGCCCGCCTTCCTGACCCGCGCGTGGGAGCGGATCCGCGAGGAGGTCGCGAAGGGGCATCAGGCCTATGTGGTCTGCCCGCGGATCGGCGGCGACGCGGGGGACGAGACGGACGGGGACGGGACGCAGCCCGCGAAGCAGGCCGACGGCGAGGAGCGTCGTCCGCCGCTCGCCGTCGCCGACGTCGCGGCGCAGCTCGAAGCCGGGCCGCTGAACGGCCTGCGGCTCGGCGTGCTGCACGGCCGGCTCACGCCGCAGGAGAAGGACGAGGTGATGGGCAGGTTCAACGCGGGTGAGGTGGACGTGCTCGTCGCCACGACCGTCGTCGAGGTCGGCGTCAACGTGCCGAACGCGAGCGTCATGGCGATCCTCGACGCCGACCGCTTCGGCGTCTCCCAGCTGCACCAGCTGCGCGGACGCGTCGGCCGGGGCAGCGTTCCCGGACTGTGCCTGCTGGTCACCGAGACCGACGCCGACTCCCCGGCGGCCGACCGGCTCCGGGCCGTGGCGAGCACGACCGACGGGTTCGAGCTCTCCCGCATCGACCTCGAGCAGCGCCGGGAGGGTGACGTGCTCGGCGCCGCGCAGTCCGGCCGCCGCTCCTCGCTGCGCCTGCTGTCCGTGCTCCGCGACGAGGACCTGATCGGCCAGGCCCGGCAGGCCGCGACCGACCTCGTCGAGCGCGACCCCGATCTCGCCGGGCACCCGGCGCTCGCCAGGGCCGTGGCCGCGCTGACGGAGACCGACCAGGCGAGCTTCCTGGAGATGACGTAGCCG
The DNA here is from genome assembly GCF_018139625.1 of Actinospica acidithermotolerans. Classification (GTDB taxonomy): domain Bacteria; phylum Actinomycetota; class Actinomycetes; order Streptomycetales; family Catenulisporaceae; genus Actinospica; species Actinospica acidithermotolerans. The sequence continues at coordinate 164 of NZ_JAGSOH010000124.1, read as the reverse complement.
GACGCCTGCCGAAGCGGCTAGCGTCAGTACAGCTAGCTGTTCTGTCCTGTGAGGTTGGGTACGCGGCTGGCGGGTGGTTGGCCTTTGAGCGCGGTGTGTGCTCGGTGATGGTTGTAGATGTGCAGCCAGGGGTCAAGCGCGGCGCGTCGTTCGGATTCTGAGGC
>NZ_JAGSOH010000123.1 GCF_018139625.1 Actinospica acidithermotolerans | reverse complement strand
CTACACCATCGGCGGCAACGGCGACACCCTCGCCCACGCGGGCATCGGCATCCACAACTACCACGCCAACACCTCCATGCACCGCCGCTACTTCGTCGACGCCGACGGCGAACTGCTCATCGTCCCGCAGACCGGCCGCCTGCACATCCACACGGAACTCGGCCGCCTGCACATCGCGCCCGGCCACATCGCCGTCATCCCCCGCGGCATTCGCTTCCGCGTCGACCTGCCCGACGGCACCGCGTCCGGCTACATCTGCGAGAACTATGGCGCCGCCTTCACCCTCCCCGAACGCGGCCCCATCGGCGCCAACGGCCTGGCCAACGAACGCGACTTCCAAGCCCCCGTCGCCGCCTACGAGGACCTGGGAGGCGAGCCGGGCGGCAGCGAGAGCGCCGAACCCCTGCGCGTCGTCCAGAAATTCGGCGGCAACCTCTGGTCCGCCGACTACGACCACTCCCCCCTCGACGTCGTCGCCTGGCACGGCGACTACACCCCGTACCGCTACGACCTTGCCGACTTCATGACCATCGGCACCATCAGCTACGACCACCCCGACCCGTCCATCTTCACGGTGCTGACTTCGCCCACCGACACCCCCGGCCTCGCCAACGCCGACTTCGTCATCTTCCCGCCCCGCTGGCTCGTCGGCGAGCACACCTTCCGGCCCCCGTGGTTCCACCGGAACATCATGAGCGAGTACATGGGCCTGATCCACGGCGCCTACGACGCCAAGGCCGAAGGCTTCACCCCCGGCGGAGCCAGCCTGCACAACAGCTTCACGTCCCACGGCCCCGACGCCGAGACCTACGCCAAGGCCTCCACCGTCGCCCTGGCTCCGCAGAAGGTCGACGACACCCTCGCCTTCATGTTCGAAACCCGCTGGCCCGTGGTCACCACCCGGCATGCGCTCGAGGCAGGCCACCGCCAGCCCGACTACGACAGCGTCTGGAACGGCCTGAGCCGCAACTACCGCCGCCCCGACACGGTTGCCGGAGCGCCGTCCACCGAAGGCCACTGACGCCGGATGACAGACTCCCGCCTGCCACTCTGGTACCAGGTCACCGAATCCCTCAGGGCCCGAATACTGGGCCGCGCCCCCGAGGACGACCTCCGCCTGCCCACCGAAGCGCGGCTCGCCACCGAATACGGCGTAGCCGTCAGCACCGTCCGCCAAGCGCTGGCCGCACTCGAAGCCGACGGCCTCATCACCCGCCGCCGACGCCACGGCACCTTCATCGTCCCCGCGACGTCCCACGCCCCGCTCCACGTCCTCGGCACCGTCGACACGATCCTCGCCCAACAGGCCGGCGACGACGTCCGCCTCCTCCGGCGCGCGGAAGTCCCCGCCCCCGCGGTACTGGCTCACCACTTCCCCGAAGTGAAAACCCTCATAGAGTTCCAGCGCCTGCGACTGAACGACGGCACCCCGCTCAGCCACGCTGAGAATTACCTCCGCCCCGAACACGCCGCCAAGATCGCCGACGCCGACCTCCGCACCGCCCCCATGACCAAGCTGCTGCGCGACCAGGCCGCCCTGGACCTGGCTCGCATCGACAACACCGTCGAAGCCTGTCCCGCCCCACCCCACATCGCCGACCTGCTCCAGATCCCCCTCGCCACCCCCGTCCTGCGCTCCACGAACGTCACCTACGACACCCACGGCCACGTCGTCGACGCCGCCCTCATCCACTACCGCGCGGACCGGTTCCAGTACACGGTGAGCTTGGACCTGACGGGAAGTTAGTCACCCTCGCCTGGAGCTTGCGTTGGATGCTCTGCCCTGCGCCTCAGTCGCCGCCACCATCGCCTCCCCCCTCGCCACCATCCTCGCCAGAGCCACCGCCACTGTCCTCGCCGCCGTTGCCATTGCTGCCTGCACACGACGAAGTGCCGCACGTACGGTGCGTACTGTTATGGTCCGAAATCGTAGAAACGACGGTGAAAATAATGAAAGCGAATATGGCGGCCACCGGAATTAGCACTACCGCGCACCCTATGGAGATTCTCGCGCAGCCCAGACCGGTGCGGGCTCCTGGCTTGGACTCGTCGCTCGACATGAGGTCCCCGGCTTCGCCTAGGCGCCAATACGTACCTTGATGATACGCCGCACAGTCTCTCACCAAACAACCCCTTGTCCTTTCGGCCACCGCGGTGAACGGCCCAGCGCGCAGAGGACGGTGTCGAGCGGCGATGCTCCGTCCGCGAGCTCGACGGCCGGGCCGAAGGAGGCGTTCGGGCGCTCGCGGTAGGGGCCGCCGGGCACGGCCCGGGCGATGCGGACGGCGAGGGCGGCGAAGTCGGCGGGAATGTCATAAGCGGCGTCGATGGAGCGGGCCACGTCCCAGCCGTGGACGAGGGCGTCGATGAAGTGAAAGCTCACGGCCTGGGTGCCGGGAAAGCTGTCCGCACTCGGAATCTCGGGAAGGACGAACGCGCGCTCGAGGGCGCCGGGCTGGTCGAACGCCTTCAGGGCCTCGTTCGCCGCCGCCGCGTAGGCGTCCGCGAAGTCGGGGGCCAGGCGCCGCGGCGTCCAGTCGAAGTCCTTGCCGTCGCCTGCGGCCGCCGCGGCGAAGCCGCGGTGCTGGACGGTCATGTGCGCCAGAAGGTCGGACAGGTCCCACTCGGCGCACGGCGTCGGGCGCCGGAGGTCGTCCGGGCGCACGCGCGCGACGAGATCGATGCAGCTGAGCGTTGCTCGCCGGTTGAGGTCGATGAGGTCATCCTTATTCGTATGCATACGCCTATCATCTACAACTGCATATGATCCGTCAACGGGTATCGTCAACGTCGTGACCACGCCGCAACGACCGCCACGCCGCGACCTCGCCGCGATGATCGTCCCGCTCGGACGCGCGCTCACCGCCGCGGAGGCGCCGACGCTCGCCGCGCACGGCCTGACGATGTGGGGGTACGTCGTCCTGCTGCGGCTGCAGACGATGCCGGTGCGCACGCAGGCGGCGCTCGCCGCGGAGATCGGCGCGGACAAGACGCGGATCATCGCGGTCCTCGACCAGCTCCAGCGGGACGGGCTGATCACCCGCGAAGCCGACCCCGCCGACCGGCGGGGCAACCTGCTCGCACTCACGGCCGAGGGCCGACGGCGCTGCGACAGCGCCCAGGCGGCGATTCAGGCGAACGAGCAGCGGGTGCTCGCCGGACTCGGAATGCCGGCGGCGGACGTCGAGGGGTTTCTGCGGGTGCTTCATGTACTGAGCCGGGCGGAGCCGGACAGCTTCCTGCCGGACAACTCCTCGCCGGAGGGCGACCTGCCGACGTCCGACCTGCCGTAGGGTGCGGCGGCCGGCGCGCCGGACTACTGCCGCGCTCAGCCGCCCTGCCGCGCTCAGCCGGCCTGACGCTCCTGCTGGCGCTTGACCAGTTCCTCGACCGCGCTGGGCAGCGTGGTCTCGAAGTCGATCAGCTTGGCCCACGTCGGCGTCACCACGATCCGGACCATGCCGTCGTACAGCGCCCGCACACCGGCTTCCCACTCCACGCGCTGTTCGGGCGTCATGGTGGTACCGCCGTTCATGGACAGGAACTCGTCCGGGATGCCGTCGACGACATCGAGTTCGGCCCGGCCGCGGATGAGCAGGATCTTGGGCGGGTGTTCCTCGGTGTCGACCGTCAGCGCGACGGCCGGGTTGCGGCGCAGCGCGATCAGCTTCGCCGCGTTCTTCGCCGTGCACATAACGAGCGTGGCACCGTTCCAGGTGAAGCCCATCGGGATGTTGCGGGGCGTGCCGTCCTTCGCGACGTAGGCCAGGCGGATGATGCCGCGGTCCAGCAGTTCCCGGCTGAGCGGCCGATTCAGTACCTCGTTCAGCGCAGTCGAATCCACGGCATCCACGCTACCGCCGCAGACGCGAGGAGACGGGATGCCGAGCCCTGGCCGCTTTTCTTCGGGTTTTCAGCAGGCCCGCGCGCCGCGGCTGGCTCCCGTTTCACGTAGCTTTGGGCATGTTATTTTCGTCACCGGTGTGCGGATGACGGGTCACCAGGCTCGGCCGTGCGGGGTGGTGCCGCGTTGGCCGCGCTGCTTGAGCTGGCCGCCGAGGGTGGTGGCGGCGAAGATCAGCGACAGGTGGGTGAAGGCCTGCGGGAAGTTGCCGAGCTGCTCCCCGGTCGGGCCGATCTCCTCGCCGAACAGGCCGACGTGGTTGGCGTACGTGAGCATCTTGTCGAAGGTGTAGCGCGCCTGGTCCAGCCGGCCGGCGCGGGCCAGGGCGTCGACGTAGAGGAACGTGCAGAGGCTGAAGGTGCCCTCGTTGCCGCGCAGGCCGTCCGGGGAGGCCTCGGGGTCGTAGCGGTGCACCAGCGAGTCGGTGACCAGGTCCGCCTCGATCGCCTCGAGGGTGGAGAGCCACAGCGGGTCGCGCGGCGAGATGAAGCCGACGATGGGCATGAACAGCAGGGAGGCGTCGAGCACGTCGCCGTTGTAGTGCTGCACGAAGGCCTGGCGGGACTCGGACCAGCCGCGGTCCATCACCTGGCGCAGGATCTCGTCGCGGGCCGCGGTCCACTTGGCCAGATCCGCCGGGCGCGCGTAGGTGTGCGCGAGGCGGATGCCGCGGTCCAGGGCGACCCAGCACATCAGCCTGCTGAAGGTGAAGTCCTTGCGGCCGCCGCGGGTCTCCCAGATGCCCTCGTCCGGGCGGTCCCAGTTGCCGCTGAGCCAGTCGATCACCTCGGCGAGGGTCTGCCAGCCCTGGTAGCCGGAGACCTCGGCGAGCTCGCGGGACTGGGTCAGCGCCCAGATGGCCTCGCCGTACACGTCGAGCTGGAGCTGGTCGGCGGCCGCGTTGCCGATGCGCACCGGGGCCGACTTCTCGTAGCCCTCCAGGTGGTCGAGCTCCTCCTCGACGAGCAGCGGCTCGCCGTCCACCCGGTACATGATCTGCAGCGGCTCGCGGCCGGTGTGCTTGCGCTCGCGCAGCCGGTCGGTGAGCCAGCGGCGGAAAGCGTCCGCCTCCTCGACGAAGCCGAGCTCGGCCATCGCGCGGGAGGCGAGCGCGCCGTCGCGCACCCAGCAGTAGCGGTAGTCCCAGTTGCGCTCACCGCCGAACTGCTCGGGCAGGCCGAAGGTGGCCGAGGCCACCGGCGCCCCGGTCGGCGCGTACGTCAGCAGCTTGAGGGTGATCGCGGAGCGGTGCACCATCGTCTGCCAGCGGCCCTGGAACGCGGAGCCGCGCAGCCAGCCGTGCCAGAACTTCGTGGTGCGCTCGTGCTCCTGCTCGGCCTGCTCGAGGCCGAGCGGCTCGGGGATCCGGCCCGGCAGCGTGGTGTCCATGACGACCGCGGCCGTCTCCCCCACGCCGAGGGTGACCGAGCCGACCACGTCCTCGCCCTCGCGGCGGAACGGGAAGGTGGACTGCAGGTGCAGGTCGAGGTCGGGGCCGCGGAAGACGGCGCTGCGGTCGCCGCGCAGGACGAGCTCGTGCGGGGCGCGGGCGTAGTCGAAGCGGGGACGGCATTCGAGCTCGAACCGCACGCTGCCGCGCACGACCCGCAGGATCCTGATGACGCGGCGGTTCGCGCTCGCCTTCTCCGGGTCGGCCAACGGCATGAAGTCGACGACCTCTCCGACGCCGTGGTGCGACAGGAAGCGGGTGACCAGGATGGCCGTCTCCGGCAGGTAGAGCTGGCGGACGGTGGAGGCGCCGAATTCGAGCTCGGAGTCGTCGGCGGCCAGCCGGAAGTAGCCGCCCTTGTCGTGGTCGACCAGCGAGGCGAACACCGAGGGCGAGTCGAAGCGGGGTGCGCAGAAGAAGTCCAGCACGCCGTCGGAGGAGACCAGCGCGCAGCTCTGCAGATCGCCGATCATCCCGTGCTCACCGATCGGTGGGTAGACGCGTCGCATGACGGTTCCCTCGACTCTTCCCGTTCGTCGTCAACTGTCCCCTGAACCCTACGTGATCCGAAGGACCACATCCGCCACACGCGGTGCGCACCAGGTTCGGCGATGCGGCGGCGCGCGTCCCCGCGACGCACCGGCCGGGGCGGCCCGATCCGCCCGGTCGGCCCAGCAGGCCGGGCGACCTGCTGGGAGGGGGCGCGGATCGCCGGCGCGGTGACGCTAGCGGGCTGCGGCGGGGTACTCGACCTCATGGCAGCCCGGCACGCCGTGCAGGTCCTGCGCGCGGAAGAAGCGCTGCAGCAGACCGGCGAGCTCGTCCGGGCAGCGCAGGTGCACCGGGTGGTCGCTGTCGCGCAGCCGGACGAACGCGGATCCCGGGCAGCACTGGGCGAAGGCGCGGCAGTCGCGCGCGGTGGTGAACGAGTCGTGCTCGCCGACGCCGAACAGCAGCGGAGCCTGCGGCGGCGCGGACAGGTCGAGCCGGCCGGGGGCGAGCAGCCGCAGCGTGTTCTGCTCATACTGCGCGGCCTCCAGCGGCCCGAGGGCGTGGAAGAGCGCGTAGATGATCCGCTCCACGGTGCCGCGCCGGGCCAGGGTGATGTCCGGGTCCTGATTGAGCATGGCGTCGACCACCTCGGCCGCGAAGCGCTCCCGCATGCCCTCGCGCAGCAGCCCGATGGTCCAGGTCAGCCGCGGCCGCATGGCGTGCGGGATGCGGCCGAGGGCGCCGAACAGCGCGATCCGGCGCACCAGGCCGGGATGGCGTAGGCCGAGCTGGTAGGCGATGGCGCTGCCGTAGGAGCCCCCGAACACGTCCACCGCGCCGACCGAGGCCGTGCGCAGCAGGGCGGCCAGGCAGTCGGCGAGGAAGCCCATGCCGAACTGCGCGGGCAGCAGGCCCGCTCCGCCCCAGCCGGGCAGGTCCACGGTGACGACGGTGCTCTCGCGGGCGAGCCGGGCCTCGAGCCGTCCCCATCCCTCCTTGCGTTGCATCGCGCCGCCGACCAGCAGGACCGGGGGCATCGTGGGCGCCGGATGCACCAGAACCCGGCCCTGGCTCCGGTAGCCGCGATGTACGGCCTCGTACAGACGCTCGACCGTCAAAACAACCTCCTCATCTCAATAGCTTTGGAGACGAGAACGCGTGCCGTCGGCGCGGGACACGGGGGCCGGGCCGCGCGTGCTCCCGGGAACGGCGGTTTCACCGGGACGGTCGCGTGCCGCTAGGCCATCAGAAGGTGGCGTGCGTCATGGCGAAAGCCGGGACAGGCGCCCTTCACGTGCAATATCATGCGTCCGGGAGCAGTTGAGCGGGTGTGTGCCTCCGGCGGCGGGGCGAACGGTGGGAGGCGAGACGATGGCGTCGAGCGCGCGGCCAGCGCCCGGTGGACGAACGGGGCAGCGCCGGCAGGCCGTCCTGGACAGCGAGGCGGCCTGGGACCTCGTGCTCGGCGGCCCGGCCCCGGACGCGCCGGAGCTCGATCCGGACGTGCCGCATCCGATCCGCATGTGGGACTACATGATCGGCGGCAAGGACAACTACGAGTCCGACCGCGAGGCCGTGCGGCACCTGCTGGGCGTGTGGCCGGACGTCATGCTGATCGCCCGCGCCGCCGAGGCCTTCGCGCACCGCGCCAGCGGCTGGATAGCGCGCGAGCACGGGCTGCGGCAGTTCCTGCAGATGGGCACGTCGATCCCCATCATGAACAGCTTCGACGGGATCGTGCGCGGCGAGGTGCCGGACGCGCGGTTCGTGTACGTGACCGACGATCCGATCACCGCCGCGCACGCCCGGGCGGTGCTGGCCGCGCGGGCGCCGTCGAACCTGCTGCACGTGCTGCGCGGCCAGTTCCGCGACCCAGGGCCGATCCTGGCGCACCCGTGGATGCGCGAGCATCTGGACTTCGGCGAGCCGATGGGCGTGCTGCTGCTCGGGATGCTGGATTACACCCGGGACGACGCGCGGCTGCGCCAGGCCATGGAGGAGATCATGGCGGCGCTCGCTCCCGGCAGCCTGGTCCTGGTGCTGCACTACCTCGAGTTCCCGGAGCCGCGGGTCGGGGAGATCGTGCAGTCGCTGCTGGGCGAGAACAAGTCGGAGTTCACGCCGCGGTCGGCGGCCGCGATCGACGAGGTGCTGGCGGGCTTCGAGTTCGCTCCGCCGGGCCTGCTGCGGATCACCTCGTGGATGCCGGACGGCAAGGGCCCCGGGCCTGAGCTGGAGGAACGCTGCCACATCGTCGGCGGCGTGCTCGTGAAGAAGTAGCCAGACCCCTCGGCGGTGCTCAGCAGCCGGGAGAGGTCTCACCCGACTGCGCGTGGCCGCCCGCGCTCACCGTGAAGTGGAAGTCGGTCCCGCAGTACGCGCTGTTCGCGATCGGCACCGAGTACTGATAAGCGGTCTTGCCGGACAGCACCCACTCCTCCGATTCCGCCGCGACCTGCTTCGAACCCGAGGCACCGTAGTACGAGCCGGTCACCGTCACCTGTCCGGTGCCGCCCGTATCGACGGTGACGAGCGCGACGATCTGCGGCACGGTGCTGCTGCCGCCGAGCAGCGTCACATGCACGGAGCTGACGGAGGCGGCGTCGGGCGCGGACGAGTGCACCGTGGACGGCGCGGCGCTCGGCGTCGGGGAGGCATCAGCGGTCTTGCTCGGGCCGGCCGTGGGGCTCTGGTTCGTCAGCCCGCCCGCGGCGGTGCCGCCGCCGGAGGCCGGGGTGGTCTTGCCGGCCGTGCGGCTCGCCGTGCCCGAGGCGGTCGCGTGGGTGGGTGAGCTCGTGAGCGCGTCGACGGCGAGCCAGCACAGCACGCCGATCGCGCCGAGTATGACGCCGGTCTGGATCAGCAGCCTGCGCTGGTGCCGCCGCAAGCCGAGGCTGCTCGGGACGAGGCTGTCCGGCTCGTCGTCATCCTCGTCGCCGACGAAGCCGAGCGGGCCGACGGGCGGAGCGGAGTGCAGGCGGCTCGGCGCGGGCGCGGGCCCCGGGAAGTGCCCGGGCGCCAGCGTGCGGCCCTGCGGAGGGCCGCCGAAGCCCGGGCCAGGGACCAGCGGGCTGCGCGGAAGCGGGCCGGCCGGCTGCGGGTAGCCGGTGTGCGGCGGGGGCGCGGGCGCGTGGCCGGCGTCGTCGAAGTCGTAGGCCGGACGGCGGTGGCGCGCGGAGCCGGGCGCCGCCTCCAGCGCCGCGGGCCGCCCGGCCTCGCTCGGCTGCTCCTGCCTGCCCTGCACGGGTATGGAGGGCGGCGCGGCGACCGGAGGCGCGTCGTATGCGGGCTCGACCGGCTGAGGCGGCGCGGACGCCGCGGGTACGGGCTCGCCCGGCGCCGTCGGCTGAACCGGCAGGAACGGTGGCGCGGCGGGCGAAGCCGGGGGCGGCGGCGCGGACGCCGCGGGTACGGGCTCGCCCGGCGCCGTCGGCTGAACCGGCAGCAACGATGGCGCGCCTGACGGAGCCGGGGGCGGCGGCGCGGACGCCGCGGGTACGGGCTCGCCCGGCGCCGTCGGCTGAACCGGCAGCAACGATGGCGCGCCTGACGGAGCCGGGGGCGGCGGCAGTTCGGCGGCGTCGCCGAACACCTGCGCCGGGGGCTTCGGCTTCGGGCCGGCGGCCGGGAACGGCGGGACGGCCGTCGGGCCCCAGCGCTTCTCCTGCTCGACCCGGCGGGCGTGCGCCGCGGCGGCGGCCTCCTCGGCCGCGCGCGGCTCGATCTGGTCCAGCAGCCGGGCGCCGGCCGAGGCGAGCGTGGCCAGATCCGCCGTCAGATGCGCCTGGTGGTTGAGCGTCCAGTCGAGGTCCGGGTCGCGCAGCACCGGGCGCCACCACTCGAGGACGAACCCGCTCTGCGTGGCGAGGCCGTCGACCTGGCCGGCCCACCACACGTCGGTGCCCACGCTCTGCTGCTCGAGCCGGGTGAGCACCGCCTTGACCTCTTCGAGCCGGGTCAGCGCCGCGTCGGCGTCCTCGACGGTGCGCGGCAGCGGCCAGCTCAGCGAGAGCAGGGCCTCGGTCAGCTCCTGCTCGGGCGGCACGGCGGCGCCGGTCTCGGGTTCCACGCGACTCTTCCTACCCGGCCCAAGGGCACAGTACGTCAACTTCCGATAACGTTATGGATCGACGAGCAGACACTACCGCACCGCTGCCTGCACCGAGTCGCACCTTTCGCATAACTCGTATTCAGTACGAACGCTCTTGCGGCGGATTCCGGCGCGCGAACAGCAATCCGCCGGGGTACCGCGTATCGAGACCGACGAGCATGTGCGCGGTGACCGTGAACCCGGCCCCATCGAGCCAGGCCGCCATCCGCTCGGCCGGGCGCCGGTGCACGTACACGTTCATCGGGTGGCCGCCGTAGCCCTCCTTCTTCAGCCGCGAGCCGTCCCCCAGGTGGAAGCCGACCAGCACCGGCGCGTCGGGACGCAGCACCCGGTGGAACTCGGCGAGCACGCCGGGGACCGCGTCGTCCGGAATGTGGATGAGCGACCAGAAGGCGAGCAGCCCGGCGACGGATTCGTCGGCCAGTCCGAGCGCGGTCATCGAGCCGACGGCGAATTCGGCTTCCGGATGCTCGCGGCGTGCGAGGCCGGCCATCGCGGGCGAGAGGTCGAGGCCGAAGGCGTTCAACCCGAAAGAGTGAAGGTGCGCGGTGATGTGTCCTGGCCCGCAGCCCACGTCCGCGACCGGGCCGCCCGGGGGCACGGTGTCGGCGAACAGCTTCAGTGCCGCCTGCAGGAACGGTGCTCCGCCGAGAGCGTCACGCGTCTGCGCCGCGTAGCTTTCGGCGACGGTGTCGTACGAGGTGCGGGTCTCCCCCAGCCAGTCGGCGTCCATGGCCCAGGACGGTAGCTGGCAGGTGCGACAGTTCCGGTTCCGCCGCTCGGGGCCGGGCCATGCCTTCGGAACCGTCGCCGGGACGGCCTACTCGGCGAGGAGCGGTCCGAGGGGGCCGAGGTCGATGTTGAGGTCCTCGGGGGTCAGGCCGAAGTGCTCCTGCAGCTCGGCCATCTTCTGCTCGAGGGCCATCAGGGTCGAGCCGAGCTGCTCGACCTGCTCGTCGGAGAGGTCGCCGACGTCGAGGCGGCGCAAGGCTTGCCGCTCCATGAGCTGCCGCAGCAGTTCGACGAGGGCGAGCACGAGCGCCACGAGGCTGCGCTCGACGCTCTCGGGGTCGAGGTCCATGCGCTGGGTCACGTCGGCGGAACCTCCGTGTCGGGCGCATCGGCGAGGTCGGTCAGGGCGCTGACGGAGGCGACGACGGCGCTGAGGGAGACGCGCACCAGCTCGACGTCGGCGATGCACAGACTCAGATCGCCGCGCAGCACGACGCCGCCGGCGAGTACCCGGTCGAGCAGGTCTACGAGGGCGAGCCGGCGCTCGGGGCGCTCCGGGTAGCGCCCGGCGGCTCCGACCGGCAGGACGGCGTCGCGAGAATCGGGCCGTGAGCCGGGTGAGCCGGGCCGTGGCGCGGATCGTGCTTCATAGGGTGAATCAGACATCGCTCAGTCCCGGGACGTAGGCGAACGAGTACGGCGGCCACGGGCCGGTGAGCTGGACCCGCAGATCCCTCGCACCGGAGTCCGCGTTGACGGCGTCGTTGAACTCCGCGAAACGCTTGTTCTCCACCAGGTAGGCACCGTTGAGCAACAGTGTGCCCCCGCCTTCGCGGGCCACGGCGCCGCCGAGGCCGTGTAGGCGTTCCGCCACCGAATGTGCCGCGAGGCGGGCGCGTAGCCGGTCCACGTACTCGGTGGCCGCACGCACTCTCCGCTCGCGCTCGGTGCGGGCGGCGCGGCGCCGCAGCAGGTACGAGGTGCCCGGGCTGGATAGGGTCTCGTCGGATTCGGGCGCCTGTTCATCGGCCTGCCCGGGCTTGGCGCCGTAGACCTTCACGCCCCACTCCGTGCGCCCGTCGAGCCGTCCCAACGCCGACTCGAAGACCGAGGCACGGTCTCGGAGCAGTTCGCGCACTGACGTGTCGTCGGTGAAGAGCGTGACCAGCCGCACGGGAATCGTGGCGCCGCGGGTCACGGCGGCGCGGACGACCGCGTCGTGTGCACGGGCCACGCCTGCGAGCCAATCCAGGCTCTCCAGGTTGCGGCGTACCGCCGGTTCTCCGAACTCGCTCGTCGGCACATCCCCGGCGTACGCGACGAGACCAGCCTCCCGGATCGCTCGCAGCGGCTCGCCGGCGACCCCGCGCACCTCGTCGTCCGGCGGATCACGGGTGACGGCGTAGAGCCAGATGCACGTGGCATCGGGGGCATCGGTCATCGCCGCTTCTCCTGTCGTTCCGGCTCCTCGTCTTCGTCGAACTCGTCGAACTCGTCCAGGTCGTCCTTGGCGCCGGATTCGAGCTCGCGCCTGTCGTCCGCCTCCAGCGCCGCGATCCGCCGGCGGAGCCTGCGGTTCTCGGCCTCCAGTTCGCGCCCGCGGTCGCGGTCGTGCTCGTCCTCGCGGCCCTTGAGCCACGGGTCGCGCTCCCACCAGTCGATGCCGACCTCGCGCGCCGTCTCCAGCGAGGCGACGACCAGCCGCAGCTTCACGGTCAGTAGTTCGATGTCGAGCAGGTTGACCCGGATGTCTCCGGCGATGACCAGCCCCTTGTCCAGCACGCGCTCGAGGATGTCGCCGAGGTTCGCCGGCGCGCCCGACGAGCCCGACGCATAGTCGGGAAGCCCTCCGCTGACGCTCATCTCACGACCGCCCGGACTCGTCGCCGGTGTGCCCGCGCAGGTAGCGCCTGGCCCGGCGGTAGCTCAGCAGGTCGCCGTCCAGGCTGATCTCGGTCTCGTACAGCGCGAGGACGTCGCCCGACGACGGCACGCGGCGCTCCTCCACGACCTCGACGCCGACCTTCCAGCCGGTGTCCGTCGGCTCCAGCGAGGCCACGCCGACGGTCTGCTTCCCCGTCAGCTCGCCGATGGACTTGAGCGCGGCCGCCGCGCCGTCCCTGGCCGAGATGTCCGCGGCCATCACTGCTCATCCCCGGCACGCTCGGGGGGCTCGGCGGGTTTGGCGGGTGTGATCCGGGAAGCGGTGATCGCGCGCATCGCCTCGCGCCGCTGCTCCTCCGTCATGTCCTGCTCGTCGAGCGCCTCCAGCTGGCGGCGGACGGACTGGGCAGAGTACGCCTCCTGCTCCGCCTGACGCTGGATGACGCGGGCGAGGGCGACCACGCCGCGTACGGGCTGCAAGGGCAGTCCGACGGTCCACGACAGCAGTCCCATGGTCTCGGCTCCTTCCGGTGGCGGTCCTCGTCTGCTCAGCCCGAGCCCTCGGCCGGCAGCACGAAGTCGTACGCGGCCATCGGCCCGAGCAGCCGCAGATCGATCCGCCCGTCCTGCTGCTCGGCGAACCGCTCCGCGGCCTCGCGCAGCTCGTCCTGGCGGGAGAGCTCGACCAGGCACGCGACGTTGGCCGCATCCCATTCGTTCGTCGCCTCGCCCGCGACGACCGGGAATCCGAGCTCGTCGAGCGCGCTGGCCAGCACCCGGGTGTCGGCCTCCCGCTTGGCCTGCACGGCCCGGCCGATCAGCTCGCCGAGGGCGATCCGCGCGTCGCGGGTGACCTCCTCGGGCTTGCCGTGGATCTCGCCGCGCAGCTGGCCGATGCGCGGGTCCTCGTCCATCAGCTCTCGAATCATGGCGTCCCCGTCGTACCGGCCGCGCAGCACGAACTGCGCCCGGCCCTCCAGATCGCGCAGGATCCCGGCGAAGGACTCGGCGTTCGGCTCGAGGAACTCGTTCGCGACGGCGTCGAGGTCGGTGACGACCGCGCCGAAGCGCAGCGGCAGCACCGGGACCTCGGCCGCGGCCGAGTCCAGGACGCGGGCGTGCGCGGTCAGGTCTTCGGGCGTGCCCAGCGCGACGCCGGACGGGATCTCGCCGACCAGCGCGGCGATCTCGCCGCTGCGGACGAGCTTCACCGGGCTGGGCGGCTCGCCGACGCCGGTCGCCTCCGGGTTCTCCTCCACGTCGGCGGGAACCACTCCGTAGACGTACACGACGGCGTCGCGCGGCTTGCCGCCGGCTCGCGCGGCCCCGGTCTCGCTGTGCGCCACCGCACTCACCTCCTGCTCCGTCGCCGCGAGCGCGGCTCTTCCTCTTCTTCGACGTCCTCTTCCTCGTCTCCGCCGCCGACCAGCTCGCCGAGCTTGTCCTCGGCGGCCTGCAGCGCGCCCTTCGTCTTGGACTTCGCGCCGCTCTCCTCCATGCCCTCGACGAGGTCGGGCAGGCCCTGGCTGCGGCTCTCCTCGAGGTTCAGGCGGTTGGCCGCCTCGGCGAAGCGCAGGTAGGTGTCGACGCTGGCGACCACGATCCGGGCGTCCACGGTCAGCAGTTCGATGCCGACCAGCGAGACCCGCACGAACGCGTCGATCACCAGGCCCTTGTCGAGGATCGTGTCGATGACGTCGGCGAGGCCGCTGGCACTGGGACGGTCCATGGCGCCGCCGGCGCCGCCTCCGGCTTGCATGGTCATGACCGGCTCCTCGATGCCGCCGCCTTGCGCCGGCCGCGCTGCCGGGGCATCTCCGGCTCGGGCTCTTCCTCGGGCTCCTCGGGCTCCTCGGGCTCCTCGTATTCGTCTTCCTCGGCGTCCTCGGCGTCCTCGTCCAGCTCTTCGTCCTCGGCCTCGGGCTCGGTGTCCTCGTCCAGATCCTCGGACTCGGCCGCCTCGTCCTCGCCTTCCTGGTCCTCCGCCTGGTCGTCCTCCCGCTCCTCGGGCGGGATGACCTCCCCGTCGTGGATCTCGCCGCGCCAGCCCTCGAGCTCGTCGACGTGCAGCACGGTGTTGACCATCACGTGCCGCTGGAAGTGCTTGAGCTCCAGCCGCGCGCGGCGTCCCTGCGCCCGCCAGATGTTGCCGACGTGCTCGAACAGGCCCTTGGGATGGTATTCGAGCACAAGCACGATCCGGGTCAGCGAGGGGCCGATCTCGTGGAAGCTGACCGCGCCGTCCACGTAGCCCTTGGCTCCGGAGGACTCCCAGACGATGCGCTCGTCCGGGGTCTGCTCGACGATGGTGGACTCCCAGTTCCGGTGGGACCAGAAGATCTGCGCCTGCCAGGTCAGCTTGTCGTCCTCGTCCTGTTCGACGTGCTCGACCTTCTTCATGAACGAGGGGAATTCGGTGAACTGCGTCCACTGGTCGTAGGCGACGTCCACCGGCACTCCGACGTCGGCCGTCTCGACGATCGTGGTCAGCTTGATCTTCTGGCTCTTGCCGCCCTTGCCCTTGCCCTTGCCCCCGCCGCCGATGCCGACGGCGTCCATCAGGCCCTGCACTCCCCCGCCGCCGTCACCGCTGGCGAAGGACGTCAGCCCCTCGGTCACATCGCCGATCTTGTCGCCGGCCTTGGACAGCGCCTGCTTTCCCAGGGCCCCGCCGAGGCGCTTGGTGGCCTCGAAGAGCGGGCTGCTGGTGGTACTCATCGTTTCCTCCCGGAGGACGCCGTCGACTGGCGGCGGCGCGGGGCCGGCTTGTCGTCGGCGTCGCTGCGCCGCCGCGGCGCGGCCCGCCGCGTGGTGCCGCCCGAGCCGGCGCGGCCGCTCTTCGCGGTGCTCTTCGCGGTGCTGCCCGAGGTGCTGCCCGAGGTGCTGCGGGAGCGGGTGGCCCGGCGCACCGCCGGACGCTTCGGCTCTTCCTCTTCCTCGTCCTCTACTTCGTCGGGCTCGTCGGGCTCCTCGGACTCGTCGTCCTCGGGCTCCTCGTCCCGGGCGCGGGAGTCCTTCTCGTCCTCGTCCTCGTCGTCGCGCCTGCGCCGACGGCGCCCGGTTAGCTCGTCCGTGTTCGGGAGGGCGTTGGAGAGCCTGTCGGTCAACGCGTCGACCTGGCCGGTCGCGGCGGTGGCCGCCGCGTCCTTGAGCGCGGAGAACAACTCCCCGCGCACCGAGTCGACGATCTTGCCGACCTCGGAGGAGCCGAGCTCCTTGAGTTTCTGCTCGACCGCCTCGCTCGGGCGCACGCCCAGCTTGCCGGTGGCGCCGATCGTCGCGAGGGTGATCGCCAGCCGCATCTTGCGGGTGCGTCCCAGCAGGTAACCGGCGGCGAGGCCGGCCGCTAGGCCTGTTCCGATCTTCATGGTCACGTCCTTGTCCGCTGCGCGGTGGATCCGCGCTTCTGCTCGCAAGGCCGCCCGGTTGCCGCTCATTCGGGGCTTAAACACCTGGATCTATGTTCGTTAATTTCAGCCGTGAATCCGGCACCAGCGCCGGATCTGGGACGACCTGGTCCGCAGGGCCGGCCTAGTCCCAGGAGCCGCGCAGCTTCTTCAGCTTGGCCCGCCGCGCCTTGTCGTCGAGGCGCCGGGCGACGGCGCCCTTGGACGGCTTGGTGGGGCGGCGCTTGGGCGGCGGCGGGGCGAGCGCCTCGTCGAGCAGTGCGGCGAGCCGGTCGCGGGCCGCCTTGCGGTTGCGCAGCTGGGAGCGGAACTCCGAGGCGGCGACGGTGAGCACGCCGTCGGCCAGACGGGGTGCCAGGCGCTCGAGGACGCGGCCGCGCTGTTGCGGGGTCAGACCGGCGCAGCGGCGCAGGTCCACGGACAGCTCGATCCGGCTGTCGGTCGTGTTCACGCCCTGGCCGCCGGGCCCGGAGGAGCGGGAGAAGCGCCACGCGAGATCGCGGGCGGGGATGGACACGCCGCGCCCGACGCCGAGCGGTCCGTTGACCTCGTCGGCGCCTGAGGGCAGGTCAGGGCGCTCGTCCATGATTGACATCATGCCGGATGCGGCCCGGCGGCGTCAGATGGTTTTCCCGTCGAGGGCGCTCGAGAGGCGGTGCGCGAGCAGCGTGGCGCGCGCGGGGCCCTGCTGCTCGAGCGCGTGCTTGAGGGCGCGGGGCTGGCCGACCAGGACGACGGTCTGCCGGGCGCGGGTGGCCAGCGTGTAGAACAGACGGCGCGTCAGCAGCTTGGGCGCGTCCATCGTGAGCGGGGCGACGACGTGCGCGAACTCGCTGCCCTGGGCCTTGTGCACGGTCAGCGCGTAGCTGTGCGCGAGGTCGTCGAGATCGTCGAGGTCGTAGCGCACTGATTCGCCCTCCTCGGTCTCGACGGTCAGCCCGGCCTCCTTGAGGTCGAGGTCGACGACGGTGCCGAGCGTGCCGTTGAAGATGCCGTGGGCGCCGCGCGCGTAGTCGTTCCTGGTGGCGATGACCCGGTCGCCGACCCGGAAGACGCGCGGGCCGTGCCAGTACTCCGGCTCGTTCTCGGCGCGCGGGTTGAGCCGCTCCTGGAGCATCCGGGAGAGCTGGTCGGCGCCGGCCGCGCCGCGCCGCGAGGGCGAGAGGACCTGGACCTGCGCCGGGTCCACGCCCTGCTTCCTGGGCAGCCGCTCGGTGGCGATCTCGGCGACGAGCTCCGCGATGCGCTCGGGGTCGTCGAGCTCGGCGAACCAGAAGTCCGAGCGCTTGAGCTGCGGGAGCCTGCCGCCGCGGATCAGGTGCGCGTTGGAGGTGATGGTGGACTGCTCGGCCTGCCGGAAGACCTTCGTCAGCGTCGTGCGGGCCACGCCGGGGACCGCGAGCAGGTCGGCGAGCACGGCGCCGGGCCCCACCGAGGGCAGCTGGTCGACGTCGCCGACGAGCAGCAGGTGCGTGCCCGGCGGGATGCGGGCGGCGAGCCGGGAGGCGAGGTAGACGTCCAGCATCGAGGCCTCGTCGACGACGATCAGGTGCACCATCGTGCTGCGGGCGGCGGTGAACAGCGCGCCGCCCTCGTCCTGCGCCGGGGCGGGCGAGTCGTCGCCGGGGTGCGGGTCGGCGGCGAGCCGGTGCACGGTCATGGCCTCGGCCCCGGTGAGCTCGGCCAGCCGGCGCGCGGCCTTCCCGGTGGGCGCGGCGAGGGTGACGCTGCCGCCGCCCGCGCGCACCACCCGCACCAGCTCGCGGACGGTGTGCGACTTGCCGCAGCCGGGTCCGCCGGTGAGCACCGAGAGGGTGTGCGTCAGGGCCATGCGCACCGCGTCCCGCTGCCCGTCGGCCAGATCGGCGCCGAACGCGCCCTCCTCGACGAGGCGCCGCACCCCGCGCGGCAGGTCGGAGGGTGCGGCGGCGAGCGCGGCGAGGTCCTTGGCGAGGCGGCGCTCGGCGCGGTTGGCCGCGCGCACGGCCGCGACCTGCTCGCCGGTCACCGGGTGCGCTTCGAGCACGATCGGGGAGGCCTTGCCGGTGCCGAGCCGCTCCAGCGCGGCGCGCAGCAGCTCGGCAGGCTGCTCGGCCAGCTGCGCGGCCTCGCCGACGATCTGCGCGGCCGGCAGGTGGCAGTGCCCGGAGCGCGGGCCCTCGCTGGCGCACACCTCCCAGACCGCGGCCTCGAGCCGCTCCTCGCCGTCGGCGGGCTGGCCGGCGGCGAGCGCGATCCGGTCCGCGGTGCCGAAGTCGAGCCCGTCCACCTCGCCGACGAGGCGGTACGGGTAGCGGGTGAGGGTCTCCAGCGCGCCCGAGCCGTAGTCCCGGTGCAGCCGCTCGGCCAGCAGCGGGCTGATGCCGTAGCCGCGCAGCGCCGCCATCAGCTCCCTGATCTCCGCCTGGGCGTGCCAGGAGTCGACGATCCAGCGGCTGCGCCGGCGCCCGATGCCGTAGACCTCGGCCAGCCGCTCCGGCTCGCGCTCGATCACCTCGAGGGTCTGCTCGCCGAAGCGGTCGGTCAGCGCCTGGGCGAGCAGCGGGCCGATCCCGCGGACCAGGCCGGAGGCGAGGTAGCGGCGGATGGCGCGCACCGACTCCGGGCGCAGCCGCTCGCACCGCGCCACGGCCAGGCGCGGGCCGTGCCGCCTGGTCTCCTCCCAGTGCCCGGTCAGCCGCAGCGTCTCGCCCGGGCGCACCCCGGCCAGCTCCACCCCGGCCGCGGCGAAGCCCGCGCTGGCCGGCTCGGCCCCGCGCACCGGGACCGAGCGCAGCACCGTGAACCCGTCGTCCCGGATGAAGTGGATGTACTCCACGACGCACGCGAGCTCCGCGGTCACCTCGGTGCGCTCGGCTGCGGTCGCGGGGGCGGAGTCTGGGGCCATGCACCGCACACTACTGCCGGCCACTGACAGCGTTTCCGCGGAAATTCACTCTTTCGGGCGACATCGTCGGCAGGTTCCGGATTCGCGCGTCAGCGTTCGGGCGAAATCCGGTCTCCCAGCGTGAAGCCGTAGTCCTCAGCACGTGGCTCCCCCACACGCCCAACCCGCCACCGGAGAAGACGAAGCCGCACCCGAGCAACCCCGCCTGCCCGGCCAGCGAGCGCTCCAGCGCGGCGATGACAGG
>NZ_JAGSOH010000122.1 GCF_018139625.1 Actinospica acidithermotolerans | reverse complement strand
CCCCTCGTCCGTCGTACCCCGCCGCTGGTCCGTCGTACGCCGCCGCGCCCGCGCCTTCGTATCGCGCATCGTCGCCTCGCGCGCGCTGGCTCCCATCCGACGCCTGCTACGCCCCTTCGACCCGCGTACCAGAATCGGCAAACGCCGCAGCTTCCAACTGCTCTCCGTCGCGACGATCCTCCTCTTCATCCCGATCATCTACGTGCGCGGACAAGGCAACCCCTACGTCTACTCCGAGGCCCAAGTCCCCGCCGAACCGGTCGGCATCGTCTTCGGCGCAGGCGTGCAAGGCGACCAGCCCGGCAACTACCTGGAAGGCAGACTGAACCTGGCGCTGCAACTGTGGCACGCAGGCAAGTTCAAGGTCTTCCTCGTCACCGGCGACAACTCGACGCCCACCTACAACGAGCCGAAAGCCATGCGTGACTACCTCACGGCACGCGGCGTGCCCGAAAGCGTCATCGTCCTCGACTACGCCGGCTTCGACACCTGGGCCAGCTGCGACCGTGCCAAGCGCGTCTTCGGGGTCACCAAGGCCATCCTCGTCAGCCAGACCTTCCACATTCCCCGCGCCACCTACCTATGCCGCGCTGCCGGCATCGACGCCTACGGCGTAGCCGACCCCGACGGTCTCCACGAGGGATCCGTCACCGAATGGATGCGCAACGGCCTCCGCGAGGTAGCAGCCTCCTTCAACGCGATCTATCAGGCCATCATCCAGCCCGACCCCATGTTCCTGGGCCCCAAGGACGACGGCGTAGCCCAGGCCCTGGCGACGGCCGACACCGCCAACTGACCGAACTGGCTGAACTGTCTGAACCGGCTGAATTGACCAAACGACTGAAGTGGCTGAACCGGCTGACTGACCAAACGGCCGAAGTGGCTGAACCTGCCGAACTGACCAAGCGATGGAGCTGGTTGAGCCAGCGCACGTTGTCAACGTCGCCCGGTCCACCTAGGCTCCGTCGGCCCGCAAACGCCCCAACGAACGCCAGACCCGACGCATACGGCCTGATCCAATGCCCCCGCGACATCGCCTCCGGCGCTGCGGCATCGCCTCCGGCGCCGCGGGTACGCCTGCGTCCGCGACGGAATGAGTTAGGTTCGTGGCCATGGATCTGCTGCCCTGGGCCCAATCCCTCGCCGAGCAACTCCTCGCCCAGGAACTCCCGCGCCGCTGGGCCCACACCCAAGGCGTCGGCTACCTCGCCGAGGTACTGGCCGGCATCCCCGCCCTCGGCGACGACGCCGAGCTCCTAGCCGCAGCCGTATGGCTCCACGACATCGGCTACGCCCCCGGCCTAGCCGACACCGGCATGCATCAACTAGACGGTGCCCGCCACCTCCGCGACACCGAGAAGGCCAACCCCCGCCTCTGCGCCCTGATCGCGCACCACACGTACGCCGACATAGAAGCCCGACACCGCGACCTACACGCCGTGCTGGAAGCCGAGTTCCCACCCATCCCCGGCCTGTTGGCCGACGCCCTAACTTACTGCGACGTCTCCACAACGCCGGACGGCGAGCTAACCAACGCCAAGGACCGTCTCACCGAGATCTTCGCCCGCTACGCGCCCGGCTCGATCGTCTACGAGACCATGACCGAAGCGACCCCACTCATCTTCGAGTCCGTCGCCCGCATCTCAGCGCTCATGTCCACATGCCTCTAGCACGCGGAACCGCGCTTGAGCGGCCGAGTCAGATCAGGCCGGGCTACGTGTGCCCAGGCTCCTCGCGGATCAGAATCCGCAGCTCAGAGCCGGTGCCGAAGCGAAATTCGAGTCCGCACGACCGGTCGGTCAGGGAGGTTTAGGCTCGATCACCCGGTGTCAGCCCACGTACGTGGTCGCCCGCTCCTGCAGGTCAGCCTTATCAATGTACGTCGGCGGACGTCGACGCACCGGGGCGAACAGACACTGAAGCTGAGACTACAGCCATTGATTTACGCGGATATACGGGTGCCTATCGCGGATGCTTGTCTACGCGACTCGGGGCGACCGCAAGGGCGCCGCGGACCGCCAACGCTCGGGAACTTACTCGAGCCCGGCTGCGCGGCGGAGCATGGACCGCGTGTCGGGGTCGACGGGCCGTCCCTGTGTCGAGGGTGCGGGAGCCGGGTTTGCGCGAGCTAGTGGCAGTAGTTCGTCGTACCGGGGATCTCCGGGGACTACTTTGGTGGCGCCGTCGTAGTAGACGCCGTCCTCGGTCCGCCCGCGGAGCGGCACGAGGATGGTCACACCGTCCGGGGCAAGCATCGGCGGCGTCGTGGTGTCCATGTACGCCGTCTCTTGTTCATCCGAACTGTCGTTCAAAGTAGTCCTCCATCGTCTTGGCGACCTGCGCGTTGCAGAGAGCGAGGTTCTTCAGAGCGTCTCCGCCTTTGACCCATGAGGCGAATCCCTCAGCGAACAACTCCTGGGGATGATCGTAGTAGTGGCTCCAGTTCGGGTCTTTCCCGACGGAGTTCACGACGTTGTTCTGGACCGTCTGCCAGTCGCTCTGGCTGCTCAAGTCACCGTAGGCCGCGTCGGCGCCGTGACCGAACTCGTGCAGCGGTACGCTCACGCTGGCACTCGCACCCGATGAGTTTATCAACAACCGCCGCGAGCCCGGGAGGTAGACGCGCGACGTCGTCCCACTTCGAGCCAGGAGGCCAGCCCCGCGGCGCACCAGTGAGGCCTGCGCCGCCCGGCAACTGGTTGATGGGTTTGTCGCCAATGCTGATCCGGCCGCCGGGCTGGTCCTCCATAAACTTCGTGACCTTGCCGTAGACCTTCGAGGGCACAGTGGACAGTTCGTCGATCGCCGCCTGAGTGGCTGCCGTCTGGTCGGTGATTGCCACCGGATCGGGCCCAGGCGTCGGTGTGGTCGGTTTGCGCCGTTCCGGACTGGGTTCCGCTCCAGTCCCACCTGCCTCGTCATTTTCGGGGTCGAGAATGGACTTGATCTTGTCGTGGAACGCCGGTGTGCTGCCACTGGCCGGTGGCGGGCTGGCGACAGGGTCTTGAACTCTGGTCGGGACCTCGCCCGGCTTGATCCCGTCGAACGTGTCGCCGAAGTCGCTGTCGACGGTGGCTAATTTGCGTGCGCCCTGCAGCGCGCTGTCAGCGGTGATCGCGTGAAAGTCGGCAGTTTTGCCCGTGAAGTCGTCGGCGGCCTTGCCGAACGTGTCTTTGAGGGCGATCGCAGCGTCGCGTTGCCCTTGTCCGCCCGCCATCAAAACTGGATCCCGGCGGCCTGGGCGTAGAAGTTCGCCGCGTGCGAGCGCATCACGTCGGCGTGCTGACGAAGAACGCCTACGCCGAAAGACGTTGGCAAAGCGTTTGGCCGCTTGCGGTGCGGTGAGCAGCAGTGACAGGCAGTGCAAGAAGTTAACTTCCCGTGCGGTCAGCTGAAGCGTCCGGCGCACGGTCGCGGGCGCGGATTGCTGTGGTCCTCCGCTTGCCCCGGAGGTCGAACCAGGTAGTCCTCCGGTGTATGCGATTCGCCCGTGGAGTCGGGGACGACGGCTCGGAGGTTGACGACTGGGACAAGGAAAATACCGGCCTCGGCAATCTCGAAAGAGGCCAGAACAGAGACTGAGCTCGGTACTAGATCTTGGATTGCCCACAAGGTGAGCTAGACCATGCAGGTCAGATGACTGTGCCCGGAGCGGGACTCGAACCCGCACGACCTCGCGGTCAGGGAGGTTTAAGATCGCCCGGTCGGTGTCCGCCGACGTACGCGGTTGCCCGCTCGCGCAGGTCAGCCGTATCAGCGTACGTCGGCGGACACCGACGTATCGCGGCGGACTGAGACTGAAACCGAGACTGCAGAACTTTATATGAGAGCCCGACCTTCGGCCAGGCGAGCCCGCCGCTACCTCGGCGCGGCCAACCAGATGCGCCCCTGACAGGCGCAGTTCCCTGGACGGCGTAGTGGTCCAGACAGAGCTTGCCACCATGAGTATCCTGGTTAAGTAGCCTAATCGCGCGTGAATGGGGTGGTCGCATGACACAGCAACCTACGGTTGAGTCGCTGTCTCAAAAATACGCCGATCCGAAGTGGCGCAAGTCGCTTTCCGAAATCGTTAACATCGCCGCCTTGCTGAGGCACAGCATTATTGACGCTGAGTACAAGGTCTCGGACGCTATGAATGGCGCCATCGTCCTTACCGATTATGGCTCGAAGATACGGCAGCAGCTAATAACGAAGCATGACGTACCGGCGAAAGAAGCTTCCCTAATTTGCCTTCTGGAAATAGCTAGCGACGATTTGATCGTCGATGTTGAGAAGACAAATACTGGTAAACTAATTGAAGAAATATCGGCACACATTAGAGACGGTAAGATTAAATATCCTCTCCGGTACACGCGAGAGCTGTATGACAAAGCGGCTGACCTTTTTCCCGACCGCCGCGTAAGGCTTAACTCTCATGATACCGCTCGCCTGCTTGAAAATACGCCTTGTGGTGTATTCCAAGTGGGTACACACATTACCGGCCCTCTAGGAATTGCGGAAAGCATGCAAGGCCGCTGGATTGCGCCTAGATCCCATTTGGCTCTCCAGCACTGCTCAGACGTGGCCTGTCACGCGGCGCATGTCACGGACTTATCTACAAACTATGATGCCCAAATAAATCGCGAGCTTCCCAAGGTAGCCAAAGTTTTGCAGAGCACAAGCAAAGCTGCAGAAGTATGGGCCGAGTTCATTAGCGAAGTGCGGTTTCCAGAGGACGCAAGCTACGACGCCTATGACTTCCTGCCGGCGCCGCTCCTGCTCGGCGAGTGCTTTTCTATGGAAGAGCTACGGGAGATGGTGCGGTGGTTACACGAAAACGCCGGTCCGCAAGTGCGCGATGAAATGCGTCGGGTCGGCTACGGGAGCGGCCGAGAGGAAAAACTTGAGGAGGCAAATAGCGGCACGCTGCTTCAGCTGTGCTGGATCGCACGATCGAACGAGATTGCCAAGGCTATTGACGCGCTCATTTCATCTAATGTAGTCAAGATAGCGCCGGGAGAAGTTAGAAAGCGGCAACTTACCGAGGATTGCTTGGGTCCATTTGAGCTCTTTGGAGAGGTGGGTGCCTACGGTTTCAGGTCGAAGTCTTTGGACGACGACCTTCCCCTCCTGAGGCTGCAAAGGCTCGTTGGCGGGCTGTACGACATGACAAAATCCGAAGACCGCGAAGAGCTGAACTGGCAACTTCGAAGCGTTGAAGGACCCAACATAGAATCGAGGCTTGCTGATTTTCTTTACAAGCACGACCCTGCTTCAGTGGTCGAAAACATAGTACTAGCGCGTAAGCAAAACGTAGATGTCGCATTCGAAAAGCTGCATATTACAAACCAGGGCTTGTCGGCCACTGGCGTAAGTTCAGACAAGGATCTGGTCAACCAGATTCTCTGGAAGCTTGGATTCGATCTCCCCCTTCCGACCAAGCGGACAGAATTGTTCTGGCGCTACCACGGTGAAATGACTCAGCTCGTCCGCGATGCGCTGGCGAGCTCAAGCATCAATATTGAAAAAATAAAGAGCGCGGGCGCGCTTTATTTTCCTGAACTTGAGGGCGTCCTCGAAGACTCCCTGCAATACGCTTGGTGGGCTTTGACAAATGATCACGTATCTAGTCGTCGCCCATTTGTCTACGCGCAGAGTTACGGCGAAGAGGCCTGGCGTAGCTTGAGTGATTACCAGAAGAAGGACAAGAATCTGGAGAACCTGTCTTTAAACGGCAGGCGAACGCTATATCCGCTAGTCAATTCTTTTGGGCATTTTTCATCATTTTTGAAAGATTTATGCGTCCACGCCGACGAGTATGTGCGAGCAGTGGACGCCGCGCCGGGCTACGTCGGAAAGACGGATATACAAAAATTTCCATTCGCTCACACGGTTCCTTTTCTGGATCTAGTGTCTGGCTCGCAAGATGCGTTGATCGAAGGCTCTGCCACCGTGTCGATTCTCTTGCGGGCCGCAGATGTGGTTGGAATGCGGAACAATTTGGCGCATTTTCAAAAGACGCCAGTCGAACTCGGAGCGCTTGAGCAGGCGCTCGACGCCACTCGGCGCGCAATCGAACGATTGGAGGCAATGGGTTTTTGCCGAATGATTTACGCAATCAGCGAGCGATCGACCGACCGATGGGGTCGGTCTACTGTCACGCTAACCGGCGCGGATGGTAGCGCAATTAGTTTGGCTCAGCCGTCGTCGTTTAAATGGGTAGGAATGCCCAACCTTGGCGTTCCACAATATCTGTTTAAGGGTGCTATATTTGAGTCGCCGGGGGAAATGCTTAGGTTCTCCGATGACCCCGAGTCTAGCTTTTCCAAGATGTGGGATAATTACCCGCGAAGGTGCCGATATTCCACTTATCGCGCTGGCGGAGAAGCTGCAAGCGCTGTGGATGCAGCTGCGTCCTCACACAAGATTCTTCCATAGGCGGTTTTGCTCACTAGAATCACTATCGCTGCTGTGCCATTAGGCGACATTGGTCTTAGAGTGGAAACTTATAACTTTGAGTCTTGCCAAGCCCGCTCGAAGCTCGCAATATACGTGGAAAAAAGGGTCGCATGGGCGGAGTGGCAGAGATGGAGAATGGGCGCCGCGGAGGCGTTGACGCCGTGGATATGTGCGTTGGCCAGCAGTCGGTTGTCGGCGCGGAAGAGGGAGTTGTACAGCGTCGTCCGGTGGAAGCGAAGCTCTGTGGTGTCGCAGGTGACGAGTGGCTTAAGTAGGGCTTGGGCGTTGCAGATTCGAGCTGCCATTGAGTCGCCGATGCCCTCGTCCTCGCCGCGTTGGGCGACTACGGCGGATTCGGGGTCGCCGAGAAGGATGCGGATGCGGACGCCCGCGTCCGCCTTGCTGGCGAGGAGTTGGAGCACGCCGGCGTCTTCGAACAAGAAGAGGCCGCTGTAGACGAGGATGTCGATTTCGTGCTCGGCGCTGGCGAAGTGCTGGTGCCAGATGTCGCGGGGGACAGCCCAGCGGTGAGGGTAGACGGCTCGGATCTCTGGGCCGAAGCGGCGGGCGTGGGGGTTGTCGGCCGCAGGCCACAGCTCCTGCTCGTCCATGTCTAGGAGCCGGGCGAGCGCGGTACGCGTGCTCGGGTGGGGGAGTCGGCCAGCGAGCCAGCGCTCTACCGTCTTTGGATCTACTTGGAGTTTCGCCGCGACATCGAGCCGGTCGATGCCCTTGGCGGCGAGGGCGTTGCGCAAGGCCTCGTTCACGGACGCTCCTGGTGACGTGGGCGGGACAAGTTCGAGCATAGCGAAGAAGTCCCTAGACGTCCCTTCATGTGCGGTATTTGTGTCCGACGATTGCGCCGATGCTCATGCACACGGTTGCCATGTGTACGAGCGATCAGGAGGCCGATCGTGGTTGCCATCCGCAGGAGTTCGCAGTGAGGAGCGAGCTCTCGCCTGGGCGTGGCGTGGGCGGTAGTCGCCCCAGCGCTTCCCATCGGATTCAAACCTTTGATAACCGGCGGCAGTTCATCGTCCGCCCCGACCAGATTCGCAAGGGCGACTGGCTGCGCGATTTGGGCACGCTGCGTCAGGTCGCGTCCGTGACCGTGAGGGACCGTCCTTCGTGCCACGATCGAAGCTTCGTGCTGCGGTTCACTGAGACGCCCGCGGTGCAGCATCTGTCGCTAAGCATCCCGAGCACGGTGGAGACGGTCACGGTCTGGCGAGCGCCCATCGACGCGGACGGGGGTGGCGGCAGTGTATGACCTTGAGATCGTGATTCATCGCGGCGGAAGTCAACCATTTCGCCGGACCAGCATCCCGACTGAATCGCGAGTGAAGGAGCTCGCCGAGAGCTTCCTTGCTGCCTGGGGCATCCGTGGGCCGGACAGCCTTAGGGACAGCGCGGAGTCGAAGTTCGCCGACCGGCTCGCCGAGATCGGCGAGTATCGCCACGACGAAGCCGACTACGCAGTCGTCGTCAAGCGCGCGCTGTAGGGCAGCCCGATAGTCCCGCTCGGCGTCCGCGTCGGCGTGTGCCGAGCGTCCGGCCAGCGAGCCGAGGCTACATCTTTTCGAGCCACTAGCCCCTTCGGTTCGGTGAGGTATGAGCCTGGCCTTCCTGACCGTGCTCACGTGTGAGAGTCATGGCTGCCGGCCCGTACACGCTTCTGCCGCGGGGATGGCGGTCAGCCCCCGGCGCGCCCCAAGCAAATCCGCGCCGGCCGCTGGCCAGCAGCCGTTGACGAGCGACGAAGAGCACCCTGCGCATTTCTCAGGGCGAGCCACGGAGCTCGATGAAATACGGATCTCATTCGACCTACCATCGCGAGTGAACGGACAACCCGTGACGCCATCTACTAGCGACTACGCAGACATCGCGCAGGAGGCAGACGCTCGCCTCAGTGCGCGTGAAGATCACGCGATCCCCAGAGCATCACTTGGACTCAGTTCGAGGAAGTCCGCCGATGAGCCCCCCAACCAACTCTCAGAGACCGGTTCACAGCAAGAGCGGCCTCGCCACGGCGAGGACCCCGCCGCTTACAACCACCAGTCGAGGCGGAAGGGCGTGCAGACGGCCACGCGATTCGACGGCGCACGGCTCGCTGCCGTACGTCGGGACGCGCTCGGTGTAACCCAGGCGGAGTTCGCGCAGAGAGTACGGGAGGCCGGGCGAACGCTCGGGTTCCCGCACCTCAGATGCGCGAAGCGACTGGTGCAGAAGTGGGAGAACGGCGAGCACGCCGTGCCGAGCGTTCCGTATCAGAAGGCAATTGCCTACGTGACGAGGATGGACTTTGAGTCCTTCTGTCGAGCTGCGTCACGGGCCGACGTTGAGGCCGAGCGTGTCGCGCCGCCGCTCGCGGAGCACGGCGCAGAGAACGAGTCGGGCTCCGCCATCGGATCAGTGATCGTCGCCGCGCCGTTTCCGCAGCGCGGCAGGGCCCATCAGTTGCGACTCGACGGTAGGCATCTGCGCGCGGTGCGCGTGGAGAAGCTCGGGCTGTCTCAAGCGGACTTCGCTGTCGCGGTCCAGGCCGCTGCCGACAGGCTCGGCTTCAACGTGCATTGCACGAAGCGACTGGTGCAGAAGTGGGAGAGCGGCGACCACGCGATGCCGATCCCCGAGTACCGAAAGGCCCTCGAGTTCGCGACCGGAGAGAGCATCGCGACCCTATGTGAGCCAATTCTGCCGGCGAGTCCAAGTGAGGTAGCCAACCGGCTCGCCATCCTCATCGAGGAGCAGGCGGAGCACTATCAGAAGCTCACCGAGCTCTACGCCTACCTCACGCGCCCGCCCAGCCCGCAACGTGGACCGCTGCGCAACGAGGACTTGATTGAGCAGATCCGCGCCCAGCGGGCCACGGGCGCGGGTAGCAGGACCATCGCCACCCGGCTCGGTGTCAGCGAGACCACGGTCAAGCGATACATCGAGGATATGACTGCGCCCATCGTTGAGTACAAGCCGATGACTGAGGAACTGGCTAATGAGGCACGCATGCTCTACCGGAACGACCGAAACCTGACGATCGCCGAACTCGCTGGACGCTACGCCGTTCACCCGAGACAACTCGCCGACGCCATCAGCGGCAAGACGTACCGAAACAGCGGAGCCACGCCCGTCTACACGTTGCGTCCCGAACCCGACTTCAGCGACTAGATCGACGCGAGACGCCGCGGTGCGGGCAGCAGGCACGGAACAACACGGCTGGCGCTGCCAGACCCCGCCCTTGGTGCCGCGTCGGGCGGAAACGTGATGAGATGGGGCATCACCTGGCGCACTGGGAAGCGAGGATCGGGCGAGTGAGCTCGCGAGCTACAGCGTGGGGCGCGTACAAGACGATCACAGCGTCGCTGCGCCAGCGCATCATGCGCGGCGAGTTCGCGCCCGGTGCGCTACTGCCCAGCGAGGCGGAGCTTTCCTCGGAGTACAGCGTCTCTCGCAATACCTTGCGGCGCGCGCTGACGGAGCTCGAAGAGGAGCAGCTAATCAACGTGCTCCCTGGGCGCGGGCGCGTCGTAGCTGAGCCCGGCAAGCCAAGAGGGGGCTCGCAGCGCACCGAGCCCAGCTATCGTCTGATCGCGGCTGACCTCCGGGCGAAGATTGAGAGCGGCGAGTTGGCTCCTGGTGACGCCTTGCCTAGCGAGGCTGTCCTCACGGCTCAATACGGCGTATCACGCGGGACGACGCGGCAAGCATTCCTGGAGTTGCAAGCCGCTGGGCTTATCGAAGCAGCTCAGGGCAAGGGTAGGTTCGTGCGGTTGGCTCCAGGCGAGGACGTCTGAAGACGTCCGGCGAGGACTGCTGACGCGGGCGTTAGGCGCGGAATACCGTCAAGGCGTGGAACTCCTCACGTGGGCTCGTGAGCTTGCCGAGCAGCTACTTGCCGAGCCGTTGCCGCGCCGCTGGGCGCATAGCCAAGGTGTCGGCCGTCGCGCCGAGTCACTCGCGGGTGTCCTCGGTAAGGATGCGGAGCTCCTTGCCGCTGCTGCCTGGCTGCACGACATCGGCTACGCGCCCGAACTCGTCAAGACTGGGATGCACCAGTTGGACGGGGCACGCTACTTGCGAGACAACGCGAGCGCCGATCCGCGGCTCTGCTCCCTGGTCGCTCACCACTCGTGCGCGTGCATCGAAGCAAGGAATCGCGGCATGCACGCAGCGCTTGAGGCTGAGTTTCCGCCGGTCGGAGGACTGCTCGCTGACGCGCTGACGTACAGCGACATGACGACGACGCCGGACGGACGCACTACGGATGTCGAGGACCGGCTTGCCGAAATCCTCGAACGCTACGAGGCCGGGTCGGTCGTCTTCGAGTCAATCAGTGAGGCGAGCCCACGCATTGTCGACGCTGCACACAGGATCTCTGAGCTCATTGGCGCTCAGCGATAGTTCGCTGAGCGGCCCGCACGAGCGCACCCTGCTCGTCACGGCGCCACTGCCAGCCGGCGCTGTCGAGGAACTCGATCTCGATTGGCTCGGGGCCGACGTACGAGGCAAGCCAGTCGTGCGGAGCAAGCCGGCGGATGGTCTGGCCCGGCGGGACCAGGCCGACGAACTGAGTCTCGGGCTCATCGTCGCCGCGGGTGGGTAGTGGGAGCTCGACCTCGTATATCGGCATGTCGGACGAGTTGTGGACGTGAAACATGAGCTCTCGCGAGCCGTCCGGCGTGCGGTAGAGCTCTACCCACGCGGAGACCTTCGAGGCCTGGGCGCGTCGCTCGTCCTCTGTGCGGTCAGCCTCTCGCCTGTGCTCGCTGCGCAGCAACACGAATCCGGTAACGAACGCGCCGACCGTGCCTATAGATGCAAAGATGTTGGCTGTTGTGTCGATCCACTCAATCCCCAAGGTGTGGCTTCCCGCCCGCGAGGTAGTCCGTGATCCGCATCTTCATCGAGCGGTCGATCTTGAGTCGGCCGATCGCGTCCGGCTCTACCCAGTGCACTTCGCTCGTTTCGCTGCTCGGTTTCGGCTCGCCGGCGACGGGGCGGGCGGTGAGCACGATCGAGAACTCTTGCCGCACCTCGTCGTTGCTCGTGTAGTGGATCACGTGCTTCGGATCGCTGTAGATGCCGACGATTCCGGTGATCTCGCACGTGATGCCGGTCTCCTCCGCGGTCTCGCGCACGGCCGCGCCGACGACGGATTCCCCGAGATCGATGGCTCCGCCCGGAACCGCCCAGTTGCCGTTGTCCGTTCGGCGGATCATCAGAATCCGGCCAGCGTCGTCGACTACGACGACGTTGACTGACGGGACGAGGCTGTTGGCGGGTGGCGCGTCCGGGTCGTCGTAGTAGTCGATCCTGCTCGGCATGGTGCGTTACTCCAGAGGGCTCGCGCTGTCCCAGACTCGTTCGAAGCTGGTCAAGTAGTTCGTCACCATGCTGCCGCCGGCCACTTTCCGCAGGTGAAGAACCGGTGCGTGGGCCGCCGTGAAGCCGTAGATGTGGGTGTTGACCAAGAGTTGGTCGTCGGCGCGATAGATCGAGTTGTACAAGATCTTGTCGTGTAGGCGGAACTCGATGCCGTCAATGCCACGCAGCGGCTTGTACATGACGAGCGCGTTCTTGATCTTCCCGGCCATGGCTTCGTCGACGCCCTCGTCTGCGCCGCGCTGGGCGACTTGCTCGCTCTTTGGGTCGCCGAGCAGGATGTGGATCTTTACGCCTGCGTCCGCCTTGTTGCGAAAGATGCGGTGAATGCCCATGTCTTCGGACAGGAAGAGCCCGCTGTAGACGAGGACGCCGATCTCTTCCTCGGCCGACTCGAAGAGCCGATGCCATAGCTCGTTCGGAACCGTCGAGCGGTGTGGGAAGACGTTGAGGATCTCGCTCTCGGACGCGCCCGTGGCTTGCTCGGCCGTTAGCGCGTCGGGCCAGAGGTACGTTTCTTCCATGCGCAGGAACGCAGCGACGGCGTACCGGTGGCGACGGTAGGGCGTGCGGCTCTTGGTGATCCAACGCTCGATCGTCTTTACATCGACCTCGATGGCTGCGGCGAGCTCGTCCGGTGTGACGCCGCGTTCCAGCAGCGCAGCACGCAATCGCTCGTTGGCCATCATCACCCTGTGTCTTCGGCTCGTCGCGGGGACGTCCTCCAACTTAGGGGAGACGTCCTGCACAAGTCCAGCCATGTTTGCGATCACGCGGGGGACGTCCGCGAGACGGTCGGTTGCGTGGTGATCTCGTCCCCTGACCTGGCGCGATGCTCTTCGTGTCGGCGCAAGAAGCGCCGGTAGCCCGGAGCCGGATCGCTCGAAACCTCCCTTGTATTGACGTCGCGTCAGTCCTTGGGCATTCTGAATCTGCACATGCTGTACATGTGCGGATTCTAGAACGAGCGGTCGGCTCCCAACCGAAGGGAGTCCAACCGTGAACATCTACTCGACCAGTGACGAGGGACTGACCTGCCCGTGCGGTGCCGTGATCAGCGAGGACGAGCACAGCGACTTGTGCGCGAAGTGCCGTTCGCGTGCGCGTTGGAACCGGCGCGTCGCGGGACGGCGGCGGGGTCAGCGCGCCGAGGCTCGCCGGGACGGTGGCCGGTCGTGAGCGGCAACGTCGAGTTCCTGCTGAGCCCGCAGCGCATCAAGCAACGGCGCGGCGCTTATCAGATCACCCTGGCTCAGTCACAGGACTGGGCGCGGCTCTGGCCGCGTGACGAGGGCGTCCACCCGACGTTCCGCCTCGTCGTGCTGCCGATCAGGCTGCTGTCACTCGCCCTGCTCTGGGCCACGTCCACGCCCGGCCGGTTGCTGCTCGGTATCGGCCTGGCCGCCGTCACCGCGCTCGCGATCATCATCCGCTGACTCCGACCCGGAAGGAGGTTCTACATGGTCGTTTCGCTCTCGCTCGTCCTGCTGCTTGCCGTCTTCGTCTACCTGATCTGGCGGTATGCCCGGCTGCCGCTCTGGCAGATCGTCCTTTGCGCGCTGCTCGGCTTCTACCTGGCCTCGTCGTCGGCCGGCCCGGACATCGCGCACGCGGTCCAGGCCTTCACACGCTTCCTGTCCCGACTCCACCTCTGAGGAGACAACAACCAATGTCCGACGCGACGAACGCGAGCTCGCCACCGCGTGACCTGTGGGTCATGGCGGGGATGCTAATTGCCGCAGCATCCGCCGCCGTGGCCAGCTTCACCGGCCTGCGCGGGCTCGCGCTCATCACGGGTTGGCCGACGCGGCTCGCGTGGCTATTGCCGGTCACCCTCGACGCATACGCGATGACGTCGGCTCGCGTCTGGCTCGCCTCGACCACGCGAGCCAGACGCGCCCGGCGCTTCGCCCGAGCCAACGCCATCGGCGCAATCGCGGCGAGCATCGCGGGCAACGCGACGTACCACTCCGTGACAGTCGGCCTGATGCACATCACGCCACCGATCGTCGTCCTCGTCGGTGCCGTACCGGCCGCTGTACTCGGTTTCACGGCGCACCTTCACGCGCTGCGGACGCTCGTCGAGCCCGAGGACGTCCGCGAGGACGAGCCAGAGGACGGAGCTGCGCCGGCCGAGGAGCGTCCCCAAGTCCGTACTCGGAGCAAGCCGAAGCGTCGGCCGAGGCCGCGCACCGAGGACGAGCTCAGGACGGCCGCGCGTGACGCGGATACGGCGTACCGGGCCGCGCACGATGGCCGATCGATCACGCGGGACGAGTTGCGGACCGTACTGAAGATCTCCGGGACAAAGGCGACCGAGCTGCGTCGCTGGCTCGCCGCCGAGGGCTCGCAACCGGAATCGGAGAGGCCGACCGCATGAAGCACGTACGCCGATACGAACCAGATCTCGATCTGGAGGCCGTCAAGCTGCGGCTCAACGCTGTGACGCAACGTCGCGTCCGTGACCGCGAGGCAGTCGCCGATTTGCGCGTCGAAGTCACGAGCCTGCTCGCAGAGATCAGGCGGCTCGTGCGGATTGAGCGCGAGCACCGTCACGAGTTCGCGGACCTGCTCGTCGCTGCGCGGGATGCTCTCGCGGCCGCAGATGCCGGCGACAAGTTCGCGCTGCTTGGGCTGCGTCTTGAGGTGCGCCGACACCGTGAGATCACGGCCGAAGAACTCGACGAGTGGCGCGACTGGAGCGACCTGCTTGAGCCGCGTCGCAAGACCACAGAACACGCTGACCCCGATTGAAAGGAGGCGCTGACCAACTGATGCCGACCGAATACGCACCACGCCCGACGCTCGACCAGGAGGCCGTTCGATCCCACTTCCGTACCGCCCTGCGCTACCGCACACCTGCCGCTATGTGGGCCGCGCTCGCCGATATCCCTGTCCTGCTCGCCGAGCTCGATCGTGCGGTCTTGCTCGCGACCGAGGCCCGTACCGAGTTCGCCAACCTGCTCGCCGCCGCTCGCGCCGCCGAGGCCGCTGGAGCCGAGTACGGCACCGAGTCCGAATCCCTGTGCCTGCTGCGCGATGAGCTCGCCGCGCACGAACCCATCACTGCCGAGGAGATCGACGAATGGAGCTGGCGATGAGGGCATACAGCCGACGCCATCGTCGGATGCTCCGGAACCGCAACGCCGCACCGCTCATGCTTGTCGCGGACGGCAACGGGTTCGCGGACGTCCTCGCCGCGTTGGGACGTCTCCTCTACCGGTACCGCTCGGAGCTCGCGCCGCTCACGACTGTGCTTGTGCTCGCGATGGCGGGGGAGCTGCTGCACACCGAACACCCGCAATGGTGGCCGTACGTCGCGGGCGCGGCCGTCGTCCTCGCTGGCGTCGTCGGGGCGACCGGAGCGCCGTTCCGGGCCGAGCAACGCAGTGAGCGCGTGTACGCCACGGCGGCCGTCTTCGCGGCGGGCGGGTGGTTGAGCGCAGCGGCCAAACTCGGGCCGTCCAGAGACCCGCTGCCGACGCTGCTCGGCCTGGCTGTGCTCGCGGGCGGATTGCCGTGGTGGACCCATCGCCGGCGCCGGATGCGCGTCACGGTCGACCGCACGATCCAGGCATGGCCCGACATTGCCGAGCAGGTCGGCTTGGCTGGCTCGCGCGTCCTGTCGGCCGTCGTCGACGTCTGGGGATGGCGCGCCCGGATTGCGCTACGCGGCGGACAGACCGTCGCCGATGTGGTTGCCCACGTGCCAGCGATCGAATCGGGGCTCGGCACGCGTCCGGGAGCCGTGCGCGTCGAGCCGGACCCCGCGCACGCGGGACGAGCCACGATCCGCGTGCTGGCGACCGATCCGCACGCCGAGGCCATCCGGTGGACGGGGCCGTCCGTCCGCAGCATTACCCAGCCGATCACGCTCGGCGTCTTCGAGGACGCCACGCCAGTCCGCGTCAGCTTCCTGCGACGCCATGCGCTCATCGGCGGCATCGCGGGCTCGGGCAAGAGCGGCATCCTCAATGTCATCGTCGCGAACCTTGCCGCGTGCGCAGATGTCGTGCTGTGGGGGATCGACCTCAAGGGCGGCATGGAGCTGCGGCCGTGGCTCTCCTGCATGGACCGGCTTGCGACCACACCTGCCGAGGCGACGCAGCTCCAGCGCGACGCCGTAGGCATCCTCGAAGCGCGAGCCAAGGCCATGGGGGAGGACGCGGCCCGCGTCTGGAATCCGAGCCCGCAGCATCCCGCGCTGATCATCATCACCGACGAATACGCCGAGCTCGCCGAAAACGCTCCCCTCGCTGCCGACGCTGCCGATTCCGTGGCTCGACGCGGCCGAGCATTGGCCGTGACGGAACTCGCCGCGACTCAGCGCCCGACACAGAAGGCCATGGGCAATGGCGCGCTCCGTGCCCAGATGGACATCCGGATCGGGCTGCGCGTGCGCGAGCGGCGCGACACCGATCTCATCCTCGGACAGGGCATGCTCGCCGCCGGCTGGCACGCGCACACGCTCGACGCGCCCGGCAAGTTCCTCATCTCTGCCGAAGGCCTCGACCACCCGCGCCGCGCCCGCGGATTCCTCGTCACTGACGAGGACGTAGCCACCGAGGCCGCTCGCTGGGCACCGATCCGTCCGCCGCTCGATGACCTGTCCGCCGCAGCGGTCGGCACGGCTCGCGACGCCGAGGCGGACGGCTCGGGCGAAGTGCTCGAAGGCGAGATTGTCGACGGCTCAGTTGACCCCGAATCCGTGCTCTGGGCGGCGCTGCGCGAAGCGCCGGACGAGGGCGTGACCATCCCCGAACTGATCATGACGACTGGAATGCAACGCACATGGATCTATCTCCGACTCCAGCAGCACGCCCGCAACGGCCGCGCCGTCCAGGTCTCCCGAGGACGCTGGCGCGCCGCCGATCCGCACCGCGAGTCACCCGCCGCGTAGTTGTCCGCGTCCGCGTGGACGTCCGCAGCCTCGCGCGCGTCTGCGCAGTACAACGCGCGGACGGACGACGGACGGATGTTTGCGCGGACGCCCTGAGCTCGACCGAAAGGAGGTGCCACCCACGAACGCGAACCATGACGAGCCACTGCTCTACACGATTCACGAAGCAGCCGCAGCGCTACGGATCAGCAGGACGAAGCTCTATGAACTTCTTGATTCAGGCGACGTCGAATCCGTCTACATCGGCCGCAGCCGCAAGATCCCCGCCGAAGCCTTGCGGATCTACATCGACAACCTGCGGGCGCGCAACAGCCGACCCGCAGCGTGAAGCCAGAGATGGAAAGGAGTGATGCACATGGCTCCGTTGAGACCCCGGAGTCCCAACGGCTCAGCGAAGGTCTACAAGGGCGCAGACGGGTATTTCCACGGCCGCGTTCTGATGGGCGTCAAGGAAGACGGCTCAGAGGACCGTAGGCACGTCATGTACCGGAACGAGGCCG
This sequence comes from Actinospica acidithermotolerans, assembly GCF_018139625.1. GTDB lineage: Bacteria > Actinomycetota > Actinomycetes > Streptomycetales > Catenulisporaceae > Actinospica > Actinospica acidithermotolerans. The sequence continues at coordinate 2,194 of NZ_JAGSOH010000122.1, read as the reverse complement.
ACGCGATCAGGGAAGTCCAGAGGCTGGAGAAGGAGCGGGACGCCGGCCTCATCGCGAAGGCGGGTCGCGTGCCGACCGTCGCCGAGTGGATGCGCACGTGGCTCGACACGATCGCGCCGCGCACGGCTCAGCAGACGACGGTGGACGAGATCTACCGGCCGAAGGTCGAGCGCTGGATCATCCCCCGGCTCGGCAAGCACAGGCTCGACCGGCTGCTCCCCGAACACGTGGACTCGTTCTACACGTACCTCGGGCAGCAAGGGCTCTCGACGAAGACAGTGCGGCTGATTCACCAGATCCTCTCGCGCGCGTTGAAGATGGCCGTGCGGCGGGGGAAGGTGGCTCGGAACGTGGCTAGCCCGATGTACGTCGAGACGCCGACGCACCGTGAGCAAGAGATCGAGCCGCTGAACCAGGCCGAGGCTCGGAAGATCCTCGACCTGGCCGCCGTGCTCCCGAACGGCGCGCGCTGGTCCGTTGCTCTCGCTCTCGGCTTGCGGCAGGGCGAAGCACTCGGAATGCGCTGGGGATGCATCGACCTCAAGGCGGGCACGCTGCGCGTCTTCCAGATCAAGCGGACCCGCTATCGGCACGGCTGCGAGGACCCGCACGCGTGCGGGGAGACGCGGCACCGGGAGGCGTGTGCGACTCCCTGCGAGAAGCACAAGAAGCGGTGCCCGGTGCCGTGCCGGCCGGACTGCCGTTTCCATGCCGAGCGCTGCCCGCAGCGGCTCGGCGGGGAATGGGAGTTCCGGCAGCCGAAGGGCGGAAAGGTGCGGACCGTCGTCCTCCCCGAGCCGCTGATCCGAGAGCTAAAGGCGCATTGGCGCAAGCAGAAGAAGCTCAGGGAAGCGGCGGGGGAGGAGTGGGAGGACTGGGACTTGTGCTTTCCCAACTCGCTCGGCAAGCCGTACGAGTCGCGCGACGACTGGGCCGACTGGAAGTGGCTCTGTAAGGCCGCAGGAGTTCGCGACGCGCGGCTGCACGACGCTAGGCACACGGCCGCGACTTTGTTGCTTGAGCAGGGCGTCGATATTCGGGTTGTCCAGGAGATCCTTGGGCACTCCACGTTGGCCGTCACCAAGCGGTATACGCACGTCACGAGCCGGCTCGCAAAGGAGGCCGCGGAGCGGATGAGCCGCGCGCTCTGGGAGCTGCCAGACGACGACGAGGCCAGCGACAGCGAAAAATGACGGTCAAGGCAAGGTAAATAGAGACTGTCGCCGAGACTGGGGACGGCTTTGGATCTTGGCGATGTTCGCAAGTTGAGCTAGGACTCCCAGCTCAGAGAGGTGCCCGGAGCGGGACTCGAACCCGCACGACCTCGCGGTCAGGGAGGTTTAAGCTCCTTGTGTCTGCCGTTCCACCATCCGGGCGCGCGCAGGGCGCCGGGACAGCGTACCGGGTTGGCGCGGGGTTAGGCGAAGGCGCGGGCGGCGCGGCGGAGGTCGTGCTCGTGGACGATCGCGGTGGCGTAGCTGTGCGGCAGATCGAACTCGTAGCGGAGCCAGTTCACGCGCTCCTCGAAGCGGGCGAGGCCGGGGCCGGCGTCGACTTCGCGGCACCAGTCGTTCAGCGCGCGGCCGGTGACCTGGGGGATGCGGGCGAGGAGGTTGCGATGGGTCTGATCCGAGTGGTGCATCGACATAGGGGCGTCTCCCAAGAGTGAACCGGAGTACCGGATATGGGGAAATGACGGCTGTCGGGGGCGTGACCGGCCCGTGACTTGACTGTGCCTGAGCTTCGCGCTCTAGGCAACCCCCGGAGGCGGGCGAATCGGGGCGGAGTGTGCGCCGTGCCGCGGGACGGACGGTGAATTCGGGGGGAACGACGTGCGGACGTGTGCGGCTGGATTAGGCTGGAAGGGTGCAAGACCTGGCCGGTGTCGCGTCCGTCGCCGCCCGACTCGAGGCTGTGCTGGCCCGGTTGGCGGGACGTTTCCGCAGCATGCCCGAGTCCAAGCTGCTCGGCCGGCTGCCGGACGGGCAGCCGCGGGCGAGCGCGGGGCACGAGTTGGCGGAGTGGCTGGCTTACGCGGCGCAAGGTGTGGAGGACCGGGATTCGGCGGTGGCGCCGGAGTGGCGGCAGTTGCCGTTCGACGGGCCGTTCGTCGTGGGGGATCAGATCGGCGTGACGGGGCACGATCTGCTGACCGCGTGTGCGCGGGCCAGCGCCGTGACGGGTGATGGCGGCG
>NZ_JAGSOH010000121.1 GCF_018139625.1 Actinospica acidithermotolerans | reverse complement strand
CGCCCGCTCCCGCCGCGGGCCGGTCCCGCGCGCCCGAGCGGCGCCCGCACCGCGCGCCGCGCCCGAGCGGCACCCGCGCCCGCGGGCGCGGGCGCGGCGCGCGGTGCGGCGAGGTTTGGCGGCCCGCTCACCGGTTACCTGTCCGAGGCGGGACGGAGGTGCGATGCGGTCCGAAGGCACGGACGAGGCAAGTTCGAATACTGCGACAACTGCGACAACCGCGGTCTCCGAGCAGCGGGCCGAGCAGCGTGCGGAGACGATGCGCGTGCTGCGCCGCATGGCCGCGCTGCCGCGGGACGATCCGGAGCGGGCGCGGCTGCGCGCCGAGGTGATCGAGGACCACATGCCGTACGCGCGGCACATCGCGCAGCGCTACGGCGGGCGCGGCGCGGCCGGTTCGGCCGGGGCGTCCGGCGGCAGCGGCGAGGACTTCGAGCAGGTCGCCTACCTCGGGCTGGTCAAGGCCGTGGACAACTTCGACCCGGAACACGGCACGGGCTTCCTCGGCTACGCAACCCCCATGATCATCGGGGAGATCAAACGGTACTTCCGCGACGCGACGTGGGGCGTGCACGTGCCGCGCCGGATGCAGGAGCTGTCCGGCGCACTGCGCAAGGCCACCGACACGCTCGTGCACGAGCTGGGCCGGGAGCCGACGATCGCGGAGCTCGCCGAGCACCTCGGCGCGGACCCGGAGGAGATCGTCGAGGCGATCGACGCGGCCGGCGCTTACACCACGGCGTCGCTCGACCACCCGGTGAACACCGAGGAGCAGGGCGCGAGCCTGCTGGACTTCATGGGCGAGCAGGACGAGCGCTTCGACGCGGTGATCGACCGTCAGGTGCTGACCGGGCTGCTGGCCGGGCTCGGCGAGCGGGACAAGCGGATCCTGCTGATGCGCTTCTTCCGCGGGATGACGCAGGCGGAGATCGGCGAGGAGCTCGGCGTGTCGCAGATGCAGATCTCCCGGCTGCTGAACCGGATCCTGCGCGAGCTGCGGGCCGGTTTCGAATGACCGGCCGGGCCGGAGAGACGAGCGGATTCCCGGGGAGCCGCCGGGCCGGCGGGACGAGCCGGTTCCCCGGTACCCGCCGGGCCGGCGGGACGGGCGGCTTCCCGGCGACCCGCCGGGTACCGGCGGGTTTGCGGCGGGCCGCTTCGGTTACCCGAGGGGCCATGCACCGGTTCGACGCCACCACCACGCTCTCCTCCGACCGGCACCTCGCGGTCCTGGCGATCGCCGGGGACCTGGACCTCGGCACCGCCGACGCCTTCTGGCCCGACCTGGAGCGCCTGCTGAACACCCACGCCGGGAACGCGGTATACCTGAAGGACCCGCTCGACGCGGTGGTGCTGGACGCGACCTCGCTGGAGTTCCTCGACTCCAGCGGCTTGCGGGTACTGTTGCGCGGAGCCCGGCTGGCGCGCGGCGACGGCACCGACTTCCGGCTGGTGGCCCCGCACCCGGCGGTGCGGCGCGTGCTGGAGCTCGCCGGGGCGTTCCGCGCCCTGGACGTGCGCCCGAGCCTGCCCGAGGCTCTCGCGTGACACAGCCGGTGAGAGGGTATGGGCTGGCTGGTGCGGCGCGGCCGCGGCCTGGGCAGGGAACTCGAGACGGGAGTGGGAGCCGACCGATGCGGGACGAGACGACGGGCGACGAGGGCGCCGGATTCACAGGGCCGGGCGGCGCGGCTGCGCAGGCGCCCGCGGACAAGCCCGCGGACAAGCCCGTCGAGCCCGAATCCGCCGAACTGCTGCCCGAGTCCGAGGTCTTCATCGAGATTCCGGCGGACCGGCTGTTCGTCGTGCTCGCCCGTTCCGCCGCCGTGCATCTGGGCGCGGTGCTGCACCTCGGGATCACCGACGTGACCGACCTGCGGCTGGCGGTGGACGAGGCCTGCGCGCTGTTCCTGCTGCACCCGGCGTTCCCGGACGGCGGCGCGATCGGCCTCGCGTGCCGGTTCGCCGCGTACCAGGAGGAGCTGCGGGTGACGGTGCGCGCGCCGGTTCCGCCCGGCTTCGCCCCGGACACCGAGGGGATCGGCTGGATCATGCTGGGCGCGCTGGTGGACGATCTGGCGTGGACCAGGCAGGACGGCTTCGGCACCGTGACGCTGACCAAGCGGTTCCGTCAGCCGCGGGCGACGTGAACGGTTCCGCGAAGGCGTCGGTCGGCGTGCCCGGCCAGGGGGCGGCGACGTCCGCGGCCGCCGCGCGTTCTGCGTACTCGGACGTCGTGCGGCGGGTGATCGACACGTCGTTCGAGCCTTCGCTGCTGGTGCGTTTCGCCGGTCCCGACCTCGTGGTGGAGGCGGCGAACATCGCGGCGGCCGATCTGCTGCTGCCGACGCCGGAGGAGCGGCGGCTGCCGGGCCGGGCGCTGGCCGAGCTGATGCCGTGGGCGGGGCCCTCCGGGCTCCTCGACGCGCTGAGCGACGTGCTGGAGACCGGCACGCCGCTGCGGATACACGAGCACGGCTACCTCGAGGACTTCGAACCCGGCGCCCGGAGCCGGCCGCGCAGCGTGTCCGTCGGCGCGGTGCGGATCGAGCCCGGCCTGCTGCTGGTGACCGTCCGGCCGAACCGCGGCACGGCGGGCACCGACCCGGCGTGGGAGGAGAAGCTGCACCGGCTGGCCGGGACCGGGCCGTGGGAGTGGGACGTGCCCGCCGGCACCGTGTACTGGTACGCGCAGGCGCTCGCCGTGCTCGGTTCGCCGCTGGCTCCCGGCCTGCTTCCGGCGGACGAGCCGCCGTTCGCCGTGCACCAGGACGACGCCGCCGAGTACGAGACCTTCCTCAAGGCCCTGATCCGGGACAGGCGGCCCGGGCACGTCGAGGTCAGGGTTCTGCAGGCCGGGCTCGGCCCGCGGCACATCAGGTTCGGCGGCGAGCCCTCGTGCGACGCGGGCGGGGAGGTGGTGCGCGTCTACGGCTCGGTGCAGGACGTGACCGACCGGCGGCGCACCCAGACCGCGCTGGAGATCGCGCAGGTGCAGCTGGCCGCCCGGCGCAGCCGCGCCGACTCCGAGCGGCAGCTCGCCGGCCTGCTGCAGCAGGTCATCATGCCGACGGGCCAGGTCCCCGACGCACTCCCCGGCGTCGAGCTGGCGACCCGCTACCGGCCCGCGAGCGCCTCCGCGGGCGTCGGCGGAGACTGGTACGGCGCCACCCGCCTCGCCGACGGCAGGCTGCTGCTGCACGTCGGCGACGTGGCGGGTCACGGTTTTCCGGCGGCGACCGCGATGGCGCGGCTCTACCACGCCCTGCACGGCCTGTCGGTGACCGGCGGGGACAGCGCGCAGCTGCTCCGCTGGCTCAATAAACTGACGTGCGACCTTCCGGAGTTCACCATCGCCAGCGCCTGCTGCGCGGTCTACGATCCGGCGAAGCGGACCCTCGACCTGGCCAGCGCCGGCCACCCCGACCCCGTGCTCGTCCGCGGCGGACGGGCGGTTCCCCTCGCCAAGCCGCACGGCGGCATGCTGGGCGTCGACCCCGACGGCGTCTTCGCGCAGACCGAGCACGTCATCGAGCCCGGCGACGTGCTGCTGCTCTACACCGACGGCCTGATCGAGCGCCGGCGCCGCACCCCCGAGGACAACATCGCCTCGCTGCTCGAACACGCCTCGCGTCCCCCGGCCGACCTCGAGGCCTACGCGGACCGCATCCTGCGGCGGGTCCGCTCCGACACGGACGACGACGCGTGCCTGCTCGCGGTGAGGTTCGGCTAGTCCCCTTGCCCTTCCCCCGGGTTGCGGTGCTACTCGCAGAACACGCGCACCTGGGCGTCGGGCTGGTCGACCTCGACGGTGACCTCGTCGAGCTGGTCGACGAGAGCTTCGAGCTGCTGCGGCTTGAGCTGCGTCAGGTCGAAGGGCACGCCGGACTTCGCCATCTCGGCGTTGGCCTTCTCCAGCGCCTGCGGCGGGATCAGCGCCGCGAGCTGCACGCCGGCGCGCAGCAGCTGCAGCGGCACGCGCACGTTCACGCGGCCCGGCTCGTCGTTCTCCAGGGTGTGCACGACGACCCGCAGGTACTTCGCCTTGCCCTTCGGCCGGGCGTCGGCGACCGGCGCCGGCTCGGTCGGGCCGCGGTCGAGGGCGGCGAGGAGCCGTTCGGCCTCGTCCGCGGTGATCTTGCCCTCGGCCAGCATGTCGAGGATGTCCTTGCGCTGCTCATTCATCAAAATCTCTCCCACCGGGTCTCAGTCTTCAGATAATCGGGTCTTAGCCCTCAGATAATCGGGTCTTAGACTTCAGACAAGCGTTGCCTAGCGCCGCCTAGCGCAGTACCACGAGCACTGCCGTGCGGTCCTGCTCGATGTCGATCCGGGTGCCGGACAGCGCGGTGAAGATGCGCCATCCCGTGCCGAACGCCCGCAGCGCGTTCACGCGGAACACGAGGCAGGCCGCGAACGCCGCGAGAGCCGCGAGCAGCAGGAGCGGCGAGAGCACCAGGAGCGCGGGGAGCACCGGGATCCAGATCCGGATCGGCCGGCCGGCCGGCCGATCCACCCGGACCCTCAGGGTCTGCGGCATCACGTCCGCCCCTCCAGTTCGGCCACTGCCTGCTGCGCGTCGATCTCCCCGCGGCGCAGCCGGTCGATGACGTCGGCCCGCGAGGGTGCCGGATCGGTCTCGACGAAGTCGAGGGACTGCGAGATCCGGTTCAGCCGCGCCTTGATCGTCGGGTAGCTCACCCCGAAGATCCGCTCCATCTCCTTGATGGAGCCGTGGGCGCGCACGAACGCCGTGACGAAGACCTGGTCCTCGGCGCTCAGCTGAGCCAGCTGCGGCAGCTCGAACGCGCCCTCCACGGCGACGCCGCTGTCCGTCAGCCGCACCCGCTCGACCGCGAACGGCCGCCCCCGGGTGAGGCTCGTGAGTTCCTGCCAGTCCAACGCTTGCTCGGTCATAGTTCAGTTGTACCGAGCCAGCGATTAACTTTCAAGAGGTCGAACTTGATTTTCTTAAGTTCGCGGCTGGCTCCGCTTGAGGAGCCGCTTGATCAGGGCGAGCAGCCGGTCGACCTCGACGGGCTTGGTCACGTGCTCGTCGGTGCCGGCGGCGAGGCTGCGCTCCCGGTCGCCGGGCGCGGCGCGCGCGGTGACGGCGATGATGGGCAGGTCGGCGAACTCGGGGTGGGAGCGGATCAGCGCGGTGGTGGCGTAGCCGTCGAGGCCGGGCATCATCAGGTCCATCAGCACGACGCTGATGTCGGGGTTGCGCAGCAGAAGCTCGACGCCCTCGGGGCCGTTGTCCGCGGTCAGCGCGGTCAGGCCGTAGAGCTCCAGTGCGCTGACCATGGCGAAGACGTTGCGGACGTCGTCGTCGATGACGAGCACCTTCTCGCCCTCGAACCGGATCTGCCCGTAGCCGGATTCGGCGGACTCGGCGAGCGGGTCCGGGGCGACGGGCGCCTGGGTGAGCCAGTGCAGCGTGAGCCGTTCGACGGCCTGCACGGGGGAGCGCACGATCTCGGCGCGGCTGCGGCCGCGCAGGACGGCGACCGCCGTGTCGAAGGCCGTCGGGTCGCCATCGGGGGCGAAGCACAGCAGTGGCACGCCCGGCACGGTCGCGTCGAGCACGGCGACGAGCGTGAGCAGCAGATCGAGCGGTGCGCGCGCGTCGATCAGCACGCTGACGACGCGGTGCCGGACCGCGGCGTCCCGCACGGTGTACGTCGAGTCGACGCGCACGACGTCCGCCTGGTCCCAGTCGCCGCCGAGGCCGCGCAGCGCCGTCTGCGCGGCCTCCCGCATCGGCTCGCCGACGCCGGCCGCCCCGAGGTCGCCGGGGGCGCCGAGGTCGCTCTCGGCGACCGACTCGATGACCAGGATGGCGGGAGTGCGATCGGCCTCCGGGATCGCCGGACCGGGGAAGTCGAGGCGCTGCGTGTCGGTCGACGTGCCGCGCCCGCCGTAGCCGCTGCGCTCGTCTCGCTCGTCGCGTCCGCCGTGCTCGCCGCCGTGCTCGCCGGCCGCCGCCGACTCCAGCGCCTGAACCCGGTCCGCGATCGCGTTGAACAGCGCGCAGAGCTCCGCGGCGACGGCGGCGTCGGCCGTCCCTTCCGCGGCGCCCGCTCCGTCGGCAGCGGCCCGTCCGTCGATGTCGGCGCCCTCCGGGGCGCGGGCGGAGGTGTCGCCGGCCTGGAAGGCGCGCATGGCGGCGAGCAGACCGGCGAGGCGGTCCTGGCGGGGTGCGGCGCTCAAGCCGGTCCTCCTGGCTGCTGCGGGTGTGGCGAACGCAGCCGGAGCGCACCCAACGGGGCTCCGGATACTGCGCGTGCACAGCTGAAGCTACCAGCCGGCCGGCACCCTTACCCAGGTCGGCGCCGAATCCCGGGACCGCGACGCCGCCCCGCGGCGGCGCGTGGTCACGCTCCGTCGTCGCGCGGGGTGTAGCGTCCGGCGGCGGCCACCGGGGTGCCGGTCGTGTTGGTCGGGGCCGGAACCGGGTTCTTGCCGAAGACCTGCCGGGCGGTCACGGCGCGCTCGGCCCGGCCGCGTCCGGCGAAGCTGACCGCCCAGTGGAAGAGCGTGGTCACCCGCTGCTCGAAGCCCACCAGGTACAGCAGGTGCACGAACAGCCACAGCAGCCACGCGAGCAGCCCGGTGGCCTTGATCGGGCCGACGTGGGCGACGGCGCTGAACCTGGCGACCGTGGCCAGCGAGCCCTTGTCGTGGTACTTGAAAGCGGGCCTGCCCTCGTGTCCCTGCAGCCGCGCGGTGATCTGCGACGCGGCGTACTGGCCGCTCTGGATCGCGACCTGCGCGACGCCGGGGAGCTGGTCGAGGGCCATGACATCGCCGACGACGAAGATCTCCGGGTGGCCCGGGATCGTGCAGTCGGGCAGCACCTGGATCCGGCCGGACCGGTCGGTCGGGGCCCCGGTGGCGGCGGCCAGTTCGGCGGCGAAGGAGGAGGCGGCGACGCCCGCGGCCCACACCTTCACCATCGACTCGACGCGTTCCTCGCTGCCGTCGGCGTGCTTGAGCGTGACGCTGCGCGCGTCCACGTCGGTGACCATGGTCTTGAGCCGCACCTCGATGCCGAGGTCGTCCAGCTTGCGCGCGGTGCGCGCGGACAGCGAGTCGCCGAAGGCCGGCAGCACCGCGTCGCCGCCGTCGACGAGGATGATCCGGGCCGAGCGCGGGTCTATCCGGCGGTACTCGCCGCGCAGTGAGCGGTGCGCCAGTTCGGCGATCTGCCCGGCCATCTCGACGCCGGTCGCGCCCGCGCCGACGACGACGAACGTCAGCCGCCGTGCCCGCGCCGCCGGGTCCTCCTCGAGTTCGGCCAGCTCGAACGCGCCGAAGATGCGTCCGCGCAGGTCCAGTGCGTCGTCGATGGACTTCAGGCCGGGGGCGTGCGCGGCGAATTCGGGGTGGCCGAAGTAGGACTGGCTGGCGCCGGTCGCCACGATCAGGCTGTCGTAGCCGATCGAGTACGGCGCCGTACGGCCGGGTGCCCGCGCCGTGACCCGCCGGGCGGCGGTGTCGATGCCGACCGCGGTGCCGAGCAGCACCCGCGCGTTGCGCTGCCGCCGCAGGATCTCGCGCGTGGCCGGGGCGATCTCGCCCTGCGAGAGGATGCCGGTGGCGACCTGGTAGAGCAGCGGCTGGAAGAGGTGGTGCGGGGTCCCTCCGAGCACGGTCACGTCGACCTCGGCGCGGCGCAGCGCCTTCGCGGCGAACAGACCGCCGAATCCGGAGCCGATGATCAGGACTCGATGCCGTGCGTTCGGAGCCCACGCGAGCGGAGTGGGTGCAGCAGGTTCGTTCGCGTCCATGCGCGCCCCGTTTCCCATGATGCCGCAGTCTAAACGGCGCCGAGCGGCGGCGCATACGCCACCGCATGCGGCGTCCGCCAGGGCATGCGCCGGCCCGGATCCGGCCCGGAGGCCGCCCGATCGGTCCCGATACCGCAGGTGGGGCCGCGAAACGCCGAGCGGGCCCGGGCTGCCCGGGTTCGGGCGTGTGCGTAACTACATTTCCTGTCATGCGCACGGGAAACGAGCAGGAGGCCTCGCACCGCTGGCGGCAGGCCGGGGTCTTCCTCGGGCTCAGCGTGCTGGCCGGGGTGCTGCTGGCCGGGTTCCTGCTGCCGCTCATCGGCTCGACCGGGCTGGCCGTGAAGGCGGCTTCGGACCACTTCGAGGACCTGCCGGACGTGTTCCAGGCGCCGACGCTGCCGCAGCGTACGGAGATCCTGGCGTCGGACGGCTCGACGATCGCGCAGACGTGGGGGGACTACGGCAACCGCATCGTGGTGCCGATGAGCGAGATCAGCCCGAACATGCCGAACGCGCTGGTCGCCATCGAGGACTCGCGCTACTTCCAGCACGGCGGCATCGACCTGACCGGCACCGTGCGCGCGTTCTTCAACGACGCGAACGGCGGCGGCACCCAGGGCGGGTCGACGATCGCGCAGCAGTACGTGAAGAACGTGCTGCTGCTGGACGCGGGCACGAACCGGCAGGCGCAGCAGCAGGCGATCGCCGACACGATCGCCCGCAAGGTCACCGAGCTGCGCTACGCGGTCTCGGTCGAGCGGGCGATGAGCAAGGAGCAGATCCTCGAGAACTACCTCAACCTCGTCTACTTCGGCAACGGCACGTACGGGGTCGAGGCGGCGGCGCAGCGGTATTTCTCCACGACGGCGGCGAAGCTGACCGCCCCTCAGGCCGCGCTGCTCGCCGCGATCGTCAACAGCCCGGCGTACTACGATCCGCTGGCCCACCCGCAGAACGCGCTGGCCCGCCGCAACGTCGTGCTGCAGAAGATGGCCGACCCGACGCTGCACTACCTGACGCCCGCTCAGGCCGCCGCGGACGAGCAGACGCCGCTCGCGCTCGACCCGAGCCCGCTGAGCAGCGGCTGCATCGCGGCCACCGCGTCCGCGGCCTTCTACTGCAACTACGTGTACACGACGTTCCTCAACGACCCGGAGTTCGGCGCCACCCCTGCCGCGCGGCAGGCGGTGTGGCAGCAGGGCGGGCTGAAGATCACCACGACGCTGGACCCGACCGACCAGTCGGCCGCCGCCACCGCGATCTCGCAGCACACGTACCCCACCGACAAGGTCGCCTCCGCGATCGTGATGATCGAGCCAGGCACCGGCCGGATCAAGGCGATGGCGCAGTCGCGGCCGATGGGCAACGGCAAGGGCCAGACCTTCGTGAACCTCTCCGCGGACCCGCGGCACAACGGGACGCTCGGCTACCAGGCCGGCTCCTCGTTCAAGATCTTCACCGGGCTCGCGGCGCTCGACCAGGGGATCGATCCCAGCCTGCCGATCAACGCGACGTCCCCGCTCGTGCTCGGCGGCACGAGACTGGCCACGTGCTCGGACGGCCAGAAATCGATCACGTGGCCGGACAGCTATCAGCCGACCAACGATGACAAGAACTCGTACGTCGTGCCGATGGACCAGGCGTTCTGGTACTCGGTCAACACCTACTTCCTGACCCTGGAGACGCAGACCGGCCTGTGCGCGCCCGCGGAGCTGGCCCAGTCGATGGGCGTGACCAAGGACGACGACCTGGGCCAGGGCAAGCCGCTCGACCAGTTCGCGTCCTTCACCCTCGGCACGAACCAGGTCACCCCGGTCGCGATGGCCGCCGCGTACGCGACGGTGGCCGCGCAGGGCATGTACTGCGTTCCCTACGTGATCACCGGCGCCGCGGACATCGACGGCAAGCAGTACCCGGGCCAGAGGCAGCAGTGCAAGCAGGTCCTCGACGCGAACACGGCGAACGAGCTGACCTCGATGCTCCAGGGCGTGCTCACGCAGCAGGGCGCGACGGCGGACGGCCTCGGGCTCGCGGGCCGCGACTCGGCGGGCAAGACCGGTACGACGGACAGCTCCGTGGCCACCTGGTTCGACGGGTACACGCCGCAGCTGGCGGCGGCCGTGTGGACCGGATTCGTCGACGGCGGCGGCAAGAACGAGGTCATGGCCGACATGAGCGTCGGCGGCCAGTACTACAGCGGCCAGATCTTCGGCGCCACGATCTCCGCGCCCATCTGGCAGCAGGCGATGAACGCCGCCCTCGCCGATCAGCCCGTGCTCTCCTTCAACGCCCCGACCGGATTCCCGACCGACCAGCCGACCACCGACTCACCGGTCGTCGGCAACTCGCCCACCGCCCTCGGCAAGGGTCGCACGCCGATCACCGTCCTGCCGCGGAAGGCGCCGCACCCCCTGCCGACCCCGAAGAAAACCGGTGGCAAGCACTAGCACTGCCTCCTGGAGAGCAGGGTGCGGAGGACATCGCGTGGTTCGCGGTGAATCTCAGTCGGCTGCCGTGGGCTTGGAGAGCAGGGCCAGGTCGGCGCTGATCGCCTGCGCCGCGGCTTGGAGGACCGGCAGCACCGTGGCGCGCGCCTCGGCCGCACTCGTGCGCGCGGCGTGCATCGAGACGTTGACCGCCGCGATCGCCGCGCCGGAGGGATCGCGCACGGGCACGGCCATCGACCGCAGGCCCTCCTCGAGCTCCTGATCGACCAGCGCGTAGCCGTCGGCGGCGACGCCTTCGAGCACGCTCAGCAGCTCGGACCGGTCGGTCACCGTGTGGCGGGTCAGTGGGCTGATCCGGGCCGTGGCGAGGAACATCTCACGCTCGGCGGGGGACAGGCCGGTCAGCAGCACGCGGCCCATCGAGGTCGCGAACGCGGGGAAACGGGTGCCTATCATGATGTCCACGCTCATGATCCGGCCCGCCGCGGCACGCGCCACGTAGCGCACGTCGTCGCCGTCCAGGACGGCCATCGACGCCGATTCGTGCACGGTCCGCACGACCTGTTCCAGGTGCGGCTGCGCGAGCTGGCCGAGGGTCAGCCGCCCGAGCCTGGCGTATCCGAGTTCGAGGACGCGCGGCAGGATCCTGAACCGGCTGCCGTCCGCGGCCACGTAGCCCTGCCGCACCGAGGTCAGCAGCGAGCGGCGCGCCGTGGCCCGCGGCAGCCCGGTCGCCGCTGCCGCCTCGGAGAGAGTGAGCCCGCGCGGCCCCGCCTCCCCGAAGGCCGCGAGCACGCTCAGGCCGCGGGCCAGCGACTGCAGGTACTCGGGCCCGAGCTGCTCCTTCGCCGCGGCGGTCGGATCGGCGGCGGCGCCCGCGTACGCCTCGTCGAAGGCCGCGTCCTGCGGGACGGCGGCCTCGGCCAGCCGCTCGCTCATCGCTTTCGCCGCCTCCAGCAGCGCGGGCAGCATCGTCGCGCGCAGCGAGGCCACGGTCTGCCGGCTGGTGTGGCTGACCACGCTCAGCGCACAGGCCACGTCCCCGGCCGCGTCGTGGACCGGCACGGCCAGCGCGATCAGGCCCTTCTCGATGAGCTGGTCGTCCTCCGCGTAGCCGGCCTTCGCCGCGCGGGCGATCCGCTGCCGGAACGAGGCGACCGACTCCTTCTCAGGCCGGTGCGTGGGGAGCGCCGGGTAGTCGACGTAGTCCGGGTCCTGATCCAGCCGTGCGCGCCACGCCGCGAAGCCCGCCTCGTCCCAGGCGCGCGCGAAGATCGCCCCCGGCGCGCAGCGCTCGGCGGGCAGCGCGTCGCCCGCGCGGAAGGAGACCGACAGCGCGCGGCGGCGCTGGATCTGCAGGATGAATCGCACCGAGTCGCGGTCCGGGACCGCGATCGAGACCGACTCCTCCAGCCGCGCCGAGAGCTCCTCGGCCATCGGCGCGAGCAGCTGTGGCAGCCCGCAGCCGCGCAGGTAGGCGTTGCCCGGCTGGGCGGCGGCGGGCGCCAGCGCCAGGTCGCGGCCGTCGCCCTCGGCGCGCACGTAGCCGAGCTCGGCCAGCGTCGCCGCGACGCGGTCCACGGTCGAGCGCGCCAGGCCGGTGCCCTTGGTCAGCTCGCTCGGGCGCAGCCGCCCGCCGGGCGCCGCGGCCAGCGCGCGCAGCACCGCGAACCCGCGCTCGAGCGGCCCTACGCTCTCGTCCGGGTGCGGCTCCCGCTCCGGCGCCGTCTCGCCTGCCATGTGGTCCCTTCTGCCCGCCGTCCTGGTCCGTCAGTCTTCCAGAAAGACCTTGCCCGGCCGCCGGCCTCGCGCGGACCGTTGACATTCGGCGGCCCGGACAGCAGACTCGGTCGATAAGAATGAAATATAGTTCATCTGGCGAACACACGTGAGGTTCCATGGACAAGGCGGTGGCCACCGCGGCCGAAGCGGTGGCGGACATCGGGGACGGCTCGTCCCTGGCGGTCGGCGGGTTCGGCCTGAGCGGAGTTCCGAACGTGCTGATCGCCGCGCTGTACGAGCAGGGCGCGAAGGAGCTGAGCGTCGTGTCGAACAACTGCGGCGTGGACGGCGGCGGCCTCGGCATCCTGCTGGCGGCCGGCCGGATCACCCGGGTGACCGGCAGCTACGTCGGCGAGAACAAGGAGTTCGCCCGGAAGTACCTGTCCGGTGACCTCGAGCTCGAGCTGACCCCGCAGGGCACGCTCGCCGAGCGGCTGCGGGCCGGCGGCGCCGGCATTCCGGCGTTCTTCACCCCGGCCGGCGTCGGCACCCAGGTCGCCGAGGGCGGCCTGCCCTGGCGCTACGCCGCCGACGGCAGCGTGCTGGTCGCCTCCCCGGCCAAGGAGGTGCGCGAGTTCGACGGCGTCGAATACGTCATGGAGCGCGGCATCCGCACCGACTTCGCGCTGGTGCGCGCCTGGAAGGGCGACCGGGACGGCAACCTCGTGTTCCGCAAGGCCTCCCGCAACTTCAACCCGCTGGCCGCGATGGCCGGCCGGGTCACCATCGCCGAGGTCGAGGAGCTCGTCGAGCCCGGCGAGCTCGAGCCGGATTCCGTGCACCTGCCCGGGATCTTCGTGCAGAAGGTGCTCGCCCTGACCCCGGAGCAGGCCGCGGACAAGGGCATCGAGAAGCGGACGGTCAGCGTCCGCCCGGACGCGACGGAGGTGCCGGCCTGATGGCCTGGACGCGTGAGCAGATGGCCGCCCGCGCCGCCGCCGAGCTTCCGGACGGCGCGTACGTCAACCTCGGCATCGGCCTGCCGACCCTGATCCCGAACCACCTCCCGGCCGGCGTGGACGTCACGCTGCACTCGGAGAACGGCATCCTGGGCGTCGGCCCGTACCCGTTCGCCGAGGACCTGGACGCCGACCTGATCAACGCGGGCAAGGAGACCGTGACCGTGCTGCCCGGCTCGGCGTTCTTCGACTCCTCGCTCTCCTTCGGCATGATCCGCGGCGGCCACGTGGACGTCGCCGTGCTCGGCGCGATGCAGGTCTCGCAGACCGGCGACCTGGCGAACTGGGCCGTGCCCGGCAAGATGATCAAGGGCATGGGCGGCGCGATGGACCTGGTGCACGGCGCCCGGCGGGTCATCGTGCTGATGGAGCACGTCACCAGGAACGGCGACGCGAAGATCCTGCCCGAGTGCACGCTGCCGCTGACCGGACGCGGCTGCGTCCACCGGATCATCACCGACCTCGGCGTGCTCGACGTGACGCCGCAGGGCCTGCGCCTGGTGGAGACCGCGCCCGGCGTCGACGAGGCGGAGCTGCGCAAGAAGACCGCCGCGCCGGTACTCGACGCGGGCACGGAAGGGAACTGAGCGAGGATGGTCACCCAGCAGGAGATCGACAAGGAGATCGCGGAGCTCGCCGGCCGCGTCACCCCCGGCGGCCACCCGCCGCGCCTGTACCCGCCGTACCGCAGCAGCATCCTGCGCAGCCCGCGCCAGCCGCTGACCCTGGTCACCGACCCGGACGCGATCGAACTGTGGACCCCGGTGTTCGGCACCGGCGACGTGACCGAGCTGGACGCCGACCTGACCGTGCGGCACAGCGGCGAGCCGATCGGCGAGCGGATCACCGTCACCGGCCGGGTCACCGACCGCGACGGCCGTCCGGTGCGCAACCAGCTGGTGGAGATCTGGCAGGCCAACGCGGCAGGCCGGTACGTGCACCGGCGCGAGCAGCACCCCGCGCCGCTGGACCCGAACTTCACCGGCGCCGGGCGCGCGCTGACCGACGCCAACGGCGACTACCGGTTCACCACGATCAAGCCCGGGCCGTACCCTTGGGGTAACCACGTCAACGCGTGGAGGCCGGCGCACATCCACTTCTCGCTGTTCGGGACGGCGTTCACGCAGCGGCTGGTCACCCAGATGTACTTCCCGGGCGATCCGCTGTTCGCGTACGACCCGATCTTCCAGGCCGTGACCGACCCGGCCGCGCAGCAGCGGCTGATCGCCGTCTACGACCACGACCGCTCGGTGCCCGAGTTCTCCCTCGGCTTCCGCTTCGACATCGTGCTCGACGGCCCGTCCGCCACCTACTTCGAGGAGGACCACCAGTGAGCGAGCTTGCGAGCGAGCCCTCGAGTGCAGCGCTTTCGCGAACGTGGATCGAGCACCGGCCGACCGGCCAAGGCGTGCGCCTCGAGCCCACCCCGTCGCAGACGGTCGGCCCCTTCTTCGGCTACGCGCTGCCCTTCCCCGGCGGCCCGGACCTCGCCCCGGCGGGGCACCCGGACACCGTCACCGTGCACGGATACGTGTACGACGGCGCGGGCAACCCGCTCCCGGACGCGATCCTCGACTTCTGGCAGGCCGCGCCGGACGGCTCGCGCACCGGTACGCCGGGCTCGCTGCGGGTGGACGCCTCCAACGGCGAGCTGCTCGGCCGCGACGGCGTGCGCTTCACCGGCTTCGGCCGGGTGGCCACGACCGGCGACGGCCACTGGGCGCTGCACACGCTGCCCCCGGCCGCCGACGCGCCGTACATCGCGGTCGGCGTCTTCGCGCGCGGGCTGCTGCACCACCTCTACACCCGGATCTACCTGCCGGACGCCCCGGACGACGCGCTGCTCAGCGGCCTGACGCCGGAGCGCCGCAGCACCCTGCGAGCCCGCGAGGACGCCACGGCCGCGGCCGGCCGCGCGTACCGCTTCGACATCAGGATCCAGGGGGACGAGTCCGAAGAGACGGTGTTCCTTGACTTCGCCTGAGCGCGCCGCCTCGGCGCTGGATCTCGGCCTGCTCGCCCCCGGCCGTGCCGGGAGCCGGGTGGAGGTCGAGACGGGTGACGGCGCCTACCTGCAGGGATTGCTCGACGCCGAGGCCGCGCTCGCGAGGGCGCAGAGCTCGGCGGGCGAGCTGCCGAAGCAGGCGGCCGAGGCGATCACCTCGGCCGCGCAGGCGGACCGGTTCGACCTGCGGCAGATCGCCCTCGACGCGCGCGACGGCGGCAATCCGGTGATCCCGCTCGTCGCGGCGTTGCGCGCGGCCGTCCCCGACGAGGCCGCCGCCTACGTGCACCGCGGCGCCACCAGCCAGGACATCATGGACACCGCCACGATGCTGGTCGCGCACCGGACGCGGGCCGTCATCCTCGCCGACCTCGACCGCGTGGCCTCCGCCCTCGCCACGTTGGCCGCCCGCCACCGCGCCACCCCGATGGCCGGTCGCACCC
The DNA here is from genome assembly GCF_018139625.1 of Actinospica acidithermotolerans. Taxonomy (GTDB): domain Bacteria; phylum Actinomycetota; class Actinomycetes; order Streptomycetales; family Catenulisporaceae; genus Actinospica; species Actinospica acidithermotolerans. The sequence goes on along the minus strand of NZ_JAGSOH010000121.1, from coordinate 4,086 downwards.
TGACCCAGCACGCCGTGCCCACCACCTTCGGCCTGAAGGTCGCTGGCTGGCGCAGCCTGGTGCTCGACGCGCGCGACCGGCTCGCCGCGCTCGCGCTGCCCGCGCAGCTCGGCGGCGCCGCGGGCACCTTGGCCGCGCTCGCCGATTCCGATGAGCCGGCCGCCGTCCTGCGGCTCGTCGAGTCCTTTGCCGCCGAGTCAGGCCTCGAGGTTCCGGTGCTGCCGTGGCACGTGCTGCGCACCCCGATCGCGGAACTCGGCGGCGCGCTCGCGCTGACCGCGGGCGCGCTCGGCAAATTCGCCGCGGACGTGCTCGTCCTCGGCCGCACGGAGATCGCGGAGATCCGGCAGAGCGGCGGCGGCGCGGGCGGCTCGTCCGCGATGCCGCACAAGGCGAACCCGGTCAACGCCGCCCTCATCGCCGCGACCGCGCGGCAGGTCCCCGCGCTCGCCGCCGTGCTCTACAGCGCGATGGCCGCCGAGGACGAGCGCCCGGCCGGTGCCTGGCACGCCGAATGGCAGAACCTGCGCCAGGCGCTGCGCCTGGTCGGCACGGCGACCGAACTCGCGGCCGAGCTGGCCGAGGGCCTCGACGCCCGGCCCGAGAAGATGGCCGCCAACTTGGCGATCACCGGCGGCCTGATCGTCTCAGAGCGCCTGGTCGGCGCCCTCGAGCCGCTGCTCGGCCGGTCAGCCGCCCGCACCGCGCTGACCGCCGCGTCCAAGGAGGCGGCAGACGGCGCCTCGCTGTCCGAGACGCTCATCGAGCAGCCCGAGATCAGGGCCTTGATCGACGCGGACCGGCTGAGCTCCGACGAGCTCGCCGACCTGCTCGACCCGGCCAGCTACCTCGGCGCCGCCCCCCACCTCGTCGACCGCGCCCTGCGGCGCGCCCCTCGCGCGACTACGTAAGGGCCCTGCTGATGTCTTCCTGTCTCACCTACCAGATCGACGGTCCCGCCGAATCCTCGCGGCCGTCGCTGCCGCTGCCGCTGTCGCTGCTGCTGCTGCCGCTGCTGCTGCTGGGCAGCTCGATCGGCACCGACGTCGCGATGTGGGCGGCGCCCGTCCCCGTGCTCGCCCGCGACCGCGCGCTGTGGACCGTCTCCTGCACGACTACGTAAGGGCGCTGCTGATGTCTTCTTGCCTCACCTACCGGATCGACGGTCCCGCTGAATCCTCGCGGCTGCCGCTGTCGCCGTCGCTGCCGCTGTCGCTGTCGCTGCTGCTGCTGGGCAGCTCGATCGGCACCGACGTTGCGATGTGGGCGGCGGCCGTCCCCGTGCTCGCCCGCGACCGCGCGCTGCGGACCGCCTCCCGCACGATCACGTAAGGGCGCTGCTGATGTCTTCTTGTCTCACCTACCGGATCGACGGTCCCGCTGAATCCTCGCGGCTGCCGCTGCTGCTGGGCAGTTCTATCGGCACCGACGCCGCGATGTGGGCGGCGGCCGTCCCCGTGCTCGCCCGCGACCGCGCCGTCGTGCGCTGGAACCTGCCCGGCCACGGCGGTAGCCCCGCCGACCTGGTGCCCACCGACGGCTCGGCCACGGTCGCCGACTTCGCCGCGGCCTTGCTCGCACTCGCCGACGGCCTCGGCATCGCGACGTTCGACTACGCGGGCGACTCCTTCGGCGGCGCGATCGGCGCCTACCTCGCCGCGCACCACCCCGACCGCGTCAACGCGCTGGCGATCTGCTGCTCGTCCGCGCACTTCGGCGACCCGGCCAGCTGGCGGGCCCGCGCGAAGAAGGTCCGCGAGGAGGGCGCCGCAGCCATGGCGGAGCTCGGCGACACGGCCCCGAACCGCTGGTTCCCCGCTGAGTCCCCGGCCCGCAGTTGGCCCGAGACCGCCGAGCTCATCGCCACGCACAAGGCCGTCGATTCGCTCGGCTACGCAGCGTGCTGCGACGCGATCGCGGCCGTCGACCTCACCCCCGTGCTCGCCGGCATCAGCGCCCCGACGCTCGTCGTCGCCGGCCGCGGCGACCCGGCCACCCCGCCCGTGCACGCGCGCGAGCTCGCCGACGGCATTCCGGGCAGCGGCTTGATCGAACTGCCCGGCATCGGCCACCTCGCGCCCTTCGAGGCCCCGCAGGCCGTGGCGAACGAGCTGCTCACGCACTTCTCCGGCGCGCGGTTCGACGCCGGGATGGCCGTACGCCGCCAGGTCCTCGGCGACGCGCACGTGGACCGCGCGAACGCGAGGATCACGCCGTTCACCCAGCCCTTCCAGGACCTGATCACCCGCTACGCATGGGGTGAGATCTGGACGCGCCCCGGCCTCGACCGACGCACCCGCAGCTGCATCACGCTCACCGCGCTCGTCGCGCACGGCCACCTCGAGGAACTCGCGATGCACGTCCGCGCCGCGTGCACCAACGGCCTGACGCCCGACGAGATCGGCGAGGTGCTGCTGCAGACCGCGATCTACTGCGGTGTTCCCGCCGCCAACTCAGCCTTCGCCGTCGCGCAGCGCGTGCTCGACGAGATGGCCGCCCCCGCCGCGGCCCAGGAAACGAGAGAGACATCGTGAACGCACCGAAGCCAGCCACCACCGTCGGCATAGTCGGCGCCGGCCCGTCCGGCCTGCTGCTGGCGCGCCTGCTGCACAACGCGGGCATCGACTGCGTCGTCCTCGAGGCGCGCGACCGCGCCTACGTCGAGCAGCGCCAGCGCGCCGGCGTACTCGAGCAGTCCACCGTGGACGTGCTCCGGGAGAGCGGTGCCGGCGAGCGCCTCGAGCGCGAGGGCCTGCCACACGGCGGCATCGAACTCAGCTGGAACCGCCGCCGCCACCGCCTCGACTTCCCCGAGCTCACCGGTGGCAAGAAGGTCTGGGTCTACGCCCAGACCGAAGTCGTCAAGGATCTGATCAAGCTCCAGCTAGACGACGGCGCCCCGCTGCTGTTCGAGGCAAGCGTCACAAGCGTGACCGGTGGCGGCGCCGCCACCGCCACCGCCACCGCCACCGCCACCGCCAACGGCACCGCCAACGACACCGACACCGACACCGACAAGCCGACGATCCACTACACGTACGAGGGCGAAGACCGTACCCTGACGTGCGACTACGTCGTCGGCTGCGACGGCTACCACGGCGTCACCCGCAAGGCGATACCGGAGAGCGCACTCTCGACGTATGAGCGCGTCTACCCCTTCTCGTGGTTCGGCATCCTCGCCGATGTCCCGCCGTCCAACGACGAGCTGATCTACGCCCACTCCCCGCGCGGCTTCTCCCTGCTGAGCATGCGCTCGCACACCGTCAGCCGCCTTTACCTGCAGGTCCCCAACGGCACCGACCCCGAAGCGTGGACCGACGAGCAGATCTGGGACGAGCTCGAAGCCCGCTTCGCCGTCGACGCCGACTGGAAGCTAGAGCGCGGCCCCATCACCCAGCGCGCCGTGCTCCCGCTACGCAGCAGTGTGACCGAACCCATGCGCTGGGGCCGCATCTTCCTCGCCGGCGACGCCGCCCACATCGTCCCCCCAACCGGCGCCAAGGGCCTCAACCTAGCAGCCGCCGACGTCACCGTCCTCGCCCGCGCCTTCCAGCAACTCCACGAGCACGGCGACCACTCCGGTCTCGACGCCTACTCCGACACGTGCCTCAAGCGCGTCTGGCGCGCGGAGCACTTCTCGTACTTCATGACCACAACACTGCACACCGACCCCGACCAGAGCGACTTCGCCACCCGCCTCCAGATCTCCCAACTCGACCGCATAGCCTCCTCCCCGCACGCCGCAGCGGAGCTGGCGGAGAACTACGTGGGTATCGCACTTTAGATCGTATGGGCTCGGTCTGCAGTTCGTCGGACGTGCCGTTCTGATCCTGCGTTAGAGTAAGGTTCGGCAGTCCGTGCCCGGCTTTTGCGGTCGGGTAGCGTCGGCTGCCTGCGGATGGGTTTGGCACTGTCCAGCATTATCGACTTCAATGTCTTGAAGCCAATATCGCCGTCTTGCTGAAATGGCCAATCGTAACGTCAAATTCGCCTCTGGCCGGCTGGCAAGGATTGTCCCCGGATTGGCGGCTCGGCTGCGGTTCCGTGTCGCAGCTTTGCTGCTCCCCGGTTTGCGCTTGCCCACCC
>NZ_JAGSOH010000120.1 GCF_018139625.1 Actinospica acidithermotolerans | reverse complement strand
CCCCTCAGGGTCTTCGGGGCCGCTGGGGCGGGTGGGAAGGGCCGCCCACGGCCCGCGCGCGATGCCTGGAAGCCGAGCGGAATTCCGGCGGCGGCGAGGCTCAGCCCCGGAGCGAGGCGGCGAGGGTCTCGAGCTCGCTGAGCGGGCCGGAGCCGGCGACGACCTCGATGCTCCTGCCGTCGGCCGACTTCCGGGCGAGCAGCGTCCGGTAGGCGGCCGGCTCGGTGCCGGTGTACTCCGTCCAGTCGGCGCCGGCCACCTGAACGGAGCCGGACTTCGCCGCGTTCGAGGAGGCGGCGACGAGGAACTGGCCGAAGGTCTCGGTGCTCTGCTCGTAGACGGCGTACTTGCCGGACGGGGTCTGGTAGCCGAGGTGCCACAGGGCCGCGGTCTCGCCGGGCGGCTGGAAGTTGTCGGAGGTCAGCTCCCAGCCCGAGGGCAGCCCGGTCGGGCCGAGCACCGTGAAGGGCAGCGAGCCGCCGCGGGCCGAGGCCAGCATCGCCTGGTAGTCGCCGTCCGAGACCGCCGCGACCGGCGAGGCCGCGTGGTTGGAGGGCATCAGCCAGAACACGGCCAGGATCGGCAGCACGATCAGCACCATCGACAGGACCATGTCCCGGACGGTCGTGCGCAGCCTCGAGGAGCCCTTCTTCGCCATGGGCCCATCATCCCAAGCCGCTCGCTCTGGCCGAACACCGGGTCACCGGTAGGATCATCGAACCGGCAACCCTCAGCCGCGTATCCATAACCGAACATCGATCTGGCCACGTCCCCGTGCGGAAGGACTGCAGATGACGCAAACACAGCCCGAGGTGCCCGACCGGAACCTGGCGCTCGAACTGGTCCGGGTGACCGAGGCCGCGGCGCTCGCGGCGGGCCGCTGGGTCGGCCGCGGCGACAAGATCGGCGCGGACGGCGCCGCCGTGGGCGCGATGCGCCGCCTGATCAACACCGTCTCGATGAACGGCGTCGTGGTGATCGGCGAGGGCGAGAAGGACCACGCCCCGATGCTCTTCAACGGCGAGCAGGTCGGCAACGGGGACGGCCCCGAGGTCGACGTGGCGGTGGACCCGATCGACGGCACCACGCTGAACGCCAAGGGCATGCCGAACGCCATCGCGGTGATCGCGCTGGCCGAGCGGCACTCGATGTACGACCCCTCGGCCGTCTTCTACATGGAGAAGCTCGTCGCCGGCCCGGAGGCGGCCGGCGCGGTGGACATCACCGCCCCGGTCGCGCACAACATCCAGGCGGTGGCCCGGGCCAAGGGCGGCTCGCCGAGCGAGGTCACGGTCGTCATCCTGGACCGGCCGCGGCACGAGGGCCTGGTGCGCGAGGTGCGCGAGGCGGGCGCGCGGATCAAGTTCATCTCGGACGGCGACGTGGCCGGCGCGATCATGGCCACCCGGCCGGGCACCGGCGTGGACCTGCTGCTCGGGATCGGCGGCACCCCCGAGGGCATCATCGCGGCGACCGCGATCAAGTGCCTCGGCGGCGTGATCCAGGGCCGGCTGTGGCCGAAGGACGACGCCGAGCGGCAGAAGGCGATCGACGCCGGGCACGACCTGAGCCGGGTGCTGAGCACCGACGACCTCGTCACCGGAGAGAACTGCTTCGTGGCCATCACCGGCATCACGGACGGCGAACTGGTGCGCGGAGTGCACTACCGCTCAGGCGGCGCGGTGACCACCTCCCTTGTCATGCGCTCCAAGAGCGGTACCGTGCGCCGTATCGAGTCGGAGCACCAACTGACGAAGCTGCGCACCTACAGTTCGGTCGATTTCGGGTGATTTCCCACACCCGGACGGCCGAGCGGCCGGTGGAGACGCCGGGCTGACGCCCGTTCGGACGTCCCGTAGGGCGGCCTCGTTTCCGTGGTGCTCCCCTGGTTACCAGAGGAGTCCCGCCGAGACGGAGGCCGCCCATGGCAGTGGACCAGGCTCAGCAGGCCGACACCGGCACGCCGCCGATCGAGGAGAACCACGGCAAGGTCATGCTGGTGTTCGCCGGCGTGATGCTCGGGATGTTCCTGGCCGCCCTCGACCAGACGATCGTGGCGACCGCCCTGCCGACCATCGTGGGCGACCTGGGCGGCGCGAACCACCTGTCCTGGGTGGTCACGGCGTACATGCTGGCCTCGACGGCGACCACCCCGCTCTGGGGCAAGCTCGGCGACATGTTCGGCCGCAAGACCGTCTTCCAGGTCTGCATCGTGATCTTCCTGATCGGCTCGGTGCTGTGCGGCCAGGCGCACAACATGGTCGAGCTGATCGCCTTCCGCGCGCTGCAGGGCATCGGCGGCGGCGGTCTGATGGTTCTGTCGATGGCCATCATCAGCGACGTGGTGCCGCCCCGCGACCGGGGCAGGTACCAGGGTGTGATCGGCGCCGTGTTCGGGGTGGCGTCGGTCCTCGGTCCGCTGCTCGGCGGGTTCCTGGTGGACAACCTCAGCTGGCGCTGGGTGTTCTACGTGAACCTGCCGATCGGCGCGATCGCACTGGCCGTCATCTCCGTCGCGCTCTCGAAGAAGAACCCGGACCACAAGCCGAAGATCGACTACCTCGGCGTGTTCCTGATCGCCGCCGCCTCGGTCTGCCTGGTGCTGATCACCAGCCTCGGCGGCAGCACCTGGGCCTGGAGCTCGGCGCCGATCTACCTGTGCGCCGCGGGCGCGGTCGTGCTCATCTTCCTGTTCATCCTGGTCGAGCAGCGCGCGGCCGAACCGGTACTGCCGCTCAAGCTGTTCCGGAATCCGGTGTTCACGCAGTGCTCCGCGATCGGCTTCGTCGTCGGCCTGTGCATGTTCGGCGGCCTGTCCTACCTGCCGCTGTTCATGCAGGTGGTGAACGCCGACTCGCCGACGATCTCCGGCCTGCGGCTGCTGCCGATGATGGCCGGGCTGCTCGTCGCCTCGATCGGCACCGGCCAGCTGATCAGCAGATACGGGCGCTACAAGATCTATCCGATCATCGGCACGCTGTGCATGTCGCTCGGCCTGTTCCTGATGTCGCGGATCGACGAGCATACGAGCTCGACCACGCTCGGCTGGTACATGGCCGTGTTCGGGCTCGGCATCGGGCTGACGATGCAGGTGCTGACGATCGCCACGCAGAACAACGTGGACTACGCGGACCTCGGCGTGGCCACATCGGGCGTGACGTACTTCCGCTCGATCGGCGGCTCGTTCGGCGCCTCGATCTTCGGCACGATCCTGAACAACGAGCTCTCGAGCAAAGTCGACACCTCGCTGCACAACGGCGTGCTCGCCACGACCTTCCCGGTCAAGCAGATCCTCGGCGACCCCACTGCCGTCAACAAGCTGCCGCCCGTCCTGCGCAACCCGTTCGTGCACATCTACGCCACATCCTGCGCGCACGTGTTCCTGATCGCCTCGCCGATCGCGCTCGTCGCGTTCGTGCTCGCGCTGTTCCTGCGCGAAGTGCCGCTGCGTACCGCGACGAGCACGACCGACCTCGGCGAATCCTCCGGCCTGCCGACATTCCGCACGTCGCTGGCCGAGATCGAGCGCTTCGTCACGAAGCTGTCGAGCCGTCAGAACGTCTGGGAGCGCTACGGCCGCGTCATCGAGCGGGCCGATCTGGACATCTCCGTGCCGCACGCCTACGCCCTGTTCCGGCTGCACAACGCGGGCCCGTTGACCGAGGAGCAGATCTGCACGCGGCTGCGCACCTCGCTCGACGAGATCCGGCCGAAGGTCGACAAGATGATCAACGCGGGCACCGTGCAGCGGGATCCGAACGGCGTGCTCACCCTCACCCCCGAGGGCGAGCACATCATCGACAAGATGTCGCAGGTGCGGCTGCAACTGCTCGAAGAGCAGCTCAAGGGCTGGGACCCGGAGCACCACGAGGAGTTGATCGCGTTCCTCAAGACGCTCGCCGACAACTCGCTCGACGCGCCGGACTACACCCTGATGCGGGGTTAACCCGTCAGCCCTCGTAGGCCAGGAACCGGTCCGACCACGGCGCGGGCCGCAGGTCGCCGGGCGAGACCTTCACGATGGCGCGGATGCCCCGGGCGTGCAGCAGTTCGGGGCCGTCCTCGCCCTCGGGGTAGGACAGGCAGCGGAAGGAGAAGACCGCGCTGGTGCGTCCGCGCCGCTCCAGGGAGATCTCGACGACGAGCTCGCCGCGCTCCCGGGTGAACGGCCGGACGAACTCGATGTCGTACTGCTTGACCACGATCAGGTTGTCGGACGGATCGAGGTCGGCGAGCGAGTGGTACCAGGAGGTCATCGCACGCTCGACGTGGATCGCGTAGCGGGCGTTGTGCAGCACACCCACCATGTCGAGCTCGTCGAACCAGATCGTCTCGCGGTGGACGTGCAGCGGCTTGGTGCTCATCGGTTCCTGAACCACTTCTTCTTGGGGCGCTTCGCCTCCACGCTACCGAGGAGCGTAAAGCCGCGGACATGCACGATGGGCGTTTCCGCCGTGTACGGCTCCTCCTGCGAGAGCGACATGTTCCGCTCGCCGAGGATCGCCGTGCCCTCGTTGACCACCATCACGCCCTCGGGGACGATCAGCGTCACCTCGCCGAGGATCGACGTCGCCGAGATGGTCAGCTCCCGCTGTTCGAGCACGGCCTCGGTCAGGTCGAGTTCGACGGAGCCGAAGATCGCCTTGGCGTCGAGCCCGCTGCGCACCAGCCAGCGGCCGCGCCGCTTCTGCTCGCCGAAGACGGCCATCACGGTGTCGGTGGGCGGCATGTTCGCGAGCGACGCCGCGTCGGACCGGTACGCCGGCTGCGCGGGCGCTCCGGCGGTCGGCGGCGTGAAGCTCACCGGCAGGTCGGCGACCAGCGGACGCAGCTCGCCGAGGGTCTTGGCCGCGTACACGCTCTCCAGCCGCTCCGCGTGCTCCTCCGCGTTCAGCCGCCCCTCGGCGAGGGCCTGGCCGAGCAGCGCGGCGACGTGGTCGCGGTCGGCGTCGGAGGCGCGCAGGGCGAGCCTGCGGTCGTCCTGCGGGGCGGGTTCCATGCTGCCGAACGGAGACGGGGTCACCGGGCCAATCTAACCGATCGGGGAATTCAGGAGAGCCTGTCGAGCGCCGACTCGATGTTGTGCACCGCCTCGAGCATCGCGGTCTGCTCGTCGTGCGCGCGGATCGCGTCGAGCAGCGTGCGGTGGCCGCGGACCAGGTAGGGCTCGTGGTCCGATTGCTCGGCCGAGCTCAGCAGCAGCGCGGACAGCTCGGCGCTCATCTCCATGTACATCTCGGTGAGCATCGGGTTGTGCGACGCGGCGACGACGGCCTGATGGAAGCGCACGTCCGCCTCGACCCACGGCACGCCCCAGGACTCGTCGTAGCGGCCGAGCTCCGTCGCAGCCTTCGCGTGCACGTCGCGCTCGTCCAGCGCGGCGGTCATCGCGGCGAGGTCCTGCTCGGTGCGCCGCTTGGCCGCGAGCCGCGCGCCCTCGACCTCGAGCGCCCGGCGCACCTCCTGCACGTTCAGCTCGGTGACGTTGCGCATCTGCCGGCGCAGCGCCCCGGCGAGCTCGCTGCGCGACTTCACGTACGTGCCGTCGCCCTGCCGGACCTCCAGCAGGCCGATGTGTGCCAGGGCCTTGATGGCCTCGCGCACGGTGCCGCGACCGACCTGCAGGCGCTCGACGAGCTCCGATTCGGGCGGGATGCGCTCGCCGACCGGCCAGGTGCCCGAGGCGATCTGGTCGCGCAGCTGCGCGATGACCTCGTCGCACAGCGATCCGCGGCGGATCCCTGCCAGCTCGCTCACGCCTTCACCACCTGCTTCCCTGCCCTCGAACCCGCGTGTGACCGGAACTGTCTCATGAAATGCCCTGCTATGACACCGTGCCGCGACGAGGTGAGGCGACGTAGAGCCCGACGACCGCCTGAAGCACCGTGGCCACGACGATCAGCAGCAGGGGCACCGTCCACGAGCCGGTCGCGTCGTGCAGCAGGCCGAAGCCGAGCGGCGCGGTCGTGGCGATCAGGTAGCCGACGGACTGGCTGAACGTGGACAGCGCCGCCGTCCCCTCCGGCGTGCCGCCGCGCAGCGGGAAGAGCGCGAGCACCAGCGGGAAGGTGGCCATGCCGAAGGAGAGGATGAACGCCCAGAGCCAGACCAGCGAGTTCGGCGCGAGGATCAGGCCGGTGAACCCGATCGTGGAGGCGAGGGAGAGCCCGGTCAGCAGCGGCCGCGGATCGCGCATCCGCGCGCCGAAGTGCGGTGCGGCGTAGTTGATCGGGATGCCGATGAAGAAGATCGCCGACAGCACGACGCCGGCCTTGCTCGCGGACATGCCCGCGTCGGAAAGCACCGTCGGCAGCCAGCCCATGACCACGTACGCGCCGGTCGACTGAAGGCCGAACAGCAGCGCCATGCTCCACGCCAGCGGGCTGCGGGCCAGCTGACGCAGCGGCAGATGCGCGGCGGGCGCGGCGACGGCGGCGTTGGTCGGGTGCGCGGCACGCTGCGGCCGCGCGGCGATCCAGGCGACCAAGCCGATGACGGCCGGGACGACCCACACGGCCAGGCCCGCGTCCACGTTGTGCGTGTGCTCGGAGACGGGCACCGAGGCGAGCGCCGCGAAGGCGGCTCCGGCCGACAGGACCATCGCGTAGAGCCCCGTGACCGGCCCGACCTTGTCCGGGAAGTACTGCCGGACGACGACCGGCAGCAGCACGTTCGCCAGCGCGATGCCGAGACCGGCCAGCACCGAGCCGAAGACGAGCGCTGGGGTGTCGTGCAGGCTGTGCACGACCTGGCCGAGCGCCAGCACGGCGACCGCCCACATGATCACGGTCCCGGCGGTGTAGCGGCGGGCCAGCCAGGAGCCCGAGACGCCGCCGACCGCGAAGGCCAGCGGCCAGACCGCGGTCAGGAAGGACTCGACGCCCGAGCCGAGGTGCAGCGAGCTGCCGAGCTGGTCCAGCAGCGCGCCCGTGGCGGACACGGAAAGCCGCAGGTTGGCGGCGATCAGCACGATGCCGAGCAGGATGAGCGCGGTGCCCTCGGCCCGCGGCCTGCCCGGGGTGGCCTGGTCGGCGGCGTGAACCTGCCGTAACGTGTCCGTCATGGACTCGATGATAATACGTATGATGTCTGCTGTCATGCCCGATCTTGGGCCGCGCCCGCGCCCCGGCGACGTGGTCAAGGCCACGCCCGGAACGGCCGGTCGCCGCGTCGCGCAGGCATAGGCTTGAGCCCGAGGACGCTGGGGTCTGTAAAAGGGTCTATGGAGGCGCAGTAGCTATGCCCGAGTTCGCTTATTCCGACCTGCTGCCGATCGGCAAGGACGAGACCGAGTACCGCCTGCTGACCAGCGAGGGCGTGTCCACGGTCGAGGCGGCCGGCCGTACCTTCCTGCAGGTCGAGCCGGAGGCGCTGCGCCTGCTGACCGCGGAGGCCATGCACGACATCGCGCACTTCCTGCGCACCGACCACCTCAGGCAGCTGGCCTCGATCATGAACGACCCGGAGGCCTCCCCGAACGACCGCTTCGTCGCGCTGGACCTGCTGAAGAACGCGAACATCGCCGCGGCCGGGGTGCTGCCGATGTGCCAGGACACCGGCACCGCGATCGTGATGGGCAAGCGCGGGCAGAACGTGCTGACCGACGGCCACGACGACGCGCACATCGCGCGGGGCGTGTACGACGCGTACACCAAGCTCAACCTGCGCTACTCGCAGATGGCGCCGCTGACCATGTGGGACGAGAAGAACACCGGCTCGAACCTCCCGGCGCAGATCGAGCTCTACGCGACCGCGGGCGACGCGTACAAGTTCCTGTTCATGGCCAAGGGCGGCGGCTCGGCGAACAAGTCGTACCTGTACCAGGAGACGAAGGCGATCCTGAACCCGAAGGCGCTGCTGGCCTTCCTGGAGCAGAAGATCCGCTCGCTCGGCACGGCCGCCTGCCCCCCGTACCACCTGGCCATCGTCATCGGCGGCACCTCCGCCGAGTTCGCGCTCAAGACCGCCAAGTACGCCTCCGCGCACTACCTCGACGCGCTGCCCGCCGAGGGCTCGATGCTGGCGCACGGCTTCCGCGACCGCGAGTTCGAGCAGGAGGTCTTCGAGCTCACCCGCCGCCTCGGCATCGGGGCCCAGTTCGGCGGCAAGTACTTCTGCCACGACGTGCGCGTGGTCCGCCTCCCCCGGCACGGCGCGTCGCTGCCGGTGGCCATCGCCGTCTCCTGCTCCGCCGACCGCCAGGCGCTCGCGAAGATCACCCCCGAGGGCGTGTTCCTGGAGCAGCTGGAGAAGGACCCGGCGCGCTTCCTGCCGGAGACGACCGACGAGCACCTCGACGACGACGTCGTGCGGATCGACCTGAACCGCCCGATGACCGAGATCCGCAACGAGCTGACGAAGTACCCGGTCAAGACGCGCCTTTCGCTGACCGGCACCCTCGTCGTCGCCCGAGACATCGCGCACGCGAAGCTCAAGGAGCTGCTGGACGCCGGCAAGCCGCTGCCCGACTACATCAAGAACCACCCGGTCTACTACGCGGGCCCGGCGAAGACCCCCGAGGGCTACGCCTCCGGCTCCTTCGGCCCGACGACCGCCGGCCGGATGGACTCCTACGTCGACCAGTTCCAGGCCGCCGGCGGCTCGTTCGTCATGCTGGCCAAGGGCAACCGCAGCAAGCAGGTCACCGACGCGTGCCGGGCCCACGGCGGCTTCTACCTCGGCTCCATCGGCGGCCCCGCCGCCCGCCTCGCCCAGGACTGCATCAAGAAGGTCGAAGTGCTCGACTACGCCGAGCTCGGCATGGAGGCCGTGTGGCGGATCGAGGTCGAGGACTTCCCCGCCTTCATCGTGGTCGACGACAAGGGCAACGACTTCTTCACCGACCCCGGCGACGACAAGCCCCTGCTGAACATCGGGCAGAAGCCCTGACGCGGAGGCAGCCGCAGGCGTGGCCGCCCAGCCGCGCCTGCAAGCACTCGTGAACCCCGCGTCCTCAGACCGAGTGCCGGGTCGCGGAGAAGGTCGCGAGCCACCACGCCAGCCCCGTCACCGCCAGCGCGAACGGAAGCGCGTAGACCGGGAAGTGCAGAGCGCTGCCGTTGGACACGGCGGTCAGGGCCCTGATGCTGAGGTCGGCCGGGGAGAAGCGGGCGATCAGCAGGCCGAGGGCGAGGATGCCGGCGAGCAGCACGCCCCAGCCGGTCTCGGGGACGAGGGGCGGGGCCGCCACGGCGCCGGCGGCTGTGCCGAGGAGCACGCAGATGAGCTCGGTGCAGATGCCGGCGAGCACTTCGGCGGTGGTTCCGCCTGCTCCGCCGATGGCGGCGACCACGGCGCCGACCACGGCGCAGAGCAGGGCGCAGCCGGTCGCGGCGGAAAGGGCGGAGAGGCGGGCCCGGGCGGGGCCGACGAGGGTGGCGACCATGGCCGCGGACTCGGGCGGCTCGACGGTGAGGATGGAGCGGGTCATCCAGGCGGCCACGGGGACCAGGAACGCGGCGCTGTAGGCGAACGCGTCGGAGGACTTGTCGCCGCCCGCGGAGTCGATGGCCAGGGCTATGCCGTACAGCAGCGCGGGCGCGAGCCAGCGCTGCGAGCCGGCGAAGAGGGTGGCGTGGTAGCGGACCACGGCGAGCGTCTGGGTGCCGGTCAGCCTCGGCCCGGCGCCGCCCTTGCGGCCGGCCGGCAGCTGCGTCGGAGTCGTCGGAGTCGTCGGAGTCGTCGAAGTCACAGGATCTCCCGGCCGCCTTCCACCGTACGCACGGTCCTGACATGGGTGTTCGGATACGTCGAGAGGACGTCGCGCAGCAGCCGGTCGGAGTGCTCGGCCAGGATGGTCACGCGCAGTGCGCCGTCGGCCAGGATCCGCGGGTGCCCGGGCAGCGGCCAGGGGTCGGGCGCGTTCTCGAAGTCGATGACTGCCATCGCGACGGCGAAGTCGGCGGCCGAGGCGGGCATCAGCGCTCCGTCGCGCAGCAGGTACGCGGCGGTCGCGTCCTCGGCGAGGCGCTGCGCGTCGTGGTCGACGTACACGACGATGCCGCCGGCGTCGCGCATCTCGCGCGCCACGGTGTCGAGCTCGGCCTGTCCGGCCGAGTCGAGGCTGGTCCACGCCTCGTCCAGGATCAGCAGCTCGGGCTCGCCGAGCAGCGCCTGCACGATCGCCACCTTCTGCGCCGTACCGCGCGAGAGGTCGCCTATTCGATGCTTGCGGTAGCCGGCCGCCTCGAAGCGCTCGAGCCCGGCCTGCACCCGCGCCTCGGTCTCACCCGACGTCAGGCCCTGGATACGGCCGAGGTGGCCGAGGTAGTCCTGCACCTTGAAGGGCAGGGCGGGCAGCGTCCCGGGCACGTACGCGCTCCGGGCGGGACGGTCGAGGACGCGTCCCCGTCCCGGCCGGTGCGCGCCGGCGACGATGCGCAGCAGCGTGGACTTGCCGCTGCCGTTGTAACCCCCGATCCGAATCAGCGCGCCGGGGGCCAGATCGAGGTCGACCTTCTCCAGCACCCACGGCGCGCGTCGGCTGTAGCGGTATCCGACACCGGTCAGCAGCATGCGCCCACAATAGCGATCCGCGTGCTACAGATCCGCCACAGTTCGAACCGGGTCAGACCGAGAGGTCCTCCAGCATCTCGGTGACCAGTGCGGCGATCGGCGAGCGCTCGGACCGGGTGAGGGTCACGTGCGCGAACAGCGGGTGGCCCTTGAGCTTCTCGATCACCGAGACCACGCCGTCGTGCCGGCCGACCCGCAGGTTGTCGCGCTGGGCCACGTCGTGGGTGAGCACGACGCGCGAGCCGCTGCCGATCCGGGAGAGCACCGTCAGCAGGACGTTGCGTTCCAGCGACTGCGCCTCGTCCACGATCACGAAGGAGTCGTGCAGCGAGCGGCCGCGGATGTGCGTGAGCGGCAGCACCTCGAGCATCCCGCGATCCACGACCTCGTCGATGACCTCGGACGTGGTCAGCGCGGAGAGGGTGTCGAACACGGCCTGGCCCCAGGGCGTCATCTTCTCGCCCTCGGTGCCCGGCAGGTAGCCGAGGTCCTGGCCGCCGACCGCGTACAGCGGCCGGAAGACGACCACCTTGCGGTGCTGCCGGCGCTCCATCACCGACTCGAGGCCGGCGCACAGCGCCAGCGCCGACTTGCCGGTGCCCGCGCGCCCGCCGAGCGAGACGATGCCGATCTCGGGGTCGAGCAGCACGTCGAGGGCGATCCGCTGCTCGGCGGAGCGGCCGTGCAGGCCGAAGGCCTCGCGGTCGCCGCGCACCAGGCGCACGTGCTTGTCCGGGGTGATCCGGCCGAGCGCCTTGCCGCGCTCGGAGACGAGCACCAGGCCGGTGTGGCACGGCAGCTCGGCGGCCTCCGGCAGGTCGATCCGGCCCTGCTCGAACAGCTCGTCCACCTGGTCGCCGGCGAGGTCCACCTCGGCCATGCCGGTGTATCCGGTGGTGATGGCCAGCTCCGCCCGGTACTCCTCCGCGGGCAGGCCGACCGCGGCCGCCTTCACCCGCAGCGGCAGGTCCTTCGAGACGAGCACCACGTCCGCGCCCTCGGCGGCCAGGGCCTTGGCGACAGCCAGGATCCTGACATCGTTCTCCGGGTTGGCGTGCGGACGGAAACCCGGCGGCAGGACCGAGATGTCCGAGTGGTTGAGCTCGACCCGCAGCGTCCCTCCGGCGTCGCCGATCGGCAGCGGCTGGTCCAGCCGGCCGTGTTCGACGCGCAGCTCGTCCAGCAGACGCAGTGACGCGCGGGCGAAATAACCGAGTTCCGGATGTTGGCGCTTGCCCTCGAGTTCGCTCACCACCACGAGCGGAATGACGACCTCGTGCTCCTCGAAGCGGGTCACCGCAGTGGGGTCGGCCAGCAGAACGCTGGTGTCCAGGACGTAAGTGCGCCGATCAGATGTGGCCACTAGTGCTCCGGCTCTGTATGGCGTATCCCTGGGCGGACACGCCCTTACCAGCGCTTTACCCCATCCGGGGGAGCGAAAAACGGCAGCGCAAGGCCATCGGCCATTCACGCACCGTAGCGGCGCTGCCGTTGGGCGAAGTCACGCAGGGCGCGCAGGAAGTCGATCTTGCGGAAGGCGGGCCAGTAGGCCTCGCAGAAGTAGAACTCGGAGTGCGCCGACTGCCACAGCATGAAGCCGGACAGGCGCTGCTCGCCGGATGTCCGGATGATCAGATCGGGCTCGGGCTGGCCCGCGGTGTAGAGGTGCTCGGTGATGTGTTCGACGTCGATGATCTGCGCGAGGTCCTCGATCGAGGTGCCGCGGTCGGCGTGCTCGCACAGCAGCGAGCGGACCGCGTCGGCGATCTCCTTGCGGCCGCCGTAGCCGATGGCGGCGTTGACCACGAGGCCCGGGTTCGCGGTGGTCTCCGCGGTGATCTCCTTGAGGCTGCGGGAGAACTCACCCGGCATCAGGTCCAGCGCGCCGACGGTGCGGATACGCCACCGTCCGGTCTCGGCGAGGCTGCGCACCGCGCCCTCGATGATCCGCAGCAGGTCCTCGAGCTCGGCGGCCGGCCGGTTGAGGTTGTCGGTGGAGAACAGCCACAGGGTGACGACCTCGACCCCGGCCTCCTCGCACCATTCGAGCAGGTCGTGGATCTTGTCCGCGCCGCGCTGGTGCCCCTCGGCGATGTGCTGGCCGACGGCCTTGGCCCAGCGGCGGTTGCCGTCCATGATGACGCCGATGTGCCGCGGACGCCGTTCCTGATCGATCCGCGCGGCGAGCCGCCGTTCGTAGGCGCTGTAGGCCAGGTCGCGCAGTCCCATTACTTCGCCGCTGCCTCTCGCTGCCGATCGGTGTTGTGAAGTCCGCACCCCCGCGAGCCGTCCCCCTCAGCCTGGAAACCGAGCCTATCCCGCGACACAGCCGCCCCGGGTAAGGAGAACCCGGGACGGCTGTGAGGATGTAGTGAAGATCTCCACGGAGCGCGGTTCGCGCCCCTTACGGCCCAACGGCCGGCCTGGGCCCTAGGGCGTGTTTTGCAACTATCGCCGGGTCCGCGACGCCTGCCACGCACGCTCACCGCGTTGCCGGACCGCCCACGTACGCCCAGTATGCGGACGACCCGGCGCCTTGCGATCGCACGCGCCAGACGCCGCGGCCTGATCCGACGCTAGTTTCAAAACACGCCCTAGCCCAGACGGTCGAGCAGCTCGCGGTGCTCCTGCCACAGCTCCTCGGGCAGGTGGCCGCCGAAGCGGTCGAAGTGCGCCGGGATGAGGCCGGCCTCGCGCCGCCAGGTCTCCGCGTCCACGCCGAGCAGCTCGTCGAGCTTCGCCGGGTCGAGGTCCAGGCCGGCCAGGTCCAGGTCCTCCGGACGCGGCACGACGCCGATCGCGGTCTGCACGCCGTCCGCCTTGCCGTCGAGGCGCTCGACGATCCACTTGAGCACCCGGCTGTTCTCGCCGAAGCCCGGCCACAGGAACGAGCCGTCGGAGCCCTTGCGGAACCAGTTGACGTAGTAGATCTTCGGCAGCAGGTCCGCCGACGCGGCCTTCTCGCCGACCTCGAGCCAGTGCGCGAAGTAGTCGCCCATGTTGTAGCCGCAGAACGGCAGCATCGCGAACGGGTCGTAGCGCAGCTCGCCGACGGTGCCCTCGGCCGCCGCGGTCTTCTCCGAGGCGATGTTCGCCCCCAGGAAGACGCCGTGCTGCCAGGAGTTCGACTCGGTGACCAGCGGGACCGCGGTGGCGCGCCGTCCGCCGAACAGGATCGCCGAGATCGGCACGCCCTTCGGGTCGTCCCACTCCGAGGCGATGGTCGGGCACTGCCCGGCGGGGACGCAGAAGCGCGCGTTCGGGTGCGCGGCCGGGGTCTCGGACGCCGGGGTCCAGTCGTTGCCGCGCCAGTCGGTCAGGTGCGCGGGCTTCTCGTCGGTCATGCCCTCCCACCACACGTCGCCGTCGTCGGTCAGCGCGACGTTGGTGTAGATGGCGTTGGCGTCCAGGGTGGCGATGGCGTTGGCGTTCGTCGAGTCGCCGGTGCCCGGCGCGACGCCGAAGAACCCGGCCTCCGGGTTGATCGCGTAGAGCCGGCCGTCCTCGCCGAAGCGCATCCACGCGATGTCGTCGCCGACGGTCTCCACCTTCCAGCCCGGGATGGTCGGGGTGAGCATCGCCAGGTTGGTCTTGCCGCAGGCCGAGGGGAACGCGGCGGTGATGTACTTCGCCTCGCCGGACGGCGGCGTGAGCTTGAGGATCAGCATGTGCTCGGCGAGCCAGCCCTCGTCGCGGGCCATCACCGAGGCGATGCGCAGCGCGTAGCACTTCTTGCCGAGCAGCGCGTTGCCGCCGTAGCCGGAGCCGAAGGACCAGATCTCCCGGTCCTCCGGGAAGTGCGTGATGTACTTCGTGGGGTTGCAGGGCCACGGCACGTCGGCCTGGCCCGGCTCGAGCGGCGCGCCGACCGTGTGCACGGCCTTCACGAACTCGCCGTCGGTGCCGAGCTCGTCGAGCACGGCCTGGCCCATCCGCGTCATGACGCGCATGGAGAGCGCGACGTAGGCGGAGTCGGTGATCTCGACGCCGAGGGCGGCGAGCGGGGAGCCGATCGGGCCCATCGAGAACGGCACGACGTACATCGTGCGACCGCGCATCGAGCCTTCGAACAGGCCGTTCAGCGTCGAGCGCATCTCGGCGGGGGCGACCCAGTGGTTCGTCGGGCCGGCGTCCTCCTCGCGCTCGGAGCAGATGAAGGTCCGATCCTCGACCCGCGCGACGTCGGAGGGGTCGGAGGCCGCGTAGAAGGAGTTGGGCCGCTTGGCCGGGTTGAGCCGCTTGAGGGTGCCCGCCTCGACGAGCTGCTCGGTCAGCCGAGTCCATTCCTCGTCGGAACCGTCGCACCACACGACGTTCTCCGGCTGGGTCAGGCGGGCGATCTCCTCGACCCAGGCGATCAGGCCGGCATGAGGGGTCGGTGCATTGTTCACCGCGAACGTCATCGTGCGCACTCCAAAGGTCACGCCGGGGGTCCGCACCACCCGGGCGCTGTATTGAGGGTGCTTTGGACTATAACCACGCCGTCCCGAATGGTGGATAGTGCCGAACGGCCCTCGACAAACCTACGGTGCCGTAAGTTACTCTGGCGTCGGGCCCGTTTCGCGGGCTTGCGCAGGGTGAATGTCCGATTTTCTGACGACTTCTGGTCCACGAGGAAGCGGGCCGCCGACGACAGGGTGTGACCAATCTCATGACTCGAAGTGATCAGGGCAGGTGCGCCCTGTGACCGAGCTAACGCCGGTGGGCGGTGTGGCATCCGCCACAGCGATCCTCAAACCCAAGCTGCGCGGCTGGCTGCACGCCGGGATATTCCCCCTCGCCCTGGCCGCCGGGATCGTGCTGATCTGCCTCGCGCCGACCACCGGCGAGGCCGCCGCGTGCACCGTGTTCGCGGTCTCCTCCTGGCTGCTGTTCGGGGTCAGCGGGGTCTACCACACGGTGAGCTGGAACCCGAGGGTCAAGGCGGTCCTGCGCCGCTTCGACCACACGAACATCTTCCTGATCATCGCCGGCACCTACACCCCGATCTCCGTCACGCTGCTCAGCCGCGGCTCCGCGGAGCTGCTGCTCACGCTCGTCTGGAGCGGGGCGCTGATCGGCATCGGCTTCCGGATGTTCTGGCTGGACGCGCCGCGCTGGGCCTACGTGCCGTGCTACATCGCGCTCGGCTGGGCGGCGGTGTTCTTCATGCCTCAGCTGCTGCACAACGGCGGCGTGGCGGTGGTCGTGCTGATCGCGACCGGCGGCATCCTGTACTCGGTCGGCGCGGTGTTCTACGGCATGAAGCGGCCGAACATCTGGCCGAACTGGTTCGGCTTCCACGAGCTGTTCCACCTGTTCACGATCGCGGCGTTCTGCTGCCACTACATCGCGGTGGCGATAGCCGTGCTCTCGTCCTCGAAGGCGGTCGCGTAGTCCCGGCCACGTCGGCTGCATCCGCGCGGCTACACAGCCGCGGCCACACAGCCGCGGCAGGACAGTCCCGGCTGGAGGGTCCCTGGACGGTCCTGGCTAGATGGTCCTGGCTAGACGGTCCCGGCTAGCGCGTCAGCAGCGACTCGCCGACCGCGAGCCCGTACCCCGCGAACCTCGGAGCCTGCGCGGCCAGCGCCCGCGCGGCTCCGAGTGCCGCGCGGGCGTCCTCGAGCGCCTCGTCCGAGTCCGCGGCCTGCGCGTACGCGGCGAACGCGGCCGCCGCCGCGGAGGTGCCCGACGGGCTGGCGTTGTCGGTCGGATCGCTCGGCCGGAAGTAGAGCGGCGCGGCGTCGGCGGCGGTGTCGTACAGGCCGCCGTCCGAGCGGAACTGCTCGCGGATCGTGTCGAGCAGCACGCCGGCCCGCTCGAGCCACGCCCGGTCCCCCGTCGCCGTGTGCAGCGCGACGAAGCCCTCGGCGACGCAGCCGTAGTCCTCGAGCACGCCGGGGTTCTCCGAGGCGCGCCCGCCCCTGGACGTCCGCACGAGCCGTCCGTCCGCCATGTGCACGTCGAAAAGCAACTGCCCGCAGCGCAGCGCGGCCCGCTGCAGGTCGGGCCGCCCGAGCGCGGCCGACGCCTCGATCAGTGCGGAGACGGCCAGTCCGTTCCACGACGCGACGATCTTGTCGTCCCGGCCCGGCTGCGGCCGCTGCGCGCGGGCCACCCGGAGCTTGGCGGCGACCCGCTTCACGTCCTCGGCGTTCCTCGCCGCGCCGACCGGCTCGGCGGCCAGCCGCAGCACGGACTTGCCCTCCTCGAAGTTCCCGGCCTTCGTCACCTCGTAGGCCGCCGCCGCGATCTTCGCGTCCTCGGCCCCCAGCACGTCCACGAGCTGCTGGTACGTCCACGCGTAGGTCAGGCCCTCGACCCCGTCCGTGTCCGCGTCGAGCGCCGACGCGAAGCCGCCGGCCGCCGTGCCGAGCTCGCGGATCATGAAGCCGGCGGTCTCCTCGGCGATGCGCCGGTAGAGCGGGGAGGGCGAGGTGCGCCAGAGCATCGCGTAGACCCGTAGTAGCAAGGCATTGTCGTAAAGCATCTTCTCGAAGTGGGGCACGGTCCACGTCCCGTCGACCGCGTACCGCGAGAAACCCCCGCCGAGCTGGTCGTAGATGCCGCCGCGTGCCATCGCGTTGCACGTCTGCGCCACCATCGCGAGCGCCTGCGCCGACTCCGTGCGCGCGTGGTGACGCAGCAGCTGGATCAGCGTCATCGACGGCGGGAACTTCGGCGCGCCGCCGAACCCCGCGCCGATCCCGTCGTGCTCCTCGTCGGCCGAGTACTCCTCCGCCAACTGCCGCACCGAAGCGTCGAGCTCGTCGGCCGTCAGACCCTTCTCGCCGCCCTTGCCCCGTCCGCCGACCGGGACCGCCAGTTCCGCCATGCGAGCCGCGACCGCCGCTCCGACCTGCGTCACCTCACCGCGGCGACCCGCCCACGCGGCGGCGACCTTCGCGAGCACCTGCAGGAAGCCCGGCGTGGACCCGCGCGTGCGCAGCGGGAAGTACGTGCCGGTGAAGAAGGGCCGCCCCGAGTGGTCCGTGAACACGGTCATCGGCCATCCGCCGTGACCGGTCATCGCCTGCGTCGCCTGCATGTAGACCGCGTCGACGTCGGGCCGCTCCTCCCGGTCCACCTTCACGCACACGAAGCCCGCGTTCATCGCGGAGGCGGTGGTCGGATCCGAGAAGCTCTCGTGCGCCATCACGTGGCACCAGTGACACGACGAGTAGCCGATGGAGATCAACAACGGCAGATTCCGCCGCCGAGCCTCGGCGAACGCCTCCTCGCCCCACGGCCACCAGTCCACCGGGTTGTCAGCATGCTGAAGCAAATACGGCGAGGTCGCGGCCGCAAGTCGGTTCACGGCCTCAGCCTACCCACTTT
Source organism: Actinospica acidithermotolerans (assembly GCF_018139625.1). GTDB lineage: Bacteria > Actinomycetota > Actinomycetes > Streptomycetales > Catenulisporaceae > Actinospica > Actinospica acidithermotolerans. Next base: position 2,485 of record NZ_JAGSOH010000120.1, on the reverse strand, counting down.
GCCGCGCTACACCAGATACCCAGAGTGGCGAAAATCGTACAGATCGTACTGACGTGGGGTCAGGTTCCGCCACCGCGTGGCAAGCGGCCGTAGCTGTGACCAGGTACAGGCCACGGCCGCCCGGAACCCTCGGCGAAACCGACCCCGTAGACTTTCCCAGGTGACTTCGCCCACGCCCGAACCCGAGGTGACCGCCACCGCGGCGGTGACCGACGCTGCGGTCAGCGCTGCCACCGGCACTGCGGTCGACGCTGACCCTGGCACTCCGACCGACGCTGCCGCCGGCGCTGCGGTCGAAGCCGGGGCGAGCGCGGCCGAGGTGCTGCATCGCGTGTTCGGCTACAGCTCCTTCCGGGGCGCGCAGCAGGAGATCGTCGAGCACGTCATCGGCGGTGGCGACGCGCTCGTGCTGATGCCGACCGGCGGGGGCAAATCCCTGTGCTACCAGATCCCCGCGCTGGTGCGCGAAGGCGTCGGCGTGGTCGTCTCGCCGCTCATCGCCCTGATGCAGGATCAGGTCGACGCGCTGACCGAGCTCGGAGTGCGCGCAGGCTTCCTGAACTCGACGCAGGCCCCGGACGAGCGCGCCCGCATGGAGTCGGCGTTCGTCGCCGGCGAGCTCGACCTGCTCTACCTGGCCCCCGAACGGCTGCGCTCGGACTCGACGCTGCGCCTGCTGGATCGCGGGAGGATTTCGCTGTTCGCGATCGACGAGGCGCACTGCGTCGCCCAGTGGGGCCACGACTTCCGGCCGGACTACCTCGCGCTCTCCATGCTGCACGAGCGCTGGCCGGACGTGCCGAGGATCGCGCTGACCGCGACCGCCACCGAGGCCACGCACGCGGAGATCGCCGAGCGGCTGAACCTCGCCGACGCGAAGCACTTCGTGTCGAGCTTCGATCGGCCCAACATCCAGTACCGCATCGTGCCCAAGGCCGAGCCGCAGCGTCAGCTGCTCGAACTGCTGCGCACCGAGCACGCGGGCGACGCCGGCATCGTCTACTGCCTCTCCCGCGCGTCCACCGAGAAGACCGCGCAGTCCCTGGTCGACAACGGCATCCCGGCGCTCCCGTACCACGCGGGCCTCGACGCACGCGTCCGCGCGGCCAACCAGGCCCGCTTCCTGCGGGAGGACGGCCTGGTCATGGTCGCCACGATCGCGTTCGGCATGGGCATCGACAAGCCCGACGTCCGCTTCGTCGCCCACCTCGACCTGCCGAAGTCCGTCGAGGGCTACTACCAGGAGACCGGCCGAGCCGGCCGCGACGGCCTGCCGTCCACCGCGTGGCTGGCCTACGGCCTGCAGGACGTCGTCCAGCAGCGCAAGATGATCGCCGGCTCCGAGGGCGACGACGCCTACCGCCGCCAGCTCACCGGCCACCTCGACGCGATGCTCGCGTTGTGCGAGACCGTCGAATGCAGACGGGTCCAGCTGCTCGCCTACTTCGGCCAGCGAGGCGAGCCGTGCAGCAACTGCGACACGTGCCTCAACCCGCCCGAGACCTGGGACGGCACCGTCGCCGCGCAGAAGCTGCTCTCCACCGTCTACCGCCTCAAGTCCGAGCGCCGGCAGCGCTTCGGAGCGGGCCAGTCGATCGACATCCTCCTCGGCAAGCAGACCCCCAAGGTCACGCAGTTCGACCACGACGCCCTCAGCGTCTTCGGTATCGGCACCGAGCTCACCGACGGTGAGTGGCGCGGAGTGGTGCGGCAACTGCTGGCCAGGGAACTGCTGATGGTCGAAGGCGACTACAGCACCCTCGCCCTCACCGAAGCCAGCGCCGACGTCCTGCGCGGCGAACGCCGGGTAATGCTCCGCCGCGAACCCAGCAGGCCAGCCCGCGCGCCCAAGCGGCCCAAGCAGTCCGCCGCCGTAGCCGACCTGCCGGAAGAGGCGGTGAAGCTCTTCGAGCACCTCCGCACCTGGCGCGCCGCCACCGCCAAGGACCAAGGCGTCCCCGCCTACGTCGTCTTCCACGACGCCACCCTGCGCCAAATCGCCGCCCAAGCCCCCACCACCCTCGCCGCCCTAGGCACCATCAACGGCGTAGGCGAGAGCAAGCTGGAGAAGTACGGCCAGCAGATCCTGGACACCATCGCCGGTCAGGGCTGACCGCGCAATCGCGAAATGGCGAGATGGCGAAGCTCCCGCGCGTGCTGATGGTCGGTGACTACGCAGCAGCCGGCGCGGGAGCTTCTGGGCTCAATCCTGTCGGAGTCGGCTCAGCCGGGGATAGGGTCCGGCGCTTGTTCCAGCTGAAGGAGTGAACGGCGCGCAGCGCGGCGAGAGCGGTCATCCGGGCTGATCAGGGTACGACGCGTGCTCCGTACTAAGTTGCGGGAGAGGATCCGCGCGCCGGACGGCGGGGCGGACAGTAGGCTCGCGGCATGAGCGAGAGCGAGACTTTGCGGGCGGTATCGGTCGATCGGATCGGGACGGGGCCTGCCTCTTATACACATCTCCGAGCCCACGAGACTGCAGCTA
>NZ_JAGSOH010000011.1 GCF_018139625.1 Actinospica acidithermotolerans | reverse complement strand
CGCAACGTGCTGGCCATGTCCGGACGCGCCGTCGAGGCCGCCGGCGACGTCAACACCCTGCTGCTCGACAAGACCGGCACCATCACCCTCGGCAACCGGCAGGCCAGCGAGTTCGTGCCCGTCGACGCCGTGCCGATCGAGACCCTGGCCGACGCGGCGCAGCTGTCCTCGCTGGCCGACGAGACCCCCGAGGGCCGCTCCATCGTCGTGCTCGCCAAGGAGAAGTACAACCTGCGCGGCCGCGAGGTGCACGACGCGATATTCATCGAGTTCACCGCGCAGACCCGCATGTCCGGGGTCGACCTGCCCGACGGCACCCAGATCCGCAAGGGCGCCGCGAACGCCGTGCGCGACTGGGTGCGCGACAACGGCGGCCACGTGGACGCCAAGGTCGGCCAGGTCGTCGACGCGATCTCCGCGGCCGGCGGCACCCCCCTGGTCGTCGCGCAGATCAAGGGCAGCCAGGCCCGCGTCCTCGGCGTCATCCACCTCAAGGACGTCGTCAAGGACGGCATCAAGGAGCGCTTCGCCGAACTGCGCAAGATGGGCATCAAAACCGTCATGATCACCGGCGACAACCCGCTGACGGCCGCCGCCATCGCCGCCGAGGCCGGCGTGGACGACTACCTCGCCGAGGCCACCCCCGAGGACAAGCTCGCCCTGATCAGAAAGGAGCAGGAGGGCGGCAAACTCGTCGCGATGACCGGCGACGGCACCAACGACGCCCCCGCCCTCGCCCAGGCCGATGTCGGGGTGGCGATGAACACCGGCACCTCGGCCGCCAAGGAGGCCGGGAACATGGTCGACCTCGACTCCAACCCCACCAAGCTGATCGAGATCGTCGAGATCGGCAAGCAACTGCTGATCACCCGGGGCGCTTTGACCACCTTCTCCATCGCCAACGACGTCGCGAAGTACTTCGCGATGCTCCCCGCGATGTTCGCCGGCGTCTTCCCGGGCCTGGAGAAACTCAACATCCTGCACCTGCACAGCCCGCAGTCCGCGATCACCTCCGCGATCGTGTTCAACGCGCTGATCATCGTCGCGCTCATCCCGCTCGCGCTACGCGGGGTGCGCTACACCCCCTCCTCCGCCTCGGCCCTGCTGCGGCGCAACCTGTGGATCTACGGCGCCGGCGGCCTGATCGTCCCGTTCATCGGGATCAAGCTGCTCGACATGGTGATCCAGTACCTCCCCGGAATGGGTCGGTGATCGAGAAATGTCCCGCCTCCCCGGCGCCGTGCTGCGCCACCTCGCCGCGATCCGCGCGATGCTCGTGTTCACCGTCATCACCGGCATCGCCTACCCCCTGGTGATGACCGGCATCGGCCAGGCCGCCTTCCACAACCAGGCCGACGGCTCGCTGATCACCAACGGCAGCGGCCAGGCCATCGCCTCGAAACTGCTGTGCCAGACCTACGTGAACCCGTCCTCCGCGGAGGCGGCGCTGAACAAGAAGGACGGCGTCACCGGCTACGCCGACCCGATCGACAAGTACTTCCAGTCCCGCCCGACCTACTCCACCGACCCGGCCCTCGGCCGCTACACGATCCAGCTCGCCAACGGCTGCACCTACACCGCCACCGGCAGCAACAACCTCGGCCCGAACAACGACAACCTCACCGAACTGATCACACTCATGCGGGCGAACATGGCCGCGTTCGACTCCACCGACACCACCACCGTGACGGCCGCACAGGTCGCCACCGACGCCGTCACCGAATCCGGATCGGACGTCGAGCCGTACATCACCCCGCTGAACGCCGACCAGCAGGCCGCGCGGATCGCCCAGACCCGCGGGATCACCCTCACCCAGGTCAAGGCCCTGATCCAGGCCAACACCACCGGCCGCGACATCGGCATCCTCGGCGAACCCGGAGTCAACACCACCACACTCAACATCGCCCTCGACAAGCAGTACCCGAGCAACAACACCAGCACCACGGCGTTCCAGACGGGCGCCACCTCGTAACGCACGAGGTGCCTCCCGTGACCGTGCCCTTCCCGACCGCCTTCCGGCGTTCGGGAAGGGCTGTCGCGATGAATGGAATGGGAAGAAGACGGCCGTGAGCCAACGCGGGAAGCTGCGGGTCTACCTCGGAGCCGCGCCTGGGGTGGGCAAGACGTTCAAAATGCTCGAAGAGGGCCACCGGCGCGCCGAACGCGGCGCCGACGTCGCCATCGCGTACGTGGAGACGCACGGCCGTGAGGCGACCGCGCGGATGGCCGACGGGCTCGAGCTCATTCCGCGCATCAAGCGCGAGTACCGGGGCATCGTGTTCGAGGAGATGGACCTCGACGCCGTGCTCGCCCGGCGCCCGCAGGTCGCCCTGGTGGACGAGCTTCCGCATACGAACGTTCCCGGCGGCCGGCACGAGAAGCGCTGGCAGGACATCCAGGAACTGCTGGATGCCGGCATCGAGGTGATCTCTACCGTTAATATTCAGCACCTCGAATCGCTCAACGACGTGGTGCAGCGGATCACCAGCGTGCCGCAGCGCGAGACCGTGCCCGACGAGGTCGTCCGTTCCGCGGACCAGATCGAGCTCGTCGACATGTCCCCGGAGTCCCTGCGCCGCCGCCTCGCACACGGCAACGTCTACGCCGCCGAGAAGATCGACGCCGCCCTCGGCAACTACTTCCGCGTCGGCAACCTCACCGCGCTGCGCGAACTGGCCCTGCTATGGGTCGCCGACCGCGTCGACGAGGTGCTCCAGCGCTACCGCGAGGAGCACGGCATCGGCCGCGTCTGGGAGGCGCGCGAGCGCGTGGTCGTCGCGCTGCCCGGCGACGGCTCGGGCGAGGCGCTGATCCGCCGCGCGGCCCGCATCGCCGCGCGGGCCGCGGGCGGCGAGCTGCTGGCCGTGCACATCGCCCGCTCCGACGGCCTGACCGGGGACACCAGCCCGACCGCACTGGCCGCTCAGCGTCACCTGGTCGAATCGCTCGGCGGCAGCTATCACACGATCGTCGGTGACGACGTGCCGCGCGCGCTGATCGAATTCGCGCAGGCCAAGAACGCGACGCAGCTCGTGCTCGGCACCTCCCGGCGCAGCCGCGTCAACCGCTTCCTGACCGGCACCGGGATCGGCGAGATGACGACGATGCTCTCCGGCGACATCGACGTGCACATGGTCACCCATGATGAGCCCTCGCGCCGCCGGCGGCGCGGGTGGCTGCCGCCGAACCCGATGCGTACCGCGGCCTGGGGCTCCGGCGGAGGCTGGCGCGGGATCGCCGCGGGCATCGTCACGCCGCCGATCCTCACCGCGATCCTGACCGCCGTCGGCCCCTCACTGAAACTGAACGTCGCCAGCGACATCCTGCTCTACCTCACGCTCACCGTCGCCATCTCCCGGCTCGGCGGCATGGTCTCCGCGTTCGTCGCGGCACTGTGGAGCTCGCTGCTGCTCAACTACTACTTCATCCCGCCGGTCCACTCGATCACCATCGCCGAGGCGAACAACGCGATCGCGCTGGTCGTGTTCGTCATCGTCGGCATCACCGTCGCCTCCGTCGTGGACCTGGCGATCAAGCAGACGCGCAGCGCGGCCCACGCATCCGCCGAGGCCGAGACGCTCAACGCCTTCGCCGTGGCCGTACTCCGGGGCGACGAGGCGATCTCGGCACTGCTGGAGCGCTTCCGCGAGACCTTCTCGATGGCTTCGGTCAGCCTGCTGCAACGCGTCGACACCGACTCGCCGCGCCTGCCCGACGAGATCGACGACCCGAGCCGCTGGACGCTCGTCGCCTCGACCGGCACCGACCCGGCCGGCTGCCCCGGCAGCGCAGACACCGTCATCGACGCCGGCCCCAACGCCGTCCTCGCCCTCCGTGGCCGCACCCTCCCGGCCGCCGACCAGCGCGTCCTGGCCGCCTTCGCCGCGCAGGCCACAGCGGCCATGGAACGCAGGAGGCTGGCCCGGGAGGCCGCGTCCGCGCAGTCGCTCGCCGCCGCCGACAAGATGCGCACCGCGCTGCTCGCCGCCGTCTCGCACGACCTGCGCACCCCGCTCGCCGCGGCCAAGGCCTCGATCAGCACGCTGCGTGACCCGGAGCTCGAGGTCTCGCCCGGCGACCGCGCGGAACTGCTGGAGGCCGCCGAGGAGTCCCTGGACCGGCTCACCCGCCTGGTGGAGAACCTGCTCGACATGTCCCGGCTTCAAGCGGGCGCGGTCAAGCCGAGGCTCGAACCGGCCGCGATCGAGGACATCATCCCGCGCGCGATCGACGACGTACCAGAGGCGTCCGGGCGGGTCAGGCTGCAGCCGCCCGAGCCCGGACTGCCCGATGGGCTGATCGATGCGCCGCTGTTCGAGCGCGTGGTCGCGAACCTCGTCGGCAATGCCGTCAAGCACACCGACTCCCCGGTCACCGTCACGGTCTCGGCCCTGGGCGGGCAGATCGAAGTCCGGGTGATAGACCGCGGACCGGGGATTCCGGAAGAGGACTGGGACCTGCTCTTCCGCCCGTTCCAGCGGCTCGGGGACCGGGACAACACCAGCGGCGTCGGCCTCGGGCTGGCGCTTTCCCGGGGACTGGCCGAGGCGATGGGCGGCACGCTCGTACCAGAAGACACCCCCGGCGGCGGCGTGACCATGGTGCTCACGCTTCCCGCCGCGGCAGCGCAAGCACAGGAGGTCATCCGATGATGCGGGTACTGGTGGTCGACGACGAGCCCCAGCTGATGCGCGCCCTGCGCATCAACCTGACGGCCCGCCGCTACGACGTAGTCGTCGCGGCCGACGGCGCCACGGCCCTCGAGGCCGCCGCGCGCCACATTCCCGACCTCGTCATCCTCGACCTCGGCCTGCCCGACATGGACGGTACCGAGGTCATCGCCGGCCTACGCGGCTGGACCAAGGTCCCGATCCTCGTGCTCTCCGGCCGGGCCGACGCCTCCGACAAGGTCGACGCCCTCGACGCCGGCGCCGACGACTACGTCACCAAGCCCTTCTCCATGGACGAGCTGATGGCCCGGCTCAGGGCCCTGCAACGCCGCGCCGAGGCCGATGCCGCCGCCGCCGAGCCGGTCGTGCTGATCGGCCACTTCAGCATCGATCTGGCCGCCAAGACCGTCATCAAGCGCCCCGACGCACCCGCCGAGGCGCCCGAGAAGGTCCACCTGACCAAGACCGAATGGGCCGTGCTCGAAGTGCTCGTGCGCAATCCCGGGCGGCTGGTCTCCGGCAAGCAGCTGCTTCAGCAGGTGTGGGGTCCGGGCTACGAGTCGGAGACCAACTACCTGCGCTTCTACCTCGCCAGGCTGCGCCAGAAGCTCGAGACCGAGCCCTCCCACCCGCGCCAGCTGCTCACCGAGCCCGGCATGGGCTACCGCTTCCAGCCCTGACGGTACCGAGCCCTCGGTCGGGCGTACTCAGACCTCCTGGTGTGAGCGATCGGCCGCGACGGACGCGGCGGCGAGATCCGCCAGGACGACCGCCGTGCGACGGGCGTGTACGCTCGGCGCCGCGCCGTGGACAGGGGTGAGCACGAAGCGGCCGTAGGCCACACCCTGGTACCGGGCGGGTAGGTCGAGCTTCTCGTCCGGGAATCCGTTCTCGGCCAGGTTCCACACCGTGCGCCCCCAGAGCAGCGACCCGTCGGACTCGAAGTGCAGTCCGCGGTTGCGCGCAGGCTGCGGGTCGTACACGCACTCCCGCGCGCCGAGCAGCGCGCGCAGCTGCACGCAGACCTGGTCGATGACCGTGTCTGCGGACTCGCCGCGCGCGACCAGCCCGGCGGTGGACTGCACGACCGCGAGCAGCGCCTCGTCCACCGCCACCGTCCGACCGCGTCGGCGGGCGGCTACCGCGAGCTCGGTCACCGCCACCCCCACCACCAGCAGCAGGACGGTGGTCTCGATGTCGGTTCGGTGCGTGATGGAGAGCCGCTCGTACGGAACGGTCAGGAAGAAGTCGAACCACAGCGCCGTGCCGAGTGCGGCGAGATACCCGGCGACCCGGTTGCCGAACGCCGCCACCGCCACCGTGAAAACCACCAGCACAAGGGCGGCGTCGGTGTTCGGCAGCGTCGAACGCGTCGGGATCAGCACCGCGCACACGGCCGGAGGAATCACCAGAGCGCAGGTCACCGCGACGTGATCACGCCGCCTTCGGATGAAGTCGAACATGATTCCGGTCTATCAACCGGTCCGCGCGTTGTCCATGGCATGCGCCTACCCCACGGGGTATGTGTCGGCGAGTCCCAGCAGGTTCGCCACGCAGCCGATGCACGCCAGCAGTTGGGCCGCGTCCGACCAGCCGTCGCGCCGCCACAGCAGGACCTCGCCGTCATGGACACGCCAGGAGAACGGGGTCGGCGCGTCGAGCATGGCCTGCGCGAGCGCGGCAGAGCCCGCTGCCGCGCGCTGCGCCTCCGGGGACTCGGCGTACACGCTCCAGGCGGCGTCGAATTCCGGCACGCCGAGTGCCAGTTGGCCGTCGGGGACGTGCTCGGGAACGCGCGCGGAGGTGAAGGGCCGCTGCCCGCGCACCTCCAGCCACTCGGCAGGGCTCGGCAGCACGATCACCGCGAGGCCGTAGCGGTGCCACGAGCCGTTGAAGACGACCTCGTAGCCCGCCACGCGCACCGGCAGGTCGTAGACCGTGCCGAGGAGCAGGTTGTCGAGCTCGCGGTGCTTGCCGTAGTGGAACGGCGGCCACCCGGTCGAACGCGTCTCGGACCATGAGGCCCGAGAGCCGTCCCGGAAGCCGTGCTCGGCGCGCAGTTGCCCGGTGACCCGCGCAGCCCGCCTGCGCAGCCTACGCGGTTCGATGTGCGGGGAGATCGCGATCAACGCCGCCAGGCAGGCGAACAGCGCGATGGGCAGAATGTAGCGCATGCTCGGCACCTCCATGTGCCGTGCTCAGTGCGGAGCACTCACGCGCCGACCAGTCTTCCCGGCCCACCGTACGACCTACGGGGATCACACCGCGGCGGCGGCCGCTCGGCAAGGGCTCTGCGACGCGCGGCGGTCGATTCCACGGAAAATCAACGGTCGACAGTGTCTTCAGCGGTACTGCTTTCAGTGGTACTCGCGCAGCCGCACGGCGCCCGCTCGGGCGATGAACAGCAGCACCAGCAGCTCCCCGATGATCAACACCATCCACGTCGTGGCGCCGGTCTCGCTCTTCCCAGCCGCGATCCCCGAGGCGAAGGCGTTGTCGTTGATCTGGACCACCGACTCAAGCTTGGACATGTACTGGTTGAACGCGTAGTTCGACTGCCCCGGCCGGGTGCCGATGTCGAACGCGACTGAAGCGGCGAGGTCCCCGCGCTTCGCGTCGGAGCGGATGACGGCGTCGTCCTGGACATAGGTGTCGAACGCCCGGGTCGTGTCGTAAGCGGCCTGGGCTTCGCCGGAGAACGTGATGTTGTCGAGTTCGGTGCCGAGGTAGCCGCTGACCGTCACTCCCGAGACCGAGTCGGATGCCGTATCGAGGCGCAGCGCGGCGACGGCCGCGGACAGCCCTGAGTAGTACGGCTGCGGGTCACCTCCCGCGCTGGTGCCCGAGACGCCCGGCACTCCGGCGACGTTGCCGATCTTCTGGAAGAACGAGGTCTGCAGCGCGGCGGTCCGGCCTTCGAGCAGCCAGCGGCTCTCGTCCGCGTTCGCGTCGTCGGACACGGCCCGCGCGCGGGTGAGGGCGTTGATGGAGTCGTAGGCCTCCTTCTTCGCGTAATGCAGATCGTCCGCCGCGCCCAGTTGCGTGGAAAGGCCGAGGAACCCGAGTGCGAGACAGACGGCGATGCCGCCGGCCAGCCAACTGACGCGCCGCCGGAACCTGCGGGCGTGATAGTGGTTGCCCGCGTAGAGCGCTACGCCTAAGAGCAAGGCCAGCGCGACGATGACATAACCGTAGAGGTCGGCGCTCGAATGCTCGCCGGAGTACGAGGCGTCCACGGCAGAGCTGTCCGCGTCGGCGATCTGAAGGGCCTGAGCAAGCAGCGTCGTGTGCAACAACGAGGACGCTTCGGTGTAGGAGCCCAGCGCGGCCGCCGGCGGTTCGGCGGGGAGCTGCTTCATGGTGTTCTGATCGGCATAGATGGCCTGACCGATCAGCGCCTCATAGGTGCCCAGGCTATCGATCAGCTTGCCGGCCGCGCCGGTCAGCTGCGGATTCCGCGCGATATGCGTGAGGTCGCTGTCCGCGGCCGATCGGTCCTTCTCATAGGCCGACATGGACGCCGCCGCGTCGACCGAAGGCGGCACCATGGACGGGTCGGCCGGATGGAATCCGACCAGCAGCGCGTTGGCCGCCTGCGCATCCATGTCGTTGAGCTCGTAGTACAGGTCGCTGGTCGCCGAGACCTCGCTCGTGCGCGACTGGAGGCTGGCGAAGCTCGACGAGTCACTGCCGAGCGCGAGTGCGAAGACGAGGCCGAATAGCAGAGCGAGCACACCGAGGCCCACCGTCAGCAGCCACAGTTGCCGCGGCGTCCCGCCCACCAGACGACGGCCCGGTCCCGCGCCCGACGCGGCCCGGTCCTGCTCCTGCACCACGGTCACCGAGCCCACACCGCGAATCCAAGCCGGATACATATCACGGGCGTACGCTGCCCTGCCGAAGCGCTCCGGGTAAATACAGGTCGATGCAAGAAAATAGTCAACCGCGTTAGAACTCGGCGAAGAGGGGCCCGGCCGTGCGTGCGGCATGATTCAGTGGGCTGCTACCCACAGTGTGCAGGCGCGGAGGCGGGAACGATGTCGGCGAACTCCAGACGCGTGGTCGTCGGCGTGAGCGGCTCGCCCGGCAGCCTGCAGGCCCTGCGCTGTGCCGTGGAGCAGGCGCGCGCGCTCGGCGCCACGCTACTGCCCGTCATCGCCTGGGAACCGCCGGGCGGCGACTCACCCGCGCGACCGTACCCGCGGTACGTCACCGACGAATGGGCCGACGCCGCCGAAGCGAGACTGCTGACAGCGTTCGACGAAGGCCTCGGCGGCCCGCCCACCGGCATTCCCACCGAACCGCACATCGTCCGCGGCCGCGCCGGACCCGTACTGGTCGCCTTCGCCGACCGGCCCGGCGACCTGCTCGTCATCGGAAGAGGACGCCCGCGCCTCACGCTCCGCGCCGAGCACGGCCCCGTGGCGCGCCACTGCGTCACGCGCGCCACATGCCCGGTCATCACCGTCCCGCCCGCCGCCCTCGCCGCCTACGTCGGGCCGCTCAGGCGAGCAAATCCTCGTCCTCGGTGGTGGGCGGCACGGGGATAGGACCGGCCGCGGGCAGGGAGACGATAAATCCGAAGCTTTCCGCGCATGGTCCGGCCCCTTCCTCCGAGACGACCGTCACCGCAGGCCCGCGCACCGCCCCCATGTCCACGATCGAGCACGAGATCCCCGCTCCCACCTTCGCGCTTCCCCGGACCTGTGTCGAGGGCGTCGCCCGTGCCGTCTGCCACCGTTGATCGTCGCGGGACCGCTAGGGTTGCCGTGGCCTGGTCAGCGTCGAAGTATACGGAGTGAACGATGAGGCGGAGCGGTGCCCAGGCGGCACTCATGGTCGGAGCGCTGGGCGTCGTGTTCGGCGACATCGGCACCAGCCCGCTGTACACCATGCAGACGGTGTTCAACCCATCCGAGCCGCACTCGGTGCCGATCGCGCAGGCCAACGTCTACGGGGTCGTCTCGCTGATCTTCTGGTCGGTGATGATCGTGGTCACCGTCACCTATGTGCTGCTGGTGATGCGGGCGGACAACGACGGCGAAGGCGGGATCATGGCCCTGATCACGCTGATCGGCAGGCTCGGCACCCCGGGCGGCCGACGCATGCGCCTGACGCTGGCGGCGCTCGGCGTGTTCGGCGCGTCGCTCTTCTTCGGCGACAGCATGATCACCCCCGCCATCTCGGTGCTTTCCTCGATCGAAGGGGTGAAGGTCGCGGCGCCGTCGGTGTCCGACCTCGTGCTGCCGATCACGGCGGCGATCATCGTCGGGCTGTTCCTGCTGCAGAAGCTCGGCACCGGCACGGTCGGCAAGCTGTTCGGGCCGGTGATGGGCCTGTGGTTCACCGCGATCGGCGCGTTCGGCCTTCGCGCGGTGATCGAGAACCCGCAGATCCTCAAGGCGCTCTCGCCCTGGTACGCGCTGCAGTTCCTGACGGGCCACTTCACCGTCGCGTTCTTCTCGCTCGCGGCCGTGGTGCTGGCCGTGACCGGCGCCGAGGCGCTGTACGCGGACATGGGTCACTTCGGTCGCGGCCCGGTCACCAGGATGTGGCTGTTCCCTGTGCTGCCCGCCTGCGTCCTGAGCTACCTCGGCCAGGGCGCCCTGGTGCTGCGCGACCCGTCGGCCGTGTCGAACCCGTTCTTCCTGCTGCTGCCGGCCTGGGCCCGGCTGCCGATGGTGTTCCTCGCCGCGGCCGCCACCGTCATCGCCTCCCAGGCGGTGATCTCCGGAGCGTTCTCCGTGACCCAGCAGGCCGCCCAACTCGGCTACCTGCCGCGGCTGCGCATCACCCACACCTCCCGGGAACAGATCGGCCAGATCTACGTGCCCTGGATCAACTGGGCGCTACTGGCCTCGGTCCTGGCCCTGGTGTTCACCTTCAAGTCCTCCGCCGCGCTGGCCTACGCCTTCGGCATGGCCGTGACCGGCACGATCACCATCACGACCCTGCTGTACTTCTACGTCGCGCGCCACCGGTACGGCACACCGATGTGGCTGATCCTCACCGGAGCGGTCCCGCTCCTGATCGTGGACCTGCTGTTCTTCGCCGCGAACCTCACCAAGCTCCCGCACGGAGCCTGGCTGCCACTGCTGATCGGCATCGCCGTCTACACCGTCATGGCCACCTGGCGCAAGGGCCGCGAGCTGGTGAGCGTGCAGCGCGCGAAGGACGAGGGCCCGCTGCGCGAGTTCGTCGACCGACTACACACCGCGCAGCCACCGCTGTGGCGCACCCCCGGCACCGCGATCTTCCTCAACCGCGGCAAGGACACGGCCCCACTCGCCATGCGCGCCAACGTCGAGCACAACCAGGTCCTGCACGAGCACGTGCTCATCATGACGATCAACACCGCCCACGTCCCGCACGTCCCGCCCGCCGAGCGCCTGGAGATCGACGACCTCGGCTACCAGGACGACCGGATCGTCCACGTCACGGCCACCTTCGGCTACATGGACACCCCCGACATCCCCTCCCTGCTGCCGCTCATCCGGCACACCGAGATCGACGGCCCGCTGGAGGAGAGCGAGATCTCCTACTTCCTGTCCACCATCGCCCTCAGTCGCGGCGACCATCCCGGGATGAGCTTGTGGCGCAAGCGCCTGTTCTTCGCCACCTCCCGCCTCACCGCCGACGCGGCCGAGTACTTCCACCTGCCGCGCGAGCGCACCGTCATCATGGGCTCCCGCATCGAACTCTGACGGGCTACATCACCACGCGGGATGTCATCCGCCCGTCAACCGATCGAGGGTCGTGGGCTGGTATCCGTGTTTGAGAAGTTTTCTGAAAATAAGGGGCAGTGCCGCGACCGTCTGCGTGCGGTCGCCGCCGCCGTCGTGCAACGCGATGATCGACCCGCCGTCGACACGGGCGACTACTCGCCTGGCGATGACACTGCTTCCCGGCATCGCCCAGTCGGCGGGCGCGACATCCCAGAGCGCCACCGACTGGTCGAGTTCATGGAGCCATTCCGCGTTCTCGGGGGTGTACGCGCCGTAAGGCGGCCGGAACGGAATCGGGCTGTTTGCCGCTGACTCGAGCTGATCGGCGGTGCGCTCGATCTGCGCAGCCAACTGAGTACGCGAAAGGTCCGGGAGATAGGCGCGCGACCAGGTGTGGTTTCCGAGCTGGTGGCCCTCTTCGGCGATCTGCCGAACGATATGAGGGTGGGCCGCCGCTCGCAGCCCGACGCAGAAGAACGTCGCGGACACACCGAATCGCTTGAGGATGCCGAGAACCAGCGGTGTGTACACCGGGTCGGGCCCGTCGTTGAACGTGATGGCTATGGATGGGCTGGAGCGGCGACCATGTCGAAGGTGACGGTCGTCCTCGGTCGTGGCCTGCTGGGCGGCCGGTGAGCGGCGGATCGCGTCGTGGACCTCGCCGAGCCGCCCGGTGAGCAGGCCGGCCCGGCGCGAGAGGCGAGTTAGACTGTTGAGATCAGACTGCGCGGCCGCCGCAAGCGCGAGATCGTCTGCCGCGCCCAGGCCCGGGCCTGGAGCCGGCAGGTGACGGGGATCCGCCCTGCAGACCGTGAGACCGGCTTTCAGCAGTGAGTCGCAGACCGTGCCGTTGCTGCTCTCGATCACGGCGACCACCCGGCGACGCCGATCCTCCTCGAGGGCGGTGAGATGGTCCGCTATGGCGGTTGCACCGTCGGCGCCGTATCGACGTGACGTGGTCTGCGCGTTCAGGGGGTCGACGATGGAGACGGTGTAGCCCGTAGCGGTCCACGCGACGCCCGCGAGAAGTGCAGGTTCTTCGTCCCGGAATTTCGACCTGCTTCGCGTCGTATACTGTGCCTGATTCACCAGCTGCAAACCGGAGAGCATCGGTCCACCATCAAAAAGTAGATAAAGCAGAACGTCATCGCTGGACCAATCCGCGAAGCGCAAGGATTGGACTCCCGGGCCACGATCACCCTATTACATACCAGGGGTCTGAACGCATTGGCGCATGTGCGAACGCAACATTAGCAGGATGGCGTGACGGTGGCCATGTCTTGGTACGTGTTGACGGTGCGCCGCGAGGCCAATTGTGTGGTCGACAAAAGTGATCGCCCGACGCGCTGGGTGGCCGACGCCGGTCGTCGACCGCCCCGTAGCGCGGCGTCGAGTTTCCAGCCGCCGCAGCAGACATGCCCCTGACCTGCGGGCTCTCCATCGATCACGTGGCTGCATGGCCGGGTTTGTTGCGCCGGACAACGTGGTAGACCGCCGACCCCTTGCGCTCCAGCAGCCCATCGAAGATACTCGTGGATCAGAGCTCGCCGAGGTGAGCCCTGACGGGGTGAGTAGTCGGATCCATATTCCGTTCCATGCCGTTTTCGGGAAGCGCTTACGAGCGGGAACTGCTGTGCCATGCCGCTTCGCGTGCAGCGAGTAAGCGCTACCCGCTGTGTGGTGGGGACGGCGGATGGGCGCAGGAGCCAGAGGAGGACCCGATGACGATCACAACCGTCTCGTCCGACACTGGAGCATCATCGCAGCCTGTTCCTTCCGAACTCATGGCCTGTATCAGGACCAAGATGTCGCAGGACGGCACCGGGGAGCCGGCGAACGAGTGCGGAGTCGTAGTGGCCGACGCGGCGCTCGCGGCGTGGAAGCTGGTCGGTGGCCTCGGCGGGTCCGGGACACCCCCATGACGGCTGCGCCCACCACCGCGCAGCGGCACGGTCCGCGCGTCGGAGCGGCTCCGCAAGCTCGACGTGCACCGCTCTGTCCCGGTGCAGTGCACCCGAGACCTTCCGCCTCGCGAGAACAATGCTCGAATATCCGTTCCTCGGCCATCGGAGGACACCATGCAAACCGTCTCGCTCGAGTCCCTCATCGGCAACCTCATCGACGGGCAGGAGGTTCTCCTGCAGACCCTCGGAGTGACCGAAGCCGGCCCGAGAGCCGCCCAGCCGCGGGCCTGCGCCGTGGTACGCCGCATCAGCGACCTCCGGCAGTTGCGCGCGGTGCTCTCGACCGCGCACGGCGAGATGGCTCTGCTGCTCTCGGGCTACGCCGACGCGGCACCAGGCTCGCGGGCCTTGCTCTCGGAGGTCGCCGGGCTGCTCGGGCAGGGGGTGGCGACCCGCATCCTGTTCAATTCCGCTGTCCGCGAAGTCGACGATTGCCGTGGGTGGATCCGAGCCGCGGCCCTCGGCGCCGAGGTGCGGTGGATCACCGAGGAGTTCACGCCGATGATCGTGATCGACGGCAGGGTCGCGCTCATCCTCGACGGCAGCGCCTGCTCGACCGCCTTGCTCATCAGCGAACCGACGATCGTCACCTTCCTGACCCGGGTCTTCGGCACGATGTGGAGCACGGCGCAGAACGCGGCGCTCGCGGCTGCGGAGTTCCTGCCCCGCCGGGTCCCCGCGTCGACGCGCGAGTCCATCATCGACATGCTGGTGAGCGGAAAGCCCGACAAGACGATCGCGAAGCGGCTGGGCATCTCGCTGCGCAGCGTGCAGGCGCACATCGCGACCCTGCGGACCGAGTTGGGCGCGAACACGCGCACGCAACTGGGATACCAGCTCGCCCGCGGCCGAAGGGCGGCTGTGGACCCGGATTCCTGAGGCCGCGGCGCAGGGCCGGCGTCGGGAATCCGGGTCCCGATCTCAGTCCGCCGGCTCCCAGCGCACGTCGGCGATGTCGAACCGGGCCTTTCCCGTGCTGTAGAGCATGAACGGGACGTCGACGTGCTTGAAGCGCATGCCCAGATCCCGGAGCTGCGCGAGGGGGAACGAGAACCCGACCCATTCGCCCTCCGGAGCCGCGTGCAGCAGACCGGAGATGTCCAGGCCCGGTTGCGCGGGGAAGTCGTCGTGGCAGGCCACGTAGACGGGTTCGGTCGGCGGCTGCCACACCCTGACCTCGAAGGCGAGGCGGCCTTCGCGCTCGAGATATCCGCGCAGGTCCCGTGGCCGCTTGGAGGACGCCTGGGCGCAGATGAAGGCGATGTACCCGGTGAATTCCAGCGCCAGCCCCTCGGTCGGCTCGCGGCCCTCGCACGTGCCGACGCGCAGGATGGTGAACTGCGCGGGAGTGCCGGGCACGACCTGCTGCCGGGTCCACATCTGATGCCCGGCCAGCAGCCACGCGTACTCGGCGCCGGCGTCCGGTCCGAGGATCCGCAGCGGTCCGGAAACCGCGGGAACCGGGTCCTCGTCGATCCGCTCGTCCAGCGGCAGCACGCCGGGGCCCGGGTCCGCCGACGCGTAGTCGAGCCCGTAGCCGAGCGCGAACAGCGGCTCGTGCGGGCCGGTCGGC
Organism: Actinospica acidithermotolerans; assembly: GCF_018139625.1. GTDB lineage: Bacteria > Actinomycetota > Actinomycetes > Streptomycetales > Catenulisporaceae > Actinospica > Actinospica acidithermotolerans. Next base: position 80,737 of record NZ_JAGSOH010000011.1, on the reverse strand, counting down.
TCCTGCTCCTCGGCGGGCACCCGGTAGCCGGGGATGTGCGCCGGGATGCTGTTGGCCGCCATCGAGTCCCGGCTGCGCGGCCAGTTGCACGGAAGCCTGCCGCGGAAGTCGTACTGCGGCAGGCCGTCCTGCCCGGCGACGAGCACGTCCGCGACGCCGCCGCCCTCCGTGCCGGGCAGCCACGCCACGACGAACGCGTCGGAGAGGTTGATCTCCTCCGTGGTGTACATCGGCCGACCGCCGTAGAGCACCGTGACGATCCGCACGCCGGTGCTCCGCAGCCGGCGCAGCAGTTCGAGGTCGCGAGCGTAGGAGAGCTTGAGACCGGCGTAGTCCAGGGTTCCCCAGGGCTTGATCGTGCCGCGCATCTCGGCGTAGGAGTCCTCGCCGATCGCTACCACGGCGACGTCGTACTCGGCCGGGTCCGCCTGCTCGAGGTCTGGGTCCAGCAGGCAGCGATCGGTGCCGAACTCGGCGCGCAGCGCGTCGGCGAGCGTCTGCGCGCCCGGCAGATCATCGAGTGAGATGTCGTCGCCCTGCCACGAGAGGGTCCACCCGCCGGTCTGCTTGCGGATGTCGTCCGCGCCGCTGCCGCAGATCAGCACGCGCGTCTCGCGGGCCAGCGGCAGAACGCCGCCGGCGTTCTTGAGCAGGACGAGCGAGCCGCGGACCGCCTCCCGCGCCACGGCGCGATGGTCGGGGGAGCCGAGCACCGAGACGTTCCCGGCGAGAGCGCGCTCGCGCGGCCGCGGCTTGTCCCAGAGCCCGGCACGCATCTTCATCCGCAGAATGCGCCGCACCGCGTCGTCGATGCGCAGCAGCGGAATCGTGCCGTCGTGCACCTGGCGGATCGTCGTGTGATAGACGCCCTGCCAGGCGTCCCGCGCCGCGACCATGAGGACGTCGATCCCGGCGTTGATCGCGTAGCCCGCGTCCTGCATCGTGCAGCCGCTGACCTCCGCGTGCGCGTCCCAGTCGCTGATGACGACCCCTTCGAAGCCCATGGCGCGCTTGAGGACGTCGGTGATCAGGCGGCGGCTTCCGTGGATCTTGTGGTTGAACGCGGTTTCGCGGCCGGGCGTGTGATCGTAGTCGGCCGGATCGATCCAGCTGCTGAAGGAGATCATGACCGATTGGGCACCGGCCGCCAGCGCGGAGAAGAAGCCCGGCCCGTGGATGTTGCGCAGCAGGTGCTCGTCGCAGTGCGCCTCCCCGCGGTCGGCGCCCTGCGCGGTGGCGCCGTCGCCGATCCAGTGCTTGACGGCGCAGATCACCCGCGCGTCGGCGTTCGATCCGGTCGCCTCACCCTGCAGCCCGAGCACCGCTTCGCCGGCGAGCGCGTGGACGATCGCCGGGTCCTCGGAGTAGCCCTCGTAGTAGCGTCCCCACCGCCGGTCGCGCGGGGTCGCGACGGCCGGTGCGAAGGTCCAGTCCATGCTGGTCGCGGCCACCTCGCGCGCGGTGGCCGCGCCGATCCGGCGGACCAGGCCGGGGTCGCGCGCGGCGCCGAGGCCGATGTTGTGCGGGAAGATCGTGGCGCCGAAGACGTTGTTGTGGCCGTGCACAGCGTCCGTGGCCCACAGGAAGGGGATGTGGAAGGGGCGGTCCGCGTAGGCCTCGCGCCCGGCCTGCCAGTACTCGTCGACCAGATCGACCCAGTCCTGCGCCGTGGCGTGGCGTTTCCGGCCCGGCCAGACGCCGGCGCCGTTGAGGGCCGAGCCGATCCGGTACTCGCGCACGTCCTCGGGAGTCAGTTCCCAGAGTTCGGGCTGGATCATCTGACCCACCTTCTCCTCCAGGGTCATCGCGCCGAGCAGTTCCTCGATCCGCCGCTCCTGCTCGGGATCCGTCAGCAGGCCGGCGCGGAGCCTCGGCCACGCGTCGAAGGCCTCGAGGGCGGGGATGCGGTCGTCGTCCATGCGAGGAACTCAGCCTTTCCGTCGAAGGCGCTCTTGCCGCGCCGCGTATCTGTCGGGCGCGCCGACCGGCTCCGTGGGTTCCCAGGTCAGGGCCGTCAGGCCGCAGTTCGGGGTGTTGCCGTAGTCGTCCAGGATTCCGGCCTCGACGCGGTGGTGCAGGTGCAGTTGCGGGTCGTCGAACTGGTGGAAGGCGGAGCGCGCCGTGAGCCGCAGCAGCAGTTCCATGTCCTCGCCGCCCCAGCCCTCGTAGCGCTCGTCGAGGCCGTGGATCGACTCGAACACGCCCCTTCGGATCCAGACGCACACGCCGGGGGAGCGGTACACGAGGAAGCCGCGGGTGCCCTCGATCGGCACGGACCGGCTGCCGTCGACGCACCTGCGCCCGAGTGCCCACGCGCTGGATTCCGCATCCAGGTAGAGCACGCTGCGCAGGGGAGTGAGCGAACCCACCCCCGGCTCGTCGAAGCGGGCCAGGTTGCGCGCCAGGAATTCCCGGTCGACCAGGGCGTCGGCGTCGAGCACGCAGATCAGCGGCGCGGGATGAACGGTGCGCATCGCGCCGATGTTGACTGTCCAGGCCTTGTTGAATGGGCCGTCGTGCCAGGCGAAGAGGTACTCGTCGACGTGCGGTTCGATGCTTTCGCGCCAACGGGGTTCGACGTCGCTCTCCACGACCGTCACCGAGTACCGGCGCGCGTCGAGGGATTGATCGGCCAGGGCCGCCAGACAGGCCAGCGCGTTCTTGAGCCGACCCCGGTCCCGGCAGTCGTCGCGGAACGGGATGACCACGTTGACGTGCGGCCTGTCCGGAACCGCGCGCCGCTCGGCCGGCACGCGCGGCGGCGGCCGGTCAGTGAGCCGAACCCGCCGGGGAAGCTCGGAGCCGCGGTGGTAGCCGAGGCGCGCCTCGACATGCACGCGCTCGACCGCCTCGCGGATCGCGTCGGACGACTTGCCGTGGTCGCTCCCGAGGTGAGCGCGTACCGCCGCGGTCAGCCGCGCGTGGCACGCCAGGTCAGCGGGGTCGAGGCGCACGCTCCGCGCGGCCTCGGCCACCCGCCGCTCCGGCGCACGCAGCAGGGCCTCGGCCACCGCCTCCCAGGCCGGCCGCGACCTGTACCAGTAATACGGGTTCGCCGCCTGGGCGTCCGGATCGGCGAGCAGGACGACGGCGTCGGCCGCCCGTTCTGGGATGAGCATCGCCTGATCCGCCCCCGATGCAACGCGTTCGACTACCGGTTCTCAGCAGATTCAATAGCGCCGCTCGCAGCCGGGACTAGAGCGGCGCGGATGCGCAATGCCGCACTGCGGTTTTCCGCACAGCTGTGGCCGTCGCGCCGTCGTCCATGTCAGCCTCGGGAGAACCGCGCGCCGTAGGGCGCGCAATCCTCGGGGAGGAACGAAATCCATGTCCGTGATACCGATCACGCCTGCCTCCGCGGGGCCGCCGGCGTCGCAGGCGTCGGCGGCCGACACGCTCGACCTTGCCGGAAAGATCTACCAGGAGTCCGTGCTCCCGCACGTGCTCACCGTGGCCGACGGGGGTCGGCTGCCCGCGCCGCTGGTCATCGACCTCGACCCGACCACGGTCTGCGACCTGGCCTGTCCCGAGTGCATCAGCTCGAACGTGCTGCACCACGGGCAGATCGCCCGGGACCGGATCGTCGAACTGGCCGAGGAGCTGGCGGCCTCCCAGGTCCAGGCCGTGATCCTGATCGGCGGTGGCGAGCCCCTGCTGCACCGTTCGATCGACACGGTCATCGACACCCTGCACGCCGGCGGCATCCGCCTCGGGCTGGTCACCAACGGGACGACGATCGACCGGCACCTCGACCGGCTCGCCGAGAAGCTCTCCTGGGTGCGCGTCTCGGTGGACGCCGCGACGGAGCCGGTGTACGACGCCTTCCGCCCGAGCCGCGGCAAGGACAGCGCGTTCCCCGGCGTGATGGAGAACATGCAGACCCTGGCGCGCCGCAAGCGGGGACGGCTGGGCTACTCCTTCCTGCTCATGCAGCGCTTCGGCGCCGACGGCACGCTGACCGACTCCAACTACCACGAGGTCTACGCCGCGGGGCTGCGGGCGAAGGAGATGGGCTGCGACTACTTCGAGCTCAAGGCCATGCTCGACATGGACCACTTCACCGTCAACCAGCAGCAGTCCCATATCGACCAGGTGCTCGAGCAGTGGGGCCGGCTCGAGGAACTGCAGGACGAATCGTTCCACCTGCTGCGCTCGTCCAACTGGGAGGCGGTGCGCCAGGGCAGCGACCCGCACCAGCCGAAGGACTACTCGGCCTGCGCGGTGGCCGGCCTGCGCACCACGATCACCCCGACCGGCGTCTACGTCTGCCCGTACCACCGCGGCAACCCGCACGGCCTGCTCGGCGACATCCGCGACACCTCCTTCGCCGAACTGTGGAAGAACGCTGACACGGCGCGGATCGACCCGCGGCGCGACTGCCGGTTCCACTGCGCCCGGCACCCCACCAACGTCGAGATCGGCGCGCTCGCGAAGCGGTCCGAGCCCGTCACCGCAGTCCCGGACTACGACCCGTTCATCTGAACGTAGAGAGCAGGTTGAGATGCGCACAGCAGTCATCGGCGCCGGGCCGGCCGGCCTGACCAGCGCCAAGCAGGCACTCGAGCGAGGGCACGAGGTGGTGCTCTACGAGCGCACCGCGGGCATCGGCGGGATCTGGAACCCGGCCTCGGGCGGCGCGTACGCGAGCGTGCGGATGCAGAGCTCGCGGATGAGCTTCCCGTTCTCCGACTTCGCGCCGAGCTTCGCCGCCGACTTCCCCACCCTCGCCGAGATGCACAACTACCTGTGCTCGTATGCGCGGGAGTTCGGCGTCACCGCGGTGTCCCGGTTCGAGCAGACTGTGATCGCGGCGGTGCGCGAGGCGGAAGGCTGGGCGGTCACGGCGCGGGCCGCCGACGGCACGACCGGCACCGAGCACTTCGACGCGGTCCTCGTCGCCAGCGGGGAGCTGTGGGAATCACGCGTGCCGGACCGCCTCCCGGACGCCGGGTGCGGTGTCCGAGTCCTGACGGCCAAGCAGTACCGCGGCCCCGAGCCGTTCGCCGGAGAGCGGGTGCTGGTCGTCGGCGGCGGCGTGAGCGGCGCGGACATCGCGGCCGAACTCGCCTCGACCGCCGCCGACGTGCAGTGGTCGGTGCGCCGCAACGCGCTCTTCCTGCCGCGTGTGTTCGACGGGGTCTACAACGACGCGATCTTCTCGTACATCGGCCGGATCGGGATGGAGGAGATGCCGTTCGCGGAGTTCCTCAAGCTCCTGGACGAGGCGATGCCCGAGTACTTCGCCATGTACCGGAAGACCGGGCTGCTGCCGGCCGACGGCTTCCACGGCGCAGTCCACGTGAACGAGCGCATCGTCCCGGCTGTCTACCGCGGCGAAGTGACGGTTCGCGGGGCCTTCGAGAGCTTCGACGATGACGGCACGGTGCACTTCACCGACGGCAGCACGCAGCGCTACGACTCCGTCGTGCTCTGCCTCGGCTACGGGATGCCGGACTACTCCTTCCTGCCCGCGCTGCGCCGCGAGGAGCTGTACGAGCACTTCTTCCCTCTCGGGCAGCCGGGCCTCGCCATCATCAACACGCCGGTGGACACCGAGGCCTTCGGCACTGCCTGCCCGTACTTCGAGGCCATCGCGGCCTGGGCGCTTCGGGTGCTCGACGGCGAACTCACCCTGCCCGACGAGCAGGAGCGCGCCGCATGGTGCGCCCGCGAGATGTCCCGGCTCGCCGACCGGCGCTACTACGACTGCTGGCTCGAGACGATCCGCCTCGGACTGCTGGCGGGCACGATCCCCGACCCCGCGCATGAATTCCGCAGCTACTGGACCCTGGTCTCCAGCCAGGTCGACCCCGCGAACCTGCGACCGGTCCCGGCCCGGCCGCTGGCCGCCACTTTCGACCACCGGGTGGACCTCGACGGCCTGCGCCACCGCGTCCTGGCAGCGCTGCCCGCCGAGACGCGGACGGCGCTGCGCGAGGCCGGCGAGATAAGCGCCGCGGATTGCGCGGCGGCCGAGGCGACCCCGGCCGGCCGGGAGATCGAACCCTGGCTGCCCTATCGCCAGCGCGTGACGCCGTCGGGCGCCCCGGCAGTGACGGCGGACGTCGGATGAGCCAGTCGAGCGACGCGGCGGCCGCGGTCCTGGACGACGCGTCCGGCTCGGCCGAGGTCGCCGGACGGCTCGCCGTGGTCAAGACCTTCCTGAGTGACGGCGGCCTGCTGGCCCTCTCCGGCACGACGGCCATGGTCGGGATCGGCGGGGCGATGGTGGTCACGACCCTGAGCCTCTTCCTCGCCGACGCGGTCGGGGCCACGCCGCTGATGATCGGCCTGTTCTTCGCCGGACGGGCTGTTCTCGAGATGTCCACCGACCTGCTCGTCGGCGTGCTCTCCGACCGGATCGGCAACCGCAAGGTGCTGGTCGCCCTGGCCCTGATGCTCTCGTCCGTCGGCGCGGTCTGCTACATGCTGCTGCGGAACTACTACGCGATCTTCGCCTGCGGAGTCGTCTTCTGGGGCGTCGGCGGCTCCTGCTTCGCCCAACTGCTCGCCTACACGCGGGAGATGGCCGACACGTCCGCCATCAAGGCCAACACGCTGAACTCGGTGATGCGCTCGATCACCTCCGTCGCGTGGATCGCGGGCCCACCGCTCGGATTCTGGCTCATCGCCGCGCACGGGTTCACCGGGCTCTACATCCCCGCCGGGCTGCTCTACTTCCTCGCCGGGGCGCTCGCCCTGTGGAAGTTCCCGAATCTGCGGGTCGAGCGGGACGAGGCCCCGAAGGCCGCGAACCCCTTCCGCGGCCTGAACCGCCGTGCCAGGCTCCTGATGATCGTGATCGTCCTGCTGCTGACGGTCAACAGCATCTACCAGATCGACATCTCGCTGACGGTGACCAGGGCGCTGCATCTCGGCGCCGGCGTGGCCGGCCTGCTGCTCGGCTTCGGTGCCGCGCTCGAGGTTCCGGTGCTGATCTACTTCGGCGCGCGCGCCGACCGGTACGGGATGTGGCGGCTGATGCTCGCCGCGGCGGTAGGCGCGACGGTGTTCTTCTCCCTGCTGCCGCTGGCCACGACCCGGCTCGAACTGCTGGTCCTGCAGGTGCCCAACGCCTTCTGGACCTCGCTGGTGCTGAGCCTGCCGGTGATCATGCTGCAGAACATCGTCGACGGCGGCCTCGGCACGGCGTCCGCGCTGTACTCCTCCTCGTTCAAGTTCGGGACCATGCTCGGCGGCGCCACGGCCGGCGTCGTCGCCGAGTGGTTCGGATACTCCGACGTCTTCTGGGTGTGCGCGGTGCTCGCCGCCGTCGCCGCCTGCCTCCTCGTCTCCGGAAAGGCGTACAGACATGAACACGCTGAGCACTCCGCTGTGTAGCGTCGTGGTGCCGACCTACAACCGCTCCCAGCTGCTGCGGCACACGCTGGAGTCGCTGACCCGGCAGAGCCTCGGCACGGACGCGATCGAGGTGCTCGTCGCCGACGACGGCTCGAGCGACGACACCGCCGAGGTGGCGGCGTCCTTCCAGGGCCGGCTCCGGCTGCGCTACCTTGCCCAGGCGGACGAGGGCTACCGGGTCGCCGCGGCCCGCAACCTCGGCCTGCGGAACGCGACCGCGCCGGTCACGGTCTTCCTGGACTCCGGCGTGCTGCTGCATTCGGGGGCGCTCGCGGCGCACGTCGAGAGCCATCGCTCGGCCGACCGGCCGGTCGCCGTCACCGGGTACGTCTACTGCTTCAACGAGAACAACGAGGACGGCGCCGAGATCGAGGGCGCCATCGACTACCAGGACCCGGACTCCACGATGGCGCTGCTCGCCGCGGAGAACCGGTGGTTGGACCTCCGCGAGGAGTTCTATGAGAAGTACGGCGACGGGTTCGGCGTGCTGCCCGCGCCGTGGCTGATGTGGTGGACCTGCAACGTGTCCGCCTCCACGGCGCAGCTGCGCGAGGTGGGCGGTTTCGACGAGAACTACCGCAGCTGGGGCGCCGAGGACGTGGACCTGGGCTACCGCCTGCACCGGGCCGGTGCCCACTTCGTGCTCAACCGGGACGCCGCCTCGATCCACGTGCCACACCCGAAGGTCTACGCCGACAACATGCGCACGGCGGCCGGGAACTACCGCTACTTCTCCACCAAGTTCGACACCCCGATCACCCGGCTCGTCGCTCCGGAGAACCACTTCTACGAGATCAACGACACGATCCGGGAGCGGCGGCTGCCGTCGTGTGCCGACTACCTCGCCACGCCCGACCCGGACGAGCCGTCGGCGCTCGTGTTCTCCCCGCACCCCGACGACGACGTCATCGCGTGCGGAGGCGTGATCGCCCGCAAGACGGGGCTCGGCGCACGGGTCGACGTGGTCTTCGTCACGGACGGTTCGCAGTCGCACGCGGCGGTCCTGGACATCCACGAGGACCCGGCCCCCGCCGAACTCGTCAAGATCCGCCGGGCGGAGGCCGAGGCGGCGGAGAGCGTGCTCGGCGTCGATCCCGCGCGGCTGCACTTCTTCGAGTTCCCCGATACCCGGCTCGCCGACGCACTGCCGGAGTTCCGCGCCCGCGTCCTCGAACTGCTCGGGGAGCTTCGCACCGTGGACGAGGTCTACCTCCCGCACGACGAGCGCGAGCTGAACGCCGATCACCGGCTGACCGGCCGGATCGTGCTCGAATGCCTCGCGGCCCTCGGCCTGACCCCCAAGATCTACAAGTTCGTGGTCTGGGACGAGCGCACCGAGTCGGAGTTCGGCTTCGTCAACCGGGTCGAGTCGGAGGCCGCCCAGGCGGGGGAGCCGGGCGGGCCGGACGAATCCGCCGCGGGCGCGGGCGAGCGGCTCATCGCGCGCGACATCGCCCCGCGGCTGGCGGTCAAGTGCGCGGCCCTGGACGAGCACCGCACCCAGATGTCCCTGTTCGCACCCGGTCAGCGGCGTCCGGTCGTCCCCGAAAGCTTTCAGGAGCGGGTGCGCGGGCGGGACCGGGAAATGTACTGGGTGCTCGACGCGTAGGCGATCGACATCCGGCGCTCGATTGACCGGTTCGCGGCCGTTGCTGAATGCTGATCGTCGGCGCGGGCTCACTCATCGGGTCCGCGCCCGCGGCCCGGCACCGGGCCGACCTCTTCACGAGCCACACAGACAGGAGCGTCGATCCGCCATGGTTCTGCGCGAGCAGTCCGTATCCCCACCCGCCGCCGTCGAGCGCGAATCCGCCCTCGGCGGGGCGGCGTCCGGGACCTTCCCGCCCGGCTTCCTCTGGGGCGCGGCCACCGCCGCCTACCAGATCGAGGGCGCGGTGGCCGAAGACGGCAGGAGGCCTTCGATCTGGGACACCTTCAGCCACACGCCCGGCACGATCGCCAACGGGGACACCGGGGACACCGCCTGCGACCACTACCACCGGTATCCGGAAGACGTCGCGCTGATGGGGGAGGCCGGGCTCGGGGCTTACCGCTTCTCGATCGCCTGGCCGCGCATCCAGCCGGAAGGCCGCGGCCCGGCTGAACAGCGCGGCCTCGACTTCTACCGCCGTCTCGTCGACTCCCTCGTCGAGGCCGGGATCAAGCCGGTCGCGACGCTCTACCACTGGGATCTCCCGCAGGCCCTCGAGGACGAAGGCGGCTGGTCCAACCGGGAGACCGCTGAACGTTTCGGCGAGTACGCGCGGATCGTCACGGAGGCGCTCGCGGACGGGGTCGCCATGTGGACGACGCTCAACGAGCCCTGGTGCTCCGCGTTCCTCGGCTACGGTTCGGGGGTGCACGCGCCCGGCCGCACGGATCCGGCCGCCGCGCTGAGCGCCGCGCACCATCTGAACCTGGCGCACGGGCGCGGCGTCGCGGCCATCCGGGCGGCGACCGCCGCGCCGGTCACGGTTTCGCTGAACCTGCACGAGGTCAATGCCCTGACGCAATCGGCGGCGGACCTGGACGCCGCCCGGCGCATCGACGCCGTCGGCAACCGGATCTTCAGCGGCCCGATGCTGGACGGCCGCTACCCGCAGGACCTGCTCGCCGACACCCGTCACATCGTGGACTGGGAACGGCTGGTGCGTCCCGGCGACGAGGAGGCGATCGGCGCGCCGATCGACGTGCTCGGCATCAACTACTACACGCCCACGCTGGTCTCGGCGCCGGAGTCGGTCGGCACCGCGGCCGCGGCCGGTTTCGAACCGGCGGTCACGCACGGCGTCAGCGCGCACTCCCCGTGGCCCGGCTCCGAGTCGGTGGTGCACTACCAGCCGGCCGGGGAGGTCACGGACAGCGGCTGGGCGATCGATCCGCGCGGGCTCTACCGGCTGCTGACCACGGTCCACGAGCGCTACCCGTCGATGCCGTTGATGGTCACCGAGAACGGCGCGGCCTATCCCGACGGTCCCGACGAGAGCGGCGCGGTCCAGGATGTGCGCCGCATCGCGTACCTCCAGAGCCACCTCGGGGCCATCGGGGACGCGCTCGCCGACGGCGTCGACGTGCGCGGCTACTTCCTCTGGACGCTGCTCGACAACTTCGAGTGGGCGTACGGGTACTCGAAGCGCTTCGGCCTGGTCCACGTGGACTACGCCACGCAGCGCCGCACGCCCAAGGCGAGCCTCGGCTGGTACGCGCGCTTCGCGCGCGAGAACACCCGCTGACCTGATCGGCGGTCAGCTCCCGCCGTAACAGCGCGATAACAGTTGACGGCGGCGTAGAGGTAAGTCTTGCGTAAGCGCTTCCTGCAGAGCTACGTTACACGCGTCGCACGGAAGGAAGCGCTTACGGAAACGCTTCCTCTTGCGGTTCGCCCCTACTTGATCCTTTTGCACCGCAGGTAAACCGGCGTCGCGACGGGATCGGCACGAAGACGGAACGATATTGATCTTCTCTCATCGACGGAGACGGGAGGTGTGCGGCACATGTCGGAGGACGCCTCGTCCCTGAACGGGCGCAAGCCCGCTCCCTCGTTGACGATCTACGACGTGGCGCGCGCCGCAGGGGTCTCCATCGCCTCGGTCTCCCGCGTGCTCAACGGGCACACCACCCCCCGCCCCGAGACCCGCGAGCGGGTGCTGCGCGCGGTCCGGGAGCTCGGCTTCGTCCCCGACGGCGCCGCCCGTGCCCTCTCCAGCCGGCTCAAAGAGGTGGTGGCCGTCGTCTTCCGCCGGCCGGCCGTCGAGCCGTCGACGGAGATCGGCGCGGAGCCGGAGTTCCAGGACGAGGCGGACGGCCTGGTCTTCATCGACGTGGTCAACCGCGGCATCGAGATATCCGCGCAGCTCGAGAACTTCGACCTGCTGCTGAGCTCGGTGCGGGTGGACGAACCCACGCCGCACGGCAAGGTGGCCAAGCTCGCCGGCAAGAGCGACGGCATCATCCTGCACGACCGCGTGCTCACCCCGGCCGGGGTGGTCAGGCTCTCCGAGAAGATCCCCGTGGTGACGCTGGCCGGCACCCCGACGCGGGCGAGCGTCAACATCGTCGCGGACAACGACGGTGGCATGCGGGAACTGACGCACCATCTGCTCGGCACGCACGGCTACCGCAGCATCGCCTACCTCTCGGGACGCGCCGACAGCCCGGACAACCAGGCGCGCGGCGCGGCGCTGCGCGAGGTCGCCAAGGAGTACGGGATCGAGCCCGCGGTCGGCCCGGTGTGGACCGGCGAGTACTCCGCCGCGGGCGGCGTCCGGGTGATCCGCCAGGTGCTGGCCGAGGGCGGAGCCCTGCCCCGGGCGATCTGCTGCGCCAACGACCAGACCGCGCTCGGCGTCATCAACGAGATCCAGCGGCACGGCCTGCGGGTGCCCGAGGACGTCGCGGTCACCGGCTTCGACGACGTCTACATCGCACGGCACACCAACCCGCCGCTGACCACCGTCCGCCAGCCGATCGAGCGGCTCGGCGCGCTCGCCTTCCAGACCCTGCACAGCATGATCGGCGGCGAGCGGCCCGCCGAGCGCCAGATCGTGCTCCCCGTCCATGTCGTGCTCCGCTCCAGCTGCGGATGCCGACCCGATCCCGCGCCCTCGTCCGGGCACGGGCTGGCCCAGAGGTGATCCTGAGATGTCCCTCCTGATCCGGCGAATAGGTTTCTACGTACTCGCCGCCTATGCCGCGATCACGTTGAACTTCTTCATACCGCGGTTACTTCCCGGCAACGCGCTCGACGCGGTGCTCACCACGATGCGCGGCGAGATCACTCCGCAGGAGCTCGCCGGGATGGCCGCACAGTACGGCATCGACAGCAAGCAGAGCCTGCTCGCGCAGTACTTCACGTACATCGGGCACACCCTCAGCGGGAACTTCGGCTTCTCCACCAGCAAGCAGGTGCCGGTTTCCACGGTGCTCGGCGGCGAGCTGCCCTGGACGGTCGGCCTGATCGGCACGGCCACCGTGCTCGCCTTCCTGCTCGGCACGCTGATCGGCGTCATCGCCGGGTGGAAGCGCGGCGGCCTCATCGACGCGGTGGTGCCGGTGTCGGCGTTCTTCCAGGCGGTGCCCTACTTCATCCTCGGGCTGCTCCTGCTGATCATCTTCGGTGCCGACCTGCACTGGTTCCCGATCGGCGGCGGCTACGACGCCACCAGCCGCACGGTCACCTATGTCCAGGGCTGGAACTGGCCGTACATGTCGAGTGTGCTGCAGCATGCGGTACTGCCCGCCGCCACCGTGGTGCTCGCGTCGATCGCCGGCTGGATCGTCGGCATGCGCAACATGATGATCACCACGATGGACGAGGACTACGTCCTGGTAGCCTGCGCCAAGGGCCTGCCGAGGTGGCGCGCGATGGCGATCGCCGCCCGCAACGCGATCCTGCCGACGATCTCCAACTTCACGCTGTCGATCAGCCTGGTGGTCACGGGCGCGATCCTGGTCGAGGTGGTGTTCAACTACCCGGGCGTCGGCCTGGAGATGTTCAACGCCGTGCAGAGCACCGACTACCCGCTGATCCAGGGCATCCTGCTGGTCGTCACGCTCGCGGTGCTCATCGCCAACCTGCTGGCCGACTTCGCCTACATCGTCCTCGACCCCCGCTCCCGCAGAGAGGCCTGAGCCGATGACTTCCCTCGACCCCGCGCTCGCCGCCGCGGCCGCCGACCCGGCCCCGCAACTCGAGCCCGCCGCGCCGCGGCACTCGCGCACCCGCCGCCACCGGCCGCCGGCCAAGGTGCTCGTCGGCGGCGCCATCACCCTCTTCTTCGTGCTGATGGCCCTGTTCGGGCCGCTCCTGGCACCGCACTCGGCCTCCTGGGTGGCCAACACCACGAACGGCACGCCGCAGGCGCCGACCGGCTCGCTGTGGCTGGGCACCGACAACATGCAGCACGACCTGTTCTCGCTGCTGCTCATCGGCAGCCGCTCCACGCTGCTGATCGCGTTCCTGGCCGGGGCGATCGCCACCGTCCTGTCGGTCGCCGTCGGGGTGACCGCCGGCTACGTCGGCGGGGTGGCGGACGAGATCCTCTCCGCGCTCAGCAACATCTTCCTGGCGCTGCCCGGCCTGCTGATCCTCATGGTGATCATCAGCCCCCTGCCGGTGCCGGACAAGGGCAACTCCTTCGTCATCGGCCTGGTGGTGGCCATCACCTCGTGGGCGTACGGAGCCAGGGCGCTGCGCGCCCAGACGCTCGCGCTGCGCGGACAGGACTACGTGGTCTCGGCGCGGGTGATCGGCGAGCGCAGGATCCGGATCATCCTGTTCGAGATCGTGCCGAACCTGCTCCCGATCGTCGCGGCGTCCTTCATCTTCACCGTCATCTACGGCCTCGGCGTCTATGTGGCGCTGTGCTACCTCGGCGTGGTCAGCCCGTCCTCCGGCTCCTGGGGCACGATGCTCCAGGGCGCCCAGTCCAACAGCGCGATCGGCAACGGCTGGTGGTGGTGGTACCTGCCGCCCGCGCTGGCCGTGGCGCTGGTCGGACTCGGTCTCGCGCTGCTCAACTTCGGCATCGACGAGATCATCAATCCTCGTATCCGCTCGGCCCGCACGGGCCGGGGCGGCGTGAAGTTCCAGCTGGGCCTCACCCCCGTGGTGCGCGCGGCTGCTCGGGAAGGAGACGCGCGGTGAGCGCGAGGGTGACAGACACGGACGCGGCGCCCCGTTCGCCCGCGGAAGCGGTGCTCGACGTGCGCGGCCTGTGCGTCGACTACGGCGTCGGCCGGGACGCGGTGCGCGCGGTCACCGATGTGAGCTTCACGCTGCGCCGCGGCGAGGTGCTGGGCCTGGCCGGGGAGAGCGGATCCGGAAAGTCCACCCTGGCCTACGCCATCACCCGGCTGCTGCGCGCCCCCGGCGTGATCACCGGCGGCGAGGTGTTCTTCCACCAGCGTTCCGCGCCCGGCGGCCCGGTGCGCAAGGTGGACCTGCTGGAGGCGGATGCGCGCGAGCTCGCCGGAATCCGCTGGGTGGACCTGTCCATGGTCTTCCAGAGCGCCATGCACGCGCTCAACCCGGTGGCGCGGATCGAGAGCCAGCTCACCGACGTGCTCAAGCGGCACCGCCCCGACATGGCCGCGGCCGACCGGCGCGCCAGGGCCGTCGAACTGCTCGGCATGGTCGGCATCACCGCGGACCGGCTGCGCGCCTACCCGCACGAGCTGTCCGGCGGCATGCGCCAGCGCGTGATGATCGCGATGGCGCTGGCGCTGGAGCCGAGCCTCGTGCTCATGGACGAGCCGACCACCGCGCTCGACGTGGTCACGCAGCGGGAGATCCTCGACGAGCTGATGCAGCTGCGCGAGCGGCTGGGCTTCGCGGTCATCTTCATCACCCACGACCTGTCGCTGCTGCTCGAACTCGCCGACACCATCGCGATCATGTACGCCGGCCGGCTGGTGGAGCTCGCGGCGGCGACCGACCTGGCGGCGGCCCCGCGCCACCCCTACAGCCTCGGCCTGCTCAGTTCCTTCCCCGCGCTGCACGGCGAACGCGTCAAGATGACAGGCATCCCCGGCGCGCCACCCTCGCTCCGGACCATGCCGGACGGCTGCAAGTTCCACCCGCGCTGCCCGCACGCCTTCGAGCGCTGCTCGGCCGAGGAGCCGTCGCTGCTCGCCCTGCCCGGCTCACGCACCCGCCGCACGGTCTCCTGCTGGCTGCACGTGGGCGACCGGGTACCGCCGGAAGCGCTGGGCCGGCCGGACCCCGGCACGGACGCCGGCGCCGGCCACACTCAGGACGTCGCCATCGGAGGGCACTCATGACCGAGACGAGCACCGCCGTGGTCCACGGACCGAAGCGCGAGGGCGTGCCCGCGCTCGAGGCACGTAGGCTCACCAAGCACTTCCCGCTCACCTCGCTCGGCGAGCGCGGCCGCGTGGTGCACGCCGTCGAGGACGTGTCGCTCGCACTGCCGGAGAAGACCGTCACCGCGGTCGTGGGGGAGAGCGGCTCGGG
This sequence comes from Actinospica acidithermotolerans, assembly GCF_018139625.1. Classification (GTDB taxonomy): domain Bacteria; phylum Actinomycetota; class Actinomycetes; order Streptomycetales; family Catenulisporaceae; genus Actinospica; species Actinospica acidithermotolerans. The sequence continues at coordinate 65,400 of NZ_JAGSOH010000011.1, read as the reverse complement.
CAAGTCCACCCTGGCCCGCCTGCTCACCGGCCTGATCAAGCCGACCTCCGGGGAGCTGCTGCTCGACGGCAGCCCGGTGGGCACCAGCGCCCGAGAGCGCCGCGCCTACACCAGCGACGTGCACCTGGTGCTGCAGGACCCGTTCTCCTCCCTGAACGCGGCGCACAGCGTCAAGTACCACATCGAGCGGCCGCTCAAGCTGCACACGAAGCTGCGCGGCGCCGAGCTCGAGGCGAAGACGGTCGAGCTGCTCGAGCGGGTCTCGCTCCACCCGGGCACCGACTTCGCGGCCAAGTTCCCGCACGAGCTGTCCGGCGGCCAGCGCCAGCGCGTGGCCATCGCCCGCGGCCTGGCCGTCGGCCCGCGAGTGCTGCTGGCGGACGAGCCGGTCTCGATGCTCGACGTCTCCATCCGGCTCGGCGTGCTCAACCTGTTCGACGAGCTGCGCGAGAACGAGAACCTGGCCATCCTCTACGTCACCCACGACATCGCCTCGGCACGCTACCTGGCCGACACCATCGTCGTGATGTACGCGGGCGAGGTGGTCGAGTCCGGGCCGGCCACCCAGATCACCGACAGTCCCCAGCACCCCTATACCCAGCTGCTGCTCAGCGCCGCGCCGGACCCGAGCCGCGGCCAGGCGCCGGTGCTGCGGGGCAAGGGCTCGCCGCCGAGCCTGGTCACCCCGCCGACCGGCTGCCGCTTCCACCCGCGCTGCCCGTTCGCCATGCCGGTGTGCGAGGAGCGCACGCCGCCGCCGCTTCCAGCCGGAGCCGACCAGGTCGCCGCGTGCTGGCTGCTCGCCCCGCCGACGGCCGAGGCCGCCTCGGCCGGGTGACGAGACGAGACCGATCGAAGGAGGAGATCGATATGGCAAGAGCTCGAGGCCGCCCCCGGCCTGGGGCCGTACGGCCCGGCCACGGCGGAGTCAGCCGCCGCGGCCGGGTGCACCCGACCGTGGTCCCGGCAGACCGGCCGGGACCGACCACCGCAATTGCATCGCGCACTTTCAACCATCGGTAATGCTCGAGAACTGGCCGGCAGCGCAGCCGGTCGGATAAGAGGAGCGTACAGAATGTCACGTAAGACACGAAGCGCGGGGATCTCGCTGGCCGCGGCCGCATGCCTCGCCCTGGCGGCGTGCTCGTCCGCAGGAGGCTCGACCGGCACCGGCACGTCGGCGGCGAGCGCCTTGGTCATCGAGGACAACACCAGCTCAACGGCTTACACGAACAACTTCAACCCGTTCGACTCGGGTGACTTCGTGCTCAGCGAGAACACGGCCTCGTTCGTGTACGAGCCGCTGATGCAGATCAACTCGCTCAACCCGAGCGAGGCGCCCATGCCGTGGCTGGCTCAGGAGTTCGACTGGGCCGACAGCGGCAAGCAGCTGACCATCAAGCTGAACCCCAAGGTGAAGTGGAGCGACGGCTCCGCGTTCACGTCGGCGGACGTCGCGTTCACCTACCAGATGGTGACCACGAACCAGTCGATGAACCTGCAGGGTGTGCCCGCCGCCTCGAGCATAGCCACGCCGGACGCGAACACGGTCGTGCTGACCTTCGCCAAGCCGGAGCAGGCCAACTACGTGGAGATCGCCAACCAGCTGATCGTCCAGAAGAAGCAGTGGTCGTCCGTCTCCAGCCCGGCCACGTACGTGCTGCCCGGGGCGCAGGCTGTGGGCACCGGCCCCTACGTCCTGGACAACTTCAGCGGCCAGGACGTGAAGTACAAGGCCAACTCCGCCTACTGGGGCGGGTCGCCGAAGGTCAAGGAGATCTCGGTCCCGCTCTACACGAGCAACGACGCCGCGGCCCTCGCCCTGGAGAACGGCGACATCGACCTCGCCGGCAACGACATCAGCAACGTGCAGACCGCGTTCGTCGCCAAGGACAAGGCGCACAACCACCTCTACCAGTCGACCGCGCCGTACTTCCCCGCTTCGAACACCGTCAGCCTCCTGCTGAACACCAAGAGCACCAAGGCTCCGGCGCTCGGTGACGCGAACGTGCGCAAGGCGATCAGCGCGGCGCTCAACCGGCAGTCCATGGCGACGCAGTGCGAGACGAACTACGAACTCCCCGCCAGCTCGGCCGGCGGCCTCACCCTGCCGACCGACCAGCAGTCGCTGAACCCGGCCACGGCCAACGACATCAGCGCCACGCCGGACCAGTCCTCGGTCACCAAGTACATGCAGGCGGCCGGTTACGCGATGAGCGGCGGCAAGTGGACGAAGGGCGGCCAGCAGGTCTCCTTCACCATCATCGACCCGAACTCGTTCAGCGACTACTGGTGCGACGCCCAGGAGATGGTCACCCAGCTGAACACCGCCGGATTCAACGTCAACGCCAACGGCGCGTTCGACTACAACTCCTGGACCCAGGCCATCACGACGGGCGACTTCACCGCCGCGCTGCACTGGGGCCAGGGCTCCTCGCCCTTCCAGCGTGACCAGTTCATCATGGACTCCACGCAGACCGCGGCGGAGGGCTCGACGGCGGGCGGCGACTACGACCGCTTCGACAACGCCACCGCGCAGCAGGCGATCAGCACCTACGAGGCCGCGAGCGACGCGCAGGCCCAGCAGACCGCGCTGAACACGATCCAGCAGGTCTTCGCGGACCAGATGCCGGCCGTGCCCGTGCTCTACGGGGCCGCGTGGTACGAGTACAACGACTCCCACTTCACCGGGTGGCCGACGTCGGACAACTCGTACATCAACCCCTCGCCGGAGTACCAGTCGTACGAGTACCTGGTGCTTCACCTGTCCCCGGTCTCGTAACCAGACCAGCCCCGGACCCGATACGCGGCCGCACCCGCGGGGTCCGGGGCACCCTCTCTCCTCAGCACACACCATGACCACGAGCAAGGAGGCCCAGTGGAGTTCGCGCACATCGACCGCGGAGAGCTGGAAGCCGCGGACGGCGAACGGCGGCGTCCGGCGCCGGGCGACACGATCCGGGTCGCGATCGCCGCACTCACACTGGAACAGAAGGTCCGGATACTGACGGGGGCGGACAACTTCAACCTCGTCGCCGAGCCGGCGATCGCGCTGCACGGCATGTCGCTCTCGGACGGACCGGCCGGCGTGCGCGGCCCCGTTCTGGACCCGGGCGACCGCTCGTCGAGCCCGCCCGCCCCGATGGCGCTCGCCGCCACCTGGGATCCCGCTCTGGTCGAAGAGGTCGCCGCCGAGATCGGCCTGGAGGCCAAGGCCAAGGGCGTCGACGTGCTCCTCGGGCCCACGCTGAACCTGGCGCGCACGCCGTTCAGCGGCCGCGGCTTCGAGTCCTTCGGCGAGGACCCGGTGCTCGCCGCGGGGATCGGCGTCGCCTTCGTGCGCGGACTGCAGTCGGCGGGCGTGGCCGCGACGGCCAAGCACTTCGTGGGAAACGACACGGAGGTCGACCGTTGGTCCGCGGACTCCCGGATCGACGAGACCGTGCTGCGCGAGGTCTACCTGGTCCCCTTCGAGGCGGCAGTGCGCGAGGCCGACTGCGATGTGGTCATGGCCGGGTACAACACCGTCAACGGCACGCCCATGACCGAGCACGGCCACCTGCTCGAGACGATCCTCAAGGGCGAGTGGGGTTTCGGCGGCGTGGTCGTCTCCGACTGGTTCGCCGCCCGCTCCACGCTGCCCACCGCGAACGCCGGGCTCGACCTCGTGATGCCGGGCCCTTCCGGCCCATGGGGCGGCGCGCTGGTCGAGGCTGTCACCCGCGGCGAGGTCGACGAGGCGGCGATCGACGAGAAACTCCTGCGCCTGCTCCGCCTGGCCTCGAAGGTCGGCGCGGTCGGCGAGCCGAGGCCCGCGCCGAAGCCCGGACCGCACGCCGATCGCACCGTGCTGCGGCATGCCGCCGCGCGTTCGTTCGTGCTCCTGTCCAACGTCGGATCCATTCTGCCGCTGACCGGCGCGCCGGACTCCGCCGAGAACCGCGCGGCGCACCCGGCCCCGGCGGCTCCGCGCTCCATCGCCCTGATCGGTCCGAACGTCATCGACCCGCAGTACCAGGGCCGCGGCAGCGCCGAGGTGGGGATCGCGCTGCCGGTGCCGCCGGTCGAGGGTCTGCGCGAGGCGCTGGACGCGGTCGTCGTGTCCGGCGGCGCGGATGTTCCGCCTGAGGCCGGCGCACGGCCGGTGCTGCGCGTCGCGCAAGGATGCCGGACGTGGAACACGACCCCGCTGCCCGACGGTGCGCGACTGCTCGACCCGGAGACCGGTGCGCAGGGCGTCCGTCTCGAGGTCTACGACCGCGACGGGGCGACGCGTTACGCGGGCACCCGAGTCACCTCCGAGGTCACCTGGTGGGACCCGGAGACGCTGGTCACGGCGGACGGTATCGGCCGCATCGTGCTCCGCGCGACGTACACCGCCGGTTACACCGGCAACCACCGCGTGGCGGTAGGCGGTATCGGAGAACTCGAGCTGAACGTCCGCACCGGTGCCGATCCGGCGACGGATGCGAACCGAGCCGAGGGGGAGGCCGGCACGATCCGCATCGGCGGGACCGCTCCGCACCCGTCCGACGTGATGGTCTCCCATGCCGGGCCGTTCGAGTTCGGGCACGAGCTCATGCTGGTCGAGGGCGAGACCGTCGAGTTCACCGCGACCTGCGTTCCCGACGGCTACCGCCACGATCTGGTCCGTTTCCGCGTCGGCATCGTGCCGCTGCCCTCCGCGGAGCGATTGCTGGAGGAGGCCGTCGAGGCCGCGCACGCCGCCGACGTGGCGATCCTGGTGGTCGGCTCCTCGCACGCCACCGAGAGCGAGGGCTACGATCGGGACTCGCTGGCCCTGCCCGGCGGGCAAGACGAGCTGATCGCGGCCGTCGCCGCCGTCAACCCGCGTACGGTGGTCGTGGTCAACAGCGGTATGCCGGTGCTGATGCCCTGGGCCGATCGGGTGGCCGCGATCGTGCAGGCGTGGTTTCCCGGCCAAGAGTTCGGACACGCGCTGGCCGACGTGCTGCTCGGCCGAACCGAGCCGAGCGGTCGGCTCCCGGTGACGATACCGCGCTCCGAGTCGGGCCTGCCGGTGGGCAGGGCGGTTCCGGTGAGCGGTCGGCTCGAGTATGACGAGGGATTACTCGTCGGCTACCGCGGTTACGACCGCGCGATGCTCGAGCCGCGCTTCCCGTTCGGCCACGGGCTCGGGTACACGTCCTGGTCGTTCAAGCAGCTTGACGTTCCCGTCGGACCGACGAGGGCGGGCGCCGACGTGGAGATCATCGTGGCCGTGGAGAACCTCGGTGCGCGGTCGGGTCACCTCGTGGTGCAGGCGTACCTGTCCAGCCCCGACCAGGCGAGCGATGCCCGGCGCCCGGTACGTGCCCTGGCCGCGTTCACCCGGGTATACGCGGCGTCCGGCGCCGAGCAGAGCGCCAGGATCCGGCTGCCGAACCGAGCCTTCGCCCAGTGGGACCCCGTTGCCGGCGCCTGGAGCTACCCCTCGGGTACCTATACCGTGGAGGTCGGGTTCTCCTCGCGCGATCTGCGCATGCGGGCGGAGATCGAGATCGGCTGACCGGTGCTCTGCCGCCGAGGCGGCACGACGAGGCGTGCCGCACGGACATAGCGGCATGCTCACGATCAAGGGGAGCCGACTCATGCTCCGGGCGTCGGAAGGGGAGGCGTCGTGCCGATCAAAGGTGTGCTCTTCGACGTAGACGACACTCTGTTCGACTACTCGGCATCGGACCAGGCCGGTCTGCTCACCCACCTGCGGGCGCAGCAACTGGTCGATCGGTTCCCCGACGCCGCCACCGCGGTCCGGCTCTGGCGCGCCATCATGGAGGTGCACTTCGCCCGATACCTCAACGGCGAGCAGACCCTCACCGGGCAGCAGCGTGAACGCACCCGGGAGTTCCTTTCGCACCTCGGCTACCGCGGCCTGTCGGATCGGGAGGCCTCCGCGTGGTTCGCCGGCTACGAAATCCACCGCAACGCGGCCTGGGCCGCCTTTCCCGATGCCGAGCCGGTCCTCAGGAGGCTGGCACCCGACTACCGGCTCGGCGTCGTCTCCAACGCGTCGGTCGACCATCAGCGGCACAAGCTCCAGGCTATCGGCCTGCTTCAATACGTCGGCGACGCAGTCGTCTGCGCCGACCAGCACGGCGCGAGCAAGCCCGCACCGAGCATCTTCCTCGCCGGCTGCGCGTCACTCGGCCTCGCACCGGACGAGGTCGCCTATGTCGGCGACAAGTACAGCCTCGACGCCGAGGGAGCCAGCGATGCGGGACTGCACGCGTTCTGGTTGGACCGCGGATTCGCCAGCTACGGGCACGACGTGCGCGACGGCATCCGGGTCATCCACTCCCTCGACGAACTCCCGGACGCGCTGACCGGCTGACTCCGGCGGCACGTCTGCCGAGGGCCCTGATTGAAGAGAGCGCGCGCACTTCATCACATCAGAAGTGCCGACGACAGTCCACTGCCACGCCACATTGCTGGACGTCATTGCGGCCGCTCAGTATTCTCGCAGTGCGACGATGAACGGGGAGGGAAGGACAGCCATTTACCGGCCGGCGTGAAAGTTCGTCTCGGATTCTTCGAGAAACACTTTCCCGACTATCTGTCGCGCTCATATTCGACGGGCCGTTCCCGTGACTCAAATGCTTGTTGGGGTACGTATGAACGTGGCAACAGGTTTGGCTCCGATTGTCTGCGCGATCGACGACGGCTATGTCGAGCCACTGCGCACCGTGATGCGGTCCATCGCGGCGGCACACGGTCCGGCGGTCGGGGAACTGCGGTTCATCGTCCTGGACCAGGGGCTCTCGTCCGGGAGTACGGCGTCGATCCTGCGCGACGGCGCGGCCCTCGGCCTGGCGGTCGAGATCCGCGCGATCCCCGAAACCGATTCGAACCTGCCGGTCACGGCCTGGTACAGCAGGGCCGTGTTCGCGCGGATGACCATCCCCGACGTGATCGAGGACGAGCCGCGGGTGCTGTACATGGACGCCGACACGCTGGTGCTCGCGGACTTGCGGCCGCTGCTCGAGCGCGACCTCGGCGGGCACCCTGTCGGCGCCGTCCGCGACCCGATCAGCCCGCTGCTCGGGCACGGTCCCGGACTGCGCTTCTGGCGGGAGTTCGGCCTCCCCGAGGGCCGCGAGTACTTCTGCAGCGCCGTCATGCTGCTCGACCTCCCCCGGATCCGCGGTACCCGCCTGTTCGAGCGAGCGGCCGAGTTCCTGATCGCCAACCCCGACAAGGTCGGCTTCCCCGACCAGGACGCGCTCAACTACGCCGCCGCAGACGACTGGCAGCGGCTCGAGTACCGCTGGGACACCTTCGCGATGTCCCCGCGCGGACCCGACTACGTCCACCCGGCCGAGGACGTCAATCCACTCGCCGAACTGGTCGAGGCCGAGAAGGACGCCGCCATCATCCACTTCGGCGGTCGCCTGAAGCCCTGGAACGACGACTATCCGGCTTCTGAGATGCGCGACCTGTATCGCCGCTTCCAGCCCGCCGTCTTCGATCCGGTCGCCTGACCGGTTCGCGGGCGCTCGAGGCAACGCGGCGGACGCCGGGCGAAGGGGAGAGGACTGCTCATGCTGTCGATCATCATTCCGGCCTACGCGCAGCCCGAAGCGCTGGCGCGGACCCTGAAGTCCCTCGCCGGTCAGACCGCGCCTTCCGATGCCTTCGAGGTCGTCATCGCCGACGACGCGAGCCCCGAGCCGGTCGGGCGGGACGTGGCGGGGGAGTACCCCGATCTGGCGGTGCGGGTGGTGCGGCACGAGGAGAACCGCGGCCGATCCGCGGCCCGCAACACTGCCGTCGCCGCCGCCTCCGGCGAACTCCTGCTGTTTCTGGACGCCGACTCGATCGCCCACCCGGACCTGGTGAGCGTTCATCTGAAGCGGCACACGTCGCACGATCTGCTGGTACTTGGCCGGCGGATCGAGCCGGACTGGGCCACCCTGCACGGGGTGGCCGACGCCGACGCCACCCCCTGGGACGTCAGCCGCGAACAGGACGACCTCCGATATTACTACGGGCTCGAACAGCCGGGACTGCTGGAGGCTTCGCCCTGGCTGTTCACGATCTCGCATAACTTCTCGCTCCCGCGCCGCGTATACGAGGACGTCGGCGGGTTCGACGAGAACTTCCGCAACTGGGGATACGAGGACACGGAGTTCGGCTACCGCGTCTACACACACTGGCAGCGAGACGGACAACGTTTCCTCTTTGTTCCGGAGGCTACCGTGTGCCACGTCCCGCATTTCCTCAATTCCGTCAAGAACTGGGCTGGCGCGGCGGAAGGGCTCACGTATTTCGAACACAAGCACCAGCACTTCGACATCGAGAGGCTCCGCAGCGGCAACCGCCTTTCGGTGCAGTCTCAGCCGCAATACGCGCGGTACCTGCTGCGGCCGGGGGGAGGGTCGGACGCGGCGTTGAAGGACCTCCAGGACATCCTGCCGGGCAACGCCGACCGGCTCTGGGCCGGGCGGCTGGGCGATCAACTGTCCAGCACGCCCGCCGCCACTCTGGACTGCACGCAGCCCCGCTCGGCGACGAACCGGCCGCTGATCGGCATCAGCACCCTGTTCGACGACGACAGTTTCGGCGACGTGGTCCACTGGGACAACTGGCGGATCCTCACGCCGGGCGACCTGTCCGCGCTCATCGTCGAGGGTCTGCGGCTCGCACCGACCGTCTACCTGGCAGGCACCCGCGAATCCGAGCCGGCTTCGCCGATCGCCCAGCCGGCCGATCTGGGCTGCATCCTGGAGAACTCGTTCTTGGACGCCCGGACCCTGCCGGGAACGCCTCACGTCTTCGTCACCGAGATCCGCCGGCGCGGGTGAACCGGGCCCCGACTTCGCGACTTTCCCGCCGGCGGGACACCGCTGCTTCATCGACCGCGCATTCATCCTGTGCACCGGCGCGCCGGTGGCAAGAAGGTGAGGATCATGTCCGACGATCGGGCGAAGACCCCGGACGCGCAGGCTTGCCGGCATCTGGCGCAGGCGCTGCTCCGGCACATCGATCGCACCTCGGCGGTAGCGGGTGCGCCGAGCACGCACGTCGCCGAGATTCTGGCCGAGCACGGCGCGGAGCGCTTCGAGTGGGCGGTCAACGAGAAGTCCGCCGTCGAGGAGGCCGTCGGCCTGTCCGCCGCGGGCGTGCGCTCCGCCGTGGTGTTCAAGCACAACGGCCTGAACATCGCGCTGGACTCGCTGCTGAACGCCACGGTGCACTCGACCGGTGCCGCCGTGCTGCTCGTGGTGGGCGACGACCCGGACGCCAACGGCTCGACGTCGGTGCAGGACTCGCGGCGGTTGGCCGAGATAGCCGGGGTGCCGGTGCTGGAACCGACGTTGCTCGGCGATGCGGATCACCTGGTTGAGAGCGCCGTCGAACTCTCCGAGCAGGCTGGGGTGCCGGTGCTGATCCGGATCACCCCGACGCTGCACCGGGACTGCAGCGCTCGGCCCGAAGCTGCTCCCGCCTCGCCGATCAGGGTGCCGACCCGTTCGCCGGCTCCTCGCCTCGACCCGGACGTGGCGCACAAGCTGACGAAATTCGGCCGCCATCAACGCCGCTTTTTGGTCACCGCGCCGCTGATCCGCTCCTTCGTCGACCGGGCCGGTCTGATCCTCGACCGTTGCGGCGGGGACTGCCGGACGGCGGTGATCGCCGTCGGCGGAACCGCGATCACCGCCGTCGAGATGAACTGCTGCGTGCTCGCGGTCGAAGCGACGGTTCCGCTGCCCGCCTCCGTGGTGGCGTGGGCGGAGGCGCACGACCGCACGATCGTGGTCGAGGAGCCGGACCCGGTGGCCGAGCAGTGGCTGGCCGGCCGGATGGCCGATCCGGGCCGGCTGCGCGGTCGGCTCACCGGCCATCTGCCGTTGTGGGGGACGGTCACCAGGGCCGACCTGTTGAAGGTGATCGAGACCGATCAGACCTGCTCGTGGACGGATATCGAGCGCAAGTCCGCCGTGGTCCCGCCACTCGGCCCGTACGAGCAGGTCTTCCACGCCATCGCGGAACTGCATCGCGGCGGCGCGTTCGTGGCGGCCGATGTGGGTTCCTCGATCAGGCTGTGCTACCCGCCGTACGACGCGGTGGACGTCGCGCTGAGTCTCGGCTCGGCCATCGCGGTGGCGGGCGGGGCGGCTCGCGCGGGCCGCCGGTCCATCGCGGTGATCGGCGACTACGCGGTCGTGCACAGCGGGCTCGGCGGGCTCGTGTCCGCCGCCGAGCACGGTCTGCCGCTGCTGAGCGTGGTGCTCGTGAACGGGGTGCAGGCCAAGACCGGCGGGCAGCCACTGCCCGCGGTCGACCTGGCCGGGCTGATCCGGGCCTGCGGCATCGCGGTGTGCGACGCCTGGCACGTCGACGAGCAGGGCGAGCAGGGCGCGGACCGTCTCCGGACCCTGCTCGACGGCCCGCTGCCGGCGGTGGCCATGGTGCAGAGCACGGTGCGACCGTGAACGTGGCAGAGGACTTCAGTGAAGCGGTTGCCCGCGGACGGCTTTCGGCGGCGGCCAACGTGGTGCTCGGCGCGTTGGCGCCCCCGGAGCCGGAGGACGTCGTCGACCTGCCGCCGCCGGGCTCGGCGGAGCACGCGGCCGCCGAAGCGGCCGGCACCGCGGCCCTGAGCCGCGGCGAGGTCGCGGTGGTCGTGCTCGGCGGGGGGATGGCGACACGCTTCGGCGGCGCGGTCAAGGCCACGGTCCCGGTGCTCGACGGTCAGACGTTCCTTGAGATCAAGCTTCGACAAGCGCAAGCCGCCGCCGACCGGTACGGCGGCGCGGTGCCGGTCGCCGTGATGACCGGGTGGGCGACGCACGAACCGATCCGTGCGCACGTGGCCGAACTCGGACTGCCCGAACCCTTTCTGTTCCAGCAGGGTTTCGCACTCCGGCTGACCCCGGACGGCGAGGTGTTCCGGACCGGCGACGGGGAGGTCTCGCCGTATCCCACCGGGCACGGCGAACTGCCGGGGGCGCTGGTCCGGTCCGGTGTGCTGGACCGGCTGCGCGGGTCCGGCGTACGCCACCTGCTGATCTCGAATCTCGACAACCTGCTGGCCCGGCCGGATCCGCTGGTCGTCGGCAGCCACCTGCTCCGGGGGCGCAGGGTGAGCGTGGAAGTGGTCCGTCCGCCCAACCCGGCGAGCTCCGGCGCGCGGGTGGTGCGGCTCGACGGCCGTCCGCTGCTGCTGGACGCCGCGGAACTCGGCGGGCGCGCGGAACTGCTCCCGCCGTTGCCGCTCAACACGAACACGTTCATCCTCGACACCGACGTCACCGACGACGATCTGCCCTTGCCGTGGCGCTATTACGAGAAGGACGTCGAGGGGCGGGTGGCGGTGCAGATCGAGTGTCCGCTGCACCACCTGGCGACCCTGCTCCCGGCCGCCTTCCTGGGCGTTTCGGAGCGGCGCTTCCTGCCGCTGAAGACGCGCGCTGAGATGGTCAGGCACGAGGCGGTCCTGCGCACCGCCCTGGAGGATCTGCACGGAACGCACTGAGGGGCGTTCCCGGCTGCCGCCGAAACGCCCCGCGGCGTACATCAGCCCTATGCGTCGGGCCGCTCCCGGTCACCGCCTTTCCCGACGGCGCTGCGCGCGGCCTCCTTCAGCAGGATCCTGGCGGCCCAGGTGTCGACCGGCACCTGGGCGCAGTCGGCGGCCTGGCGGATGGCGGCGAGTTGCTGGTGCGTCAACCGCACGCTCAGCCGTTCGGCCGGCGGGGGGTCGTCCGCCTCGTGGGGGAGCGGCGGCAGGCGGCCGGGCGCGATCGCGTGCGGCGCCCCGTCGCGGTGCCGGGCAATCGGTGACTCCTCTCGCTCGCGCAGGCTCTCCCGGACGATGCGCCGGAGTTTATTGCGCGACCAGGACAGCGTCGCCGCCTTGCGCAGCCAGAAGTCCTGCTCGGGTGCCGCCAGCGCGGCGACCTCGGCGTGGTGGCCGAAGCTGAGCGTCTCGTGCCGGCGGTCCGGCGGGAACCTGCGCGCGACCCAGGCGTAGTTGCGCAGCGTCTTGTAGTCGAGCGAGGTCTGCTCGATCGCGTTCCGGTACCGGCCGGTGAAGGCCGCTTCCCCGTAGATCAGCCAGTCGCCCAACCACCAGGCTGCGGAACTGGTCGTCGTCGACAGGTCTCGCCCGATGCCGATCCATCGCTCCAGCGTGAGCTTGTGCGGTAGCCGGAGGCTGGTCAGCGAGGCGGTCGGGCACCGGACCGAATCGCCCGGCAGGGCATCGACGGTCCCCGGCGGGTGCCGAGCCTCCTTGCCCGCCGCACAGTGCTCCGGGCCCCGCGGCGCCCCATGCGTGGCCCGCACGCCCCGCGGCCGCGTGCGAAGGATTTCGGGGGAGAGGATTCCGCGGTCCGCGGCCTGAACTGCCATGCGGGTGGCCACAAGCTGTTCTCCTGACTTCCCATCAATTCGAAATGATCGTCGACATGTGTACGGATGGCATAGGAATTCAAGGAAACGCGCCGAATCGGGGGCGTGACACGTTGTGGGCAAGCCCCGACAGAGCTCATGGTGTGTGTATTCCAGCCGTGGATGTACCTCCCCGTCTGAGGATGATGAGTCCTGAGTTGCCTGAGAACCCCGTCGTGCGCCCGTGGGATGGCCAGCAAGACTCCCCCCCTGGTCATCATTCTATAATCCCCACCGTCGTCAAGGTTGTCTAGTGGGGTGCGTGTGGCGAAAACGCCCTTGCCTGAGGGTCCGAGCCGGGAAAGATCATAAACAGCACACTTACTCGGTCCCGTGTCCCGCCGGCGGGACACGGGTTAGGTTCCGGAACCAACCGGCTCGCGGTGGACACTCGCCGAATGGCGGGAAGGCCATGCGCGAAAGGGGTGGAAATGAAGCCGTCAGACGTCGGCGTAGGCCCGGGCCTGCATGGTGTAGAGCTCGGCGTACGTGCCGCCGGCGCGCATGAGCTCGTCGTGCGTGCCGGCCGCGGCGACCCTTCCGCGCTCCATCACGACGATGAGGTCGGCCATCCGTACGGTCGAGAACCGGTGCGAGACGTAGACGGTGATCGCGCTGCGGCGCTCCTGCGCCCCCGCGGCCACCGCGAACCGCTCGAAGAGGGCGTGCTCGGCCGTCGGGTCGAGTGCGGCCGCCGGCTCGTCCAGCATCAGCAACGCCGGGGACTCCGGCACCAGCGCACGCGCCAGGCCGACGCGCTGCCACTGGCCGCCGGACAGTTCCGCGCCGTCGGTGTAGTGGGTGCCCAGGATGCCGTCCAAGCCGTCGGGCAGGCGGTCGACCAACTCCGTGGTGTCCGCCCGCTCCAAGGCGGCGTGCACCGCGCCGTCGTCCGCGGGCTCGGCGCCCCGGCACTTCCCGATGCCGATGCTGTCGCGCAACGACAACTCGACCCTGGCGAAGTCCTGGAAGAGGGCTGCCACCGACATCTCGCCCGTGTCGACCGCGTGCCCGTTGAGCGAAATCCGGCCGGAGGTCGGCTGGTACAACCCGCACATGAGTTTGACGAGGGTCGTCTTGCCGGCGCCGTTCTCGCCGACCACCGCGACCCTCGCGCCGGGCGGGATCGACAGGTTCACGTCCCTCAGAACCGGCTCGGCGCCCCCGTGGTAGCTGAACGTGACGTGCTCGAGGCGCAGTCCGGCCCCGGGGATCGGCTCACGGTGCGCGGGGGCCGGGCCGGGCTCCGCGTCGGCCAGCCGGGTGATCCGCCCGATCGTCACCGACGACTGCTGCAGCACGGCCAGCAGGGTCACCGCAGTACTGATCTGCATGGTGGTCTGCACCGCGAGCGCGAGCACCAAGACGAAATCGCCGACCGTGGCCGTGTCGCCGGCGATCTGCCGGAACACGAAGATCAGCGCGCCCGCATATCCGAGGGCGAAGCCGAGCTGACCCAGGCTCTTGATCAGCGCCGCCCGGCTCTGGCCGCGCCACATCTGCCGGGTGGTCGCGTCCCACTCCGCCGTGTGCCGCTCCACCACCTCGTCCTCCAGGCCCAGGAGCCGCAGCTCGACCAGGCTCTCCGGGGTGGTCGCCAGGCGCAGGAAGTGCCGGGCCCGGCGGGCCGGCTCGGCGGCCCGCTCCTCCGAGAGGTTGACGGCCCGCTGCGCCCGCGCGCTTGCGAGGATCAGCAGTACCGACAGGCACGGCACCAGGACGAGCACCCAGTTCAGCCGGGCCAGCAGAAACGTGCTCACACACAGCTGGACCAGGAGGCCGCCGAACTGGAGGGTGGCCTCGAGCGCGCGGTTGAGGTTCCACGCCCGGGACTGAGTGACCTGCAGGTCGTTGGCGTAGTCCGGCTGCTCCCGGCGGGCCAGCGACACCACGGAGTTGGTGGCGGTGAACAGGCGGTGCTGCAGGTGGACCTGGGTCATCTCGCCGAGCTCGAAGTACGACAGATGGGCGAAGTGGGTGCCCATCAGCTCGAGCATCAGCAGCACGGCGAGGAGGAGGCCGAGCAGCGTGGCCCGGTCCGCTTCGCCGGCGAGCAGGCTGTTGGTGAACGCACGCAGGCCGAGCGCGGCCAGCGGCGTGGCGAGGAAGCCGCCGCCCAGCAGCACGGCCGCCTTGACCATCTTGACCCGGTCCATCCGCCAGGCCATGCGCAGGATCTCCCCGGCGCTGCGGATGCTGTTCACCGGTCATCCCCCCGGCCGAGCGCCGCGGTGAACCTCTCGCGCTGCACGCGGAACATCGAGGCGTAGGTGCCGTCCGCGTCGAGCAGCTCGTCGTGGCTGCCCGATTCGCCGATCCGGCCCTCGGACAGCACCGCGATCCGGTCGGCGCGGCGGACGGTGGAGAAGCGGTGCGAGATCACCAAAGTGGTCAGTCCCTCGGTCAGCTCCAGGAATCGTTCGTAGAAGTCGACCTCCGCGCGCACGTCGAGCTGGGCGGTCGGCTCGTCCAGCACGAGCACGGTGGCACCCTGTCCGACCGCGTAGAACGCGCGGGCGAGGGCGATGCGCTGCCACTGCCCGCCGGACAGGCCGGTGCCCCGGGTGTACTCCGGCGACAGGACGGTGTCCAAGCCGTGCGGCAGGCGGTCGGCGATGTCGGTCGCGCTGGCCCGGGCCAGCGCCGCGTGCATCGCGTCCAGGTCGACCGGACGGTGCGCGGCCCCCAGCAACAGGTTCTCCCGCAGCGTCAGGTCGAACCGAACGGAATTCTGGAAGATGACGGCCACCTCACGCCGCCACCCGGCGGGGTCGAGTCCGGCCAGGTCGCGTCCGTCGACCGTGATACGGCCGCCGGTCGGCGCGTACAGCCCGGAAAGCAGCTTCACGACCGTGGTCTTGCCGGCGCCGTTGACCCCGACCAGAGCGGTCGAGCGGCCGGCCGGCAGTTCGAAGTCGAGTCCGCGCAGCACCTCGGCGCCGCGTCGGCCGTAGCCGAACCTGACCTCGCGGAACCGGATCGCGTGCAACGCGCCCGGTTCGACCGCCGCCGCCGTCGGCCGCGCGCCGGGCTCGGGCCGGGCGACCGGACGGCCGACCGACGCGCGGAACTCGGCGATCGTGGACTGGCACTGCATCCCGTACTGCGTCTGCATGTCGCATTCGGGGAAGTAGGTGCCGAAGCGCAGCGGCACCAGGATCGCCTGGATCGCGACGGCCAGGAACACCACGCCCTGCGCGGGCTCGAAACCCTGCCCGAGCAGGACGAAGGCCGTCACCGCGATGAGGAAGCCGATGCCGGTGTAGACCAGGAACGGGCGGAAGAGCACCGCGCGCCGGCGACGCCACAGCGGGACCAGGTATCCCTCGACCTCCCGGTCGTAGCGCTGCCGCAGCCAGGGCAGCAGGTTGAGGACCCTGATCTCCTTGGCCGCGCGTGGCTCGATGCCGAGCATCTCGATGTAGTTCATTCGGCGCCGGGCACCGGCGAGCTTCGCCCGCTCGGCGGCGAACTTGTCCAAGGACCCACGCTGTCCGTACCGGAGGATGACCGCGCCGATGAGCAGCAGAACCGCCACCCCGACCGAGATGGTGACCGCGACCAGTACCACGGCGCTGACGAGTTGCAGGTAGCGCCCGGCAAGCTGGGGCAGCGCGGCGGCGGCGACGCCCGGCGTCGGAGCGTTGCGGACGAAGGCGTCGCTCACCTCTGCGACCGCGTCTACGGCTCGCTCGTCCTCCACGTGCTCCAGTGGGGATCGCAGCGCGGTGCGCAGGACGTCCGCGAGGGTGTGCCGGTCGATCCGGCGCGCGGCCAGGACCGCGACCGCTTCCTGGAGCGGCGTGAGCGCCTGCTGCAGGACCAGCGCGGCGAAGCCGATCTTGAGGTCGGTGCCTGCCCTCGAGAGGATCTCGGCCGGGCTGATGCGCGCGACCGGGCCGGCGGTGAGCGTGCGCACCACCAGGCCCATCGCCACGGTGAACACCGACGGCAGCACACCGTACGCGAGGGCCAGCACCCCCATGGGCAGGTAGGCCGTGGGTCCGGCCAGCGGAATCAGTCGTGCCAGGCGAAGCCAGGCCAGGACGCGATCTCTCTTCCCCACCCGCGTATTCCTCCAGCATCCCGGTAGATAACGAGCCCATCGCCGCCGACGATGTCGGGTGATCCGGAAATCACTTGGGAAGCGTAGCGGCTGCGATGACGGGCTCATAGTCGGAGGCCGGCCGTTCCCGGTTCGCTACTGTCACAGGATTTTGGTCCGGTTGGACGGTGCGGGCCTCGGACCCGAAGTCAAGGCGCCGAAGCCATGGGTCAACCGATGGCTACCAGCGGCAGCCGCGAGGTTCACAGGGGCCTAAGTGAGTGATATTCTCCGCTAGAGCCCGGGGGCAGTAAGGGCTCTCCTATCTGGCCTCTCGTCCCGTGGCGTCACCATCTCCAAGCTCTGCGAACGCCCGGGTTCACCCGCTCGAAGTCGCCGAGTTAACCTGATTGACCGTCGCCTCGCACCGTTTTCTTCGCCGGTAATTGGAGGATTGGATGATGACGACCAGCGATCGGATACCGCGAGACTGCACCGCGTGGTGTCCATGCAGGTCATAGCTTCACCCAGCGACCCGATCGCGCGGCTCAACCTGAGCGAGAGCGGGTTCGGCTGCAGCCCCCGGGCCCGGCAGGCGGCGCTCGACGAGGCCGACAGACTCAATCGCTACCCCGATGCCGCGGCGGCGCGGCTTGTGGCCGCTATCGCCGGACGCGAGAATCTGACGCCGAATCACGTGATCGTCGGAAACGGCATCGATGAACTCCTGTTGATTTCGGCTCTGGCTTTGGTCGATCCGTCCGCCGGGGCAATTGTCGGCGACCGAACATATCCCGGACACGTGAACGCCGTCCGCGCGGCCAGGCAATCCCCGATCATTCTTCCGTTACGGGATCTGAGGATGGACACCGAGGCCAGCGCGAGTGCGATGCGCTCTCGGAGCGTCGTCTACATATGTAATCCGCATAATCCGACGGGCGTTGCGCTGGATCCGGCCGAGATCGAGTATCTGGCCCGGGTCGCGCACCAGCGCGGCGCTGTTCTCGTCATCGACGAGGCATACATCGAATTCACGGATCCGGACGAAGCCACGTCGGCGATAACGCACGTGCGGGCCGGCCTGCCGGTGATCGTCCTGCGCACCTTCTCCAAGATCCACGGTCTCGCCGGCCTGCGCTGCGGCTACGCGATGACGCGGCCCGACATCTGCGAGCGGATGCGGCGCCTCAAGGATGTGCTGGTCTTCAACGTCAACCGGGTAGCGCTGGCCGCAGCCGAGGCGAGTCTGGCCGACGCCGAGTTCACCGACGTCGTCCGCGGGCACACTCGCACAGCCGTCCGCAGCTTCGAGGCATGGCTGACGACCCAGCCATGGGCCGAGGTGAATCCGTCGGTTACCAACTTCACGCTGGTCAAGCTGCCCTGGCCGGCCCACGTCGTCAGCGAGAGGCTGGCCGTTCACGGCGTGCTCGTCCGCGATCTCACCGACATGGGGTGGCCGGACCACGTGCGCATCAGCGCCGGACACGCGGACGAGATGGACAGCATCCGGACGGCGCTGGAAAAGGTCGCGCAGGAACTGGAAACGGGGTGAGCACGTGATATTGACGGGCTATCTGCACCAGCAATTGGCCGCTGCGGGGGTGACCCGGGCCTTCGGCGTGCCGGGCTACTTCGTGATGCCGGTATGGCACGCGTTCCGGAAAGATCCCCAGATCATCCTGGCCCGCCACGAGGGCGGCGCCGCGTTCATGGCCGACGGTTACGCCCGTGCGACCGGAAACCTCGGCGTCGTCCTGACGACGTCCGGCCCCGGCGTCACCAATACGGCGACCGGCGTGGCATCGGCCTATCAGGATTCCGTGCCCATGCTGGTCATCTCGGGCCAGGGCTCGCCCACGACCTTCGGCCGCGGAGTGTTCCAGGAGTCTTTCCTGCTGGACCGATCGGCCTCCCCGGCCGCCCTGCTCGCGCCCATCACCAAGACCGCGCTGGAGATCGTCGCCCCGGAGAACGCCGCGTTCATGATCGACACCGCGATCACGTTGGCGCTCAGCGGACGCCGGGGCCCCGTGCACCTGAGCATCCCCCTGGACCAGCAGCAGCTCGACATCCCGGTTCCGCCGTCGCGGTCGGCCTCCCCGCCGACCGTCGGCGACGTGCCGGCCGCGCCATGCGTCCTCGCTGCGGCGGAACTGCTTCGCTCAGCGCGCCGCCCGCTGATTCTCGCCGGCTGGGGCAGCATGCTCGCCCGCGCGCAACCGGAGATCGCTCGACTGTCCACGCAGTTGGGAGCGGTCGTCGTGACGTCGACGAAGGCAGTGTCCTGCCTGCCTCGCGATCACCCCATGCTGCTCGGCCACTTCGGTCCGGGTCAACGGTCTGACATCGCCCAAGCGGTGTCGTCCTACCAGCCGGACGTCGTCCTTGTCGTCGGCGCCAGCCTGTCGCGCTACTACGCGAACCCGCTGGCAGCGGTCCTCGAGAACGCCGCGACGATTCGCATCGACATCTCCGCCGAGCAGGTCGGCTTCCGGATGCGGGCCGATATCGGCATCGTCGGAGACGCGCGGGAAGCCGTGTCGGCGCTGACGTCGGCCATAGCCGCAGGCGGTACCGACACCGCCGCAGAGCCGGATTGCTCCGCAGCCGAGCTTGTGTCGGCCTTCCAGAAGCGCGCCGAGCGAGCAGCGCTGCGTCAGAAGCCCGAGTCGCACGGGATGCCGTCCGTGGCCGGCACGATTTCCCGGCTGAGCCGGATGCTGCCTCCGGACGCCGTGGTCATCCCGGACGCCGGCAACCACTGGCTCGACACGATCTCGCTGTGCCGCGCCGGCCGAACCGGTGGAGTACAGCTCAACTGCGGCGTGGGCGCCATGGGCTGGGCGATCGGCGCGTCGGTCGGCATGGCCATGGCGGCCGGTCAGGAAGGCGCCGCAGGGCGAGGGCCGCTCACAGTCTGCGTCACCGGGGACGGCTCCATGCTCATGCACGGCGCCGAACTGACCGTCGCCGCCGAGCACGAACTCAACCTCCTCGTCGTCGTCTTCAACAACCGCAGCCACGGCCGCGTCCGCCTCGGCCAGCGGTTGGACTTCGATCGCGAACCCATGGGAACCGACATCCCCAGCATCGACTTCGCCCAGTGGATGAGCGCGATGGGGCTTCGCACCTTCCGTATCGACCACGCCGACCAGGTCGACGAGGTGCTGGCGGCCGCGCTGGCGACGCGCGGAACGGTCGGCGTAGAGGTGCTCTGTCATCCGGACGAGGTGCCGGCATGCCTGCGCGGCTGGATCGAAGACTGACGCATGAGGCCGACAGCGATCATCACAGGGGCCTCTCGCGGGATCGGCGCGGCGGTGCTGCGCCGATTCTCCGACAGCCACGACTGCATCGTGCTCGGGTTGACCCGGCCTCAGCACTGCGCGATGTTCATCAAGGCGGACCTCGCCGAGGGGTCGACGGTGGCGGCCGCGTGCCAGGAGCTGGCCGAGTACCTGACGTCGCGCGGGGTCACGCCGGAGGTGCTGGTCAACAACGCCGGGGGAGCCCAGCCAGCGACGGCCATCGCGATCACGCCCGACCACATCCAGCACGACCTCACGTTGAACCTCGTCGCTCCGATGATGCTCACGCGCGTCGTCGTCGAGCCGATGCGCGCGGCAGGTCAGGGCTCCATCGTGAACGTGTCGTCAACCGCTGCGAAACCGGGCGTCGCCTACCTGCCCGCCTATAGCGCCGCGAACGCCGGTCTGATCGCCTACACCCAGAGTCTGGCCGCGGAGGTCGGTCCGTTCGGGGTGCGGGCGAACTGCGTGTGCCCGGGGGCGGTGGACACCGCCGGGGCGGACGACGGGCGCCGCGAGATCTCGCGGCTGCACGGTCTGCGTCCGGATGAATACCAGGCCGCGATGGCCCGTCGGACCGGGCTCGGGCGCCTGTTGGAGCCCGACGAGGTCGCCGACGTCATCCGCTGGCTCGCCCTGGCCGGGCGCGCGGTCAACGGCCAGGCCATCAACGTCTGCGGAACCCTGACGATGGGATAGAGCATGTTTCAAGCACTGAAGGTCAGCGATGAGATGCGACCCGTCCTGACCGCGATGTTGGACGCATTGGGCGAGCCGCCCCAGGTGCTGACGACCGACAGCCCGCATCCCCTCGTCGTGCACCGGATCATGGGACAGATCACCTTCGTGGCGGCGGGCACCGGCCTGGCCTCGCTGGCCGGGCAGGCGGTGGAACTCAATCCAGGCGACCTGTTCATCATGTCGCCCAACTGCGAACACGCCTTCCGGTGCCAAAGGGACGCGCTGGAACTGCGGCACTGGCACTGGCCGCAGTCCCTCCTCCAGACGGATCGGATCGTGCTGGTCGAGGCCTTCGACATCGAGGCGCCGCGATGAAGCTGCACCTCATCGACGACCTTCCGCTGTTCGGCGTCTGCGACGACATGGCGGGCATGGAGAGGTCGCTCCGCCACCGCATAGACAGCCTCACGCGAACGGCTCCGGCACAGGTGAGCTACATCGACTTCGCCGGATTCCGGAGCCTCTGGGAAGCCACCGCCCACGGCGCCTGCGCCACCGCGCTGGTCGTCGGCACGCGCCCGCGGATCCTCGCGGCGCGTTTCGCGCACGCGAGTCGCGACTGCGCGGTCATCGCCGTTCATCCGAAGCGAAGACACGGTACCCACGGCGAGACGGCCGCCGTGGAGGTTGAGGAAGACCTTCAGGTTCTGCCGCTCGCCGGCGGGCCGCTCACAGTGCTCGACGACATCATGTTCTCGGGCAAGACGGCGGTGTCAGTCCTCTCCTCCCTGCCGCCCGCGTCCTGGCGTGGCCCGGTGTCGGTCAGGACGGTTCTCGCCACGAGAGAGGCGATCAACTTCGTAAAGACCGCATGCCCCCAGGCACAGGTCGTCTCCCAGATCGTCGCCGACTACGCGCCCGTCACGGAGGGGACGGCGATCTTCCTCTGGGACCTGCTCTTCGGAACGCTGGGCGGCCGGCCTTTCCTGAGCCGGACCGATCTGCTGGCGCCGTTCTTCGGCGACGATCTGGCCGGGCTCCTCGGCATTCGCGACGATGTCGACGCGACGAGCGGGTGGCGAGTGCTGTGACGCGCACATATCAGCCTGTCCGCTGAGGACGGAACGGAGGAGCATTGAGGAATTCGCGTGACTACTTCGCGGCCATCGACGACGACCGGAGGATCTGGCTGAACGGCCGGCTGGTCGACCGGGTTCTCGGCTCCGAGCACCTTCGGGGCAATGCGCTGGAGATCGGTGCCCTGTACGACCTGCAACTGCGCGAGGACCTGGCCGGGCAGTTGGCGTACGACGATGGGGCGACGCGCTATCCCGCGGCCTTCCGTCCACCCGTCGACGCTGCCGCGCTGAGCGCACGGGGCCGTGCGTACGAGATTCTGGCGGAAGCCACCTACGGATTTCTCGGACGAAGTCCTGACTACCTGCACACGTGGGTGGCAGCGATGAACGCGCACAGCGACTGGTTCGGAGAATACGCAGACAACGTCCGTAGGTTCCACGAGCACGTGAAGTCCGGCAACCTGTTCGTCACGCACAGCTTCACCAACCCGCAGACGGACCGCTCCCGCGAGTTGGGCGACCTCGTCACCCGCGAGCGTCCCATCGCACTGCAGTACATCGGGGAGAACTCGAACGGCGTGCGGGTGAGCGGTGCCCGGATGATGGCGACGTCGGCCCCGCTCGCCGACGAACTGCTCGTGATGGGCGCCGGGCGCATCCTGCGCGAGGACGACTACGATCTCGGCCTGGGGTTCTCGGTGCCGGTCGGGACCGAGGGCCTTTCGTTCGTCTGCCGCGGCTCGTACGCGGGCCCGGACCGGCAACTGGCCCGCCGGTTCGATGAGATGGACGCGGTCGCGGTCTTCGACCGGGTGCTGATTCCCTGGGAACGGGTCTTCATCTTCTCCGATCCCTACAAGAGCAACCAGTTCAAGGCGGAGTGTGGATTCTTCGAGCACGTCGGACAGCAGGTGCTCACGCGCCAGCTGGTGAAGGGGCGCTTCCTGCTCGCCGTCGGCACGGCGGTGGCTCAGGCCATCGGGATCACCGGATATCCGAACATCACCGAGAAGCTCGGCCGGATCAGCACCTGGCTC
Organism: Actinospica acidithermotolerans; assembly: GCF_018139625.1. Classification (GTDB taxonomy): domain Bacteria; phylum Actinomycetota; class Actinomycetes; order Streptomycetales; family Catenulisporaceae; genus Actinospica; species Actinospica acidithermotolerans. The sequence goes on along the minus strand of NZ_JAGSOH010000011.1, from coordinate 42,830 downwards.
GACGTCACCGAGGCCTGTCTGACCACCGCGATCACGCACGCGGAGCCGAGCGGACCCACCGTCCGGCCGCAGTCCCGGTCCATCAGCGCCGGGCTCCGCTACTTCAACGACTTCTATCCGACCGCGCTCACCATGCTGGAGGAGATCGCAGCGGGCGGCCTGATGCTCACGCCGTCCGTCGAGGACGCGGAGGAAGAGGTCCTGGAAACTATCGAGCACTATTTTCAAGGCGCGACGATCGGAGGTCTCAGCCGGGTGCAGTTGTTCGCAATCGCCAGAGAACTCACCGGCTCGTCCTTCGGCCGGCGGCAGAGCCTGTTCGAGCGCTACTTCGCTGGCGAACCGGCCCGGGCGTATTCCTCGGCGTTCAACAGAATGGATCTGGCGCTGGTGAGAAAGCCGGTCGACAAACTGCTCACGGCCGCCACTCCTGTATTCGCCTGACCGCCCGGCCAACTGACCAGCGCGATCACGTCCAGCCGAGACAACCGGAAATCCACGAGAACCAGGCCGGGCGGCCACCCAACGATCACTCCTACCCGAAAAAAGAATGCATGGACCGGATCGGGCGAGAAATCAACCCACTGAACCCCGAATGATGATCCCGTCTTGCAGAGTCTACGCAATTCAGGGTAGACACTCATTGAACCACATGTTAGAGTCCATATTCACAATGAAACCAGAAGGGAGTCGTTGACATGATCAAGAGGCTGCCCAAGCTACGCGTATCGATCACGGAAAAGTGCCAGCTCCATTGCCAGTTCTGCGGTGGTCCCCCGGAGGCGATGGAGAATTTCCAGCCGGATTACCTCTTCGGCACCAGCCTCGAGCGCGAGCAACTGCTCAAGGTGCTCAGGGCCTACGTGGCGACCGGCGGAGAGTACGTCCAGTTCACCGGCGGCGAGCCGCTGCTCTTCCGCGGCATCGCCAAGCTGGTGGAGCAGGTGCGTGAACTGGGCGCTGTGCCGGAGATCAACTCCAACGGCGTGACCATGCGTCCGGCCCTTGTGCGCGACCTGGCCTCGGCCGGACTCAACGTCCTGAAGATCTCGCTCCCCTCCTTCACCCGCGAGGGCTTCGCCGAGAGCACGGGGCTGGACCGCCTGCCCAAGGTCCTGGACAACATGCGGATGGCGCAGGAGTTCCTGAAGATCCGGGTCAACACGGTCGCGGTGCGGTCGAAGATCGACGAGATCCCGCTCGCCATCGAGACATGCCGGTCATTCGGGATTCCGGAGATCCTGTTCCTCGAGCTGCTCTACTATTACGACCGGGATCAGTCGGCCTCGCGGGAGTACTTCTTCTCAGAGTACGTCGACCCGAAGGAGGTCCAGGCCATCGTCGCCGCGAACCTCGGGGGTGAGTTCTCGACGTTCGGGTTCTTCGAGGAGTACGGCGCTGCGATCGAGTCCTGCACGTCCCCGCGCGACGGCTTCACCGCCTACACCAAGAGCGCCGCGACCTCGCTGCGCCTGCCGGAGTGCGACGGGTGCCCGTTCTACTGCCAGGAGGGCCTGTACCAGCTCCGGCTCTCGACCGGGGGATACCTCAGCTTCTGCAACGTCCCGAACATGAACGGGCACGAGACCAGGGACATGAGCGGCAGCGAGGTCGAGAACATCTTCACCGGGTACCTGAAGCGGTTCGGCTCCGAATCCTTCGCGATCCGCTCCGAGGATTTCTTCGCACGGATACAGACGTCCTGAAGGGGGCAGCGCGTGCGCGAGTTGTTCGACATCCGCTCGAGCAGGATCATCGTCACCGGCGGTGGATCCGGCATCGGCGCCGAACTGGCCTGGGGCCTGGCCGAGCTGGGCGCCTCCGTGGCGGCGACGTACCACAGCCGCCTCGAAGCGCCCAGCGGGACCTACACCGTCGCGGGCCCGAAGATGTACCGGATGGACCTCGAGGGCATCGTCCGAGACGATCTGCAAGCGCTGTGGCGCTTCGCGGAGGACTCCCTCGGGGGCAGCCCGAACGTGCTCGTCAACTGCGCCGGGATCAACCTCCGGGAGTGGATGTGGGACTACTCCTGGGAGGACTGGAACCAGGTCCTTGATGTCAATGCCAGTGCCGTCTTTAAGCTGGCCCAGTTCATGGCGCAGAACTGCAAGGCCCGCGACGCGCGCGCGAAGATCATCAACATCTCCTCGCTGACCTCGATCACGGGCGGCCGGCGCTGCATCGCCTACACCGCCTCGAAGCACGCGGTCGCGGGTCTGACGAAGGCGCTCGCCGCCGAGCTCGGGCCCTTCGGCATCACCGTCAACGCGGTTGCCCCCGGCTACATCCACACGGAGATGACCGACCAGCTCATCACCGACGAGGCGCTCAGCGCGCCGTTCCTCGCCCGGATTCCGCTCGGGCGGTGGGGATCGGTGGCGGACATGGTCGGCCCGGTGGCGTTCCTCGTCTCGGCGGCCTCGGACTACATGACCGGAACGACCCTCGTGGTCGACGGCGGCTACCTCAGCGCCTAGACGATTGATCGGGTTTCGTTGCCTAGGGGTGGCGCGGTCGCTGGTGCTGGTCGGGCCGATGGCTCGTGGACGAAGACACGAGTCGGCATCGGTGACCTCCGGCGGGCGCCCGGGGCGGTCCGGGGCGGATTCCATCGAAGGCACGATGCGGTCGGTCAGTTCCACGGAGAGCGCAATCAGAAGGGTGCCCAGGTCGATGCCGGTAGCGAACGTCCAGGTCAGAGGCGTGCTTCTTTATACGGCCTGGACACACCCTTCGTGATCACCCGCCGCGACTCGACAGCTTCGCCACCCCCACGCAACGAAACCCGATCAGTCCTCCAGCTGGGAGAATCGATGTTGCCCAATCGGCAGGTCAACTACCTCGGTGAGGACAGCTTCGAGCTCGAGGTAGGTCTCCTCGACGAGGAGCTGGCTCCGTCCGAGGCGCTGGTGCGCGTGCTCTACTGCGGTATCTGCGGCTCCGACATGGGCTTCACCGCCGCGACGCCGAAGGTCGCCGAACCGATGGTTCTCGGACACGAGATGGTCGGCCAGGTCATATCCGTCGGCAGCGCGTCGGACCGCGCCCGGGTAGGCGACTTCGTCGTCGCCAACCCGGGGATTCCCTGCGGGCAGTGCGGGTACTGCCGGAGCGGCAAGCCCAATCTGTGCCCTCACTCGATTTTCGCGGGGTTCGGTGCCGCCGGAGGCTTCCTCCAGGACTACGTGAAGTACCCGGTCGACCATCTGCACCCGGTGCGGCTGTCGCAGCCGCTTCGAGGCGTACTGGTCGAGCCTCTCGCAGTCGGCCTGCACGCCCTGAGCCTCGGCCGGCCGCGCATCGGCCAGAGCGCGTTCGTCGCCGGCGGCGGCGGAATCGGCGCGTGCCTGGTGCTTCTGCTGAAGCAGTCCGGCGTCCACCCCCTCGTGGTGGCGGAGCCGAGAGCCGATCGGCGGGAGGTCGCCCTGAAGCTGGGCGCCGACCTGGTCGTGGACCCATCCGGCAAGAACGCCGAGAAGATCGCGGGGGAGATGCTGGACGCCGGCATCGGGCCGGTCGACCTCTACTTCGAGGCCGCCGGGGCCAGGTCGTCCCTGGGCAACGCCACGACGCTCACCGCCGCCGGCGGAAAGGTGATCGTCGTCGGGATCGCCGAGGACGACGCGCTTTCCCTCTCGCACTCCGAGGCGAGGAAGAAGGCGCTGACCATCAAGATGTCCAGGACGATCCGCAACACCATCCCGGAGGCGGTCGGGGTCGTCGAGCGCGAGGAGAAGCCTGACCTTCTGCTCGGCGACGTCATCTCGCTCGAGCAGTTCCCGGAGAGCTTCGCCCGGCTCCGGTCGGGTGGCGCCACCTCGTGCCGCGCCGTGGTCCGGATCGGCGGCTGAGCCCGTCCTCAAGGACGGTCGTGGTCATGCGCCGCACGTCCACGGCCGTCGGGCCCAGCCCGCGCAGCACCTCGACGCAAGGGCCGACGGTAGGCGGGATCTGAGCGCGGTGGGTGTCCCTGATCGTCCTAGGAAGACCTCAGCACTCCCTGTCCGCCTTGAATCCGACCTGGCCCGGGGGTTTCTTCGAGATGCGCAGCAGCAGTCCGAGGGTGTCCTTGGCCCAGGCGACGAGTTCGCCGCTGTAGCCCTGGTCGGCCCACACCTGGGTGATCCCGGGGTGCTCCAGGCACAGCTGGAGCAGGACCTCGCGGGCGGCGTCACGGTCGGTGACGTCGGATCGGGCCGCCACGGTGGGTTCGGTTCAAGCCACTCGAGCCTTGGGAGTATAGATTCGCTCGACGTGTCAGTGGACTTCCCTATCTTAGCGGCCATGGCTGCGGGAGTGAGGCTGACGAATGCTCAGGCCGAGGATGAGATGCGGGCTGCAGGCTTCGAGCCCATCGGCTCCTACCAGGGCGTCGACAGGAAGTGGCTTGTCAAGTGCATGACCTGCAAAGAAGAGCTTGAGCGGACGCTGAGCAACGTACGCGCGGGCAAGGGCTGCAAGCACTGCAAGGGCCTCGTGGTCGATGCCGCTGCGGCAAGGGCGGAGATGCTCGCCGCGGGCTTCGAGCCCCTCGGGGAGTACCCGGGGCCGAACGCATCGTCGAGCGTCACGACGTGGCCGCCGGTGATCAAAGTTTCGTTGGGCATGACGAGTGCTCCGATATCTGATGCGTGTTAAGTTGCCTGATTCACGCTTGCTGATTCAGCTACTTGATCGCGGTACCGGTGAGTTCGGCGCAGTAGTCGAGCAGGGCGTCTTGGATCGCGGGCTCGCGCGCCTCGGCGGAGACGGAACGCTCCTGGCGGTGGTAGAAGTGCCGGCCGGTGACCTTCGCGGCCTCGTCATCGCTGACGGCGAGCCACGCCTGCGTCACCGGGCCCTGATCCAGGTCGTCCGGCGCGCCGGGACCGCCCATCTTCGTCGGCACCCACCCGGGCTCCACGGAGTTCGAGCTGACCTCCGGCCAGCGCCGTGCGACACCGAAGGCGAGCAGGACGTCGAACAGCTTGCTGTCGCTGTAGGCCTGTGCCCCGTTCCAGCGCCGATGGGTCCACTGCGGATCGGTCAGATCGGGATCTCCGCTACGGGCCATGCCCGAGCTGAGGTAGACCAGCCGACCGGGGCGCGTCATGAGCGCGGTCAGCAGGTAGGGGGCGAGCACATTCACGGTGAACAGTTCGGACAGGCCATCGGCGGTCTCGACGCGGCGCGGTTCGCGGTAGCCGATGCCCGCATTGTGGATCGCGGCGTCGAACCGGGCCGCCGCGTTGGCCGCGTCGGCCAGCCCACGGATCCCGTCGAGCGTGCGCAGGTCTGCCACCAGCACGTCTTCGGCGGCGGGCAGCGCCGCACGGGCATGTGCGGCCCGCTCGGTGTTGCGCGCGTGCAGAGTGACCGTGTGGCCTTGGTCGGTCAGCAGGCGGCCGGCCATCAGGCCGAGGCCGTCGGAGGATCCGGTGATCAGGACGTGAGCCATCGTCATACCTCCCGAGGGGTGTTAGAGGTTGCTTCGGGTGTCGGTTCCACATTCGGTCCGGCGGTGGGCCGCTGTCCAAGACCTGTTGCTCGCCCTGTGGTGCCCTCGCGGCATCAGCGCGGCTCAGGCCGCATGTGATGCCCTGCGGGTATCACAAAGGGCGGAACAGGTCTTGGACGGTGCCGTTGATCAGGCCGCATGCTGGACGCGAGCCCGGTGGACGACGAGGGCCGCCGCGGGCCGACGATCAACGACCGAGAACGACGAGGGACGACATGAGGATTTTCCTGACCGGTGGATCCGGCTACATCGGCCGGGCCACGATCGCGGAACTGGTGCGGCGCGGCCACGTCGTGCAGGCGCTGGCCCGCGGCGAGCAGTCGGCGCAGGCCGTGACCGGAGCGGGTGCGGCTGCGGTACGCGGCTCACTGACCGACCTGGACGTGCTCAACCACGCGGCGGCCGGCGCCGAGGCGGTGATCCATCTCGCGCAGGCCGATTCTCCGGAAATGGATCTCGCCGCGGCCGAGGCGATGCAGGACGGCGCGGGGGCCGGGGCCTACGTGCACACCGGCGGCAGTTGGGTCTACGGCGACACCGATGGCGTGGCGGACGAGACCGCGCCGTGGAACCCGCCGAGCGTGGTGGCGTGGCGACGGCCGGTCGAGGACGCGGTCCTGGCGCGGGCCGCCGATGGCGCCCGTCCCGTCATCGTTCAGCCGGGGCTGCTCTACGGCGGCGACAACCGGCTGATCGATCACTTCTTCATCACGCCCGGTAAGCTGAACGGTGCCATTCCGTATATCGGCAACGGTGCGAACCGGTGGGCGCTCGTGCACGTCGACGACGTCGCCACGCTCTACGCCGCAGCGATATCGGGCAAGGCGGGATCGGTCTATATCGGAGTCGGCGAGGGCCACCCGACGATGAAGCAGGTCGCCGAGGCGGCGGCGCGCGGTGCCGGACTGGAGGGCAAGACGGCCTCGATCACGATCGAGCAGGCTCGCGCGCAGATGGGGCCCGTCGCGGACGCGTTCGCGCTCGACCAGCGCCTGAGCGCGGCCAAGGCCCGGCGCGAGTTGGGCTGGGCGCCGACGCACGCCGACCCGCTCGCCGATCTCTCCTGCCGCTGAGCACACAGATCGTCAACGCCGACCGGGACCGCCGGACCGGACCGACCAGGGCAGCTGCGCAAGCCGGAGCGCACGGAGCACCCGGAAAATCCAGACCACCCGCACCCCCTCCGAGGAGCCGCATGGACGTCGACCTGCGCAAGCTTCGCTACTTCCTCGCGGTCGCCGAGGAGCTCCACTTCGGGCGCGCCGCGGAACGGCTGCACATCGCGCAGCCGGTGCTCTCCCGCCAGATCCGGGCGCTCGAAGGCGAGTTGGGTACGGAACTGTTCATGCGCGACCGCCGGCACACCGAGCTGACCCCGGCCGGCGAGCAACTCGTCCGCGACGCCAAACCCCTGCTGGCGAACGCGGACGCGTTGCTCCGGCGGGTGCTCGCCGCGGGCGAGGGCGTCGCCCGCTTCACGATCGGGTTCATGCCCGGGATCACGCTGACTCCCGTCATCAGCCGGCTGCGCGAGCGCCACCCCGGGCTCGACGTGCGGATGCTGCGCACCGGCTGGCACGACCAGGTCGACGTGCTGCACGACGGGCGCGCGGACGTCGGGATCCTCCGGCTCCCGATCGACCCAGCGGGCCTGGAGATCAGGCCGCTCTACGATGAGCCGCGCCTCGCCGTGGTCGCCTCGGGCCACCGCCTCGCCGGGAAGGAGGCCGTCCAGGTCGCCGACCTCGCAGCCGAGCATCTGCTGCAGGACCCGGACGCCGTCCCCGAATGGCGGGACATCGCGCTGGAGTTGCGCACCGGTGAGCGCCGCCCGGTACCGGCGATCAACAGCGTCGAGGAAAAGCTCGAACTCGTCGCGGGCGGCCAGGGCATCGCGGTCATCCCCGCGTCCACCGCGAACTTCTACACCAGGCCGGACATCGAAACGATCCCGGTCGAGGATCTCAGCCCCAACCACGTCGCGGTGGCCTGGCCCGCCGGACGCACCACCGCCCTCATCCGGGAATTCGTCGAAGCCGCCGTCGCCCTGCTGCCGCACCGGGAGGCTCGCGCGACCGACTGAAGAATACGCCTGGAATTGTCGACGCATTTCACATCTCCAAGAGCGGAGCGCCCACATCGGCAAGATCTTGGTGAGTCTGCGGCCGCAAGTCACACGCCGAACTTTGATCGGCCCAGCTGTCCCCATCGGGTCCGGTAGCGCGGTCTGGCGCGGGATCGGATGAGGACGCGTGACGCCCCGGGCCGCCGCCCCACTGTCGGCTCGCCCGCCTGTCAACGGCCACGAAGTGACCTTGTTGGGCGGACAGCGGATGGCGAGGCTGGCGGACAGCAGAAGTCCAGGCTGGTGCCCACCGATGTCCTGGTGGGCGGCCGTGGGGTTCCCGCTGGAGTGGTCAGGCCAACGGGACCACCCCCTTGCCGGCCAGGGCCTGGGCGAGGCGGTGCGAATCGCCGGAAGTCAGGACGAGATGCGCGTGGTGAAGTAGTCTGTCGACGGCAGCGGTCGCAATGGTCTTAGGCATGATCGTGTCAAAGCCTGAAGGGTGAATGTTGCTGGTCACGGCTATCGAGCGTCTCTCGTATGCGGCGTCTATGATCCGGTAGAACGCCTCGGCGGCCTCGGCTTGGACCGGGAGCATGCCGATGTCGTCGATGACGATCAGGTCGGCCCGGCAGATCCGGGCGACGGTGCGTGCGGTCGAGCCGTCGATCTTCGTCTTGGCGATGACGGCGTGCAGGGTCTCGAGGGTGAACCAGGCGACCTTCAGGTCTTTCTCGATCGCGGCGTGTGCGAGGCCTTCGGTGAGGTGGCTTTTGCCCGTACCCGAGGGTCCGGCGATTACCAGGTTCTCCGCGCGGCCGATCCATTCGAGGGTGACCAGCGCGTTCTGGGTCGCTTCCGGGATGGTGGACTCCTCCGGCCGCCAGGAGCCGAGGGTCTTGCCGGTGGGGAAGTTCGCGGTCGTGCGGCGTAGCCGCCGGGTGGCGGCGTCGCGTCCGACGACCTCCTCGGTGATCAGGACTTTGAGGACTTCGGCGGGGTCCCAGCGTTGGGCGCGGGCGGTGGCGAGGACGTCGGGTGCGGCTTTGCGCAGGTAGGGCAGGCGCATGCGGCGCAGCAGCCGGTCGAGGTCGTCGGGGATCGGCGGGGCTGAGGGGGTGGCCATCAGTGTTCTTTCTTCTCGTCGAGGTGGCGGGCAAGGCGCTGGGCGCCGTCGGCGCAGGCTGCGGCGATGCCGGTCGCGAGGCCAGAGGTCCGCCAGGGGTTGCGCAGGTACCGGTCGGCCAGGTCGAGTACGTCGCGGATGTAGAGCGCGTCCTGGCGTTCGAGCGGGACCGCGGTCGGGTTCGCGGTCATCGGCCGTAGGCGTCCCAGCCGAAGGTTCCGGGTTGCACGGAGTGGGCCTCGTCGGCGCGGGTGACCTCGCCAAGGCTGCCGAGGGCTGCGACGTGGTCGGCGATGGAGGCCAGGTCGCCGTCGGCGAAGCGCCCGGCTTCGGCCGCCATGTCCAAGGCGGTGTCGATCACGTCGGCGCCCAGCAGCGCGGCGAGTTCGAGAGCGTGGCCCATCTTGGCGCGGATGCGGGCGGCGCCGGTGGCCGCGGCGTCGGTCAGCCAGCGTTCGGCGCCCGGCCCGATCTGCAGGAACGCGATCTCCGCCGGGGTGCGCGGCCGCGGCCTGGGGGCGGTGATCGCCCGGCCGCCGGGGTGGTTGGGGTAGTGCGCATCGTTGATGCGCGGGTTGCCCGGGGTCGACAGACGGTGGCGGGTGATCTCGGTCAGGCCCGCATTGGTGTCCGCGGTGATGACCAGATCCTCGCCCACGACCCGGCAGTAGACGTAGGTGCCCACGTGTCCGGGCGGGGTGGAGTAGCGCACCGACCCGAAGCGGATCGTCTGCCCCTCGTCGACCAGGCGCTGTTCACCGGCGGCGAGGGCGAACGGGGCGTGCGGGACCCGGTGCAGCGTGCCGCGCTCGATCTCCAACCTGGCCGTCGGGGTCTTTCCGGTCTCCCGGTGCACCCGGTTGTTGACCCGGTCGCAGAACACTGCGCAGGCCTCGGCCAGGGCGTCGAAGGAGTCGTATCCGCCCAGCAGGTTCGCGCCGGTGGGCACCAGGTCCCACTTCGCGATCTTCACGGTGGCCTCGACCCCGCCCTTGGTCTCCGGGTCGAACGGGACACACGATTCGACCGAGCAGCCGTAGTGCCGGCCGAGCTCGACCATTTGTGGATGGCGCACCGGAACCCCGGCGACGTGCTCGAGCGTGATGGTCTTGGCGTTGTCCGAGAGCACGTACGTCGGAACCCCGCCGATCGCGCGGAACGTCGTATCCAGGTTCGACGCGAGCGTCCCGACGGTCGAGTCCCACACCGGGATCACGACCCGGAACCGCGACCAGGCCAGCCATGCGCAGAACAGCCAGGTCTTCCGGCCCTGAATCTCAGGCCCCTTGCCCCAGTCCACCTGCAACCAGAGCCCGGGCTCCGGGACCCACGGCCGGTAGGTGCGGCGCCGGCCCGCCTTCCAGGCGGCCTTCGCCTCGGCCACCGCCCGCCTCGTCGAGCGCTCGTTGCCCGCGAACCCCATGGCCGAAAGCTTGCGGTGCACCACGTCGGCGCGGATCTTCCCGGCCGACTCCTCCACCCATTGCTCGATCTTGTCCAGGAACGGGTCGATGGCCCGCGGCCGCCGCTCACGCTCGTACGGACTGCGACCGGCATCCCGTGCCTCGACGTAACGCGCGACCGTCTTCGGGTCGCAGCCCGCGAGCTGCGCGGCCGACCACACGGTCTGCGTCAGGTCGTATGCCCTGAGTGAGCCTTTCCGATCTACACTCGGGCAGGTGATGCTCGTAGCCTGATGACGGTGTGGATCGAGCGGGCGAGCGTGGTGATCCGGCACGGGCTGATGCGTACGCGGCGGAGCACTTTGAACACCTTGAGCTGGGCGAAGCCGCGTTCGCCTCGGCAGCGCACGCGGGCGTGCTCGCGGTTGGCGCGCTGGTCGCGTGGCGAGATGCCGCGTCCGGGCTTGCGCTTGACCGGAGTGCGCACCGTCCCGCCGACGCCGTGGTAGCCGAGGTCGGCGACCAGCTCAACGTCCGCTGCGTGCGCGGCCTCGATGATGCCGTCGGCGCGGGCAGCCGCGGTGTCATGGGTCGATCCGCACCGTGCCTCGCCCAGAAACAGCAGCTCACCGTCCAGTCCGATCACGCCCTGGACGTTGACGCCGTGCCGGTGGTGCTTCCCGGAGTAGTACGGATCCTGATTATCTCCGGCGGATCCGGCCGGGGCGGACGAGCAGCGGTCGGTGGCGATCAGCGTGCCGTCGAGCACCGCGTGTCGCTCCGGCCCGGCCTCGCTCAGGCCCTGCGCCAGATCCGGCGCCTTGTCCGCGAGGACCTCGGCGGTCTCGGTCGCGTACGCCCAGGCGCGATCGGTCGAGACGCCGAAATGCGCGCCGAGCTCGGCGAAGGTGAAATCGTGGCGGATCCACACCAGGTAGAGCACGGCCTGATCGAACGAGGTCAGCGCCCGCCACGGCGAGCCGATCTCACTCCTTCGAGTGGCAACCAGATTCTCGATGGCGGAAACCACGTCCGGGTCGACGTTCAGTCGGGCAACATAGGTGACCATCGAGGCTCCTCGGCTTGCGTTCTTCTTGGCAGACGAACAACAAGCGAGGAGCCTCGGCCGTCACGTCCCCCGATCCGGTGACGATCGGAAAGGCTCAGTATTTCCACGATCTCCCTGCCAGACTTCGTCACGGGACCTCTTCGGTGCGGTTGAGCTAATGCGTGCAAACATCAGCAAAACCCATCGGAGGGGTCTCTTCGCTAACGGATCAAGACGGGAACTCGCACGGTCACCGCGCGGCTACAGATGGCCGCCTACCCAGACTTCTCATGTCCGCGGATCGGGACTCACATGTCCGCCCACCACGACTCTTCCACGTCCGCCGTCACTCCAGCGAAGAAGGTGTGTCAGGGTTCAGGACAATACCTTTACCGTCTCCGGATCTCGTTTGAGACTACGCCTGTTCGGAGGGAATGAGAACAAGCCAAGAGCTCGCCGGTACAGCCGGACGTCCACAGGGCGAATATGGTCATTCCCCTTGATGTCGTGCTCCGGGTTCTCCCCTGAACCTGTTGTGTGGCCGCGAGATTCCGTCGCAGCGCTGCGCTGCTGCCTCCGTTCGCCTTCTCCTCGGAGCCGGAGCGGGTGGCAGACCAGTAACCAGTAGCGTTCGACGTCCAACACCTGAGGGAGGCCAGCACGGATGACCACACGACCGGCGCGAGGCATGGCTGCGGAACGGGTCGTTGCCCTCTTGTGTCCACTGCTCGTCTGCCTGCTCAGCGCATTCGCGGGCGCGCGCAGCGGCAGCGGTCCCATAGCCGACGGGGGCGGCTCCGTCGGTGCAGTAACGTCCGAGCCGCTCGCCTCCGGTCAGCCGCCGCCGGTGGCCGGCCGGTTCCTCGCCTCCTACGTGCGCCCCGACGGTCGCGTATGGCGTCCGGATCAGGGCGGCGACACGGTCAGCGAGGGCCAAGCCTATGGCTTGCTGCTGGCCGAGGTCGCCGGCCGAAGCGATCTATTCGTTCGCATCTGGGGTTGGACGCGGGATCATCTGCAACTGCCGGACGGCCTTTTCGCCTGGCATGCGGACGCGGCGGGCCACGTTCTCGACCCGGGCTCGGCCAGCGACGCCGACCTGTTGATCGCGTGGGCGCTGCTGCGTTACGAGGGGCCGGGCGCGGCCGGCCCGCATCAGGACGGCATGCGCGTCGCCGACGCGGTCCTGAATTTCGAGCTGACCACGGGCGCCGGTGGAATGTCCATCCTGGCAGCCGGCCCGTGGGCCACCGGCCGTCCCGCCACGCTGGACCCGAGCTACTGGTCGCTGCCCGCGCTGACCGGACTGGCCCGCCTCACCGGAAACGACCAGTGGCTGCGCATAGCGGACGGTGCGGTGGCCCTGGCTCAGCAACTGACCCGGTCCGGTGCGCTGTTGCCGCCCGACTGGGCAGGACTGGCGGCTGACGGCACGGTTTACCCTGAGGCTCAGTACGGGCTCGATGCCCAACGCACGGTCGTCTGGTTCGCCGCGTCGTGCCTCCCACAGGCCAGGACTCTGGCTGCCAAGTGGTGGGCGTTACTGCGGCTCCCCGGGCGTTCCAGCGCCCTTGCTCTGACGCTCGATGGCTCGATCCTGACTCCAACGGTCAACGCGCTGCCCTACACAGCCGCCGCTGCCGCCGCTGCCGCCGCCGGGGCCGCGGCCGCCAGCGACAGCCTGCTCAGCCGGGCTGCGAGCGAGCAGCGACGCGATCCCGGATACTACGGTGGCGCCTGGGCCGCGTTCGGCCAGACCCTGCTCGGAAGCCGCCTGCTGAACGGCTGCTGAATGAACCTGCGGGCTCGTCACTCTCCTCGAGGCCGGGCTCGGGCTTTGCCTTCATTCATTCGCGCCCACGTCACGCGGGGCGTCGTCCTGCTCGCCGGCTTGAGGCGCGAGCGTGGTGGCGTCGATTGACAGTATGCTCCAGCCCTGCGCGGACAGCGTGGGCCAGACGTCCAGCGCACAATGCCGGCACAGCGTGAGTTCCCCTTGCTCTTGCACGCGGTACGCAGCCCGTACCGCGGGTCCACACCGGTCGCACGTCTCGTTCATCTCGGCCTATCCGACGGCTCGCATAGATCGATCCGCGCTCTATGCCGATTTCCCGTCTATTGCGCCCTTTTGATGGCGGCTGCACTTCCAGCCGCGGACCGCTGTGGCCCGCTTGGACGTTCCAAGAATGATCACCCTGCTTCGGCGGATCACGCATCACGGCAATCGACAGTCGACCACTGAGGCTGGCACTACGTAGCCCACACCTGCCAGCCGGTAAGACGAGCTCTCGCGCTGTACAGCGCGCGATGCCAAGAAATGGTCGATCACAGTGATGGGCCGATTCGATGACCGCCGCCAAAATATCTCTGACCGCACCGACCGGTTAGCCTGGTCAAGACAATGCGGAGCTTTCCCCGAATACCAAGAGGGCGTAATGATTTTGGAGCCTCACGCTGATAGATATGAAGCCACGGGGACGTCTGCCGAAACGGCAGACTTTTCCGAAGACGCCGGTTTGCCGGCATCAGTGCTGGCCGCCAGGTGTGATGTGCTTGCCGAGGCCATAACGGACCAGATCATGAAGGAAGTTGCCGCTCACGATAAATATCCGGCACGTGAGGTCCTCGTGCGCACATGCCGCGCGCATCTCGACGCTTTGCTCCGGGTGCCGGTCCTGTCGGCGGACAAGCGGGCGGGGGAGAAGGCAGCAGCCCAAGAGCGCGAACGTTCGGCGCTCGTCGGCGCGATCCTTGACGGGCACGTCGAACGCGCTCAGACCCTGTGGGACACCGTGGAGGCACTGAGGCTGCCACATGACGGCCCATACGTCGTGGTGGCGGCGGAGACTTTGGAGATCGGCGAGCAGGAGGGGATCCGGGTCGTCGAACGCGGGTTGAGCGTCGCGGGTCTGCGGTCTGCCTGGTGGGTGCGGGCCGCCGGACACGCCGCGGTGGCAGGCGTGGTGGCGGTTCGCGGGACCGCATGGCTCGAGGCGCTGACAGATGTGCTCTCAACGGCATGGCCGCACCGAAGCGGGATCAGTCCGCGGTTCCAGGAGCTGAGCGGAGCGCGGCGAGCGCACCGGTTCGCCACGTTGGCCATGGTCAGCGCCCCGCGCGGGTCCGCCGTGGTCACAGCGTTCGAAAAGGCACCGCTCGCGGTGCTGGCCGCCAGCGCCCCGGACGTCATGGCGGAGCTGGCCGACGCGGTCCTCGGCTCCATCAACCAGTTGCCCGAAGAGGACCGGGCAGTGCTCCTCGGCACCCTGAGGACCTGGCTGGCGTGCGGGGGCTCTGTCGACACCGCCGCGCAGATGCTGTTCTGCCATCCGAACACCGTCCGGTATCGGCTCAACCGGGTCACCGAGCGCACCGGCAGGACCTTAGCCGACCCGCAGGCCGTATCAGAGCTGGCCCTCGCGCTGCAGGCCGACAACCTCGCCTGATCGGAGTGAGACGGATCGCGAGGAGCCGGTAAAGCGAATCTGATTCTGAGAGGAAGACTGCGATGACCCGCGCAGAACGGAGCGGATTCGTAGAGGCTGCCGATGGCGCACTCGTCCACTTCTTCGACGCCTCTGCTGGTTCCCGCTTCGAGCGTCGGCGCGCGCATACACGGAACGCCCTGGTCAAGGCCGCGCGGCAGATCCTCGCCGAGACCGGCGATACGAACGCGAGTATCCAGGAGATCGCCCAGCGGGCCGACGTGGGATTCGGCAGCTTCTACAACCACTTCGATACCAAGGCAGCGCTGTTCGAGGCCGCGGTCGCCGACGCGTTGGACGAGTACGGTCAGTTGGTAGACGAGCTGAACAGGGACATCGAGGATCCGGCCGAACTGTTCGCCGCCAGTATCCGGCTCACTCTGCGCCTGGCCGTCCTGCATCCTGAGATCACCCAGATTCTGCGGCTGCGCGGCCTCCAGTATGTGCATGCCGAGGTCGGCCTCGGCCCGCGAGCGCTGCGTGATCTGGTCAAGGGCCAGAAGGCCGGTCGTTTCCACATCGACAACCCCGCCGTCGCCCTCAGTGCCGTCGGGGGCGCCGTTGTCGGTTTGCTGCAGCTCAACTCTGTCGCCGATCTCGACGCCCACGCTGGTGAGGAGATGGCCGAGCTCGTGCTGCGGATGCTCGGCCTCCCGCTCGAGGAGGCTCGTAAGTTGGCCACTCGACCCCTGTCCGAACTGCCGTAACTCGCTCCCGCCCCTCGGGCGGCGATTCCCCGGTCGCCCTGGCCGGCGCATGTCCTCTCGCCGTGTGTCGGCCGCTCACTCGTTGGCATGCCGGGCGCTCAGATCCAGGCCGCAGTGAATCGCGGCAATGACCGGCACAGTTGGGACAGACTGTTGCTTGACCGAAGCGCTGTGCCGTCTGGGCGGACGATGGCGGCGTCGGTGCGGCCGGCGCGAAGCCAGCGGTCCAGCTCGCCGGAGCGGTGGGCGGTGATGAGCACCGCACCGCAGCTTTGTATCGCTGTTCGATCAGCCTCCGACGGCGTGAGTGCCGTGACGACGGCGAACCGGCCGGCTACGACGTCGTCGAGACGGCGTCCGTCGTCGAGAACGGTGTTGGGGCATAGATGCCCCGCCAAGGTTCGCCGCAGGCGTGGCCGCTCGATCAGGATCGACCGGCGCAGCGCGGGTGTCTCGCTGTCGAGGACGTGCGCGGCGAGGGCGGGAACGAGCGCCAGACGGGGCGCGACGACCTTCCGGATCAGATCCCCGAACCGGCCCCCTTCGGTCATGGCCTTGCCGATCAGCACGGCCATGCGGACCATGGCCCGGGCGTGCGGTTTGCGTTCCGCCTCATAAGAGGCGAGCACATCCTCCGGAAGGGTCCCGCCGATGACCCCCGCGAGTTTCCACGCCAGGTTTGCGGCGTCGCGCAGTCCGGCGCCCATGCCCTGGCCGATGAACGGCGGGGTCAGGTGAGCGGCGTCGCCGAGCAGGAACACCCTTCTATCTCGCCATCGGTCTGCGATCTGTGCGCGGAACGTGTACTCGGCGACGCGGACGATCTCCAGTTCGTCGGCCGGGACGTGCTTGGTCCACGGCGCGATGAGCGGATGCAGCCGGTCTCGTTCACGGAAGTCCTCGCCGCTTTCCCCTGGCAGCAACCGGAGTTCCCAGCGGTAGCGGGTCTTGCCGATGCGCATGTAAGTCGCGGCGCGTTGCGGGTTGCAGACCTGGTGCACACCCTCCCACTCGCCGAGGTCGGTTCTCGTGGCGACGTCGACCACGAGCCAGCGCTGATCGAACCGCAGATCGGTCATCATGGCGCCGATCGATGCCCTGGCAAGGCTGTTGGCGCCGTCACAGCCCAGGACGTAGTCCGCGTGGATCGTCTCGCGCGCGCCGGTGACGCGGTCGGTCACCTCGACCCGCACCGGCCCGGTCTCGTTCTGGGTGATCGAGGTGACCTCGGTGTCGCCGCGCGGGGTGATACCGCCGATCGCTTCCAATCGCGATCGCAGCAGCCGCTCGAGGTCCGGCTGGTCGAACATGTTCGCCTGCGGGTAGCCGTGGCGGCCGTCGCCCGGGGCGCGACGGAATTCGGCGAGCACTCGTAGGCCCGGATCCAGCAACCGCAGACCATGGCACGGCCAGGACACCGCGGCGAAATCCTCGGCCAGCCCGAGTCGCCCGAGGATGCGGTAGACCTCGTCGTCCAGGTGCACGGCGCGAGGCTGCGGGTAAACCGCTCCCCACCGCTCCAGCACCACGCATTCGACGCCGTACCGGGTGAGCAGCGCCGCGGCGGTCAGCCCGGTGGGACCCGCACCGATGATCACTACTCGCGGGTTCACGACCACATCCCCACAGTGGAGAGACGGTCTGCGCCGAGCACGGGAAGCGCCGCGGCTATCGGGGTCGACTTCGTTGTCAACACAATCACGATGAGTCCTTGAGGTCAGAAGGTCAGACCGGAGACGACGGGAGGGAAACGGAACAAGTCCGGCTTTGGGAGGTCACGGCCGTGACTCCAGTCGCGAGGCGATGGCGTAGCGGTCCAACACGTCTTTGACCGCGGATCCGTCGAGTGCGGAGGGCACGCCGACCCTCGCCACCACGGCGCCGTTCTCGATCACCGCGTCGACGGTTACGCCGCTGAAGCCGGCCAGTGCCTTGCCGATCGCGCGGCGGGCGGCATCGGCGCGCAGCGGGAGCTTGTAGGGCTTGCCGATCGCGGTGACGGGCAACGCGTCGAGCACCGTGACCGCCTTCGGCGCGGCGGGCCGTTCGGGCGCGCGGTTGGCGGCCCAGGCCAGTAGGTCCTCCTCGGTGGCTTTGGTCCCGGGGGAGAGGGTCACGTACGCGACCGGCACTTCGCCGGAGTGCTCGTCTGGGGCGCCGACCGCGCAGGCGGCGGTCACCGCGGGGTGAGCTAGCAAGACGTCCTCGATGATGGCGGGGTCGATGTTGTGGCCGCCGCGGATGATGAGGTCCTTGGCCCGGCCGGCCAGGCGTACGAACCCGTCACCGTCGACGCGGGCCAGATCGCCGGTGTCCAGCCAGCCGTCGTTGAGCTTGGCGAGTCCGTCGAGAACGTGACCGTGCTCGTCACGTGCGACGACGTATCCGGGGAAGACGGTCGGACCGCTGATGGCCAGCACGCCGACTTGGCCGGGCGGCACCTCCTCCCAGGTGCCCGGGCGCAGCACCTTCATCTGCTGGTACGGCATGCGCTGGCCGAGCGTGTCCGGTCTGGCATCGTCGGGGAAGCTCCGAGCGCTGGCACACGTGGCCTCGGTGAGCCCGTAGCCCTCGAGGAGCGCGACGCCGGTGCGGGACTGGAACTCCGCCCGGACCGCGGCGGGCAGAGGCGAGGCGCCGACCATGGGCAAGCGCAGACTACTGATGTCGGCGTCGACAGGGCACTGCGCGAGTGCCGCGTACACAGTGGGCACCGCGCTCATCGCGGCGATCCGGTAGTGCTCGACGATCTTCCAGAACTGCGCGTAGAGGGCCGGATCGCGGTAGCCGAGCGGACCCGCCCACACCGTCTGCTGGCCCTTGAACAGCGGCGTTAACAGGGTGACAACTAGGGCGTTGACATGGAAAAGCGGCAGGCCTGCGAAGACTACTGAGTCTCCGGCCATCAATGAGTTGAGAGCTAATGACCACGCGTCGGCGACTTCATTGGCATGTGTGTGCGCGGCGAGCTTGGGTGCACCGGTGGTTCCGCCCGTGTGGAACAGCGCGGCCAGGTCCGACGACTGCGGTGGCCGCCCGGCGAAAGTGTCAGGATCCGCCCCGGCGGCGAGTTCGTCGAGGTAGCCCACACGCACGCCGTCGAGGGCGGGCAGCGCGGCCCGAGCGCCTGTGGCGCCGGTCGGGCGAAGTACGAGGATCGCGTCGAGCAGCCCCGCCAGCGCCATCGCGCGGTCCCACATGTCCGGTGCCAGTTCCGGCCCCGCAGTGATCAGGACACGTGCGCCGGACAGGCGGAGCAGTTCCGTGAGATGGTCGCGGGCCAGGCCGCCGTTCAGCGGCGCGGCAATGCCGGCCAGTTGAGCGGCCAGAAGAGCCGGTACCAGTTCGGTGCAGTTGGGCGACATCAGCGCGACCGCGTCACCGCGCCGAACACCCAGTTCGAGCAGCAGGTTCGCATAGCGGTTGACGTCGGACAGCAGGCCGGTGAAGGTCCGGTCGACGGGTTCGCCCCAGCGGGCGGCGTCGGGCAGTACGCGGACCGCCGTGCGCTGCGGCCACAGCCTGGCGGCACGGGACAGCAGTGCGTAGGTCGACTCCGGCAATGCACGGTCGGCGAGCGGAATCGCCTCGATCGCGAGGAGGTCGGCGGGTTCGGCGTAGCGCGGCCAGAGCAGATCCTCGATCATCGGGGTTCCGCTCGTCAGGGTTCCGCTCATCGCGCGTACCGCACCATCGTGCGCTGAGTACCGAGGTCGATGGCGCCGTCGTCGGTGGCGACGCGGGCCTCGACGAAGTCGCCGTCGGCCAGGTACTTCGGGTTCTTCGCCTGTCCCTTGAAGAACATGCGCCACTTCATCGCCGGGGGCAGCAGCCCGGCGATCTTCTCCACGGCCTTGGGCGGCGCGGAAAGCGCGGTGCCGGCAGGCGTCCCGGTCAGGACCAGGTCGCCGGCGTCCAGCCGCTGGAACCGGGTCAGCGCCCGCAGCGCCTCCAGCGGCCGGTAGATCATGTCTGTGCCGACGAGCGCGTTCTGCCGCAAGGCCCCGTTGACCGAGAGCGTCAGCCGGAGGTCGGTGAACCGTTTGAGTTCGTCGGCCTCGAGCAGGACGAGCGCCGGCCCTACCGGGGTGAAGCTCGGATAGGACTTCGCCTCGTAGAACTGGGTCTTAGGCAGTTGGACGTCGCGGGCCGAAACGTCGTTGGTCACTACCAGGCCGGCCACGTATTCGTGCAGGCTACCGGCCGTGATCGTAGTGCCGACCGGGATGCCGCGGCCGACGACCAATCCGATCTCGACCTCGTAGTCGAGCAGGGTGACGTGCGCGGGCTTGATCACGTCGTCCGCCGGGCCGCTGATGGACCCGGAGGCCTTGCGGAAGAACGTCAGCGGCACGGTCTTCGGGTCCATCCCGGAGTCCGTCACGTGGGAGGCGAAGTTGGTCATCTGGGCGACCACACGGCAGGGCGCGGTCACCGGTGAGACCAGCGCGAGATCCTCGACGCGGTCCGTGCTCGCGCCCGCGGCGGCAGCCGCGATGGCCGACCGGTCGGCCAGCAGTTCACCGGTCGTCCGGGCGCCGGTGGCGATCTTCACGGCCCCGCCGGTGGTGGCGACATACCAGGCGTCGGCAGTGCGCAGGATCGAGGTACTCAACGGTTCTCCAGGAAACGGGCGGATTGGGCGGAGTTACACGTCGGCGCGTGAACCGACGTGGGGGAGAGGGCGCAGTTCACGAGCGGGCTACCTTCAGCAGGCCCAGCAGGCGGCGTACGTCGAACTCGTTGTCTTCGCGCAGCGAATGGAGCGTCGCGAGCAGTTCACGAAGCGATTCCTTGCCCGGTTTGATACCGAGGAAGTCGGCGGTGGCCGGCGGGCCCCACTGGGCGAGACCGGAGGCGCTCATCGGGGCCCAGCCCGGTTCGAGCGTGTTGTCGAACAGATCGCCGTCGCTGAAGTGCTCGACCATGAACCCGTCCGGGTCGCGCCAGTAGTCGAAGAGCTGGCTGCCCTGGATGTGTCGCCCGATACCCCAGGAGTGTTGGTAGCCGCAGTCGCGCAGGTACTCGCCGCCCGCGGCCAGGGTGTCCAGGTCGGCGACCTGGTAGGCGGAGTGCACGTACCGGTTCGCGGGGCCGAGCGTCAGCGCAAGCGTGTGGTGATCGGCTGGGGTGGCACCGCGGTCGCAGCGAATGAAGCTCATCACGGGACCGCGTTCGCGCTGCCCTGGGTAGTAGAGGAAGTCGCTGACGAGCAGACCGAGGTGCTCAAGGTACCAATCCAGCGTCTGGCGGTACTTCGTCGATTGCAGCACGACGTGCCCGAGCCGTTGCACATGCGCGGGCTCACGCGGCGGACGCTGCGTGGCGTTGGTGCGCCGTGCCTCGTGGCCGAAGTTGAGTGTGAGCGGCACCTGCGGCGGCAACGCGGGCAAGTCTCGTGCCCCGGCGACGACCCGGACGCGCAGACCGCTGGGATCGGTCAGGTCGACAAAGCTTCCGCCCAGTTGCTCCGGCAGTTCGGTGACGCGTTGCCCGGCGGCCTCCGCCAGCCGCTTCACGTCACGCGGCTCGGCCGCCCGGAACGCCGGGCCGAGGAACGCCGACCGAGTGCCCCTGCGGATGATCACGCATGCCGAGCCCGGATCGGTACCGCGCAGGTGCAGTTCGTTCTCGGTGCGCAGCGACGTGGTTAACCCGAACGCCGCCGCGAACATCGCAGCGCGCTCCAGATCGGGCTTGACGAACTCCAGCCAGGCCAGGTCGCAAACCTTGATCACCGGGTTCCCGGCGCGCCCGGGGTGCTCGCCGGCGCGCGCGCCGTGCTCGCTGTGCAGACCGGTGTGCGGATCTTCGTCGATCACGGGGCCACACTCCTTCGTGTAATTGACGATATCGTCAGTCACGCTCGTGTCGTCAGTCAAGGACTTCTGACGAATTCCTCATCAGTGACTGCTTCCGCTATGCTGAGCCGGTCGGATTCGGAGGGAGGACGCCATGCCCGAGCAAGCCGTGAGCCGACTGGAGCGACGCAAAGCCGGAACGCGCTCGGCACTGATCCGGGCCGCTCAGACGCTCATCGCGGCCGGCCGGACGAACGCGCCGATCCTGGAGATCACCCAGGCCGCGGACGTGGGGATGGGGTCGTTCTACAACCACTTCGAGAACAGGGAGCAGTTGCACCGGGCGGCGCTGGATGCCGCGCTGGAAGCCCAGGGTGCGCTGCTGGACGAGCTGACCGCGGGTCTCGAAGACCCGGCGCACGTCTTCGCGCAGAGCTTCCGCCTGACCGGACGACTGCACCGCAGGCAACCGGCCCTGAGCAAGGTGCTGCTGCACTACGGCTTCGCGCTGACCACCTCGGACGACGGTCTGGCGCCCCGCGCGCGGCGCGACATCGAGGCCGCCGTCCGAGACGGCCGATTCACCGTGCGCGACCCCGAACTGGCGCTCGTGACGGTCGCCGGCGCCGCGCTGAGCCTGGGCTGGTTACTGCATGATCAGCCGGAGCGCGACGATGCGGCGACCACCGACCTGGTGACCGAAGACGTGCTGCGCATGCTCGGCCTCGGCGCCGCCGAAGCACACGAGATCTGCACGCGGCCGCTACCCGACCTCGACACCACCGTCGGCAGGCTCGGCGCTGTGTGAGGTCGCTGGAGCCGGTGTGCCGATCATTGAGCGTCCGCGGCCAGTTGGCGCCGGAAGGACGCGCTACGAGGGCGGACGCGAGTGGGCCTTGCGGTAGGTCGGCGGTGCGGTCCGTATTCCATGCGCGGTGAGCGCACGGCGGATCGGCTCGAGGCCGTAGACCTTCCGGTACTCGTCGTTGAACCCGACGATCATCGGGGTCCCGGGGCCGGTTCCCGCGCGAAACAGGCCGTGCTGCGCGGTCCTCGAAACGACAGCGCGCCGTCGGCGGTCGACGCTCCGGTCACATCGAGGCGGAGCCCTGACTGCACTCCGGTGACGGTGCCGTCGGAGTCGAACTGCCACTGCTGGTTGCTCTGGCCGTTGCAGGGCCAGATGATCACCTTCGTGCCGGGTACGGTGCCCTGGACGTTAGCGTCCAGGCAGTCGCTCATGCCGTTATTGGTGACGGTCAACTGGCCCGACGAGGTGTGCGTCCACGTCTGGTCCGCCCGCCCGTTGCGGCCCCAGATCTGCATCTGCCACCGGCCGTACTGCCGTTCGGGTCGTCGAGACACTTGCTCGCGCCATCCGCCTGCAGGGCTCCGGTGTTAGGGCCTGTATCGAGTTCGGATCATGTGGCGGGCCTTAGGCTGCGGAGCCAGATGAGCGAGCCGCGCAGGTGCAGGCCGGCGCTGTAGCTTTCAGGCGTCTTGTCGTAGCGGGTGGCGATGCCGCGCCAGGACTTGAGCTTGTTGATGCAGCGTTCGACCGTGTTCCTGTCCTTGTACAACTCGGAGTCGAAGGCGTACTCGCGTCCGCCGAGCGAGCCCTTCTTCTTCCGGTTCGCGGCCTGGTCGGCCTTGACCGGGATCACGCCCTTGATGCGCCGCTTGCGCAGGTAGGCGCGGTTGGCCTTCGAGGAGTAGGCCTTGTCTGCCGCAGCGGCCTGCGGACGGGTGGCCGGGCGCCCGACCGGGCCGCGCACCCTGACCTTCTCCAGCACGGCACGCAACTGCGGGCCGTCGGCGCTCTGCCCGGGGGTGAGGACGAACGAGAGCGGTCGGCAGGCCCGGTCCGCAGACAGGTGGATCTTGCTGGTCAGTCCGCCTCGGGAGCGGCCGAGTCCGGCAGCGTGCGCCCGGGCCTTTCGCCGTCGGCGCGTACGGCGGCGCTCCTCGCGCGCCGGATCGCTTGCCGCGTCGGGCGCGTCGGGACCGGGCGCGCCTTCACCACCCGGTACCGAAAACTCACCTGTTGTTCGAGCGGAACCCCTTTTTCCTCGGTGAACGCCGCCTCAAGCGCGTCGAGCACCTCACCCGACACGGCCATCCCGGCCCCCGGGAGCTGATTCCGCCCTCGAGCGTGTTCGCGTTTTTGGCCGAGCATCGGGAGGCGCTGTTCCCGCCTGCGATGTTCGCGGACATGTATCCCTCGCGCAACGGCCGTCCCTCGATGCCGCCGCAGATCCTGGCGGCCGCGGTCACCCTGCAGGCCCTGCACGGCCACTCGGATATCGAGACGGTCCAGGAGTTGCGCTGCGACCTGCGGTGGAAGGCCGCATGCGGACTCGGGCTGTATGACACCGCGTTCGACTCCTCGCTGCTGGCCTACTTCCGCCGCCGTCTGTCGCGCTCGGCCGACCCGCAGCGCATCTTCACCGCCGTGCGGGCCGTGGTCTCGGAGACCGGCGTGCTCAAGGGCAGGGTGCGCCGGGCACTGGACTCCACGGTGCTCGACGACGCGGTCGCCACCCAGGACACCGTCACCCAGATCATCGCCGCGATCCGGCGCGTCGGCCGCGAGGTACCCGGGGCCGACGAGGTCATCGCGGCCGTGTGTATCGGACACGACTACACCGACCCCGGCAAACCGAAGATCGCCTGGAACGACCAGGCGGCCCGCGCCGACCTGGTCGACGCGCTGGTCACCGACGCGATCCGGCTGCTCGCAGCCCTGCCCGAGCGCGAGCAGGGCCCGAAGGCCGCCGACGCGCTCGGCCTGCTCGCCCTCGTGGCCGGCCAGGACGTGGAACCGGCAGACGGCTCGGACGGGGGTGACGGACGCTGGCGCATCACCCGCGGCACCGCACCGGACCGGGTCATCTCCACCGTCGATCCCGAGGCCCGGCACGTGCACAAGACCCGAAGCCACAAGCAGGACGGGTACAAAGCCCACCTCGCGATCGAGCCGGAGACCGGGATCTACACCGCCGTGGCCATCCGCGCCGGCGCCGGAGCGCAGCATCACGAGGCCACCGTCGCGCTCGACCTGCTCGACCAGGACGATCAGACAGCCGACCTCGAGATCTTCGGCGACACCGCCTACAGCAGCGGACAGGCCGGCGCCACACTCCGCGAGCGCGGACACCACCTGTTCCTCAAACCCGCACCCCTGACCACGGCCGTGCCCGATGGATTCAGCCTCGACGAGTTCGCCATCGACACCACCGCAGGCGTGGTGACCTGCCCCAACGGGCACACCGTCCGCCTCACCCCACCCGGTGGAATCCACCGGCAGCGCAAAGTGGTCTTCGACCAGTGCCCCACCTGCCCACTGCGCGAGCGATGCACGAAAGCCAAGGCCGGGTGCGTCCTGACCATCCGCCCCCACCACGACCAGCAGGCCGCCGCCCGCCGAAAAGCCGCCACCGACCCCGACTGGCAGACCGCCTACCGCCGCTGGCGGCCACCGGTCGAGCGCGCCGTGGCCTGGCTCGTCGCCCACGGCAACCGGCGCCTGCGCTACCGCGGCACCACCGCGAACAACACCTGGATCCACACCCGCGCCGCCGCATTGAACCTACGCACCCTCGTCAACCTCGCCTTAACCGCACCCACGGGCGCTGGAACCTGCCGACACCAGCGTGAACAGGAAAGCAGCGGGCCGGCTACGCCGACCCGCCGAATCAGAACACGAAGATTTTCATCAGACTTCTAGTGCCGCTGCCGGGGGCGTATCCGGCAGCGTCGATGTCGGCTTGCACGGCGTTTGGTGCAACAAGCTGCACGAGGCGGTCGCCGGCCATTAGCCGGACGTGATCTGGCAGGACTTCGACCTGAGCGGGGTGGAGGAGTCCTACCGGCTGCAGTTCCTGGCCGACTACTACAACGCGGCGGTGCCCTGGAACAAGGACGTGGTGGCCACGTACAAGGACGGGTTCGACAGCCTCGGCGAGGTCTTCGACTACGAACGCGGCGGCGCCGGCAGCATCCTGACTCCGTACTGGCTCACCGACGACAGCGTCTACGCCTCCACGTGGTGCTACGTCACCGGCATCACCCTGTACGACACCCAGACGATGCTGCACTCGCTCATCGACCACGTCAGCATCCGGCGCATGTCAAGGGTCTTCTCGGGCGTGAGACCGATGTGCTGGACGCAGTGTGGCTGTGCCGCTTGGCCGAGTGCGGACTGGTCAAGGCGTCGTTAGTGGCGCCGGAGCCGATTCGGCAGTTGCGTGATCTCACGCGGCATTGTGCGAGTCTGCTGGGGGAGCGGACGCGGCAGGTTCAGCGTCCTGAAGAAGATGCTGGAGGACGCTCAGATCAAGATCTCGATCGTGCTGACAGATCTGCTCGGTGCCTCGGGGCGCTCGATGCCGGAGGCGTTGATCGCGGGGGAGCGCGATGCGGTGGTGCTCGTCGGCCGCGCGAAGGGGCGGTTTCGCATCCGCATATCCGGACCGGTCGCCGCCCTCGATGGCCGCTTCACCGAGCATCATGCGTTGAACCCGTTCGGGAGACTCAGCCGCAGAAGCCACTGGCAGGCAGGATGCAATCGCTCAGGGGTATTCGAATCACGACGCTGTGGCCTTTCATCGTGCAGTGCGCCAAGTGGCATGTGTCGGGCTACTCAGCGCCGCCACCCTGCGCCGGGTCGCTGCCACCGGCGGATCGTTGGGCGGCCTCCTCGAGCCGGGCGAGCCATTCGCGCAGCAGGCCGGCTTCGAAGACGCTGAATCCGGCGTCGGTCACGGGGTCGGTGCCGCCGGCCGGGGTGATGATCCCGAGCAGCGCCTGGGCGCGGTCGGCGATGGGGGAGCGGTCGTCGCGCGATGCCGTCCGCTCCGTCACGGCGTCGAGCACGATGTCGCGCAGCGGCCGGATCAGCCCGGCGTGCCGCGCCTGTTCGGGCAG
The DNA here is from genome assembly GCF_018139625.1 of Actinospica acidithermotolerans. Taxonomy (GTDB): domain Bacteria; phylum Actinomycetota; class Actinomycetes; order Streptomycetales; family Catenulisporaceae; genus Actinospica; species Actinospica acidithermotolerans. Next base: position 16,769 of record NZ_JAGSOH010000011.1, on the reverse strand, counting down.
GGCCAGGAGAAGCAGCACCGAGCCGGTCGTCGAGGCCTCGATGGCCACGGTGGCCGTCTCGACGGGCACGCGGAGCAGGCCTTGCGCGTTGGCGCGTTCGAGCATGGCGCGCATGATGGCGCGGTTCTCCGCAGCCGCGGCGGGTCGCCGCCCGGGCTGCGCGTTCCCGTACATCAGGGTGTAGATGGCGGGGTTGGCCAAGCCGAACTGGACGTGCACGTCCCAGCCGCGCCGCAGGTCGTCGATCGGGTCGTCGCTGGTCTCGAACGCGCGCTTTTCGGCCAGGTAGCTCTCGAAGCCGAAGTCGGCCACGGCGTCGAGCAGTCCGTCCTTGTCCGCGAAGAGCCGGTACAGCGTCGGCGTCTGCACTCCGGCTGCCGCCGCGACCGCCCGGGTGGACAGGCCGGACGGCCCGGCCTCGGCGAGCAGATTCACCGCCGCGCTCAGAATGAGCTCACGCTGCCGGTCCGGCCCGCCGCGTCGTTCCTCTGGGTTCATGTGCCAATGATAACGGAGATCCGTTGACGTTGACAGCTACAGTGTCACGCCTATAGCGTTATCAACGTCAACAACGAGCGGTCCGCGTCAGTTCCGACCGCCGATTCCGCACGACGAAGGAGCCCGACATGCCCCACATTCGCGTAGCCATCGCCTACTACTCCGGGTACGGACACACCCTCGAGATCGCCAAGGCCGTCCGCGACGGCATCGAGTCGGTGCCCGCAGCCCGCGCCACCCTGGTCGACGTGGCCGACATGACCGACGAGAGGTGGACGATCCTCGACGACAGCGACGCGATCATCTTCGGAACGCCGACCTACATGGGATCGGCGGCCGGGGCGTTCCACGCGTTCGCCGAGGCGACCTCGAAGCGCTGGATGACCCGGCAGTGGCAGGACAAGCTCGCGTCCGGGTTCACCAACTCCGGATCGATGAGCGGCGACAAGCTGCACACCCTGCAGTACCTGTCCATGCTCGCCGCACAGCACGGCATGCACTGGATCAGCCTGGGCCTGCTCCCCGGGTGGAACACCACCACCAGCACCGAGCACGAGGACAACCGCCTCGGCTTCTATCTGGGCGCGGGCGCCCAGACCTGGAACGACCAGGGCCCGGACGCCGTGCACGCGGCCGACCTGACCACGGCACGCCACCTCGGCGCCCGCGTCGCAGAGATCACCCGCATCCACCAGGCCGGCCGCGCCACGCTCGCTGGTTGATCGACGTCTTGTGTGACGTCACGGACCGCGCGGCACATACAAGCCTGGAGACACGAAATGAGCACCCAGACACACACCCATGAACAGCGCCTGCTGATCGCCGGCCAGTGGCAGTCGGCCGAGGGCGGCGCGACCTACGAGGTTCGGGATCCCTTCACCGGCGCGGTCGCCTCAACGGCCGCCGCCGCCGCGCCGGCCGACGTCGTGCGCGCGGTGGACGCCGCCGACGCCGCCTTCCAGAAGTGGTCGGCGCTGCTGCCGGCCGAGCGCAGCCGGTACCTGCTCGCCGCTGCGGCCGCGCTGGAGGCCAGGGCCGGGGAACTGGCTGAGTGGACTACGGCAGAGATGGGCGGCCCCGCGGCGTGGGGCGCGTACAACGCGCGCTCGCTCGCGGGGAAACTGCGGTACGCCGCCACCGCGGTCTACGAGGGACTGACCGGCGAGGTGATCCCGTCCGACAACCCGGGCCGGACCTCGCTGGCGATCCGCCGGCCGGTCGGCGTGGTCGCGAGCATCGTCCCGTGGAACGCTCCCGCGCTCCTGGTCGGCAGTTCGGTCCCGGCCGCCCTCGCGCTGGGCAACACCGTCGTGGTGAAGGCATCTGAGCAGACACCGCGCACCCACGGCCTCGTGGCCGAGTGCTTCGCCGAGGCCGGGCTGCCCGAGGGCGTGTTCAACCTGGTGACCAACGCGCCGCGGAACGCTCCCGAGGTCGTGGACGCGCTGATTGCCCACCCCGCGGTGCGGCGGGTGCACTTCACCGGCTCGACCCGGATCGGACGGATGATCGGGGAGAAGTCCGCCGCGCACATGAAGCAGGCCGTGCTCGAACTCGGTGGAAAGGCTCCCGTGATCATACTGGCCGACGCCGACCTTGAGCACGCCGTCAGCGCCGTGGCCTTCGGAGCTTTCGCCAACTCCGGCCAGGGCTGCCTGTCGACGGAGCGGGTGGTGGTGGACCGGGCCATCGCCGAGGAGTTCGCACAGCGCCTCGCGAAGGTCGCCACCGGCATCGCCTACGGTGACCCGCGTGAGCCCGGCACCGTCATCGGCCCCGTGGTCAACACCGCGTCTCTGCAACGGCTCACCGAACTGACCGAGGATGCCCGCACGCATGGGGCGCGAGTTCTGGCCGGTGGCACGGCCGACGGTCCGTGCTTCGTCCCGACCGTGCTCGCCGACGTCACGGCGGAAATGCGCGTCTACCGTGAGGAATCGTTCGGTCCCATGGTCACCATCGTGCCCGTGGACGGGCCGGAGGAGGCCCTGCGTGTGGCCAACGACAACGACTACGGCCTCACCTCGGCGGTCTTCAGCCGCGATGTCGCCCTCGCCCTCGATCTGGCCAAGCGCATCAACACAGGGATGTGCCATGTCAACGGGGTCACCCTCGACGACGAGCCCCAGGCCCCGTTCGGCGGCGTGAAGAACAGCGGCTACGGCCGCTCGGGAGGCCGCGCCGGACTCACCGAGTTCACCGAGATCCAGTGGATCACCATCGAAGGCCCGCAGACCCCCCGCTACCCCATCGCCGAATAGCGCCCAGAACCAGCAGACCCGGACCCCGCGCCCGCCGCCTTCCTTCTCCTCGGAGCGGCGGCGGCTCCGTGTCCGGTGTGGTTTGCCCGACAAAACAAAAGCCCTGCTATGCCTCTGCCGCACCACTGCGAGTATGCCGCAGATCTTCCTCGCGGCCTCTCTGACAGCTCGTGCCGACCGCGGCGAGCCGGCAGCGCGGGCGGATCGAGAGCCGACAGGCTCTTGAGCCCTGACTCGATCCACATGCTCCGCTCCACGGGCCCTGATGTGCCCGTTCGCGTAGCGCAGCGTCCAGCGATGGTCGGCAAAACGCTCCACAGCGCGGTCGATCGACCGACAGGAAGTACGGCGGCTAATTCGGCGTATCGCGGCCGCCGACCACCCTGCGGGCTGCAAATCGGCCTAGCCCCTTTGTTAATCACAGGAGAATGGAGAATCGCGGTGCGAATAAACCGAGGGATAAGACGGCCCTTCGGGAGCTATCATCGCCCGGTCGCGATCCTGGCAGCACTGCTGCTCGTGACGGGGCTCATCACAGTGCCACCTGCGCGGGCGGCCGACGCAAGTTTCACGCTCACCCTGAGCGCGTCGGACATCGGCATCGACGCGTCCTCCTTGCAGGAGGCCGTGAGTCAGGTCAACACGGAGGACGCCAGGGAGCACGTCAGCCTGAGCGATCAGGTCAAACGAGAGGTCGAGGAGTACGGTGGCACTGGCGCCGTGACGTCGGGCTGGGTGGAGACCGACTTGTCGGCGAGCATGACCTCCGACGGCTCCGGCGTGAACCTCACCGTGACGGGCCCAGATGTTCAGACGAACCAGACCACGTGGCAAGAGACACTCGGGGTGGTGCTTTCCACCGCGGCCTGGTTCGCGGCCAGGGGCGCATGTATCACGGGCCTGACGGTTACCGGGGTCGGGTCCGCCGTGATCCCGCTCGTCTGCACTCCGATCGGCGGTGCGACAGGGGGCTTCTTCCAGTCGGTCTGGCAGCACTATTGGGATAACGACCTCGGGACCTCGACGGCTTGGACCGATATTCTCATCAAGACGTCGGCTGGCGCTCTCTCCGGCTATCTCTGGGAGAAGTACGGCAGCCCGTTCTTCAAGACGAGCCTCCCGACGTACATAGGGAACTTCGGGCGTTGGCTGTACAACTATGTATCGCCGAGGTTCGGAACATGGTTCGGGCCCACGTTCGCCAACACCGTCAGTGCGATCGGCGAAGAGTGGATCGAGATGGAGGAGCTCCTCCCCGGCAGGGTGGTCACGTATGATTCCAACCTCCCCGCGGCGGGGCCGCTGCCCTGCGACGTGTACGACAACGATGGCGCCCCCTGCACGGCTTCGTACAGCACGGTCCGCGCGCTGTTCTCCTACTACGGCGGCCCGCTCTACCAGGTGCAGCGCGCCTCGGACAACGCGGCGGCCGACATCGGTCTGTTGGCGATAGGCGGCTACGTCGACGCCTCGCAGCAAGACAACTTCTGCAACGGCACCACCTGCACGATCACCCGGGTCTACGACCAATCGCCCCAGGAGAACGACCTCACGGTCGAGGGGGCCGGCGGGGCCGCCGGGGCGGATGGCCCCGCCAGCGCCACAGCCCTGCCCGTCACCGTGAACGGCCACAAGGCTTACGGCATCGACTTCACCGGGCAGATCGGTTATCGGGACAACAACACGACCGGCATCGCAACAAACGGTGAACCCGAGGGCATGTACATGGTGGCCAGCGGCACGCACGTCAACGACGGCTGCTGCTTCGACTTCGGCAACGCCGAGACCAACACGCGCGACACCGGCAACGGGCACATGGACGCGGTCAACTTCAGCACCACATGCTATTTCCCGCCGTGCACCGGTGGCGGCCCCTGGGTCGAGGCCGATCTGGAGAACGGCCTGTTCCAGGGCGGGAACGGGTCGAACACGGCCAACACCGGCCTGATCGGCGACGACTTCGTCACCGCGATGCTGAAGAACGACGGGCAGACCACCTACTCGCTCAGAGGCGGGAACGCGCAATCAGGGGGCCTGAGTACGTGGTGGGACGGGGGCCTGCCGGACCCTGCTCCTTCGGGTGGCGGCTACAAGCCGATGCAGCAGGAAGGCGCGATCGTCCTGGGCACCGGCGGTGACAACAGCAACTGGGCCGTCGGCTCGTTCTTCGAGGGCGTCATGACCGCGGGCTACCCCTCCGACGCGGCCGACGCCTCGGTCCAGGCCAACATCGTTTCGGCCGGGTACACCGGCGATTCCGGCGGTGCGGGCTCCGCCGCGGGGGTGACGCCGAATGCCGCCGGGCCCGCGGTGGTCCATGCCGCGGGAGCAACCGGTGCGGCAGCCAGTGGCTTCTCCAGCGTTTACACGGTGGACTCGGCCAACGGCCATTTACGGGAGAGCTACCTGACCGATATGGGCGCCGACTGGAGCACCCAGGACTTGTCGGCCGAGTCCGGGACCCCGGCGGTGATGCCGGGTACCGCGCCGGTTTCGATCGTGCATTGCGGCTACACCAGCGTCTACACGGTCGATGCCGCCAACGGCGATCTGCAGGAGACATACCTGCCGGCCATCGGGGGCAACTGGACGACGCAAGACCTCTCGGCCTACGGCACCCCGCCGACCGATGAGACTCCGACCGCGCTCGTGCATTCCGCCGGAGCGACCGGGTCGGCGTCGACGTGCGGCTTCACCAGCGTATACACGGTGGACCGCAATGGTGATCTGCAGGAAACCTACCTGCCGGTCCTCGGAGACGACTGGACGACACAGGATCTGTCGGTGAACTACGGCATTCCGCAGGTCCAGCCAGGAACCTCCCCGGTGGCGATCGTGCACTGCGGCTTCTCGAGCATTTACACCGTCGACGCGGCCAATCATGATCTGCAAGAGACGTACCTGCAGGCCATCGGCGATCCTTGGCGCTCCCAGGACCTGTCGGCCAACTTCGGCACCCCGAAGACCGACACCACGCCGACCGCGGTGATGCACTCCGCAGGGGCGTCCGGGGCGACCGCGGCCTGCGGATTCACCAGTGTGTACACCGTCGATCAGTCGAATCGGCACCTCGACGAGACTTACCTGCCGAACGCCAGCTTCCCCGGTGACCCCTGGGTCACCCAGGACCTGTCGGCGACATACGCGACGCCGGCGGTAGCGCCGGGAACGGCGCCGGTGGCCCTGGTCCACATGAACTTCACCAGCGTCTACACCGTCGACCAGGGCAGCGACCAGTTGCAGGAGACTTACCTGGACTCCATCGGCAACCCATGGAAGACCCAGAGCCTCTCGGCCGGCTACGGCACCCCGGCCACCGATCAGACCCCCATCGTGCTGTTGCACCCGGACGCCGGCGGCAACCTCGACTGGACCAGCGTCTACACGATCAACGAGCTGAACAACGACCTGCAGGAGACCTACCTGCCCAACACCGGGTTCCCCGGTAATGCGTGGGTCACCCAGGATCTGTCAGCCAAGTACGGCACCGCGACCGTCGCCGTCCAGCAATCGTCCCAGTCGAGTTGGACGGTGGACCACGACGGCTACACCAGTGCCTACACCGTCGACGGCATCAACGACTTGTGGGAGACCTACCTGCCGGCCATGGGCGCGAAGTGGGCTACCCAGGACCTGACGTCGCAGACCAAGTCCCCCGGCGTGGCGGGCGGTTCCGCGCCCTCGGCGCTGTTCCACGACGGGTTCGACAGCGTCTACACGGTCGATGACGGCAGCGGCGACTTGCAGGAGACGTATCTGCGGGCCCTCGGTGACACCTGGCTCAGCCAGGACCTGACTAAGGACGCCGGGACCCCGGTGGTCATGGCGGACACGTCCCCGTCCAGCTTGTTCCACGACGGGTACGCCAGTGTCTACACCGTGGACGCGGACGGCGAACTGCAGGAGACTTATCTGCCCGCAGCCGGCTTCCCCGGCGACGCGTGGCACACCCAGAGCCTGTCGCTTGCTTCCGGCACCCCGAAAGTCCTGCCGGGGTCATCCCCGGTCGCGATCTTCCATGACGGCTACACCAGCGTCTATACCATCGACGCGAATGGTGACCTGCAGGAGACGTACCTGTCGGCGATGGGCGGCAAGTGGATCACTCAGGACCTGTCGGCGAACCTTCACATCCCGCCCACGGTCACCACGCCGACGGCCGTCTTCCACGACGGTTACACCAGCGTCTTCACAGTCGACAGCGGCAGCGGCGACGTGCGGGAGACCTTCCTGCCGGCCATCGGCGATAACTGGACCACCCAGGACCTGACAGCCAACTACCACGTCCCGGCTGCGGACCAGGATTGGGCCACAGGCAACCCCACGGCGCCAGCCGCGCTCTACCACACCGGCTACACCAGCGTCTACTACCTCGACAAGTCCACCGGCGGTGTGGACGAGGCCTACCTGCCGGCCATCGGCGGCGCCTGGAGATTCCAGAACCTGTCGACCAACTACGGCACCCCGGCGGCCAGCCAGACCGTGTCCCCGCTCGTCCACTACGCGGCCAACGGCGGCTTGACCTGGACCAGCCTCTACACGGTCGACGAAGGGACCGACGAACTTCAGGAAACCTTCCTGCCCGGCATCGGCGGCAACTGGACCACCCAGGACCTGTTCAGCATCGCCGGCACCCCGCCCGTGTAAACGGACGTCTCACCCGCCGGCCGTGGCCGTGCCCGCCGAACCCGGCACGCGGTCACGGCCGGCTGGGTCGACGGACCAGTCGTCAAAGCCAACGGAGATCGAGGTGTTCGGAAAGCCGCGGGTCGAGTGTCCAACACAGACGGATCACGTGTCGTAGTGCGATGACGCATACACCGAGCTTGAGGAAGGCTTCGTGGATGTCGGCCCGGCGTTCGTAGCGGACCCGGAGACGGCGCATGCCGTGCAGCCAAGCGAAGGTGCGCTCGACGACGCGGACCTTGCCCAGGCCGGAGCCGTGCGGGGCGCCGCGCTTGGCGATCTTCGGCTGGATACCGCGGCGCCACAGCCTGCGACGGAAGACGGGGTAGTCGTAGCCGCGGTCGGCGTACAGGGTCTTCGGCCTGCTGCGAGGGCGACCGCGGCCGCCAGTGCGGACCCTGGGTATCGCGTCGATCAGCGGGAACAGCTGAGTGCTGTCGTGCCGGTTGCCGCCAGTGAGGCTGGCTGCCAGCGGGATGGCCCAGCCCTCCACGATCAGGTGGTGCTTCGAGCCGGGGCGCGCTCTATCGACCGGGCTTCTAGGCCCAACGCCGTTCAGTTAGGCGTGGTGGGTGCGTGTCTAGGCCTGTCGGTAGGCAAGGCAGCGGAGCTCCTGTAGAAGAGGGCTGTCACTCCAAGACATCCTCGGAACAGGGGCTCCGCTGTTGGACCAGGTTTCCACATCGCGTTCGATTCGGGTAGCGGGCGGGGCGTTCGCGCCCGGGCATCTCGGTGAGCTGACTCGTCTCGTTCCGTTCGAGATGGTCGATGACGTGCTCGAAAGTACCGGGAGGGTGCAGTCGCGGGTGCGGGTGCTGCCCGCGCGGGTGGTGGTCTATCTGCTCCTGGCCGCCGCGTTGTTCGCGGATCTGGGCTATACGCAGGTGTGGGACAAGCTGTGCGTCGGCCTCACTTCACGGCGAGCACGAGCCGGGGGCGCTTGTCCGCGGCCTCCCGCGTACGCCGTTCGGCTGCGGCGACCGTGCTGAGGATCGTGCGTGCCTCGGCGAGCAGGACGGCCCCGGCCTCGGTGAGCGTGACCTTCCGGCTGGTGCGCTCGAACAGCGCGACGCCGAACTGCCGCTCAAGCCGGGCGATGGCGCGCGAGACCGGCGGCTGGGCGATTCCCAGCCGCTCGGCGGCCTTGCCGAAGTGCAGTTCCTCGGCGACCGCGACGAAATACCGCAGTTCGCGTAACTCCACGCCCCCACTGTAGACCCGTCGGGCCGGGCCGTCGATCGATGCCGCTCGCGTATCGCCGCAGTACCGAGACGGTGTTGGCCCCCGCGCGAAGCAGGATCAGACTCGATTTCATGAGCGAGAAGGCGATCGCACTGGTCACCAGAGCGAACAAGACGACCGGTTGCCCGGTTGCCTCGCGCCTGCCGCGCCCGATCGATCGCCGTCTGTCGTCACAGGCCGATTTCGCCGCGATTCCCGGCGTGACCGGACTCTCCCGCGGCTGGCTCGGAGGAGTCCTGGACCACTGGGATGCGGACGAGGAGAGCATCGAGATCGCGCTGCTTCTGGTCTCGGAACTGGTCACGAACGCCGCGATCGCATCCGGCCGCGTCACCGGGCCGCCCGTGCCGCTGCCCGGCGAGCGCGTCTCCACGATCGTCGTGCGCGCCACCGCCGCCGCGACGCGGCTACGCGTCGAGGTGTGGGACAGCAGCCTGACACTGCCCACAGTCAAGCACGTGGACGTGGACAGCGAAGACGGCCGCGGCCTGTTCCTCGTGGAAGAGCTCTCCCATGAATGGGGATGCAGGCCGGGTGCGATCCCGCCGCGCGAGGAGCCCGGAAAGATCGTGTGGTTCTCGCTCAGTCTTGCCCGACCGCTGATATAACCGACTACTCTGACGGGATTCGTGAATGTCCAAGCTCCTGATTGTGATCGGCAGTACCGGGCCGGGCCGGGTCGGACTGCCGGTGGCTCAATGGTTCGCGGCACGCGCGGTCGCGGACGGCCGCTTCGAGGTCGAGATCGCCGATCTGGCCGAGCTCGACCTGCCGCTGTTCGACGAGCCCGGTGCGCCGTTCATGCGTCAGTACACGAAGGAGCACGCGCTTGCGTGGAGCGCGACCGTCGAAGCCGCCGACGCGATAGTCATCGTGACCGCCGAGTACAACTACGGATACCTGGCCCCGCTAAAGAACGCGCTCGACTACCTCTTCCACGAGTGGCGTCGCAAGCCGCTGGGATTCGTGTCCTGTGGCGGCATGGCGGCGGGGACCAGAGCCGTCCAGCAGCTCCAGCAGGTGGTGACGGCTCTTCAGATGGTCCCGGTGCCGACCGCTGTGCACGTCCCGTTCGTCGCCTCCATGCTCGACGACGACGCGTGCTTCGTCGCGAACGAGCTGATCGAGCAGGCGGCGGGCACGATGCTCGCCGAGCTGGAGGCCCTCAACGAGGAGCTGGCACCGCTCCGGGCCGCCATTCACTCGGCAGCCGAGGGGGTCTGAGCCATGAGTACGTTTGCGGTCACGAATGTCCGCGTCTTCGACGGCGAGACCGTGCTCGACGCGGATACAGTGAGGTGCACCGACGGTGCAATCGTGAGCGTCGGCCACGGGGCGCCGGCGGGAGTCGAGCTCATCGACGGTTGCGGTGGGATGCTGCTGCCCGGTCTCATCGACGCGCACGTGCATCCGACCGACGATGGGCTGCGCCAGGCGTTGTCGTTCGGCGTCACCACGGTGTTCGAGATGGGCGGGCCGCCGCGTAGCCCGGAGGACCGGGCGCGGATCGCTGCGGACGACGATTTGGCCGATATCCTCTCGGCCGGTCTCCCGTTGACGGCCGTGTGCGGCCATCCGAACGAACTGTTCGTCAGCCGGGAGGAGCTGTTCGAGCCCGAGGTGCCTGCCGTCCTGAGGCGGCGCCGATCCCCGGCCTGGCCGATCCCAAGGACCTGCCGGGATTCATCGCCGGTCAGGTCTACGCAGGTGCCGACTTCATCAAGCTGCTCGCCGAGGAGGGCAGCGTGCTTGCCGCGCCCGGCCTTCCCGAGCTGAGTGAGGAGGTGTTCACGGCCGCGGTCCGTGAGGCGCACGCGCACGACAAGCTCGTGGTCGCCCACGCCCTGACGTACGACGCCACCATGCGGATGCTGCGGACCGACGCCGACGGCTTCACCCACATCTTTCTCGACCGGCCGCCGACCGACGAGATCGTGAACGCCATCGCCGAGGCAGAGGTCTTCGTCATCCCCTGCCTGGTCCTCAACCGCTCGATCACCGGAACGACCGGCGAGGACCTGGCGGCCGACCCGCGCGTCTCCCTCCGCCTGGACGAAGCCTGGCTCCGAGCACTGAACGGCTCGTTCAACACATGGCCTGAGGGCGACTTCGAGTTCTCACTGCAGACCGTCGCCGCGCTTCACCGTGCCGGAGTGCCCATCCTCGCGGGCACCGACGCCGCCGGACCCGACGAGCACCACGGCGGCCTCGCCCAAGGAGCCAGCCTGCACCACGAACTGCAGTTCCTCGTCCGCGCGGGCCTCACTCCGGTCGAAGCCCTGCGCGCCGCGACGTCCGTGCCCGCGAGTTACTTCGGCCTCCACGACCGCGGCGTCATCCGCCCCGGAGCACGCGCCGACCTCCTGCTCGTCCACGGAGACCCGGCCAGCACGATCTCCGACACCCCCGCCACGACAGCACGCAACTGTTCGCTCTGCTCGACGCGATACCCCGGGTGCGCGGACGTGGCCGCGGGCGCCCCCGCAGCAAGCCGAAGACCGTGTACGCCGACCGGGCCTACGAATTCCCGGTCTTCCGCCGCAGGATGCGCCGCCGCGGCATCCAGCCGAAGATCGCGAAGCGCGGTGCGCCGCACGGCTCGGGACTGGGCAAGGTCCGCTACGTCGTCGAGCGCACCTTCGCCTGGCTTCACGGCATGCGCCGTCTCCGAATCCGCTACGAACGCCGCGCCGACATCCACGAGGCCTTCCTCAACCTCGGTGTATGCGTCATCGCACTACGACACGTGATCCGTCTGTGTTAGAGCTTCTAATTCATGAAGATCATCTGCCTTGAAGAGCACGTATCCACGCCGCCGCTGGTCAACGCGTGGACTGCGCGTTCCCTGCGATTCGGCGGGGGACCGCTGCGCGACAAGCTCGCGGATCTGTCCGAGCTCCGTCTGGCCGACATGGACGACGCGGGCGTCGATGTCCAGGTGCTGTCTTTGTCGGCACCCGGACTCGAGACGCTGCCCGCCGCCGAGGCCGTAGCCCTAGCCGTCGACGCCAACGACCGCATCGCCGAAGCCGTAGCCGCTCACCCCGACCGCTTCGAAGGCTTCGTCAACCTGCCCACTCCCGACCCGGCCCGGGCCGCCGCGGAGCTGCGTCGCGGCGTCGAACAGCTGGGCTTCCGCGCCGGCTTCATGTTCGGCCGAGTCGGCGAGCGCAACGTCGACCACCCCGCCTTCGACGATCTGTGGGCCACGGCCGCGGAGCTCGGCACGCCCATCTACATTCATCCCTCCGAACCGCCTCGCGCCGTCAAGGACGCCTACTACTCCGGCCTCGGAGACCAGGACGCCGACTTCATGTTCTCCTCGGGAGCCATCGGCTGGCACTACGAGACCGGCATCCAACTGCTGCGCCTGATCTACGGCCGCGTCTTCGACCGCCACCCCGACCTCCAGGTCGTCGTCGGCCACTGGGGCGAGCTCGTACTCTTCTACGCCGAACGCATCGCTCTGCTCGACCGATCGATGCGCCCCTCTCTAGACCGACCGCTGATGGATTACCTGCGCCAGAACGTGTCCTACACGTCGAGCGGCATGTACTCGCAGCGGTACCTCGAGTGGACGATCGACCTCGTCGGCATCGACCGAATCATGTTCTCCACCGACTACCCGTACATCCCGACCATCGGCGGCGGCGCCTCACGCGCGTTCCTGGAGAAGACGCCACTCCTCAGTGATGACGATCGGCGCAAGATCGCCTACGGAAACTGGGAGAAGCTGACCGGCAAGGTCAAGTCTCCCGCCTCCTGAGGTAGACAGGTCGACATGCAGACGACCCGCGCGCATTGAGCGTGCGGGCCGTCGGCGTACCGCGATTCACGCGTCACATGAGCCTTCGACCGTAGAGGCGCACCCGAGCGCCGCGGCCGGATAGCTCAAGAATCGAGCGAGGCGGCGATGATCTCATCGGCGACGAAACGTGCGACGCCATCGGGATAGGGCGACGGAAGCCCGAGGACGATGTGCCGGAAGCCTGCTTCGGTCGCCTGGGCAACCATGTCCCTGGTTGCGTCTGGACGACCGTAGAAGACCGGCAGCACGATCGAGCGGGTGATGGCGGAGGGATCGCGTCCGATCTCGGTGCAGTAGCGGTCCAGCCGCGCACTGCGCTCGATGGCGTCTTCGATCTCGCCGCCCGGCATGTTCCATATATCGGCGTGCTCGGCGACCACCCGCAGCGTGGCGGACGAGCGACCGCCGATCAGGATCGGCGGGTGGGGCCGCTGGATCGGCTTGGGGTTGCCGAACGCGCCGGTGAGGCGATGGTGCGCGCCGGCGAAGTCGAACGGCGCCGGCTCGGTCCACAGCCGCCGGATCAGCGCGCAGGCTTCGGCGAGGCTCTGCACCGCATCGCCGGAGTCTTCGAAGGGCAGCCCGTGTGCCTCGTATTCGCGGCGAGCCAGCGGATGGCCGGGTCGTGAGCCGACGCCGATGCCGAAGTCGAGGCGGCCACCGGAGACGATGTCCACGGTCGTGGCGATCTTGGCCAGCAGCGCGGGCGGCCGGAACCGGTTGCTGGTCACCATCACGCCGAGGCGCAGCCGCCGGGTGTGCGCGGCGAGGGCGGAGAGCAGCGTCCAGCCCTCGTAGGCCGGACCGTTCGGGTCGCCGCCGATCGGCATGAGGTGGTCGAACAGCCAGGCGTGCTCGATCTCGGGGATCTGGTCGGCCTCGTGCCAGACCCGGAGGATGTCGCGGTACTCGACCTGCGAGGGCGCGGTCATGATGCCGAAGCGCGCAGTGGGCTGTTGCGTCATGGGGCGTTGCGACCTTTCACGATCGGCGGTGCCGGCAGGGGCGTTTCCTACCGCCTGCCGGCACCGTCTGTCCGGAGACGAATATCAGCTGCCGCCTACTTGCTCTGCACCTTGCCGAGCGGATCGGCGTCCTCATCCAGCGCGGCGGCCGCCGCCTTCCAACTCGTGTCCTCGGGCGAGAGGGCGCTGCGCAGGAACGCGGTGCTCAGTCGTTGGAGCAGGGCCACGCGCGCCGGGCTCTCATCCGTCGTCTCGGCGACCTCGTAGCCGGGGATGCCGCCGAGCGAGTGCTCCGCCCCGTATAGCGTGAGCAGGCTCTTCGGGCCGGGGCTGTACGTGTAGGGGTCGGTGAACCAGTCCGGGCCGCGGGTGGAGAGCTGCGACTGGTCGTGGTCCCCGGCGACGATGAGTGCCGGGGCGTTCATCCCGTCGAACGACGGCCGCATGAACGGCAGGTGCTCGATGGCGAACGGGGTCAGGCTGTCACCCAGGCCGGTCAGGGCGAGCAGCACCCCGGCCGTGACGCGCGGGTCGGTCATGTCCTCGCCGGGTACGCCGTCCGCGTCGACCACGCGCGCACCGAGCAGGGTGCTCGCCGTCTGGGCTCCCCAGGAGTGGCCGGCCACGGCGATGCGGCTGCGGTCCACGCGCCCCGCGAGTCCTGGAACGGAGGACTCCACCGTGTCGAGGCCGTCGAGCACGCGGACCAGGTCCTCCACCCGGATGCGCCAGATCCGCGGGAAGCGGGGATCCTCGTGCGGCATGCCGATCGACCTGGAGTCGAGGTGGGTCGGCTGCACGACGACGAAGCCGTTGGCCGCCCAGTAGTCGGCCAGCGGGGCGTAGCCGTTCATCGACCAGCCGAACCCGTGGGAGAAGACCAGCACGGGCAGGTCGCCGCCGGTCGCGGGTGCGGAGACGCGGACCTGGAGGTCCTCGCCGCGTCCCGGAGCCGGCAGGATGACCGGCTTCGCGGATATGACCGTCGTGGTCGCACTCGCGTTCGCGGTGTTGGAAGCGGACATGGAAGTGCCTTCTTTCAGATTCCTTGCGTTCCCCGGGATGGCGGGATCGGCGTCGTTCATCGCCGAAGAGTAAACGGAACGCTGTTCCGACAACGATACGGAACGATGTCCCGTTTTTCAACCCCGGAACCCGCAACCGTTGAGCCGCGCCGCGTTCAGCTCGGTCGGCGCAGTCCGGCGACGAGGAAGTCGACGAGGCGGCGGGCGTCGTAGCGCGGGTCGCTCTCGGCGCCGATGCAGAGGTTTCCGACGCCGCGCATGAGCTCGTAGGCCTCGAGGTCGGGCCGTATCTCCCCGGCGGCGGCCTCGCCGATCAGGCGGGTGCACACGGGTAGCAGGCGGTCGAGGAAGTGGGCGTGCAGCGCTTCGAAGCCGGCCTCGTCCGATCGGAGGGCTGCGGCGAGTCCGTGCTTGGTGACTAGGAAGTCGACGAACTGGTTGATCCAGCGGGCGAGCGCGGCGTACGGCGTCGGGCTGCTGGCCAGCAGGCTCGGCTCGGCCTCCGCGAGCGCTTCGATCTGGTGCCGGTAGACGGCGATGATCAGGTCCGCCCGGGTGGGGAAGTGGCGGTAGATCGTGCCGGTCCCGACGCCCGCCCTGGCCGCGATGTCCCGCACCGGCGCATCCACGCCCGCCTTGACGAAGACCGCGGCCGCCGCGTCGAGCAGGGTCTCCTGGTTGCGCCGGGCGTCCGCCCGCCGCGGTCCCGCCGCTCGCGCCGTGTCCGCGCTGCCGTCGCTCACCGCGCCCGCACCGTCCTTCCCTTGCACCGATTGCTATCCGGAACTTCGTTCCGTATTGTTATCGGAGCGAGGTTCCGCTTGCTCCATGATGCCAGAGCGCGGAGCCGACGCCGACTGTAGCCTCGGGAATAGGAGTAACTACCTTGTCCACCTGGACACCGGAAGCCCTCGCCAGCATCGCCGCGACCGACGACTTCCACGTTGCGCCGTACCGGGAGGACGGGGTGACCCCGGGAACATCGATCTGGGTATGGTCGGTCGTCGTGGGCGACGACGTGTTCGTCCGGTCGGCCACCTCGGGGTCGCGCTGGTTCGCCGCGCCGTTCGCGAAGGCGGCGGCCTGGTCCGCACGCAGCAGTACAGCGGGACGGTCGCCTTCGATCTGGTCGTCGACGAGGCCCTCAAGGATCAGGTCGACGAGGCGTATCGCGCGAAGTACGCGGGTGATCCGTATCTTTCCGCGGACCTGCTCGAGCGATCGCGTCATCAGATCGCGCGGGTGCGTCCCGTCGCCGACCTCGCCTGATCCCGCGTCACCGCACGCGTGCTACGGCGGGCTCGGGGCAGCGGCCCCGAGCCCGCCCTTTCGCCGGGTGGTTCAGCGGCGGCGCAGCGACGGGTCGGTCACGGCGGGCGGGGTGTAGTTCTTCTCGGCCGGCGCGAGGTCGGTTCCCGGGGTGACGATCGCGTCGATAGCGTCCAGCACGTCGGTGGAGAGCACGGTGTCGGCGGCGGCAACCTGCGAGTGCAGGTGCTCCATGGTTCCGAAGGAACCGATCTTGCCGGCGCGCTGCAGGTCGGTCAGCGGGGAGAGGGTCTCCTCGTCGCCGGTGCGCGGGTCCCAGCGGTGGATCTGGTAGAGGTCGATGTGATCGACGCCGAGTCGGCGCAGGCTCTCGTCCAGCGCAGTGACCAGCCAGCGTCGCGAACTGCCCTGGCGGCCGAGCCCGTCACCCATCGGCGGGCCCGCCTTCGTGGCCAGCACCACCTGGTCGCGGCGGCCGGCGACGGCCTTGCCGACCATCTCCTCCGACTCGCCGCCGCTGTAGACGTCCGCGGTGTCGATGAGGTTGATTCCGGCTTCGAGGGCGGCGTCGAATATCGCGGTGACCTCGTCTTGGGTCGTGCGTCCGATCGAGCCGAAGTTCATCGCGCCGAGCGCGAGGGAGCTGACCTGGATGCCGGTGGTGCCCAGTGTGCGGTACTGCATGACCGTGGTTCCTCCATGGCGGACGAAATAAACGGAACAGAGTTCCGCCATGATATGGAACTCTGTTCCGCTTGGCAATCTGGGCCCGGGGCTAGGGGGCGAGGCGGCCGGCGGTCTCCGCGGGCATCGGAGCGGTCAGTGCGGCGGCCAGCATTTCGATCAATCGATCAACCGCGTCTGGCGTCGGCGACGAACCGCTGGCGGCTAGGGACTGTTCGTAGTTCAGATCTTTGATGCGGTTTGCTGGGCGAGTGGTCGTGGCTGGTAGAACTCGGGTGTGGCGCGTTTCGATGTGACCGATGCCGAGTGGGCGTTGATCGAGCCGTTCCTG